>CALEJB010000023.1 GCA_937898675.1 uncultured Prevotellaceae bacterium
ATTTTGTAGCTGACAATCAACAATTTAACAAAATATTACTCGCTATGATTACAGAGGATAAAATTACAGAATTATTTTGTATTGCAGACGATTTCTGCAAAGAATTTGATTGAACGTTCTAATAATCCACAGGTGTCAGATAAAGATAAAAACATGAAAAACACCGCAGGGAACGCCCAGCGGCAAGCGGGCGCGCAGCCAAGTCTTGAGTCTTAAAACATTGTCCCGTGTCGCGAGTCTGAGCGCGCGGACGCGCGGCGCTGGCATGCTGCCTGGTGCACTCAATGGTTTATGTTGTCTTGGTTTTTTAACATTATTTCATATTTAACCACAACTTTTCAGTCAAATATGTGCTACCTTTGTGGTGTAATTGATAAACGCTTTCTGATATGATTGAAGACATGATGAATACGGCACTTCTGGTGGGGCGCTTCGAGAATGAGCGCACGCCGTTTTATTTTTACGATATGGCCCTGTTGCGCCGCACGTTGGGCGAAATCAAGCGTTTGACCGACGGCAAGCCCGTCAAGGTGCATTTTGCGGTCAAGGCCAACGGCAATCCCCGCATCCTTGCCGAGGTGGCCGCTCATGGCCTGGGGGCCGACTTGGTGAGCGGCGGCGAGATGCAGGCGGCGCTCGAGGCGGGATTTGCCGCCGGCGACATGAACTACTCGGGCGTGGGCAAGACCGACTGGGAGATCCGCCTGGGCCTGGTGCACGGCATCGGCTGCTTCAATGTCGAGAGTGTGCCCGAGCTTGAGGTCATCAACGAGATTGCCGCCCAGATGGGCACCACGGCGCGTGTCGCCATCCGTGTCAACCCTGACATTGACGCGCACACCCACAAATACATCACCACAGGCACCGCCGACAACAAGTTCGGCATCGGCATCGAGGCGCTGGAGGCCGTTGTCGACAAGGCGCTGGCCATGGACCATGTGCGTCTGGTGGGCCTGCACTTCCACATCGGCTCGCAAATTACGCTGATGGAGCCTTATGCCATGCTGTGCGACACCGTGAATGGCCTGCTCGACCATTATGAGGCGCGCGGCGTGCATTTCGAGTCAGTCAATATGGGCGGCGGCCTGGGCATTGACTACGACAATCCCGACGCCAACCCGCTGCCGCCGCTGGAGGAGTTCTTCGGCGTGTTTGACGAGCGCTTGCGTCTGCGCCCCGGCCAGCAGCTGCACTTTGAGCTGGGCCGCTCCATCGTCGCCCAGTGCGGCTCGCTCATCGCACGGGTGGTGTATGTCAAGGTGAGCCGCAACCGCCGCTTTGTCATCCTCGACGCCGGCATGAACGACCTGATGCGCCCCGCCCTCTATCAGGCGAGCCACGCGGTGCAGAACATGTCGGCAGCCGGCAGGGTGGGGCAGGATGTCTATGATGTCGTCGGCCCCATCTGCGAGTCGAGCGACGTCTTCGCCCGCGGCTGCAGGCTGCCCGTCACCCGCCGCGGCGACCTCATCGCCCTGCGCTCGGCCGGCGCCTACGGCGAGTCGATGGCCTCGACCTACAATATGCGCCCCCTGCCGCGGGCCGTGTTTGATGAGTGATTGAACGAAAAGCGATAGATTAGGGTGGGAAATTTTTGCAGGCCGCAAAAATTTCCTACCTTTGTATATTCAACCAAGGCACGCAATACGATGATGAGGAATTTCTTGCTTATTTTTACCTTGCTGTTTGTCGCCTGCGTCCCCCGCCAGGCCAGCCAGCAGTCGGCCGGGGTGGCCAATGCCGCCACGCTGGCACAGATGCGCTTCCACTGCGACAGCGACACCGTCGCCATCAACCGCCTGCTGATGGACGGCATGGAGAGCGGGCTGACCGACGCCAACGACCTGGTGGCTTACTATGCCCATCGCCTGCTGGGCACGCCCTATGTGGCGCACACCCTCGAGGGCGACACCGAGGCGCTGACCATCAACGTCCACGAGCTGGACTGCACCACCTTTGTCGAGACGCTCTACGCCCTGGCGCGCACGACGATGAACCGCCGTTACTCCTGGCGCGACTATGCCGCCAACCTCGAAAACCTGCGCTACCGCGGGGGCGTGATGGGTGACTACTCGACGCGGCTGCACTACATCAGCGACTGGATTGTTGACAACCGCATGCGTGGCAACCTCGTCGAGGCCACCCCCGACCTGCCGCACGCCGCCAGCCTGATCAAGGACATCAACTTCATGAGCACCCACGCCGCCAGCTACCGCCAGCTCAAGGGCGACAGCGCCATGACCGCCAAAATCCGCAATGTCGAGGTCGGCTACCGCAACCACCGCATCCCCTACCTCAAGCGCACCTGGCTCAACGACAAGAACGTCAAGGCTGCGCTGCGCAGCGGCGACTTCATTGGTCTGGTGTGCAACATCGACGGCCTTGACGTTTCCCACATGGGCATCGTCATCGTGGACGACAAGGGCGACCCCTACCTGCTCGACGCCTCTATGTCGGGCGGCAAGGTGATGCTCGAGGAAAAACCCCTCTACAAATACCTCGACCGCTCCAAAACCACCATCGGCATCCGCATCTTCCGCATGACCCGCTGAACCGAGGACCAGGCAAAATAGTCATCGGACCGGCTCACAACGCATTAAAAAATACGCCCGCAGGATTTTTTTTCAAAAAAAGTGTCGGCGGTTCGGATTTTTGTAGTATCTTTGCACCGCTTTTACGAACAATTTTTATTTAATATTTCAGTAATGTACTTAGATTCAGAGAAAAAGAAAGAGATCTTTGGCACTTACGGCAAAAGCAATACTGATACTGGTTCTCCCGAGGCCCAGATTGCATTATTCTCATACCGTATTGCCCACTTGACCGAGCACTTGAAGGTCAACAAGAAGGATCATACGACTCAGCGTGCACTCAAGATGCTTGTTGGTAAGCGTCGCAAATTGTTGGATTACCTGATGCGCACCGACATCACCCGCTACCGCGAGCTCATCGCCAAGAAGGAGCTGGGTATCCGCAAGTAATCAGTCACGAGAAACCTCAACAAAAAATGCCGCCGCAGTCACCTGCGACGGCGTTTTTGTTGTTGCTGACGCTGGCTTTTCGGATATTTGTTGCCGTTTTGCGGCACCCCCAAATTGGGTGGCGCCATGACAAGGTCAGGAGATAATTCGTTAGATTCGAAGATTCATTTCAACTTTTTTGCTTAATTTTGCGGGCAGATATGGAACAAGAACAAAAACTGAATATCGAGCAAGGCATCGTCAAGATGCTCAAGACAGTCTATGACCCCGAGCTGCCTGTTGACGTGTACAGTCTGGGGCTCATCTACCGCATTGACCTGCAGGACGACGGCCATGTGGACATCGACATGACGCTCACGGCCCCCAACTGCCCCATTGCCGACTTCATCTTTGAGGACGTGCGGCAAAAGGTCGAGAGCGTCGACGGCGTGACGTCGGCAACCGTCAACCTGGTGTTTGAACCCGAGTGGGACCCGCGCATGATGACCGAGGAGGCCAAGCTCGAGCTGGGCATGATGTAAAAAGGCATGGCACGAAACAACACATATTTTATATCAGACCTGCATCTGGGGGCAAAGTACTGCGCCGACCCGCTGGAGAGCGAGCGCCGCGTGTGCCGCTTTCTGGACAGCATCAAGTCCGACGCCGCGCGGCTCTATCTGCTGGGCGACATCCTGGATTATTGGTATGAATATAAATATGTGGTGCCCCGCGGTTATATCCGCTTTTTGGGCAAATTGGCCGAACTGGCCGATGCGGGCGTGAAACTCTATTGGGTTGTCGGCAACCACGATGTGTGGCTGTTCGACTACCTGCACACCCAGCTGGGCCTCACCGTCTATCAGGGCAACACCGTGGTCGAGGTGGGCGGCAAGCATTTTCTCATCTCCCACGGCGACGACGTGGGCGTGCAGCCCGCCATGTACCGCTTCACGCGCTGGTGCTTCCACAACCGCGTTTGCCAGTGGCTCTATGCCGCCATTCACCCGCGCTGGACCTATCCCATTGCCACTGGCTGGAGCAACGAGAGCCGCAGCAGCCACAGCAAGGACGCGCAGCGCGACAAGAGCGCCCGCGCCGTGCAGCGGCTCATCGACTTCTCGGCCGAATATGCCGCCGCCCATCCCCAGGTTGACGCGTTTTTTTACGGTCACGTGCATGTGGCGCGCGACGAGCGCCGCGCCGCCATGCCGCCGGTCATCTTCCTTGGCGACTGGCTCTCGCTCTACAGCTATGCCGTGGTCACACCCGACGGCGAAATCTCGCTTCAATACTATAAGGAGGGATAATTGGGCCAGCAGTGCCGATTTGCATCTGCTGTCAACGAAATTGAATCAAAGAGAGAAATGATTCCATTCTGCTGAGATGCAGACGATTGGAACTACACGGTTTTTGACAAGTTGATGCAAGGACCGAAAAAATATGTTTAATAACATATCATTCGGGCATTGGCAATTCAAAAACTTGCTATAAATTTGCAGCATAAATCTGAAACAAACATTTTTGCTTTAGAGATTTTTACCTATTTGAAAGCTAAAAAGGAATTTTTGCCACGGGCAAAGGTTCCTTTTTATTTTCTCCCGACGTATTGTGTAAATTGCTGTAAATCATACGGAATAGGTCTTGTTAATAACTTTGGCGCAAATAAGTGTGGTTTTTGGCTGAAATCATGCGAAAAAATCGCTAATTTTGTAGCGGTTATTATTTTTGCATGACTAATGAGAACGATAGCGATTATTGTTGCTGGTGGCAGCGGCACGCGGTTTGGCGCGCAGTTGCCTAAGCAGTTTTTGGACTTGGCGGGCCAGCCCGTCCTGATGCGTGCCATTGCCGCGTTTGACCAGGCGCTGGCGGGCATGGACCACGAGATCGTGGTGACGCTGCCGACCGAGCATGCTGCCGTGTGGCGTGAACTGTGTGCTCGCCACGGCTTTGCTGTCGCTCATCGTGTCGTCAACGGAGGCGCGACGCGCTGGCACAGCGTGAAAAATGCGCTCGATACCTTGCCCGCCGCCGCCCTGGGCGATGTCATCGCCGTACACGACGGCGTGCGCCCGCTGGCGTCAATCGGCCTCATCCGCCGCGCGGTGGACACCGCCCGCGCCAAGGGCTGTGCCATCCCCGTGGTGCCCCTCAACGACTCGGTGCGCCAGCTCGGTGCCGACACTGGCGCCAGCCGTGCGCTCGACCGCTCCCTGTTGCGCGCCGTGCAGACGCCCCAGGCCTTTGCCGCACGCCTGCTGATGGAGGCTTATCATGCAGAATACCAGCCGTCGTTCACCGACGACGCCTCGGTCGTCGAGAGCATCGGCCACACGGTCACGCTCATCGACGGCGAGACCGACAACCTCAAGATTACCCGCCCGGTGGACCTTGCCCTGGCCGAATACATCATCAATCATCATGCCTGACCTGCGCAACACGGACATACAGTATCTGCACGGAGTGGGGCCCAAGCGCGCCGAACTGCTGCGCAAGGAGTTGCAAATTGCGACTTACCACGACCTGCTGTACTATTTCCCGTTCCGCTATGTGGACCGCAGCATCATCAACCGCGTGAGCGAGATTGACCCCGACATGCCGTCGGTGCAGCTGCGGGGACGTTTCATCACCTTCACCACCGTTGGCGAGGGACGCAAACGGCGCCTGCAGGCACTCTTTAGCGACGGCACAGGCACCGTCGAGGTGGTGTGGTTCAACCGCGTAGCATCCATCCAGCGCACCTACAACACCCGCACCGAGTACATTCTCTACGGCAAGCCCTCGCTGTTCAACGGCCGCATCAACATCGTCCACCCCGAGGTGGACCAGGCCAATAGCGATGTCGTGCAGCAGGGCTTGCAGGGCGTCTATAACCTCACCGAGGCGTTGCGCAACCGCTCGTTCACCTCGCGCTCCATCCACAAACTCATCGTCTCGCTGCTCGATACGCCTGGCGTGAAGCGCATTGCCGAGACGCTACCGCCCGAGGTGATGCAGCGCTACCGCCTCATGCCGCTGGCCCAGGCATTGCGCAACATCCACGTGCCTGCCGACCAGGAGTCAATGCAGCGCGCCCAGTTGCGCCTCAAGTTTGAGGAACTTTTTTTCCTCGAACTCAACATCCTGCACTACATCAAGGGCAGTGACTGCCGCCTCACGGGCCATGTGTTTGGCAGGGTGGGGGATTACTTCAACAATTTCTACAACAATGTGCTGCAATTTCCGCTCACCGGGGCGCAAAAGCGCGTTATCCGCGAGATGCGCCGCGACATGGGCAGCGGCAAGCAGATGAACCGCCTGCTGCAGGGCGATGTGGGCAGCGGCAAGACCATCGTGGCGTTCATGACGGCGCTCATTGCGCTTGACAACGGCTTCCAGGCCTGCATCATGGCGCCCACCGAGATTCTTGCCGGGCAGCACCTCGAGACGATAAAGCCCATGGCCGATGCCATCGGCGTAAAGGTGGCGCTGCTCACGGGTTCCACCCGCCAGCGTGAGCGCACAGCCATCCACGAGGCGCTGATGAGCGGCGAGCTGCAGATTCTCATCGGCACCCATGCCCTCATCGAGGACACGGTGCAGTTCCGCAACCTGGGGCTGGCCATTATCGATGAGCAGCACCGCTTTGGCGTTGCCCAGCGCGCGCGCCTGTGGTCCAAGAACCGCGTTGCGCCGCCCCATGTGCTGGTGATGACCGCCACGCCCATTCCGCGCACGCTGGCCATGACCGTCTATGGCGACCTTGACGTGTCGGTCATCGACGAGTTGCCCCCGGGCCGCAAGCCCGTCAAAACTGTGCTCAAGCACGAGCCCGACCGCCTCAGGATGTACCAGTTTGTCGGTTCCCAATTGCGGCTGGGTCGCCAGGCCTACATCGTCTATCCCCTCATCGAGGAGAACGAGAAACTCGACCTGCATGCCCTCGAGGCGGGATTCGAGCAGGTGCGCGACGTGTTCCCGCATTACAATGTGGCGATGGTGCACGGCCGCATGAAACCCGAGGCCAAGGACTATCAGATGTCGCAGTTTGCCTCCAACCAGGCCCAAATCCTCGTCGCGACCACCGTCATCGAGGTGGGCGTCAACGTGCCCAACGCCTCGGTCATGGTCATCGAGGATGCCGAGCGATTCGGCCTCTCGCAGTTGCACCAGTTGCGCGGCAGGGTGGGGCGCGGCGCCGATGCCAGCTATTGCATACTGATGGCGCGCACCGACTTGAGCCGCGACACGCGCCACCGTCTGGAGGTGATGACGCAGACCAACGACGGCTTTGTCGTGGCCGAGGAGGACATGAAACTGCGCGGACCCGGCGACATGGAGGGCACCCAGCAGAGCGGCATCGCCTTTAACCTGCATATCGCCAACCTGGCCCAGGACGGCCAAATCATCCAGATGGCACGCGCCGCCGCCGAGGACTGGTTGCGCGCCGACCCCCAACTCACCAGCGCCTGGGGAACCAAAATGGCATCCCACATTAAGCAGTTGTTTGACAAACAGGCCAATTGGGGACTGATTAGTTAGCATAGAAATAAAAACAAAACAATAGGAATATGAAAAGGATTTTGAACGGGATTAAGCCGATGTTGATGGTTGCAGCGTTGCTGTTGCCAGTGATGCACTTCAAGGCAAGTGCCCAAATCTTTGCCGATGTAAATTGCGACGGCATCGCTGACCCCTCCGACATCTCGTCATTGATTGACTATCTGCTGAATGACACGGGCCGTTCCATCAGCACCAGCAACGGGTACCTTTCGGCCCGTGACTATGGCGCCGTGGGCGATGGCGTTACCGACGACACCCCCGCCCTTGAACTGTTGTTCGAAGATGCCGCCAAGTTTGATAAGGCGGTTTACTTCCCCGCCGGAACCTACCTCATCAGGCGCTCCCTCAAACTGAAGAGCGGCATGGAGATTTATGGCGACGGCGAGAGCTCCATTATCAAGAAACAACCCGCCGTGTGGCACCAGTTGAGGGCTTCAATTTCCAATGGCGTATCGGTCGCTTCGCTTGACGACATCAGCGGATACAAGGTCGGCGACCAGTTCTTCATCACCTACTCGACAAGCATCAACTATCCGTCAGCAAGAAATTGTTCCAACGGCATCATCACCGCCATCGACTCGGTGAATAAGACGATAACCTTTGCCAGTTGCTACCCCGGAATCAAGAACGGTGCCATCAGGACACAGGCCAGCGGCAGCTACGTGTCCACCTCCTTTGCCGTGCTGCGTTCGTGGTCTTGCTTCGACGAGTGCATCAATGTGTACATCCACGACATCTGCATCGACGGCAACCGCCAGCAGGGCGAGCCCATGGAGTGGTCCAACGGCTGCATCCACTTCGACGCTTTTGGCAGCACGATGTGCGGAATCCCCTACGACCACCATTCCTACGGGCATTTTGTTCAGCGCTGCAAGGTCATCAACTCCTCGTTCGACGGCATCAGCGACCAGGGCGAGGGCAACCTGTTTGTCAAGGACTGTGTCATTGAGAATAGCGCCATGCACGGCGTGCACATGGGCACCGACTTTAGCAACGCCGTCATTGCCGACAACACCATGACCGGCAACGGCCAGTTGGGTGCCGGCGTGTTCTGCTGCCAGAATGTGGTCAACGTGGTTGTCAGCGGCAACAGCATCACGGCATTCAACCACGGCGTCAGCGATGAGGAGTATGGCACCAGGGGCATGTACCTCATCATCAGGAACAACCGGTTCAGCGACATGACGAGTTATGTGTTCGACTTCCTCAAGGCATCTTCCACCAGCCGCGGCGGCGGCTTGCAAATTATGGGCAACACCATTTCAGGCCTCAAGGCATCGCTGTTCTATGGCAATTACTTGGACAATGTGATTTTTACCGACAACCAGGTGACATCCGCCAACAAGTCGTTGACCTATCTCATCAGCGTCAACTACAGCAACAATGTAATCGTCTCGGGCAACACACTGCCCGCCGGGGCAAGTGTCTCGACAATGGTGCGTTCCACGAGCACTACCAACCTGATTAACAACGGCAATTCGTGGAACTAAGCCGATTTTTGGCCCGTTTGGGAACGAATATTGTGTGCTAACGGGTGCTTTTTCAAGACGTTGAAATATAAGTTGTTATCAATCTTCATTCAGAAAACGAAACCAAACTTTACACTTTTTAGCAGTATCGCTGGCGGTTTATCTAAAATAAATGCCTAAATTTGTGCGTTCTTTGAATAAGAAAAACAACATAAATACTACTGAATGGGTATAAGAAAGAATATCACACTCGCCTTGGCGGCGATGACATTATTTGCCTGCGGAGCTTCGGCACAGAACCTGCGCACCGCGTCCAGTTACAGTAATGTGCACAGCAATCTGCTGGCCAAGCAGAATCGCGTACAGGACCAGATTAAGGTTCAGGAGTCACAGCGATATGCTGGCGGCCTGTATGAGGAGTGCGAGCCCGAGCCCGACATCTACACCGAGGGATGGGACAGCCAGCTCGTTAACTGCTACAAGGACGCCAATGTCCCCAACAGCAAGGTTATCAATGTACGCAAATATCACATGCCAGTCAAGGGCAATTATGTGACTTCTCACTATGGTTTTCGTCCCAAGTTCAATCGTGTGCACAAGGGTGTTGACCTGCGTGCCGCTGTGGGCGACACCGTCTATGCCGCTTTCTCGGGTCGCGTGCGCCTGACGCGCTACGAGCGCGGCGGCTATGGCTTCTATGTCATCGTGCGCCACGAGAACGGCCTTGAGACCGTTTACGGCCACCTGTCGCGCTTCCTCGTCAAGCCCGACCAGGTCGTTAAAGCTGGCCAGCCCATTGCGTTGAGCGGCAACACGGGACACAGCACGGGGCCCCACCTGCACTTTGAGACGCGTTTCATGGGATATGCCATCAACCCCGAGGCCATCTTTGATTTCGCACACCGCACCACGCACACCGACTCGTACACCTTCTCCAAGAGCACCTACACTCAGTCACGCGACTATTCGCCCAGCCAGCGTTATTCCTCCACCAAGTCCAACAGCAAGACTACAGCCAAGGCCAACGAGAAGAAAACCTCTACCCGCAAGACTCGCGAGGAGAGCCGCACGACTTATCAGGTAAAAAAAGGTGACAACCTCACCACGATTGCCAAGAACAACGGCATTACCGTTGCCCAGCTCAAGAAACTGAACGGCATTACCGACGACAATGTCCAGGCGGGTAAGGTACTGCGCGTGAAATAATCAGTCATGTAAAATAAAACAACAGGCAACCGGGACTCAACGAGCCTCGGTTGCTTGTTGTTGACCTGCTCATGCCGTCACATCAAGTAGTGGTAAACAGCGGCAAACTGGCGTGAGAAGCGTTCATTGAAGCGGTCCAGCTTGCGGTCAAACTTCAATGCGTCGGTCTGGACAGTCATTTTGGTGGCCTTGACATTGCTCAGGCGGTAGATGTCGTGCGCCGTCAAGGGGTAGTGGCATGTCACATAGTAGTCATTGTAGGTGCGGTAGTGCCGCTTGACGATGTCGGCGCGGGTCAGGTCGCGGTCGGTGGTGAGGATGACGCGCTCGCCGCCGCGCAACGTCAGCGCAAGCGTGTCGCCGCGCGACACATCCAGCAGGCCCTCGTCAAAGGTCACCTCCATCGCAAAGTTCACCAACCCGCTGGCGTCGGCGGTCGCTATTACTGCAAAACGCGCGGTGTGGAAGAAGTCGTCATACATCACCTCCTGGGCCGAGCGCACCACGCGTGTGCCGTCGTCACCCCAGCGGTCAACGGCCACCTGCCCCTTGGCAGTCATTGCGACCGCCAGCAGCATCAGCAGCATGATGGTATATGGTTTCAACGCTTTCACCGCCGCAAAAGTACCACAAAACCCCGAGATAGACAAATCCAAGCCCCCGAAGCGCAATGCGGCTGCAGGGGCTTGGATGTTTGCCAGGTGTTCTTTTAGCCCAGAATCATGTCGATGATGGCGTTCACGTCGGCGATGTTGACCTCGCCGTCGCCGTTCACGTCATAGGCATCGCCGGCGTTGCCCGACACGATGATATCGATGACGGTATTCACGTCGGCAATGTTAATTTCGCCGTCGCTGTTCACGTCGCCGTTGACTTTGGGGTTGATAATAATGCGCAGGCTGTTGCTCCAGTCCGACTTGGTACCGTCGATATAGGTGGTCTGCACCCTCAGCGAGTAGAATCCCCCAGGCAGGTCCTTGACGGTGTAGTTCATGCCGGTAATGCCTTCGATATAGGTGGACTTGCTGTGGTCAACGGGCGAGAAGTCATCGCCTGCATAGATGTCTACGCCGTAGATTAGCGCGCGTTTGCCCTTGGGGCTGTTGGTCATGCGCACGCGCGCATCGTTGCCCTCGGGGCACGGCAGCATCACGCAGTATTCGCTCATGTCGGTCGTCAGCGTCAAGGTGGTGTCGTTGCCGCCGCACGCGATGTTGAGCAGTGCAGAGTTGTCCGACGACGGGGCGGCGGCGCGCACCTTCACGGTAATCAACCCGTTGTTGCCGTGCATGTCCAGGGCAGGAGTCTCAAGCCAGCCCTTGGTGTTGGCGTTGCCCAGCCTCAGGTATCCGTTGCCCAGATACACCTTGCTGCCGCTCCAGCCGGCGTTGTCGGTGAGTTCGTCAAGGCGTGACGACACCTCGCTGGTGGTGGACGCGGCGGTCGCGGTGGGCGAGAATGTCTCGCCAAAGCGCCAGTCATAGTAGGGGATGCGGGCAACCTCCAGGCAGTAGCCTGACACATACTTGCCGTCGGTGGCGTCGCTCCACTGGGCTTCGACATCGGTGTCGCCCGCGCCGGTGACTGAATTCAAAACGGGCGTGCGGCTGTCGATGACGGCGTTGCCGCACAGCGTGACGGTGTGGTCGGGAGCGCCAGGGCTTGACACGGTCACGGTGGCGATGTGGCTGCCGCTCACGGTGGGCTTGTAGGTCACGGTCACCTCGTTTTGGTTAGACAGTTTGCGGTTGGCGATGCTGCTGGCGCTGATGGTGAAAAAGCCGCTCGGGTCGTCCAGCGTCAGGGTGGCGTCGCCAGTGAGCTTTGCGCCCTTGACGGTGAAGGTGCCCGTTCCCTGCTGGTCAACGAATGACTTGATGGTCACGCGGTGTGAGCGCACCTTGAGGGTGGGTGTGGTGGGGGGAGGCATGATGCCGATAACCATGCTCTGGTCGTTGTTGAATCCCATGCCGCCGCCCACAAAGGCGCTGACAGCGCAGTATCCGTTGCCCGAGCCGTCCCAGCCCCAGTTGATGTGGAACTTGTTGTTCACGGCGTCATAGCCATCGACGTTGAAGGCGTGCCCAACAGTGGCGCTGCTGCCTGTGAAGACGATGGGCCGGCCTTGTTCGATTTCTTCCAGCATGATGGCGCCCCATTCCTCGTCGCTCATTTCAACGGGCTCGGGCCACTGACCGCCCTCGCCGGGCCATCCCCATTCCACCTTGCTGACCAGCAATGCGTCTTCGTCATAGCCAAAGGTCTGCACGGCGCGCAGGATGTTGTAGGTCTGCGAGCCGCTGCCGCTGGGCGAGTAGTCCATACGCTCGGCGTGGCCCACATAGCGCATCAGCCATGCCACGGCATCGGCCTGGGCGGTGTTGTAACTGCCGGGATAGTAGTGGTCGAGCATATTGTCCCAATCAAAGGTGACAGGACCCAGCGCGGGCACCACCAGACTGCTGCCCCAGGGGGTGTATTCAGCCATGTAGCCGTCGTAGCCTGCGGGGTATTTCCAGTGGTGCATCGCCATCGACAGCGATGTGGCGCAACAGCCGGTGACGCTCAACTCGCCGCCGACGGTAGGGCAGTATTTATAGTAGGGCTCGCTCTGGCCCCAGGTCTCGGTGAGCAGCGGCGCAATGTCTTTGGCGCCATAGTATGGATTGGCGGGTTGCGCATCGGCAAATTTATCGGGATGGGCAATGATGTAGGCAATTTGTTCGCCATAGCCGTTCAGCCATTCGCGCATGTTCGCGGGCATCTTCGATATGTCCATGGGCGCGTCGCCATAGGCCAGCACCTCCCGGGCGCGGTCGTCGCCCGACACGATGACATAACTGTCGCTGGTGTTGAAGATATAGTATAGCGGCAGGTTGTTGCGGCTTGCGGTGTACATCAGGTTGACTGTGGCGCTTGCGGGGGCCCTCTTCAGGCGGCCCTGGGCAGCAAGCGACTGCACGAACTGTCGTGCAACCCCCTGGGCTGCAGTGGCGCCAACGGGGGCAGCATTCATCCCAAGCGCGGACAATGCCGCGCCGACGAGTAAGAAAAATTTCTTCATGTAAGTAGAAATAGTATGATTAAATGTTGTTTCCTTTTTGGTTATGGCCGCAAATTTATGGCAAATTTTCCGCACATGGCAACACCTCACCGCCTCATTTTTCATGTGAGGCGGCAAGCATGGATGCGCGGTGTCACTTTTGGTTAAACGGCGAGAAGATGCCAAACAGGTTGGCGTCAATCTTGTCGCACACTTGCTGGAAATCCTCGGCACGTTCCCCAAACTTCACCTCGTCGCCGTTGATGATGATCAGGTTGCCCTTGTAATTGTTGATCCAGTCCTCGTAGCGCCTGTTCAGGCCCTCCAGATAGTCCAGGCGGATGGTCTGCTCATATTCACGGCCGCGCTTCTGGATTTGCTGAACCAGGTTGGGAATGGTCGAGCGGATGTATATCATCAGGTCGGGCATCTTCACCAGCGACATCATCAGTTCAAACAGGTCGCTGTAGTTGTTGAAGTCGCGGTCGCTCATGTGCCCCTGGCCGTGCAGGTTGGGGGCAAAGATGCAGGCGTCCTCATAGATGGTGCGGTCCTGGATGATGTTCTCCTTGCTGTTGGCAATCTCCACCACCTCCTTGAAACGCTTGTTCAGGAAGTAGATTTGCAGGTTGAACGACCAGCGCGACATGTCGGCATAGAAGTCTTCCAGATAGGGGTTGTTGTCCACGGGCTCAAACCGCGGGCTCCATCCGTAATGCTTGGCGAGCAGTTTGGTCAAGGTGGTCTTGCCGCTGCCGATGTTTCCAGCTACTGCTATGTGCATAGTTTCTTGGGTTTAATGTTGTTCGTTTTTTGTTGTCGTGTTTAGTCCAGCGGACCGAAGATGCCAAACATCGTGCTGTCAATCTTGCTGATGATGCTCGCCAGGTCCTCGGGGTTGGACTTGTAGTCCATGTTATCGACGTCGATGATGAGCTTGCGGCCCTTGTAGGTGTTCATCACAAAGTCCTCGTAACGCTCGTTGAGGTTGGACAGGTATTTCAGCTCTATCGTCTGCTCGTAGTCGCGGCCGCGCTTGTGGATGTTGTCCACCAGGTGCGCGACGCCGGAGCGCAGGTATATCATCAGGTCGGGCAGCTTGACGATTTTCATCATTTGCTCAAACAGCTCGTTGTAGGTCTCAAAGTCGCGGTCGCTCAGGTTGCCCATGTCATGGTTGTTGGCCGTGAAGATGTACACGCCCTCAAAGATGCTGCGGTCCTGGATGATGGTCTTGTCGCTGGCATTGATGGCCAGGATGTTCTTGAAACGCTCCTTGAGGAAAAACACCTCCAGGGCAAACGACCACCGCTTGATGTCGTTGTAGTAGTCGCTCAAGTATGGGTTGTTGACCACGGGCTCAAGAAACACTTCCCAGCCATAGTGGTTGGCAAGCAACTGAGCCAGTGTCGATTTGCCGCTCCCGATATTTCCTGCTATTACGATGTGCACGCGTCGTTAGTGGTTATAGATTTGATATTCTGCGACAGTGGCGCCGGCCCGCTGAAGCATCATGCAAAGGTAGCGATTTTTCCCGCTGTCGCAAGCATGGCGGGAGATAAAGTTATTAACAACTTCACATATTGAAAAAATACGCGCGGCGGTGTTGTGGAGAACGATTTTTTGCACTACCTTTGCGGTGAATAACCCAGTCTTAAGTCATGAAACAAAACTGGAGGCCTGGAACCATGATCTATCCGCTGCCGGCGTTGCTGGTCAGCTGTGGTGCTGTGCCCGAGCAGTACAATGTGTTCACCGCCGCCTGGACGGGGACCATTTGCTCCGACCCGGCCATGTGCTATGTATCCATCAGGCCCGAGCGCTACAGCCACGGTATTGTGGAGGAGAACATGGCCTTTACCCTCAACCTCACCAACCGTGAACTGGCGCGGGCCACCGACTGGTGCGGTGTGCGATCGGGGCGAGACTATGACAAGTGGAAGGAAATGGGCATTACGCCTGTCAAGGGCGAAATGGTCGCAGCGCCTTACATTCAGGAGGCTCCCGTCAGCATCGAGTGCCGCGTGCGCGACATCATGCGCCTGGGCAGCCACGACATGTTTATCGGCGAGGTGATGAATGTCATTGCCGATGACCGTTTTATCGACCCCGAGACTGGCGCGCTCGACCTCAAGGCAGCCGGCCTCATCACCTATTGCCACGGCCACTATTATGGCTTGGGCGAGGAACTCGGCCACTTTGGATGGACGGTGCGCAAACACCCCAAGAAGGAAAAGTAAATCATTGATTAACCATAAATTATCTAATTAAACATTATCAATTAACATCCCATCATGGAAAGAGACAAAGCGATTTTTGACATTATCGAACGCGAGCACCAGCGCCAGCAGCATGGCATCGAGCTGATTGCCAGCGAGAACTTTGTGAGCGAGCAGGTTATGCAGGCCATGGGCAGCTGCCTGACCAACAAGTATGCCGAGGGTTATCCCGCTCACCGCTACTATGGCGGTTGCCAGTGCGTTGACGAGAGCGAGAACCTGGCTATCGCACGCTTGAAGGAAATCTTTGACGCCGAGTATGTTAATGTGCAGCCTCACTCGGGCGCACAGGCCAACATGGCCGTTTTCATGGCATGCCTCAAGCCCGGTGACAAGTTCATGGGCCTGAACCTGGCGCACGGCGGTCACCTGTCGCACGGCAGCCCCGTCAACTTCTCGGGCTTGATGTTCGAGGCTTGCGAGTATAATGTGACCCCCGACACCAACCTGGTGGACTATGACCAGATGGAAGAGGTGGCCCTGCGCGAGCGGCCCAAGCTCATCGTCGGCGGCGCCAGCGCCTACAGCCGCGAGTGGGACTATGAGCGCATGCGCAAGATTGCCGACAGCATCGGCGCCATCCTCATGATCGACATGGCTCACCCCGCAGGCCTCATCGCCGCCGGTCTGCTCAAGAACCCCCTCAAGTATGCCCACATCGTCACCAGCACCACCCACAAGACCCTGCGCGGTCCGCGCGGCGGCATCATCCTGCTGGGCAAGGACTTTGACAATCCCTGGGGCAAGACCACCAAGAAGGGCGTCATCCGCAAGATGTCGTCGCTGCTCGACAGCGCCGTGTTCCCCGGCGTACAGGGCGGCCCCCTCGAGCATGTCATCGCTGCCAAGGCTGTCGCCTTTGGCGAGATTCTGCAGCCTTCGTTCAAGGACTATGCACTCCAGGTGCGCGCCAACGCCGCTGCCATGGCACAGGCCTTGATAGACAAGGGCTACAAGATTTGCTCGGGCGGCACCGACAACCACTGCATGCTGGTCGACCTGCGCACCAAGTATCCCGAGTTGACCGGTAAGGTCGCCGAGAACGCGCTCGTTGCCGCCGACATCACCGTCAACAAGAACATGGTTCCCTTCGACGACCGCAGCGCCTTCCAGACCAGTGGTCTGCGGCTGGGCACTCCCGCCATCACCACCCGCGGCCTCAAGGAGGACAAGATGGGCGAAATCGTCGAGTTCATCGACACCGTGCTCCGCGCTCCCGAGGACCAGGCCGTTATCGACGCTGTTCGCGCCAAGGTCAACATGATGATGAAGGACTATCCCATGTTCGCATGGTAATTCGCCTCGTTTGCACCTGTTAACGGCTGCTTTTTTGCAGTTTCGTTAATATTGACTAACTTTGCACGGCTTCAATCATTGAGGCCGTGCATTATTATGCTCACGACAACACATTGATAAAACAAGAGAAGACATGAAACTACTCGCAGGCAAGGTCGCCCTCATCACGGGCGCGACACGCGGCATCGGCAAGGCGCTGGCACTGGAGTTTGCCGCCCAGGGGGCAGACATCGCCTTTACCGCCCGCACCATGGGTGATAACGGGCGGCAAATCGAGCAGGAAATCGCCGCTATGGGCGTGAAGTGCAAGGGCTATGCCAGCAATGCCGCCGATTTTGCGCACACCGAGCTGACCGTGAAGCAGATTCACGAGGAGTTCGGCCACATCGACATCCTGGTCAACAACGCCGGCATCACCAAGGACGGCATCACGCTGCGCATGACCGAGGACCAATGGGATGACGTCATCGCAGTTAACCTCAAGTCGGCATTCAACTTCACACACGCCCTGCTGCCCGTCATGATGCGCCAGCGCAAGGGTTCCATCATCAACATGTCGTCGGTGGTCGGCATTCACGGCAACGCAGGCCAGGCCAACTATGCAGCCTCCAAGGCGGGTCTTATCGCCCTCGCCAAGAGCGTCGCCCAGGAGATGGGCAGCCGCGGCATACGCGCCAACGCCATCGCTCCCGGCTTTATCGACACTGACATGACCCAGGCCCTGCCCGACGAGGTCCGCAAGGAGTGGGTGCAGCACATCCCCCTGCGTCGCGGCGGCACCGTCGAGGACGTCGCCAATGTCGCCGTGTTCCTCGCCAGCGACTTGTCAAGCTATGTCACCGGCCAGGTCATCCAAGTGGACGGCGGCATGAACATGTAGCAAACGGGCTTCGCCCGCAACCCGCGGCAATAGCCCACAGCAATCCGATTCACACACACCACAGCCCCCTCGCATCCAGCAGGAGGCTGTGGCGTTATTTTGGACAACGAAACTTTCACCAAATCAAGCATCTGATTCGTTGAACTCAATCGTCGTGTCCTTAGTAATCGTGATTTGTTCTTTCATTACTATTGAACAAGTGTCAGCACCTGAGAAATATGCAAGCATGTCATACTCACCTGGAGGTAGTTGTACATCAAAACCGCCCCACATATCACCATGCCACAATTGTGACGAATTTGTTGAGCTGATTACAAGGCTCTTTGATGGGAAATTCACATTATTACTATTCAGTATGGAACATTGCTGTCCACTAAAAATTGTGGACGGTTAATAAATAAAATTTTCAAACAAACTCGGTTCACTTGAACCATTGAGCTCTTTGACATTGTTGAAATTCTGTTTGTCGAAAAGATCCCTTAGTGGGGTCTTGTCTGTCAGTGAGATGCTCAGGATCTGGAGCGTTTCATATATGCTGCGCTCAAGCTTCATGTCGTGTTGCACGATTGCGACTAGACAGTAAGTGATTATGGCACAGTATATTTGGATGCGGACAGCATTCTCCGTAGTTCCCCAAAACCGCTTGATCTTGAGGTGCTGTTTGAGCCATTTGAAGAACAACTCGATGCTCCACCTGTATTTGTAGAGCAGCGCGATGGTCAATGCATCAGACTCAAAATCGTTCGTCAGAAAGATGTACACCTTGTCCGTTTCCGGGTCTACATAGATGACTTTTCTTATCTCATCGGGATAGACCTTAGCGCTTTTATAAACGGTGAAGTGCCCGACGGCATCTGAAAGCACGTTTTCAGGAAGTCTTCTTTTCCATCTCTCTGCCTTGAATTTGACATTGCGTTTCGCCCTGACCACGAAGAAGGCCTCTATCTGGTGAATCTTGTAAAGGTTCCCGAAATCGTTGTAACCTCGGTCGAAGATATAGTGAGCATCCTTCTCGTTCGGTATCTCCGGCATCACTTTGCTGTCATGCACTGACGCTGGCGTAATGTGCACGTATGCAGGTATTTGCGTTTCGATATCATACAAAGTGTGCATTTTGATTCCGCCCTTATGCTTGCGAAATTTGGCCCACCAGAACACCTCGAGGCACAAGTCAATGGTCGTGGAATCGAAAGCGTAAACGTTGCCGTCCAGGTCGAAAATCTTGGTTGCCCGCTTCTTTCTGGCCACGTCGATCATGTAGAAAGCGAAGTCCTCAAAGATGCGGTAATCCCGATTTTCGTTGGCTTTAGAAAGGTTGCTTCGCGTCACGCTTTTCCCCATGCCGAGGTGGTAAAGCTTGCCTTGATGAGCCTCAAGGGCAACGACTAAATCACGTAAACCCTCGCGGTTACACAGTTGACCGAACATCATCGAAAGCAGCTGATTCCAACAACTGAAACTCTTTATGTATCTGTCACCTTGATACTTACGGACGAGATAGTTGAAGTGATTTCGGTCAAGGAAAGAAGCTAAAACGCTGAAAACGTATTTGTCATTATTCATAACTGTCTGATTATGACCGCAAAGATAATTTCAAATCCGTTGACTCCAAAAATCACTGTAACTAACTGAATTTCAATAATTTCAAAGAACTCTTATGATTTTTTAGTGGACACTAATGATATATTATATATGTTCTATACTAAACGCCGAGCAATTATTGTGCCAAACTTTTTGGCTGTCAATTTGTGTCCTGTAATGCTAACTATGCGTCGTACAAGGGGTTATGTTGTTTGGTTGATAAAGCGCATCGGACTGACAACGTGGCTTGGCACGTGACAGTTTGGCATTGCCGTTGAGTTATTAATAGCGTGAGAGTGGGGGGTACAAAAGGGGGTACATTGCTATATATAAAAAAAATAAGCAGCTGAAAATCAGCGACTTATTTTTGATTTTGTGGAGCTGGAGGGGTTTGAACCCTCGTCCAAACGCGGAACTAATAAGTTTTCTACATGCTTAGTCTCGGCTTGGTTTTCGACCGACGGCAGGCCCGAGACGGCCAACCGGCGGCTTATCCTCTAAATTTCGGAATCGGCCCGAGGCTTGCCTCATCCTATCGCCGATATTCCAGCACCACCGGTTCGACGAGCCTCGGCGCGAGGGCAGTCGGGTGATGTCTCGTCACCGCTCCTTGAGCGATGATAAAGCCGAACTTACTGTTCTTCGGTTAGGCAGCGAGAGCGTAGTTGTTTTCGCCAGTTAAAAAGAGTCGATAGCTGAGATTCAAGAGCATTGCCATCATCGCTCTGCATGCTTGCTTACCACCTCTACACGCTGTCAAAGCCAGTCAGCCCCAATTTGTCGTGTGTCGATTGTAATCGGCGTGCAAAGATACGGCAAATTTTGTGCCACATGTGCATTTGAGGCGCATTTTTTACGAAAAAATGTGGTTTTTGGTGATTTTGTCAGGCGTTTTCCTCGACGACTTCGTGCCAGTAGGGTGATTGTTCGGGGATGAATTGGCCGGACTGGAGCCGTTCGAGGATGCGGATGCAGGCCCAGGCGTCGATGGAGGCGTAGCGCTGCTGGGCCTCGGTGAGCTGTGGCGCTTCCCAGTTGGAGAGCTGCTGGCTCTTGCTGATTTTTTGCTGGAAGAGGATGGCGTAGATCTTTTGCAGGCCCAGGTCGGTGATGGCATATTCTGCCACCAGTTGCTGCAACTCGATGAATCCGGCGGGCTTGAGGCTTTTTTCGCGCTTGATGAGCTGGCGGAAGTCGTCGCCGGTGGAGAGGCCCACCTTGACGCAGGTTTTGTCTTCGAGGAATTGCTTGAGCGGCGCAGGGATGCCCGTGCGGTTGAGGCGGAAGAGGAAGGCGTCGTCCTTGGTTGACAACTGCAGCAGGGCCACGATGTGGCGCTCGCCGCGGCGAAAGGCGGGGCGCGTCTCGGTGTCAAAGCCCACGATGGGGGATGTGCGCAATGCCGTGACGGCGCTCTTGACTTGCGATATGTTGTCGATGACGTGTATGCGGCCTGGGAACGAGACGGTGGGCATCTCGTTGATGGCTGTCTTGTCGATAGATACTGCGTGCATTCGGTTTTCTCGGGTTTACGGCTATCCTCTCGGGTTTAACCGCTGCAAAGGTACTGCTTTTAGTCGAGAGGAGCAAGAAACGCTATGGCAAAGGCAAAAAAAACGGCCGGCCGTGCGATGCGACACCTTGATGTGATCAACGGTGGAGCAGGGGCGGGACTTATATCCTCGTCACCTGCTTGACGCCCTTGACGTTGAGGATTTTTTTGATGAGGCCGTCAAGCAGGGCGATGTCGCTGACGCTCACGGTGAGGTAGCCGTCAAACAGGCCGTCACGGCTCTGGATGGAGATGCCGCGCAGCAGGCAGTCCTCGGTCTTGTTGATGACCGATGTGATGGATGACACGATGCCGATGTCGTCCTGGCCGAGCACCTTGAGCGATGCGATAAACTGGCTGCCCGCCTTGCCCGTCCAGCGCGTGTCGATGATGCGGTAGGGGTAGCGCTGCTTGAGGTGGAGCAGGTTTTTGCAGTCGGCGCGGTGGATTTTGATGGCGCCGTCGCCGGCGACAAAGCCCTCGATGCGGTCGCCGTGGATGGGGTTGCAGCAGCGCGCCAGCTGGTAGTTCACGCCCTTGACGCCCTCGCCGATGGTGAGGATGTCGTCGCCGAGTTTGCTCTCGGGGGCGTCGCTTTGCTGCAGCACAAAGTCCTCGGCAGCGGCCTTGACGACTGTCTCGCGGGCCTTGGCGGCAAGTTCTTCATATTGCTCGACCACAGTGTTTACATCGATGAACTCGTCGTGGATGGCGGCATAGAAGTCGCCTGTGGTCTTATAGCCCAACTTTTTCATCACGCGCGCCAGCAGGGCGTCTTCCACCTCGATTTTGCGGTTCTTGAAGCGTCGTTGCAGCGCCTCGCGCGCCAGCAGCGTTTGCTGGGCGCGCCTCTCGTTGACGGCAATCTTGATTTTGTTGCGGGCCTTGGCGGTGACGACAAAGTTGAGCCAGTCGAGGCGCGGCGTCTGTGTGCTGCTGGTGATGACCTCGACGGTGTCGCCGCTCTTGAGGCGGTAGTTGATTTTTTGGTTCTTGCCGTCCACCTTGCCGCCAATGCAGGCGCTGCCCACGCGGGAGTGGATGTGGAAGGCAAAGTCCAGGATGGTGGCGCCCTGGGGCAGGCGCATGAGGTCGCCCTTGGGGGTGAAAACAAACACCTCGTCGCTGTAGATGCTCGTGTCGTTGTTGTGCGTCAGGCCCGCCAGCCCTTGCTTGCTGTCCGATTCAAGGATTTCGCGCACGTTGTTCATCCACTGGTCCATGTCGCCCTCGCTCTTCACGCCCTTGTAGCGCCAGTGCGCCGCCAGTCCGTGCTCGGCCACGTCGTCCATGCGCGTGGTGCGTATTTGCACTTCCACCCAGTTGTGGCCCGGGCCGTTCACAGTGATGTGCAGCGACTCATATCCGTTGCTCTTGGGGATGGTGACCCAGTCCCTGAGGCGTGACGTGTTGGCGGTGTAGATGTTGGTGACGATGGAGAAGACCACCCAGCAGTCCTTTTTCTCGTCCTGGGGTTTGGAGTCCAGGATGATGCGTATGGCGAATAGGTCGTAGATGTCGTTGAGCTCAACGCCCTTGGTCTGCGTCTTGTTCCAGATGCTGTTGATGCTCTTGGTGCGCCCCTTGATTTCATATTTCATCCCCGACTTCTTGAGCGCCTCCTCGATGGGCTTGGTAAATTCCTCGATGTACTTGTCACGCTCCTTGCTCGTCTCCCGCAGGAAGTTGGAAACCTTGATGTATTCCCTGGGTTCCAGATACATGAGCGAGAGGTCCTCGAGTTCCGTCTTGATGGCATACAAGCCCAGTTTGTGGGCAAGTTGCGCATACAGGAAGCGCGAGTCCGACGCCAGGTTGTAGATGAACTTTTCGTTGGGGTGGTTGGCGATGGCGCGCATCAGGGCCAGGCGGTCTGCAATCATGATGAGGATGACGCGCACGTCCTCGGCAAACGACATCAGCAGCTTGTGGAAGTTCTCGTCCTCGACCGAGGCCTGTTTCTTGTACAGTTCGGCGACATGCAGCAGGCCGTGCACCATGCGGGCGATGTCGTCGCCAAAGGTTTCCTTGATGTGCTCAATGCCGATGTACTCGCCGCGGCACAGGTTGTAAGTGAGCGCGGCGATGACCATGTTGCGGTCGGGCGCTATGCTGTCGCACAGGGTGACGGCCGTGCGCAGGTGCCTGATGACGGGGTTGATGCCATACTGGTCACGCTGGAACACGCTGCCAGTGGCAACGCCGTCGCGGATAAGCCGGTCCACGCGGTTGATGTCGTCGCGTGTCACCAGTTTGCCCAGCTTGCTCGTCAAGTCTTTGACAAGCTGCAGCACCAGAGTGCGTTCTTCGGCCGTGAAGTATTCCTGTGTCATCGTCAAGTCGTTGTCTTTTGTGCTGCGCCTGATGGGAATCAGCTGCCAGGTGGCGCAAGCGCCGCCCGTCGAGGCGGATTTTTTGCAAATTTAATGAATTTTCGCCAAATGTTTGCATATCCCCGCCAAAAAAACTAATTTTGGGGAAAAATAACAAGGCCGCGCCGCAGGCTCACGTGGCAACCGACGAACCATAAAAAATAGATATCGATATGTTAACCGAGAACGACAAACTAATCATTGCTGGCAAAGGCATCGCCCAAGACGCTATCGCCGCACAGCTCAAGCGCTTCGAGACGGGCTTCCCGTGGCTCAAACTTGACGCTGCGGCCACTGTGGGGCGCGGCATCACTGTGCTTGACGCCAAGCAGCAGGCCCAGTGCATCAAGACGTGGAAGGAGTTTCAGGCGGGAGGCGCCAGCATCGAGAAGTTCCAGCCTGCCTCGGGCGCCGCAAGCCGCATGTTCAAGAATCTGTTCGCTTTCATTAACGAGGGCAAGACGGCTCCCGAGACTGACTTCGAACAGCAGTTTTTTGCCGGCATCTCCCAGTTTGCCTTTTATCCACAACTCAACAAGGCTTGCTTGAACCTGTATAAGCACAATGTTACCGAACTTGTGGGAGCAGGCCGCTATGGCGACGTCGTCAGGGCCTTGCTGTTGCCCGACGGGATGAATTATGGCGCCTTGCCCAAGGCGCTGCTGCGTTTCCACCGCGCCGCTGTGGGCTCGGTCCACACGCCGCTCGAGGAGCACCTCGAGGAGGGCGCGCAGTATGCTGCCGACCGCAACCGCCGCGTGCGCATTCACTTCACGGTATCGCCCGAGCACCGCGACGCCTTTGAACGCCTCATCCGCGCCAAGGCGCCCCTGATGGAGAAGGTGTGGGGCGTGACCTATGACATCACGCTGAGCGAGCAGAAGGCCTCGACCGACACCATCGCCGTCAACATGGACAACACCCCCTACCGCGACGGCAGCGGCAATCTGCTGTTCCGCCCCGCAGGCCACGGAGCGTTGCTCGAAAACCTCAACGAGCGCGATGCCGATGTGGTGTTCATCAAGAACGTTGATAATGTGGTGCCCCTGCGCCTGCGCAGCGCCACCACCCGCTACAAGAAGGTCATTGGCGGCTACCTTGTTACCATTCAGCGCCAGTTGAAGCGTTATCTTGAGAAACTTGACCAGCCCGAGGTCAAGACGGCCCAACTGCACGCCATGCTGCACTATGCCCAGGAGACGCTGTGCATCGCCGATGCCGCCGCGCCGGCGATGGACGATGCCGCCCTGGCCGCATGGCTGCGCGACAAGTTCAACCGCCCCATCCGCGTGTGCGGCGTGGTGCCCAACGAGGGCGAGCCCGGCGGCGGCCCCTACCTGGCCTGCAATGCCGACGGCAGTTCATCGCCCCAAATTCTGGAATCGGCCCAAATCAATCCCGACGACCCCGCCGCCGTCGAGATGATGAAGGGCGGAACCCACTTCAATCCCGTGGACCTGGTGTGCTACATCAAGGACTACAAGGGCATCAAGTTTGACCTGCGCAAGTTTGTGGACCCCGAGACGGGCTTTATCAGCGTTAAGAGCAAGGATGGCGTGGATATCAAGGCGCTTGAGTTGCCTGGTCTGTGGAATGGTTCGATGAGCGACTGGAACACCGTGTTTGTCGAGGTGCCCATCGACACCTTCAATCCTGTCAAGACCGTGAACGACTTGCTGCGTCCCAGCCATCAGTAAACCCTAATTTGACATGAAAGTTTTTAGATTGATTATTTGTCTGTTAGCGCTCGCAATGGGCGCGACGGTAGCGTCGGCCCAAGATTACAACCCCTACGGCTCGGCCGAGCAGGGAGGGCGCGACATGATGGCCGCAGTGCAGTCCGCCAGCGACGCCGATACCATCTACACCGTCCGCAACATGACGCAGGAGCAGTTCAAGGCCATCGTCGCCGACTACAGCGCCCGCGACTGGAAGATGGTCAACCCGCGCCCCGTGGTGGTGGACTTCTATGCCGACTGGTGCCAGCCGTGCAAGCGCCTTGAGCCCATCTTGCGGCAGATTGCCCAGCACTACAACGGCGCGGTGGACTTTTACCGCATCAATGTGGACAAGAACAGCGACATCGCCGACGTGTTCCAGATCCGCAGCATTCCGTTCCTGCTCATTTGCCCCCTCCAGGGCGAGCCCAAGTCTGTAGTCGGCCTCTATCCCCAGGCCGAGTACATCCGCGTCATCAACACCGCCCTGGGCAACTGAGCGGCCCCCCGCCAGCGCACAAATCACATTATATAAGAAAAAAGTCGCGATAATCCCTTGTCGTTTCATGGATTATTCGTAACTTTGCACCGCTTTTTGAGCAAACATTTATTAATTAACTTATTTTAAACGATTTATGAACAAGTACGAAACCGTTTTCATTTTAACTCCCGTTTTGTCTGATGATCAGATGAAGGAAGCGGTAGAAAAGTTCAAGAAGGTGATTACCGACGACAACGGTGTCATCGAGAACGAAGAGAACTGGGGTCTGCGCAAGCTCGCTTATCCCATCGAGAACAAGAACACTGGTTTTTACACCCTCATTGAGTTTGAAGGTGAGCCCACCCTGGTGAACAAGCTGGAAACCGCTTTCCGTCGCGACGAGAAGGTGATTCGCTTCCTCACGTTCCACCTCAACAAGTTTGCTGCCGAGTACGCCATCAAGCGTCGCGCCGTCCGCAAGGCTAAGCAGGAAGAGCGCGCTGCCGCCGAGGCTGCCGCTCCCGCAACCGAGGCTCCCGCACCCGAGGCTAATGAAGAAACCAAAGAGTAAAACTTTAATTAGGAGGTAAAAACTATGGCACAAGAACAAGTACGTCCCAACAACCAGGGCGAAATCCGTTACCTGACTCCCCTGTCGGTTGACAATCGCAAGAAGAAATACTGCCGTTTCAAACGCAGCGGTATCAAGTACATTGACTATAAGGACCCCGAGTTCCTCAAGAAGTTCCTCAACGAGCAAGGCAAGATCCTGCCCCGCCGCATCACCGGCACTTCGCTGAAGTTCCAGCGCCGCGTGGCCAAGGCTGTGAAGCGTGCCCGTCATCTGGCATTGCTGCCCTATGTGACCGACTTGATGAAATAAACAACACGATTACACAAAGGAGGAAACAATTATGAAGATTATTTTGAAAGAAGATATCGTCAATCTTGGTTTCAAGAACGACGTTGTGGAAGTGAAGAACGGCTACGGCCGCAACTACCTCATCCCCACCGGCAAGGCCATCCTGGCTACCCCCAGCGCACTCAAGGTGCATGCCGAGAACCTGCGCCAGCAGGCTCACAAGATTGCCAAGGTCAAGGCCGACGCCGAGGAGGCTGCCAAGGCATTTGACGGCGTTAGCCTCACCATCCCCGTAAAGGTCAGCCCCACGGGCACCATCTACGGCAGTGTTGGCGCACAGCAGATCCACGAGGCTCTGCTCGCCGCAGGCCACAATGTTGACCGCAAGATCGTCAGCGTTGCACAGGCTGTCAAGACCGTCGGCAAGTACATCGGCATCGTTCGCCTGCACAAGGAAGTTGCCGTCGAGATTCCCTTTGAGGTAATCGCCGAGAACGCCGAGGAACTCGCTGCCGAGCGCGCTGCCCGCAAGGCCGAGGAGGCTGCCCACCAGGCTGCCCTCGCTGCCGCTGCCGCCGCCGAGAACGGTGAGGAGCCCGAGGCCGATGCTCCCGCCGAGGAGGCTCCCAAGGCTGAGTAATAAAACAACATCTATATTGAATGAAAGCACCGGTCCCCTCCACATGGCCGGTGCTTTTGCTATAACAAGCAACAAGAGAAAAACTATGGTCAAACACATCGTAATGTTCAAACTGCAGGGCAGCGGCGAGGCCCGCCGCGAGGTCGCCCTGCGCTTCAAGGACGCCCTCGACGCACTGCCCGTACAGATCGACGTGCTCCAGAGCATTGAGACATCCCTCAACGAGAACCCCGCCGAGGACTGGGACATCGTCCTCACCGCCATCGTCCCCACCATGGCCGACGTGGCCGTCTATGCCAAGCATCCCGCCCACGTGGCCGCTGCCGCCATCATCAAGGACGCCAAGCAGTCCCGCGCCTGCGTGGACTATGAGGTGAAGTAGTGCCCCCGCCACATCCGCCTGCACTGAATCCATCCCCACTGCCATTCCGCGATGTTGTTGCTCTCGTAAAAGTGGGAAAATAAGGAAGTTTTCCGCCCAAAAACATGGGTGTCAACATCGTGAAGTACAGCAATGGCAGCGTGCGCAAGGTGTTTGTAAAGTAATATTTCTTCATAAAATCCAAAAATAAAGGACTGGCTCGTGGAGTCAGTCCTTTATTTCAGGTGTCTATATCACTCTCGCGTTGAGTGGATTGGGCATGGTTACAGAATCTTGGCGACCAGTTGTGCCTGCTCTCCTTCAAAAAAGGCGGGGGCGGTCACGGGGTGATAGGCATATTCCTCGCCAAACTGGTGCAGCTGCAGCGCCACGAAGTTGTTGTCTTGGGACAGGCAAACATCCAGCTGGACATTGCCGATGGGCTGGGCCTGGTGCTTAAAGGCCTTGACGGCAGCCGCAAGGTCTTTGGCACCGCTTTCGATAATGCGTTGCAGTGGGGCAAGCGCTTCGGTATGATAGTTGTTTTTGACCACATTGACAGGCGAGCCTGTTGGGATATAGACCAGCCGCTTCTTGAGGCCGAAAAGTGAGGATTTAACAGTCAGGACACTATTGTCATTGAGGGCCTGAGCCATCTGTAATTTATTGTAATTAGCCATGATAGTATTATATTAAATGTGTTAGATATATTGAATTGTGCCGGTTGGCCGATAGCCATGCGACAAACTTGCCGTGCCTGGAGCACGGGCTTGAAAGAAAAAAGTGATGAAGAATCAGAAGTGTCTGTTATCTAACACAATAGTCGGCAGAGAGTGATGACATAAAAGTCAGCGGCTCTCGTTTCACGCAATGGTGAAGTCAATCGTTCGACAACAAATTGCCCGGCAGTTGCCAAGGGGGCATAGATGTTGTCCATCAGGCGGTTAGCCGAACGGCGCAGGATGCTGGCGCGCATCAGTGACACGCGATGCTTGGCGGGCGTCACTTGGCGGGCGCCTTGTGACGGCACTATTGCCGGACTCTGGCTGGGTGCGCTCAGCACCTGGCTGGCATCGTAGGGCAATGGTGTGGAATTATCGTTAGGCGCCACCAGCCCGCGCTTCATGGTGTCGTGGCCGCATGGCACATCATGTTGGCATAATGCAATGCTGGCAGTGGCCAGCATCGCCATTATCGCGCACAATGCCCATATTCTAAACCTTGATCTCATGATAATGCCATTAACGGGTTCGGTTGCAAAAGTACAACGAATAATCAATATTTTCCCGATTTTGAAACTTTTTTTTGATAATCTGTCGTTGCAAAATAAAAAAAGCAGGGGGGCCGCATGGCTGTGCGAACCCCCTGGATTATGCTTGTTGGCTCAATGATGGATTACATGGGCCAGTTGTCGTTGAGCAGATAGTCGATGAGGGCGCTGATGTCGCCGGGGTCGATGTCGCCGTTCTGGTCGCAGTCGGCGTTGGCCTCAACAACTGCGCTGCCGTTGAGCAGGTAGTCGATGAGGGCGCTGATATCGGCGGGGTCAATGCTCTCGTCGCCGTTCACATCGCCGCGGACAACAGTGGGAAGCACCTCATAAACAGTCAGTGTCATGTTGTCAACACTCAGCTCGAGGTCCCAGATGCCTGCGGGAATCTTGAAGGCGGCCTCGCCGTTCCTCAGGCTCATCGGGGTGTTCAGGACAACCTCAAAGTCGCCGTCGGCATCGGCACCGATGCGCTGGCCTGCGAGCTCTTCCCAAGCGGTCTCGCTCGAAGCGAGAATCTTCGAGAAGCTGAAGTAGCTGTAGCCGTCGTTCTGGCCCTCGGTGTAAATCTCAGCAGTGTAAACGTTGTTCTCCTCGTCACGGGTCATCTTCACGCCCTGGTTGGGATACCAGCCGGCAACCTCGCTGACCTCGCCCAGGATGTAGATGTCACCGGTGTAGTGCTCGGGCTCGGGGGTGCTGGTGAGGGTGGCCGAGAAGCCAATCTCGGTGGTCTCGGGGTTGAAGGTGAAGACGATGTCATAGGTACCGTCTGCGGTCACGTCATAGTACCAGTTGTCGATGGGCCAGCAAGTGCTCCAGTTGCGGTTGGCAACCACCTTGAACTCGATGTCGTCGGCGCTGGTGAGCTCGATGCCGCTCTTGGTGAGGGTGTAGATGCCGTCGTCGCCCTTAACCATGTCGTTGTTGGTGTCGTTGGGATCCCACTCGTTGCCGAATACGGCAGCGGGAGCGCCGGCTACGGTGTAGGTGTCCTCAATCACGGGAGAATCACCCTGCTTGGTGACTGTGATGCCTACCGTGGTGTTCTCGGGATTGAAGGTGAAGACGATGTCATAGGTGCCGCTCTCCTCGATGTAGTAGCCGTAGTTGCTCTCGGGCCATGCATAGTCCCAGCTGTGGTTGGAGGTAACCTTGAACGAGATGGTGGTGCCGGCATACAGCGTGATGCCAGTCTTGGTGAGGGTGTAGATGCCGTCGTCGCCCAGCACCATGTCGTTGTCGGTGTTGCCAGGAGCCCACTCGGTGCCGAAGATGCTGGCGGGAGTGCCGGCAACCGTGTAGCAATCGAGGGTGATGGGTGCCACATAGCCTTCAATCGTGAACTGGAACGTGTTCATGTCAAAGGTGATGGTGTACTCATTGCCAGTGCCTGTAAACTTGTAGGAACCGCCGCCGCGGGTAGCGGCTACGGTTTGACCGGCCTCAACGGTAACGTCGCCGCTCACGGGAGCGATGCGGTACTGGTTGAAGCCGTTCCAGTCGCTGGCATCGGTTACCAGACCGTCGGCAAAACAGAACCATACGGAACCGCTGATGGCGGTGGTGTAGGTGTAGATGCCGTCACCATTGTCGGTCATTTCCACGCCGCTGTTGGTGACCCAACCATTACCGAGGGGCTCGTTGCCCACGAGATAGACGGCTGCGTTGGCGTTGATGCCAATCAATGCCATCATTACTAATGCGATAAGAGTTAACTTTTTCATAAAAATCAATGAAAATAAATAGTTATTAATAATACAGTTATAAGTCTTTGTATGATGATAACCACTGTTGTAAATCAACACTTCAATCTGATTCCGGCCCAAAGGTACACATATTATAAAGCGCGCAATTCATTGAAAAACCGAAATTTGACGCAAAAAATGTGCAAACGATTGCAGATAAGCCTGTTTTTGGTAATCAGTCAGTTATGCCAGATTACAAGTTCCTATCAGTTCAAAGGGCAGCGCCTGGGTGATGCGCACTTGGGCGAACTCGCCGGGGACGAGGGGGGTGTCCTTGGCGATGAGCACCTCGGGGTCCACCTCGGGACTGTCCCACTGGGTGCGCCCGATGTAGTAGTCCTCCTCCTCGCGGTCCACCATCACGCGCAGCGTCTGGCCCACCTTGCCCTGCTGGATGTCCATCGAGATGTCCTCCTGCAGTTCCATGAGCCGCTGCAGGCGGTCTTGCTTGACCTCCTCGGGGATGTCGTCGGCCAGGTGCTCGGCGCCCCATGTGCCCGCTTCCTCGCTGTAGGCAAACGCGCCCATGCGCTCAAAGCGTGCCTCGCGCACGAACTGCATCAGTTCTTCAAACTCCTGCTCGCCCTCGCCGGGAAATCCCACCATGAGCGTGGTGCGGATGTGGATGCCCGGCACCTCGCGGCGCATGCGCTCCAGCAGGTCGAGCGTCTCCTGGCGGGTGATGTGGCGGCGCATGCCCGCCAGCACCTTGTCGCTGATGTGCTGCAAGGCGATGTCCATGTAACTGCACACGTTGCTGTGGCGCGCCATCACGGGCAGGATGTCCATGGGGAATTGGGCGGGGTAGGCATAGTGCAGGCGAATCCACTCCACGCCCTCGATTTGGGCCATGCGGTCGATGAGTTCGGGCAGCTGCTGGCGGCTGTCAAGGTCGAGCCCGTAGGACGACAGGTCCTGGGCGATGACGTTGAATTCCTTGACGCCCTGCGCCGCAAGGCACCGCACCTCGTCGAGCAGTCTGTCCATGGGCACCGAGGTGTGCCGTCCCGTGATGAGCGGGATGGCGCAGAAGGCGCAATAGCGGTTACAGCCCTCCGATATCTTGAGGTAGCAGTAGTGGGGCGGGGTGGTGAGGATGCGCTCGCTCGCAAGGTCGTCGCGATAGGCGTGGCCCAGGTCGGCAAGCATGTTCTTCCAGTCAAATTTGCCGTACAGGTGGTCCACCTCGGGCAGTTCCTGCGCCAGCTCGGCACGGAATCGCTCGGCGAGGCACCCCATGACATAGAGGTTGCGTATTTTGCCCTGCCGCTTGGCCTCGCCCAGTTGCAGGATGGTGTCGATGGACTCCTGTTGGGCGTCGGCAATGAAACCGCAGGTGTTGACCACGACGGTCTCGGCGTCGATGCGCGCGGGGTTGTGCGCCATGGAGTAGCCCGCGGCCTGCAACTGGCGCATGAGCCGCTCGCTGTCCACAAGGTTCTTGGAACAGCCCAGCGAGACGATGTCTATCTTGTTTTTCCTCATGTCAACGGTGGCATCAGCCGTTCTCCTTGACGCCGAACAGCGACTTCACAAACTCGCGTTTGTCGAAAATCTGCAGGTCGGTCATCTGCTCGCCCAGGCCGATGTATTTGACGGGAATCTGGAACTGGTCGCTCACGCCGATGACTACGCCGCCCTTGGCGGTGCCGTCGAGTTTGGTGATGGCGAGGGCGTTGACCTCGGTGGCGGCGCTGAACTGCTTGGCCTGCTCAAAGGCGTTCTGCCCCGTGGAGCCGTCGAGCACGAGCAGCACCTCCTGCGGTGCGTCGGGCAGCACCTTGCGCATCGTGTTCTTGATTTTGGTCAACTGGTTCATCAGGCCCACATTGTTGTGCAGGCGGCCGGCGGTGTCGATGATGACCACGTCGGCGCCCTGCGCCTTGGCGCTCTGCACCGCGTCAAAGGCCACGGCGGCGGGGTCGGTGCCCATCTTGTGCTTGATGACGGGGACGCCCACGCGGTTGCCCCAAATTTCGAGCTGCTCATCGGCGGCGGCGCGGTAGGTGTCGGCGGCGCCCAGCACCACCTTGTTGCCCGCCTGCTTGAACTGGTAGGCGAGTTTGCCGATGGTGGTGGTCTTGCCAACGCCGTTCACGCCCACGACCATGATGACATAGGGCTTGCTGTCGGCGGGCACGGTGAAGTCCTCGAGTTCGGCATTGTTGTTGTCGGCGAGCATCTGCGAGATTTCGTCGCACAGCAGTTCGTTGAGTTCGGCGGTGCCTACATACTTGTCGCGTGCCACGCGCTCCTGCAGGCGGTCGATGATTTTGACGGTGGTGTCAACGCCCACGTCGCTGGTGACAAACACCTCCTCCAGGTTGTCGAGCACATCGTCATCGACGGTCGATTTGCCGGCCACGGCATGCTTGATTTTCTCAAACACGCCCTGCTTGGTCTTTTCCAGGCCCTTGTCCAGGGTCTCCTTCTTCTCACGCGAGAATATTTTCTTGAACAATCCCATTTTTGTATTCTTTGATTTGTTTGTATTTAGGGTGCAAAGTTACAAAAATTTTCCTCTATGCTTGCTCTGTTTTTGGGAAATATCTATTAATTTTGCACGAGTCAAGCCTAATCCTTGACTCCCTGACTATGAAACATATCGTCACGCTGTTCACATTGCTCCTGCTGGCCTTCAATGTCTCGGCCGCCCACCTGTACTATGGCAACTCGACCTACTCCAGCGACATCATGTACACCTACGAGAACGGTCATGTGTATCGAGGCAACTCGACCTACTCGAGCGATATCCTCTACACTTTTGCCAATACGGGCAAGATTTATCTGGGCAACTCGACCTACTCGTCCGACTTTGTGGCGATGTTCGACGGCAGGCATCTCTATGACTCGCCGTCGGGCTACTCGAGCGATATTGTGCTCACATGGCAGAACGGCCATGTGTATCAAGGCAACAGCACCTACACGAGCGATATTTTGTTGACGATTCGCGACAACAAGGTGTACCGCGGCAACTCCACCTACACGAGCGATATCTTGTTCCGATGGACGGGCACGATTCCCGTTAGCGCGGTCATCATGATGGTGTATTCTTCCATGTAAGCGCCTTTGAATGAGTGGCATGAAGTTGTTTGGAATAGCCATAACGGTGCTGATTGTCGTTGCTTTGGCGGTGATGGCTTGCGGCAGCCATGACCAAGCGCCGTCGCCCCAGGCCCAGGCTTTGGTGAAGCGCATGCAGGCTCTCATCGGCGAGAACAAGGTCATCGAGGGCGACTATGACGGGCAACTGGCTGTCGATGCCGCCAATGGTGTGTTCGTGGGGCAGATGGAGGACAGCCTGATGGTCTTTCGCGGCATCCCCTATGCCGTGCAGCCTGTTGGTCCCCTGCGCTGGTGCGAGCCGCGTCCCGAGCCCGATAGCCATCTCGTGCGCGAGGCCTATTACTTTGGCCACTCCGCCATCCAGCGCAAGTCGCCCTACAACAGTGCCTCCCACTACCGCATGGGCGAGGATTGCCTTACCCTGAACGTGTGGACCGCCGCCGCTGGTATGCGCTCCGCCCGCCGTCCCGTCATGGTGTGGTTTCACGGCGGTTCCTATAACTCGGGCGGCACCGTCGCGCCCGGCAGTTGGGGCGCCAGTCTGGTGAAGGAGCACCCCGAGGTAATCTTTGTCTCGGTCAATTACCGCCTGGGCATCCTCGGTTTTCTTGACCTGTCGTCCTTGCCCGACGGCCAGCGCTATGCCCGCAGCGGCAACCTGGGCATTTTGGACCAGGTGGAGGCGCTGCGGTGGATTAAGCGCAACATCGCAGCCTTTGGCGGCGACCCCGGTAATGTCACTGTCTTTGGCCAGAGTGCGGGCGGCGGCAGCGTGTCCATCCTGATGAGCATCGACGAGGCCCAGGGCCTGTTCCGCCGTGTCATTGCCATGAGCGGCTCGCTGGCGCTCACCAGCAGCCGCGACGACTGCCAGCGACTGACCAAGCGCGTGCTTGACGAGACGGGTGCCAAGACCGTCGGCGAACTCGTTGCCCTGAGCGATTCAGACCTCATTGCCCTCAACGACAAGGTAGGCGAGTTTGCCCGTTTCCCCATGCGCGACAGCCTGCTCATTCCCGCCAGCCCCTACGCCCGTTTTGACGGCTTTACCGCCACAACCGACCTGCTGATTGGCACCACCGCCGACGAGGTGCGCCTGTGGATTGACGACATGGGCGGCAAGACGGGATTTCGCGCGGGTGTCGAGTTGTGGTACCGCTACATTGGCATGTCGCTCGACGATGCCCAGCGTGCGGCAGCCGCCCAGTTCCTTGATGCGGTGCAGGGCAAACGCGTGTGGCGCATAGCCGAGTTTTTCAACGACCTCATCTTCCGCGGCCCTGCCATCGAGCAGGCCCAGCGCCATGCGGCAAGCGGTGGCAAGACCTATATGTATTATTGGACCAAGGCCGGCAGCGACACGCTCAAGGGCGCCTGCCACGCTTGCGAGATGCCCAATGTGCTCAACAACACCAGCGACAGCGCCCTCAATGCCGCTTTGGGCCGCGAGGTGCGCCAGATGTGGGTGAACTTTGCCGCCACGGGCAACCCCAGCACGCCGTCGCATCACTGGCCTGCCTACGATGCCGCGTCGCGGCGCACGATGGTGCTGGGCGACACCATCCAGGTCGTCGATGACCCCTTGCCCCGGCAGCGCCGCCTCATCGCGCCGTTGCTGCGCAACTACATCTCGCCCGTGTTCAGCGACTTGAAGGCGATGATGCCCTGGATTGGGGGCATCGCCGCCGGCACGCTCATCGCCGCCTTGCTGCTCATCGTCTGGGCGTCGGTCAAACTCCGCCGCCGCAACCGCAAATGACGAGCCAAAGGATTTACGGCGTTATTCCATAAAAAACAGCCGAGCGCAGCCCCATTTATGAAGATTGCGCTCGGCTTGGTTAAGCGACGTTAGGGTTTCTTGTCTGACTCTAATCATTTAACCAATAATTTATCGGTATATATTTGGTCACCATGAATTGCGCGAATGGCGTATGTTCCGGCACGCCAACCGCTTGTGTTGATAATTGCTTTCTCGCCTTTGATTTCTTGTTCATATTCTTTTGAAGCATCCCATGTGTTGTATATCTCGAGTTTCCAGGTTTGTTCCGGTTTTCTATACTCGTTCAAGGCTTCAACGCTTGATTTTGAGATGAGATGCTCATTCTCGCTTTCTTTGTTTAGGCAAATTTCGTATTCGGATGAAGAAATGGAACTTACGCTCAAGCTACTATTGCCGTTACCAGAATATGAGAAAAAGATATACTGGTATTTTAATGTTCCGTTATCGTCCCTGACTTGAACGCCAAACGGAATGCCTCCGGAGCCCAAGGGCAGTGTGAATTGAACATTGTCAATGCCCACATACCAGTCATCAGGAGTAACACCAGAATGTGAAATGTTTCCATAGTGCTGATAAAGTCCAAAAACTTCATTATAGAGATATACACGACACCCTTGATGAACATGAGCCTGACCGCCAGAATTGATGGTTGTTATTGGAATTGCAGGATGCCCCACGCCATAGAAAGTGCATGCATTTTGCCTGTATGTGGCAGCATCTGAAACATTTAGCCCAAGAACTGTCGAATAAATCACTTGATTGTCTAATTTAACTTTCAACAAAATTGAACCAGTAGGACGTCCACTTGTTGATTTTGTTAAAGTGCAATAATCTGTACCTGTGGCCGAAATGTTCATATTGCCAGCCAACAAAGTCCATTCTGTAGTGAAATAGTTCGAGAAACTATTGCCTGCTGCTGAAACTGTGATAGTCATCTCATTCTCGCCGTTAAATGATTTTCTTGTTGAGAATGTTGGCAACTCTTTTTTAGCTTTGTTCACGGCCGCTCAAGCATTGACGAGACCATATCCATAAGCATGATCCCAGTGCTCGACACCCAAGTCAATTGCGGTTTCTCTTAGGATTTCGCGAACACGATGCTGGGTAAGAGTTGGATTAGTAGATAGCATCAGTGCCGCAACTCCTGCGACTTGAGCAGCAGCAGCTGACGTGCCACCAAAGTTATCACAATAGTTACCTGTCGAATATCCATTAATTCCACTTATATCAGTAGATACAACATCACCATTACCATTACCATTGCCCATATTACCGCTGGGAGCAACAAGATCCAAACTATCTCCTCGACAACTGTAGATCCATACGATGCCATTTTTATTTACCGCACCTACGGTAATAACATTTGCTATGTCTGCTGGGAATGTGATGAGGCGGCCAACAGGGTCGTTACCGGAAGAAAATACAACGACACAGCCCTTTCCACCCCTTCCGTGTGTGCAAGCATAATTGATGGCGTTTTCAACTATACTATTTGGGATAGAAAGGATCCATGAGCAACTTAAAATGTCTGCTCGTGGTGAGGCCCAGTTAATTGCCTCTTCAATATCTTCATCATCAATTTCACCAACACCAGTATTAACAGGTAAAATTTTCACGCCGCTTGCAACACCACGAATGCCGATGTCATTATCAATAGCACCAATTATTCCGGCACATGCGGTACCATGGCTAACATCATTTAGAACATCTCCCCAAATGGGCATTCCATTTCCACTGGGAACTCCCACAGTATATCCCGTTAAAACATTTGGTGCTAAATCTTCATGTGTCGTATCAACACCGGCATCAATAACTGCCACGGTGATACGGGGACTGCCATTGACAGTCTGCCATGCAGACTCAACATTGATGTCAACTCCAGGGCTGCCTCCATTCTGCCCTGTGTTTTTCAAATAATACTGCTGAGGATACAGGGTGTTGTTAAATCTGATATGAACCATCAAATTTGGCTCACACCACTCAACGCCAGCCATTTTTGCAATTATGTCAACCATCCGAAGTACATCGTTGTCACAATGGGCATTGCAATTGAACTTATATATACCGCATGAAGTACAGGAGTCCAATTGCAATTTGTCTTTGTAAGTTTTGCATATTTGCTGTGCTACGCAATCTTCATCTATTTTGGCAAAGATTCTTGGTAGTACAACTGTTGTGTCACCCTTTGGGGTAACCCTAAGGTTAACCTTGTATGAAGAACACAATTTCTCTTTATTAATTATTTCGTATGCAGAATTAATCATTGGCTCGTTTGTTTCGTCAATTGAAACAAGGTTCCCGTTGTCTTGGTTCAGCACACTGTCAACGGGTTTTAGTTCTATCCATTCGGAGTGATACCAATATCCATTTTGAGCAGAAATAGATAGCCACCAAAAACAGGCAAAGATTGACAAAAAATCTCATAACGAATTGTCGTTTAGTAGTTTAATGTTTGCAATCCAGTAACAGCGATTTTGTGGAAGGAGATAATTGTAAGGAAATGTTTCAGGGAGGTTTCTGAAAGCACTGTAATCAATAACCTGGAATCGAATAGCAGTTCCAGAAGCAATGTTTCGATTTGGAAAGAGGTTGCGGTTAATGTACACATAACCACCAAGGTCTGGCGAGTAAAGTGGTTCGGCATCATCAGGTAAAATGGTGACTTCACACCATAAGCCAATTTTGTCCTTTGGGTTATTCCAGCGGATAATGCCTTCATAAGTGCCATCGGTACAGTTTTCGTATAATAAATTCTGGAAATATTCTTTCCAAAAGTGCTCATCATCGCCAGAGCAGGAGCAAAGCATCATTAATACAAAGATTACAAAAAAGGTCTTCTTCATCGTGTGTAGATTTTAAGATTTATTGTTAATAAAAAGCAATTAGCGAGGTTTATTAAGTAATGAAACGGGTGAAGGGCTTCATTGCCGCAAACCTATAAATTATTTATTAGCATAACAAGTGAATTATGAAATTTTATAGAATTTTTGCACCTGTTGCAAGGAAGTTGCAACTATTCAGTGATTATTTGTTATCTTTGCCGTCGGCAATCAACCGAAAATAAACCCTAAAACCAATCAATGATATGACCATGACAAGAAAACTGTTGGCCCTTGCGGCGGCTGCGATGTGCGGCGCCGTGATGCTTGGGCAGAGTGCGGGCTACGAGCCCAGCGCCGAAAACCTGCGTGCGCGCGAGCAGTTCCAGGACAACAAACTGGGCGTGTTTATTCATTGGGGCATTTACTCGATGCTTGCCGACGGCGAGTGGGTGATGTACAACAAGCGCCTCAACCGCGATGAGTATGCACAGTTGCCCGCCGGATTCTATCCGTCGCGCTTCGACGCCGATGAGTGGGTGCGCGCCGTCAAGGACGCGGGCGCGCGCTACATCACCATCACCTCGCGCCACCACGATGGTTTCTCGATGTTCAACAGCGCCGTCACCGACTATGACATCATCGACGCCACCCCCTTCAAGCGCGATGTGCTCAAGGAACTCGCCGACGCCTGCCAGCGCCACGGTATAGCGCTGCATTTCTACTACTCGCACCTGGACTGGCATCGCCTGGACTACCCCTTGAGCCGCCATGCCAAGGACATGCCGCACGACCCCTCAACCACCAACTGGGGCACCTACTACAAGTTCATGAACGACCAGTTGACCGAGCTGTTGACCAACTACGGCCCCATTGGCGCTATCTGGTTTGACGGCAAGTGGGAGCACGATGCCGACACGGTGCCCTTTGACTGGCAACTCGACGAGCAGTATGCCCTCATCCACAGCCTGCAACCGTCGTGCCTGGTGGGCAATAACCACCACGAGGTACCTTTCCCTGGCGAAGATATACAGATTTTTGAGCAGGATGTGCCGGGCGAGAACACGGCGGGCTATTCGGGCGAGAATGGCATCAGCCGGCTGCCGCTGGAGACTTGCATGACCATGAACAACGCGTGGGGATACCGCATCACCGACAAAAAGTACAAGAGCGGCGACGACATCATCCGCACACTGGTCAAGGCCGCGGGCATGGGCGGCAACCTGCTCATCAATGTGGGACCGCGCCCCGACGGCCGCTTCCCCGACGAGGCGCTCGATCGCCTGCATCAGCTGGGCGAGTGGATGCGCTGGGGTGGCGAGACTATCTACGGCACGTGCGCCGGCATCATCGCGCCCCACGACTGGGGCGTGACCACCCAGCGCGGCAACACGCTGTGGGTGCACATCCTTGACCTCAAGGACGATGCCCTGTATCTGCCATTGAGCGGCAAGCGGGTGAAGGGTGTGAAGATGTTCAAGGGCGCTGCGCTGCGCTACACCGCCACGGGCAAGGGCATCACCGTGCAACTGCCGTCGGTGCCCACAGGCGTGGACACCATCGTGGAAATAGCGCTCAAGGATTAAGCGCCGTCCAGCCCAGCAAGAAAAAAAAGGGGAAGAGGTTGCATGCCACGGCATGCAACCTCTTCCTGTTCAGGATGCCGGACCTCCGCCTGCAGGCGGGGTCATCGGGTTATCGGCACATGAGGAACATGGGAATGCTCTTCTTGGCCTTGATGCTGGCTCTGGGGCCGTTCAACAGATAGTCAATCAGTGCCGAGATGTCAGCGGGGTCAATGGCGCCGTCGCCATTCACATCGGCGCAAATCTCGCAAGCCTGCGAACCGTTCAGCAGATAGTCAATCAGTGCCGAGATATCAGCGGGGTCAATGGCGCCGTCGTGGTTGACATCGCCAATCTCGTAGCCGTGGCCGGGCTCTAACAGGGTCACCTCCTCGGTGTTGCTCCACTCGCTCTCGGTGCCGTCGGCATAGACGGTCTTCACCCTGTATTCATAGGTGCCGCCGGCGGTGAGGTTGGCGACATTGTAGAACTTGTCGGGGGTGATTTCGGTGATCAGGCGATAGTCCTCGCCGCCCGGGTCGTTGACCATGAGGCGCGGGGCAGTGAGCATCATGCTGTAGTTGCCCGTGTTGTCGCCGGCATAGACCTTGACGGATTGCAGGCCATAGTAGCTGCCAGTGCCCGTGATGGTCACCTTGTCGTTCTGGGCGCAGTTGAGCACGCAGTAGTAGGTGCCCCACGATTCGCTGGTGCCCAGCGAACCGCCTGTCGACTCAAGGCTGGTGGCGATTTCCAGACTTGCGGCGCCGTAGTAGCTGGGATAGTAGCTCATGGCGGTGAACTCAACGGTCACCACATCATAGCCCGTGAGGTCGAGCGTCGGGGTGCTGATGGAGCAATCGTCACCGCTGATGATGTAGCCGTCATAGGCCCACAGGCCGCTTGTGGCGGTCCAGTCGGTGGGCAGGTAGTCGGCATAGTTGTCCACCACGTTGGGCAGGCCGCTCGAGCCCGATACGCTGGTCGTGCCGCTGAAGTCGGCGCTGGCAATCTCCTTTACCTCGTGGGTGGGCTCATCGGGCTTGGTGTAACCCTTCTTGTTGATCTCGAGGGTGTAGCTGGCCACGCTGGCGGCGGGGCTCTGGTCGGTCCAGTCGGCGCGGAAGCCAGTCAGGCTGATGTAGTCCTCGTCGGCGGGAAGCATCACGGGAGCATACTTTACCAGGTCGGCCTGGCCGTTGAGGGTAACGGTCACGGCTTGGGCACCGCCGCCGCTGATGGTGATGGTGGCACTGTTGGTCCCGAAGGCCTGGGGATTGTAGGTCACCGTCACGGTCTTGCCGCTGGCGGCCTGGTTGGCGGTAATGGTCGTGGGGCTGACGCTAAAGGCGCCATTGCCGCCCGACAGCGAGAGCGTGAGGTTGCCCGTGAGGTTGGTGCCGGTGACGGTGAAGGTCTTGGTCACAGGTTGTCCAACGAGCGTGTTCATGCTCAGCGTGGCGGGGTCAACGGTGATGAATTGCGCGGGTGCGGGGTCGCTGCCGTCGCCGTTGACCACGTTGAAGGTGATGACACCGTTAGTCTCGGTAATGCCAGCGATGCCCATGTCATTGCCCGCGCCGCTCCAGGTCTTGAGGCTGGGACTGGTAGTGTTGTTGACGGCGGTGACGCGGCGTGTGCCGGGGTAGGGGTCGCTGCCGCTTGATCCGTTGCCGTTGCCGGCGCGCAGCAACTCATAGTACATGTGCGAAGCGTCGCAGTTGATGGTGTTGTACCACCACTGTTCTTCGTCATACTCGACACGCGCAATCATCATGCCGTGGCCTGGGATGTAGGCGTCCCATCCCGTCTGCTGACGGTTGTCGATGACGAAGAATTCGTTGTCGTTTTGGGTGGCAATCATGAATCCGGCATTGCTGGTGTTGACGGGTTCAAGGACATAGCCTTGCGTCTTTTGTTCGATGAGCGTGAGCTTGTCGGTGAACCCCAGGCGGTAACGCTCCCAGATGGTGAATCCGGCGGGAGTGTGCGAGTCGTCGAGGTAGCTGGCGCCCGACATCACGTCCCACTCGCCCGGGTCGTTGGCGGTGCCGTTGTCCTCATAGTCGGTGTCGTAGAGGTCCATGAGGCCCAGGGCATGCGAGAATTCGTGAACCACGGTGCCGATGCCGTCGGGGTCAACATAGCCGTAGCCTTCCCAGCCATAGATTTCGCCCGAGCACGAGTAGGAGCCGAGCTGCACGCCGTCGTAGGTATTGTAGGTGTAGGCCCGCATGTCGTACTGGTGGGGCCATAGGTAACCGCTGTTGTTGCCGCCAAAGTTGGAGGTGTAGCCAGCCACGATGAAATAGATGATGTCCACCACGCCGTCACCGTCCAGGTCGTAGTCGCTGAAGTCCACATAGCTGTTGACGGCATCGACTGCACTGACAAAGATGTTGCCGCAGTTGTTGTAACCCTGGGGGTAGGTGGAGTTATAGTTCACATCAACGGGGCCCACCACATCAAAGTGGGGCAGGAACTGGCCCATGCTGTTGTCGCGAAAGTAGTCGCGGGCGCTGCCCGTGCACGACACAAAGTTGCCATTCTTGCTTGTGTAGCCCGTGTAGTAGTCCTTGTTGAACATGTCGTCAAACATGGTGCTGGCGTAGGAGAACTTCTTGTTCTTGTAGTTGATGAGGATGACCAGGCCGCGCCAGTCGGAGTTGCCCTCCTTGAGCGACTTGTCAACCGAGGTCTTGAGCGACGACACCTTCTTGTCGCGCGACGAGCGGGCGTTGCGGCCCTGGGTGAGCAGCGACTGGTTGTGCAGGCCGTGCTGCAGTGTGGCCATCATGCCCAACTCGGCGGCGGTGCGCTCCTGCGGGTTGTGGGCAATCACATTGCCGGGCACCAGTTTAGAGCCCGATTGCACGGCATACACATAGTCGCCGTTGGCGCGCTGCATGAGCGTGTAGCCGTCGGTGGTCATGGTGCGGTGATAGAACTCGTCGCCCACGAGTTTGATGGTGAGTTTACTGCCGTCACTTTGCATGACATCAACGGCCTTGGGGTGGGCGGGAACGGCCTGGGCGGTCATAGCACCCAGGAGTACTACCGCCAGCGCCCAAAGTAGTTTCTTGGTGTTAATACTGATTTTCATTGTGTAATTTGGTAATTTATAATGAAATTGATGGTTAGATGATAATTTTTCGCCCCAAATGTACATATTAATTGCGATATGTGCAATATATGCAGGATTTTCAATCTCGAAAAATGAGTCAATGACATAGCAGTTGGCCCTCTCCGAGGCCCCGGCGAGCGGGCACACTAACGGATGCGGGCTGAAAGTCCGCGATTGCCCGTGTCTCAACATCGTGTTGTCAAACAACAGGAACAACTGGTAACAACTTGGACAACTTGT
>CALEJB010000024.1 GCA_937898675.1 uncultured Prevotellaceae bacterium
TTGGGCAGCGTGCAGCGGGACAGCTCTGTGCAATAACTGAACGCCTCGTCGCCAATGGCGGTGCAGGTGTAGGTCACGCCGTTGTACACGGGGTTGGCGGGAATAACCCATGGGCCGCTGTAGCCGCCGGGGCGCTGGGTCACCTCGCAGGTGCGGTTGGCAGTGCTCGTGATGTTGAAGCACACGTTGTTGTAGGAGAAGTCATAGGCTCCCGACGTGAGTGACGCGCACAGCATCAGCAGTGCCATCAGTGCCAATCGGGCTGGTGTTTGTTTTTTGCTCATGTTGTTATGATGGTTAAAAATGTTAGATGTCGTTATTTATGTATGCTTGGGCGCGCAAAATTAGTCATTTTTTTGCAAATTAGTCATTTTTTTGCAAAGAATTATTTTGCCAATTCAATAAAAAGATATAATTTTGTAACGGTCTATGACCACCCGACACGAATGCGGTATATTGACTCCGTGTGTCACTTGAGAGGTAACCTCTATAGGAAGCCTCTCACTTTCTTTTTATAGTCACCAAAAGTCAACTCTACTCTCAACAAGTCTATGTGTTTACCCTTGCTATTCATCAGCACAATATTTCCTAGCCTCTTCTTGTTTCTAACCATATATTCAATGGTATCGATAAATCCTTGAGCATCCATGTTCTCTAATTTGAGTACTATCGTATTAGCTTGAGTGAAGCCTTTCGCAAGATCCTTTTGCAATGAGTTCCAACTAGTAGTAGTGCTATGTTTGAAATCAACGATACGAATACGGCCTGCTACATTTGTAACAAGAGCATCGGCAGAAGATAGTTCATCGTGTTCTGGCAAGAATACAACACTCTTACCCTCGGTATTGAGATCTATCGCCATCTGCTTGGTTAGTTCCCAGTTGTCCTTTTTCTTTGTCTTGTGCAGAGGATGTATAGTTGTTCTCGCACCGGATGGAGAGATATGAATGATGTCAAAGTTGTCCAAATCATCAACAACATTCTGCAACAGTCTTTGTTGTTGAGACAAATGTTTCAACTTTCTCAATTTCTCAATGATGATCACAGCGCGGTCGTTGGCGCGGTGGGCGTTCAGCAGCTCGATGGGCATCGTCACGGGGTCGTACAGGTCCGCCAGGCTCGAGTCGGGGTACAGCGCGCGGGCGTATCGCGCGGCGCGCCCGAGGCTGGCATGGCAGCGTCTCGCCCCCTCCTTGTCGGGCCGTGCGGCAATTTTAGCATTATTTTAGAATCTGGATTGCACGGGATTGGCAAATTAGCGTTAAATTTGCAGTTTGATAATGCAGATAACACAACACTAAAACGATATGAATCTCAAGAAAGTCTTAATGTCAGCGCTGGTGGCCGTCCCCGTGACCATGGCCGCCCAGCCGCAGGTGATGGGCAGCGACGCTGCCGGCTACCTGGAGCGAGGCCGCAACATGTATGAGGCGCGCAACTATGTGGGTGCCATCGACCAGTTGGAGCAGATGAAGCGTCTGCCCGCCAGCGCGTCAATGCGCGAGCAGGCCGACTACTACCTGGCCCTGAGCCACTTTGAGCGTGGCGAGGCGGCGAGCCTGGCCATGCTGCAGGCGTTCATCGAGCGCTACCCCTCGTCGCCCCTCGTGCCCGAGGCGCAGCTCAAGGTGGGCAACTATTACTTCTACCGCGGCCAGTGGGAGAGCGCCCTGCTCAGCTACTCGCTCGTGCCGGGCGGCGCCCTGGACCTCGACAACGGCGAGGACCTGGAGTACCGCCGCGCCTACTGCAACCTGCGCCTGGGCGACTATGACGCCGCCGAGCGCCAGTACATGGCGCTGGACCGCACGGCGCGCTATGCCGGTGCCTGCGAGTTCTACAAGGCCTATCTGGACTATGTGCGCGGCGACTACCGCAGCGCCCGCGACCGGTTTGCCGCTATCCCCGCCGCCGGCGAGCTGGGCTACCAGTCGCAGTACTACATGGCGCAGATTGACTACATCAACCAGCGCTACACCGACGTTATTGCCCAGGGTACCGCCCTGCTCGAGCAAGGCGCCAACGACTACTTTGACGCCGAGCTCACCCGCCTGGTGGGCGAGAGCCACTACCGCAACGGCAACGAGGCCCAGGCGCGTGTGTATCTGCGCCGCTATTTCGAGTTCCCCGACGAGGAACCCTACCGCACCGCCGCCTACATCAAGGGCGCCCTCGACTACAAGGACGGCAAGTGGGCCGACGTGGTGGACGACATGCTGCACGTGACCGGCGGCAGCGACGCCCTGGCACAGAGCGCCTACCTCTACATCGGCCAAGCCAAGCGCCAGCTGGGTGACATCGGCGGCGCCAACGCCGCCTTCGAGGCATCGGCGATGATGGACTGCGACCGCGAGGTCAAGGAAACCGCCTTCTACAACTATGCCGTGGGCGTGAGCAAGGATGCGCGCAACCCCTTTGACAAGAGCGTGGGCCTGTTTGAGACGTTTATCAACGAGTACCCCAAATCGCGCTACCAGGACGAGGTGGAGGGCTACCTCGTGGACGCCTACATGAACACCACCGACTACAACCGCGCGCTGGCCAGCATACAGCGCGTCAAGCAGCCCGGCGCACGTGTGCTGCGCGCCAAGCAGGTGGTGCTCTACAACCTGGGCGTGCAGGCGCTGTCCGCCAACCGCAACGACGATGCCGTTACCTACCTCAAGGATGCCATCGCCGTGGGCAACTATGACAAGACCGCCCTCAACGAGAGCCGCCTGTGGCTCGCCGAGGCACAGTACCGCGGCGGCAAATACAAGGAGGCCGCCAAGTACCAGCAGGAGTACCTGAGCAATACCGACAAGACCGACGACAACTACGGCCAGGCGCAGTATGACCTGGGCTACAGCCTCTATCAGCAGAGCCGCTATGCCGAGGCCAAGAAGGCCTTCGAGGCCGCCATCGCCAGCAAGTCGCTCAACACCGAGCTGGTGGCCGACGCCTATAACCGCATCGGCGACGCGCAGTATCAGCTGCGTGACTTTACCGGCGCACAGGCATCCTACGACCAGGCCATGGCGCTCGACAAGACCGCCGGCGACCACTCGATGCTGCAAAAGGGCCTCGCCATGGGCATGGCGCGCAACTATGCCGACGAGGTGAAGCAGATGGACGCCCTCATCAAGGCCTACCCCAACAGCACCCTCATCCCGCAGGCCATGCTCGAGAAGGCCAACACCCAGGCCCTCATGGGCAACAACCAGGACGCGCTGGCCACCTACGACGCCCTGCTCAGGCAGTACCCCCGCAGCGCCGAGGCGCGCAAGGGCATGCTGCAGACCGCCCTCGTCAATCAGGCGCTGGGCCGCCACGATGCCGCCGTCGAGGCCTATAAGCAGGTCATCAAGCAATATCCCGCCAGCGACGAGGCCATCGCCGCCGTCGAGGACCTCAAACTCATCTATGCCGACCGCGGACAACTCGCCGAACTGGGCAAGTTCCTCGCCACCGTCCCCAATGCCCCCAAGCTCAACACGGGCGAGGTGGAACGCCTCACCTTTGAGGCTGCCGAGAAGGCCGCCATCGGCGACAATCCCGCCATCGGCAAGATTCAGCAGTACCTCAAGGACTACCCCGACGGTGCCTATGCCGCCAAGGCCAAATACTACATCGCACGCTACTATTACGGCAAGGGTGACCTCAATAAGGCGACGGCCGCCCTCGACGAGGCCCTCCAGGCCGGCAGCGACGCCAGCTATGCCCAGGACATCTACGCCATGCACAGCGACATCCTGCAGCGCCAGGGCAAACTCGACGAGGCCCTCCAGGCCTATAAGGACCTGGCCGACCGCGCTACCAGCGACGATAACCGCACCGTGGCACAGATGGGCGCCATGCGCGTCGCCAAGCAGATGGGCGAATGGCGCGAGGTGCAGGCCCTTGCCACAGCGCTGCTCCAGAGCGGTGCACTCACCGCTGCCGAGGAGAAGGAGGTGACGCTCAACCGCGCTCTGGCCTTGGCACAGCAGGGCAACATCAAGGATGCCATGACGCCACTGCGCGCCCTCGCCGCCGACCCCGCCAGCGAGGTGGGCGCACAGGCTTCCTGCGAACTGTCGCGCATACAGTATGAGACGGGCGACTACAAGGGTGCCGAGAAGACCGTCAACGACCTCATCAACGCCGGCACGCCGCACAGCTACTGGCTCGCCAAGAGTTTCCTTACCCTCGCCGATGCCTACTACAAGCAGGGCAAGGTGGCCGAGGCACGCGACTATCTGCAGAGCCTCAAGTCTAACTATCCCGGCAACGAGAAGGACATCTTCAACGAGATTGACAGCCGCCTGGCCAAGTGGAAGAATGCCAAGCCGGGCGCGGCATCAAGCACCGGCGGCGGCAAGGATAAACCCACCCGCAAAAGGTAACAACAGCAACAAGTAGTAGTAAGTAGTATTACAGCACAATCATCAGTCACGATATCACATCATCACAACTATGAAGATCAGTAAGATATACATTGCCCTGCTGCTGGCGGCATTCACCCTCAACACGGCGGCTGCCCAGGACAAGACCAGCCTGAACAAGGAAATCACCCTCGAGAAGGATGTGGCACCCATCGAGAAGAAGGCACCCAAGAAGAATGCCCTGCCCAAAGTCAAGAAGGCCACCGTGCCCAAGAGCCAAAACCCCTTGGGATACAGCGACCTCACCGCGCCCATCAATGTGCCCAACTCGGTGCCCACCATGCTCCCCTATGGCTACCGCACGGCGCACAACTTCAACGACAAGCGCGGCTATCTGGACGCCGGCATCGGCACACAGGCCAACTTTGCCGTGGACTTTGGCTACCGCATACTCGAGAGCGAGCGCGAGAGCCTCAAGGTGTGGCTCAACCACAACAGCACTTGGGCCGGCGAGAACTCCAGCAAGGCGGTCACCCTCGACGAGAACCGCAACAAGCAGAAGTTTAACGACAACACCCTGGGCGTGGACTACAGCAAGACCATCGACGCCGGCACCCTCACCATGGGCATCCGCGGCCACATCGACAGCTACAATATGTACGGCGGATGGAACTGCGACCCGGTTGCCTTTTCCGACCCCTATGTCACCGGACAGCCCGACCCCATGGCACCCTATTGCGACTGGGACAGCGAGAAGCAGACCTTTAGCGACGTGCAGGCGAGCGCCGCTTGGGCCAGCCGCTTCACGCTCATGGACCGCCTGCTCAGGTATAACGCCGGCGTCACCTATGGCTATGCGGGCTACGACCAGGCCTATGACGACCGCTTCAAGCACGGCTCGCACGACAACTGGGGCATTATCGACCTGGGTGCCGCCTGTGACATCAACGAGCTCACCACCGCCGCCCTCACGGTCAAGGGCGAGTACCTGCGCCGCGGCACCAAGAGCCGCATGACGGGCGCCGAGGACCTGTTTGACGAGGTGGGCATGATTACCATCACCCCCACCTACACCGTGCGCCGCGACCTGTTCACCCTGCAGCTGGGCCTCAACGCCCATGTCAACTTTAGCGACGGCGCCGCCTTCCAGCTCTCGCCCAATGTGCGCTTTGACCTGAACCTCGCCCACGGCTTCTCGGCCTTTGCCAATGTGCTGGGCGGCCGCGGACTGGGCTACCGCGTCAATGCACACTACGCCAACTGCCGCTACGACTCGCCCCTGCTCATGTATGGCAGCGTGTTCACTCCCCTCGATGCCGAGGCGGGCTTCAAGGTCGGCCCCATCCAGGGCTTGAGCGGCAAGCTCTCGCTGGGCTATGCCATCGTCAAGGACCAGCCCGGCATCCTCTACCGCGGTTGCTCCTACAGCTACCTGCAGCCCCAGGCGCTGGGCAAGGGCATGATGTCCACCTACATGGTCATGGACGGACGCGGTTACTATGTGAACGCCGAGGTGGCCTACAAGTACCGCTCGCTGCTCGAGGTCAAGGCCAGCCTGACCTATGCCCCCCACGACGACGAACTGTTTGAGACCGACAAGCACTACAACGGCTACAAGCTGGGCGTGGACCGCGCTTCCACCGTCGCCAGTGTCGATGTCACTGTCAACCCCATCCGCCGCCTGTCGCTGGACCTGGGGCTGGAATACCGCGGCGGACGCATGGCCCTGTTCGGCAACCCGCTCATCGCCATGACCGACTTTGAAATGGCCGCCCAAAACCCCGACTACAGCTATCTGAACAACGGTGATTACCTGTTTGTGGACATGGACGATGCCATCAACCTGCACGCCGGCGCCACCTATCGCCTCAGCAGCACCCTGGGCGTGTGGGCACAGGCCCACAACCTGCTCAACCGCCGCAACGACATCCTCTACGGCATGGGCGCCCAGCGCATCGGCGTCATGGCAGGCGTCAGCCTCTCGTTCTGACCCGCCCCGCGGCCAAGTGTGTTATATAATGAATAATGAGCCGTTGCAGCAATTCCTGCAGCGGCTCGCCGTCTGGCTGTCACGCGTTTCACTTCCATGCCATTTCGTGTCGCAAATTCAAAAAAAATGGCCAATAATTTGGCGCGGTGTCAAAAATGTATTACTTTTGCCGTTCGCTCTCCAATTACAAAGGACTAATACCTAAATAGTTATTATAGTTATGAAAAAGAAGATTTTTACATTACTCATGGCGCTTGTCCTGTCGCTGCCCTTGTGGGCCAGCGAGCACACAGTGACCATCTCGCGCAACGACGGCCAGTTTAGCGAGGCCAACGGCGTGTATTATGGCATCAAGGACGGCGTGATGATGACCTTTACCAGCGGTCTCGATAACCCCAATTTCCTTGTCGAGCACCAGCAGACCTACTTCGAGGTCCGCTCCGCCAACTACATTATTAAGAAGATTGTGTTCCACTGCGTTGACAGCACCACAGCCCGCAACCTGGACTGCTTCTATTGGGGACCCACCACACTGGGCATCGTGCAGAACTTTGACGACAAGACCAAGCCCGGCACCCTCAAGGTGACCGACCCCTACACGGCGGTGTGGACCGGCTCGTCGAGCGCGATGCAGTTCTCGACCATGGCCAAGCCCGTGCGCTTTGGCTCCATCGACATCGTGTATGACAAACTCGACGGCGACATCTTTGAACTGGTGACCGCCAACAGCCAGATTGTCGAGGGCAAGACCTACATCATCGTGTCGCAGTACTTCGACAAGGTGATGGAATTCAAGAAGACCGACGACACGACCTTCCCCTGCACCGACATCGTGCAGTGGATGACCGCCGACAAGCGCAAGGTGAAGGTGGACGGCAACGCATGCCTGTTCAAGATGCAGTCGGTCAAGGACTCCACCACCAACAACCGCAGGATTGCCTGGCTCAACACCCTCAACGGCTTTATCCGCGTCAACTCCACTGGCGCCAACCTGACGCTGACGACCAAGGCCAACGACTATGCCCGCGCCATGATGTACATCAGCAGCAATGCCTACAACTACCTGTGCTGGTTCAAGAGCGGCACCAACACCAACAGCAGCAACACCATCCGCTATGACTCGGTGGCCAATAACTTGCAAATCAAGAACATCAACAATAGTTCCCGCGAGCGCGTGTGGCTCTACAAACTTGCCGAGTCCTACCGCGTGACCACCGCGAACAACCCCACTGGCGGCGGCACTGTCACCATCCTCGACGGCGTTGTCGAGGGCACCTCGCAGCAGTACGAGACGGTGACCTTTACCGCCAACCCTGCCCCTGGCTACCGCGTTTCCAGCGTCACCGTCACCAAGGACGGCACGAGCACCGAGGTTCCCGTGACCTATGACGACGCCACCGGCACCTATAGTTTTGTGATGCCCGACCACGATTGCACGGTCACCGCCAATTATGCCGAAATCTCCGATCTGTACCTGCTGGGCACCGCCATCGGCCAGAGCTGGGCGCCCTATGGCCCGCAGTTCGTCTGGGACGAGCAGAACAAGGAATACTACATTGACGTTTATTTCAAGGGCGATGGCGACGACCCCAATGGCTACTTCTCGCTCGCTACCAGGATTGCCGAGAATAACGACGATGGCGGCTGGGCTTACATCCGCGATGGCCGCCTGGTGGCCGAGTATGACCAGTATGCAGTGGGCGACGGCTCCACGGCCACCCTCTATCCCGTTCCCGGCAACGACGGCCACAGCGAGAACTGCGCGTTCAAGATTCCCGCCGGTGTCTATCGCATCACCGTCAATGCCGACCGCACCTCGATGACCATTACCGAGGTTCCCCTGTCCCTCACCTTCGACCCCGAGAGCGGCACGACCATGTCGCCGGGCTCCGAGGTGAACATCAGCAGCGACCTGGAGGCCATCGTTCATGCCATCGCCGAGCAGCATGGCGTCACCGAGGACGATGCCACCATGCAGTACAACCTCAACGATGGCGGCTGGAACGATGGCGACAACCTCACACTCACCGCCGATGGCGACAACACCGTCGAAGGCAAGGCCAGCATCGGCTGGATTGTTGTCGATGGCACCGCCGTCTATCCCACCCGCAAGACACCGCTTGCCTACATCGAGGCCAACATGGACCAGGGCAGCAAGGTGATTGTCGCCGATGCCCTCACCGGCACCTGGGCCGTGAGCAATGCCGCCGACCAGTGCTACTGCCTGTGGGCCAAGGATGCCGATGGGCTGTCCATCATCCCCACCGCCGCCGGCAGTGGTGAGAAGGACTACGTCAAGGATTTGATGAAGTACCAGCGCGCCGACGGCTGGGACCAGAGCAACTGGGTTGTCCTCGACTTCTCCTATCTGGTGGACCAGGGCTACAGCCCCGACGACTATGTGAACAAGACGCTCAAGGCCGCCACGGTCAAGGGCTTGTACATGGACGGCGTGAACTACCGCATCGTCCTCACCCAGGCTCCGCAGGCCGAGGACGCAACCGGATACTATGGCTATGCGGCCGACCCGCAGGAGACTCTTTATACCGACTACCTCTACAACCACTATCTGCCCAACAACTTCCTGCTCCAGAACCTCAACTGGGGCAACCATCAGGGTGGCGTGGCTCCCGGCTCTAACTCCGATGCTGATGCTTCGATGCGCCTGTTCTTCATGAACCCCAAGGTGCAGGAGGTGGCACAGGTGATGGCCGTGTGGCGCGGCGAGGGCGTGTTTGACGTCTATGCCTGCGAGGACGGCGTCAATGCCTACGACATTGCCGGCGCCTTCGAGGCAGGCTGGCAATACAACAGGATTGGCCAGAATATGTACGGCGAGCCCTCGGGCTTGGTAATCAATGAACTTTACAAGTTCCACATCGCCGTCAACCGCACCAGCGAGGCGGCCTACGGCTACAGCCGCCGCCCGGCTTTCGGCTCGAGTGCCAGCGGCAGCGCCGTGGACAATGCCTTCATGATTTACCCGCTCGACCTGACGGCTTCGGGCTCCGTTGTCACCGCAGTCGATGAGGTGGCGGCAGGCAAGACCGTGGCCAGCGTGCGCTACTGCAATGTCATGGGCATCGAGAGCGACAAGCCCTTCGACGGCGTGAACATCGTGGTCACCCGCTACACCGACGGCACCGTTACCGCCGTTAAGGTGGTGAAGTGAGGCGCAGAATGGCTGCTGGCCGGCAATAGGTTATCAGTCGATTGAAAGATAACTTGGACAACTCTGGACAGGCAAACTTACAAGTAACGCTGTCACGGTTGCCCAAGTTGTCTTTTTTTTTTGTGATTGCCGCCCCGCGTTTTGCCGGTCTCGCCAATTTTGTTTAACTTTGCAATCTGTTGCCCTTCGACGGGCCAGAATAAGAAATGCTCACATCATACAAATACTTTAAGCCTATGCGCCGAGTTTTCACATCAATCATTCTGCTGTTATTCGCTGTTACCAACATCGCGCTGGCGGGTCCTGTCACCGAGGTCCAGGCGCGCCAGATTGCCGCGCGGTTCATGACCGCCCACAAGATGACGTCGCCGTCCACACTGACGCTGAGTTTCAGTGCCCCGCGCCTCAACGCCTCGCCCTCGACGACGGCGCCGCTGTATGTCTTCAGCGCGCCCCAGGGCACGGGCTATGCCGTCATTGCCGGCGACGACTGCGTGCCCGCCGTGCTGGGCTACAGCACCGACGGCGCCTTTGACGCCGCCAGCATGCCTCCCGCCATGCAGGAGTGGCTCGACGCATGCGCCGAGCAGATTGCCGCCATCGCCGCCGGCGAGGCGCGTGCCGCCGTGCGCACCGTGGCGGGCGCAGCCATCGCGCCCATGCTCAGCAGTGCCTGGGGCCAGGGCGCGCCCTACAACATCCAGTTGCCCCATGTGCCCGGCAGCAGCAATGTACACGCCTATACGGGCTGTGTGGCAACTGCCATGGCGCAGGTCATGAACTACTGGCAATATCCCGCCCGCCCCACCGCCACCATACCGGGCTACACGTCCAACAGCGGCAAGAGCACCGCCGTGACCATGCCGTCGCTCGCCCCCGTGAACTTTGACTGGGCAAACATGCACAATGCCTACCTGTCGAGCGACACCGCCAGTGCCGCCGCACGCGCCGCCGCCACGCTCAACACCTACTGCGCCACAGCGCTCAAGTCCAGCTACGGCACCAGCTCCACGGGCGGCTACACCAACGACATCCCCGATGTGCTGGCCACCTACTTTGGCTACAAGCACACAGGACGCTACCTCAAGCGCCAGTACTTCAACACCCAGTCGTGGGAGGACACCATCTACGCCGAGCTCGCCGCGCAGCGCCCCGTGATCTACAGCGCGCGCAAGTCCTCCGGCGGCCACGCCTTTGTGTGCGACGGTTACGACGGCCAGGGCATGTTCCACATCAACTGGGGCTGGTATGGCAAGAGCAACGGCTACTTCCTGCTCAACCTGCTCAACCCCAGCGCCGAGGGCATCGGCTCGGCGGCAGGAGCCTATGGCTATGTCATGAGTCAGGCGGTGGCGCTGGGCCTCGAGCCCGACAACGGCGGCGGCACCGCGGTGGCAGTGCCGGCGTTCACCTTCGAGGGCCTCACCATCAACTCCACCGTCACCACGCGCTCGGCCAAGACGAGCAACTTCTCGGTGACGGTGTCGGGCAAGTTTGTCAACAACAGCGCCGCCACCTCGCAGTTCCGCCAGGGATGGGGACTGTATGACCTCGACGGCAACCTGCTGGAGGTGCTGTTCATCCGCTACACCACCGGCGTGGTGGCTCCGGGCGGCTATGTGAGCGTGAGCAAGCGTGAGGTGAGCTTTGGCCACGACATGGCCAGCGGCACCTACCGCATCAAGCCCATCTACAGCATCTATCCCGGCACCGACTACAAGCCCTGCATCGGCTCGGATGTGAACTACATCGAGGTGACCATTGGCGGCACCTATTCCTGCACCGTCAAGGGCTACGGCGAAGCTGGCACGACCACCAAGTACACCGTGGCCAGCTGCTCCTGCGCCGGCACCCTCAACCACGGCAAGCCCGTGGCCATACACCTGACCCTGAACAACGTGGGCACCTCGCAAAACGACCTCATCTACATGTATGCCGACGGCACGTTTGTGGGAGCCGGACTGGCCAATATCTGCCCCGGCGAGAGCGGTATGCTCGAGTTTACCTACACCCCCGAGACCCCCGGCACCAAGACGATAACCTTCTCGCTCAACGAGGACGGTTCATCGCCCTTTGCCACACGCACCCTCACCATCAAGACCATGCCTGCCGCCAACCTCAATGTGTCGAGCATCAGCTACCTCAATGTCACCGATGCCGCCAACCGCGTCATCACCGACAACAAAATCAGCGCCATTGTCAAGGTCACCAACAACGGCAACACCGCCTACAACGAGGATCTGTCGGTGCGGCTCTACCGCATGACGCAGGGCTCGTCGGGCAGCGAGGTGTTCACCGTTTCCAAGCGCGTGCAGATTGGCGCCGGCGAGACCAAGTCCTACCAGTTTGACTTCGACCACGACCTGGTGGACGGATGGAAGTACTTCACCTATGTTTACTACTACAGCGAGGGCGATGCCATCCAGGCCAAGGGCTCGCCGTTCTACACGCTCAACTTCCCCGCCGCCCCGCAGTACATCATCGGCGATGCCGACGATGACGGCGATGTGGACCCCGGCGACATCAGCGCCCTCATCGACTACCTGCTTAACGGTATGGCGGTCAACGAGCTTGCCGCCGATGTGGACCAGGACGGCAGCATCAGCCCCGGCGACATCAGCGCCCTCATCGACCTGCTGCTCAACTCGTGACGGGTCACCCGCTCCTCGTTTCGATACAACAAAAAAAACAGTCCGTCGTCGCTGGCGGGCTGTTTTTTGGTGGCTGGATGCGGGGTGGATAAACTGGGCGACGGCCCGCTCGACGGGCTCAAGGCGGTGGCCATCTGGGGCGCCCACAATGCCCAGCAGAGGCAAGGCCGGAGGGGGCTATCGCTCGGGGTGGGCGAGCAGGATGAGGCAGCGGGCGCGGTGCAGGCGCCAGGCGGTGCCATACACGCTGTCCTCGTCGCCATAGAAGGTCATGAGCGCATAGTTGGCCAGCGCGGCGATGATGGCGCGCTTGAGGTCGCCAGGCAGGGTGGGGCGCGGCTCATGGCCGACGCACAGCGCCAGCACGATGTTCTCATGCTCGATGTTGAAGTTGACGTTGCTGCCCACGATGTAGCCGCCCATGCGGGCCATCAGGTCGTCGAGCCCCTCGCGCACGCGCCGGTCGGTGATGGCCTCGTTGGCGTCGCTCACGCCCCAGGTGGTGGCGTTGGCAGCGGGTTGCCAGGCGCCCTCGGTGTAAATGGCCTCCTGGATTTCGCTCAGGTCGATGGAAATGTCAAGGCGGTGTCCCACCCTGTGGTGAATGGTGATGTTCATGGCGTTAAATCAAAGGTTTATTGACAACCCGCACATAATGTAAAAGTGAGGAACATAAAATATAACAAGTTGTCCATGTTGTTCAAAGTCGTTTTTTGTTGTTTGAAGAAAAAGTCAGCGCAGGGCGCGGTTGCGGCCGTAGCGCGCCACGATTTTGGTGAGAGCTGTCTCGGCGGTGACAAAGAACTGCGAGGCGCGGCAGTGCTCCAGCACATGCATCAGAGCGGTCTCGACGCTCAGCCCCTGCCGCAGCAGCACGCGCACGCGGCCGGTGATCTCGTCCCACATCACGCGGCGCAGGCGGCCCTCGGCCAGGCCGTCGCCGTCATGGTCGAGGGCGCCGTTGCCCGTTTTCTCGCTGGAGCCCAGGCGCCGGCACACGCGGCGGTAGGCGTTCTCATAGTCCACATGGTAGTGCGGGCGGCCGTTGGCGATAGTGAACTCGGCCGCCGCCCTGGTGGCGTGGGGCACGCCGCGCTTGAGCATCATGTCCAGGGTGGGGTGGTAGAGCGCCATGAACTCGCGGTCGCGGCGCGCGCACAGTTCGCGCTGGTGCCACGGCTGGGAGGCGCCGGGCGACTGGTGGGCCTGCTCGTGGCAAGCCAGTTGCTGCTCGAATTTTTCCTCGAGCTCGTCTTCGATAATTGTGTTTCGCATGGTGTAATAAAATTGATAAATTGGTAAAAAACAAAATATTTGTTGCAAAATTACATCAACAAAACCATTTTGTCAAGGTATTTAACCAATTTTTGCATTTAATCCAGGTGGCCACTGCCTTTCATTGAGTTTGGAGAGTTGCCGATAGGCACTTTCATGAAAGTCCAGCCTCGCGCATGCGCGCAACAACAACAACATCAGCTCTCTCTCTTTTTTATTCTTCTTTTTTAGTTTCTTCTTTATAGGGGGTGCGGGGGGAAGGTTTCTTCTTGCCTTTTTTCTTCTTCTTTTTTCTAAAAACCATGGGTTTTATTGGGTTTGTTTAGGTTATGTATTGGTAAAACACCAACTCTTCCTGCCTGTGGGATGTGCTGACGGGTTTTGCCGGAATAGATTTGTCATGTACCGAAAAATGTTTTACCTTTGCGTCGGTTAAACCAATCAAACAACCCGCAAGACATGAGACACTATTATTCAGCGATGCTGCTGTTGCTCGTTGCGCTGACGGCAGCGGGACAGACCAACCGCATCTATATCGAGGACTTTGAGCTGGCGCCCGACTCAACCACGACGGTGCCCGTGATGCTCGCCAACGAGGACGAGACACGCGGCATCCAGTTCAACTTCACGATGCCTCCCGAGATGAAATTTGCCGACTACGAGCTGACGGAATATGCCGCGCAGGAGGACTTCAACATGAACCTGTCGGTCAACAAGGCCAACGACAGCACCTGGACCGTGATGGTCTATCCCTCGGGCCGCATCTGCTTCCCGCCCGGTGAGCAGGCCATCGTGCTGCTCAAGTTCAAGGCCAAGCCAGCCTTCAAGGGCGGCGACATGCTGGTGTGGAAGTGCCGCGGCTCGACGATTGACAACATGACCATCTTCATGGACGACGCCATCACCCGCGTGACCGTTCCCCAGTCGTCGCTCATCGCCCTGCCCGAGGACCGCTTTGCCGTGAGCGAGGAGTTCTACAGCATCAAGGGCCAGCCCATTGCGTGGCCCGGCGCGTCGCCCGTGGCCATCAGGGTGACCACGTTGAGCGACGGCAGCCGCACGGCCAGCAAAATCGCCAGATGCCGGTAGGCAAACACGCGTGAACACCATCCAACAGCCAGGGCAACTTGATTTTCGGGGTTGTCCCGGCCGTTTTTGTTGTCAAACAAATTGTTCGATAATGCGTTGGCCGCATGACTATTTTACCGCGCCATTAAACTATGGCGGGTGTGGGCGGTCTAATGGTGGAAAACAGACTAAAACGACTGACACGATGAAGAAATTGTTCCTGACACTGGCGCTTGCGCTGGCGGTTGCGTTTCCCCGCCAGGCGCTGGCCGTCGACTTTAGCAAAGAGGTGCTCAACTATGAGGTGGTGTATCACTGGGGCGTGATATGGAAACACGCCGCCGACGCCACGCTGAGCATACGCAAGAGCGGCAGCGGCTACTATGCCCAGCTGACGGGCAAGACACGCTCGTGGGCCGACAAGGTGTACCCGGTGCGCGACACGCTCAAGTGCACGATGAACGCCAAGATGCAGCCCCTGGAATACCAAAAACTGACGCACGAGAAGAGTTACTATGCCCGCGATGTGGTCAAGTTTACCAACGGCAGCGGCAGCACCAAGGCCACCTGCACGCGCTACCGCAAGAGCGGCAACAAGACGCTGACACTGAGCACCTCGGGGCAGGCCTATGACATAGTGAGCGTGTTCTACATGCTGCGCAAGCTGGACTATGACGAGCTGAGCCGCAGCAAGTCCTATGTGACCACCATCTTCTCGGGCAAGCAAAAGGAGACCCTCACGCTGCACTACAAGGGCGTGGAGACCATCAAGATGCGCGACGGCACCAAGCGCAAGGCCCACCGCATCGAGTTCCGCTTCACGCAAAAGGGCGGCAAGGTGTCGAGCGACAACATCACCACCTGGATGTCCACCGACAACGCGCGCATCCCCCTGCTGTTTGTGGGCAAGCTGCCCGTGGGCGAGGTCAAGTGCTACTACTCGGGCAAGTAACCAAATCCTCACTCCTCACTATAAAAATTGGGTGATTTTCGCCCGAAAATGTCCCTTTTTTCACAAATTATTGAAATATTTTTTGTCGTTGATGCCAATAACATAGATAAATAACTACCTTTGTGGTTCAAAACAGACCAAAAGAACCATACACAGGAGAGGCAAACTATGCGAAACATCATGTTCATTGTGCTTTGCGCCTTGTCGATGACAGCAGCGGGCCAGGTGACGCTGGACTCGTGCCGCCACATGGCGCTGCGCAACAACAAGGAAATCCAGGAGGCCGCGCTGGCCATCGACAAGGCCGGCTATCAGCGCCAGGAGGCCGCGGCAGCCTATCTGCCGCAGGTGGACCTGACGGCGGGCTACGTCTATAATTCCAACAAGCTGTCGCTCGTCAAGGAGGACCAGCTGCTGCCCACCAAGTCGTTCAACCCGCAGACGGGCGCCTATGACTACAACCTGGTCATCGACCCCGCGACGGGCTATCCCTTGCAGGTCGATGGCCAGTATGTGCCCTCGACCGTGGCGCTGCTGCCCAAGAGCGGCCTGACCTATAACGTCCACAGCGTGATGGGCGGCGCGCTGACGCTGACCCAGCCGCTGTACATGGGCGGCAAAATCACCGCGATGAACGCCATCACCGGCTATGCCGAGCAACTGGCGCGCGAGATGCGTGACAGCAAGGCCGAGGACATCGTGTACAGCGTCGATGCCGCCTACTGGCAGGTGGTGTCGCTCGTGGCCAAGCAAAAGCTCGCCGACAGCTATGTGAACCTGGTGCAGACGCTCGACAACGACGTGAAGGCCCTGGTGGCCCAGGGCGTGGCCACGCGCGCCAACCAGTTGACGGTGGACGTGAAACTCAACGAGGCCAGCGTGGACATGGTGAAGGTGAACAACGGCGTGGAGCTGTCGCGCATGCTGCTCGCCCAGCTGTGCGGCCTGCCCGTGGACAGCCGACTCCGGCTTGCCGACGAGGACCGTGACGAGCTGGGGACTATCCTGACCGAGACGCGCTTTGACATGGACGACGTGTATGGCCGCCGCCACGACGTCAGGTCGCTGGAACTGGCGACGCAGATCTATGACCAGCAGGTGAAGGTGGCGCGCAGCGAGATGATGCCCAAGGTGGCTGCCGTGGCCGCCCTGCATGTCATGAATCCCAACAGTTATGACGGCTTTGAGAACCGCTTTGGCGCGGGCTTCAGCATCGGCGCCACCGTCACGATGCCGCTGTGGCACTGGGGCGGGCTGAGCAGCAAGGTCAAGCAGGCCCAGGTGGACGCCGGCGTCAAGCGCCTCGAGCTCGCCGACGCCAAGGAGAAGATTGAGCTGCAGGTCAGCCAGGCCAGCTTCCGCTATCAGGAGGCCTGCAAGACCTATGAGATGACCAAGGCCAACCTGGCGCAGGCCAACGAGAACCTGCGCATTGCCGGCATCGCCTACAAGGAGGGCATGGGCACCCTCGACGAGGTGCTCGCCGCCCAGACCGCCTGGCTCAAGGCCAACAGCGAGAAGATTGACGCCGAGATTGACGTGCGCCTGTGCCATGTTTACCTCAACAAGGTGATGGGCAACATGGAATACTAATCGGAACATACAAACAAAAAAGATACCAAAGATATGGAGAAAGACGAACAAAGAACCGTAGTCCGCAAGAAGGACAAGGCGCTGCTGGCCGCGCTGGCAGTGTTTGCCCTCGTCATGGCGTGTGTGGCGCTGGTGGGCATACTGCTGCTCAAGCCCGCCGACACCACGACGCAGGGCCAGGCCGACTGTGACGCCGTGCGCGTGAGCGGCAAGCTGCCGGGACGCATCGTGCGCTTCTATGTCCACGAGGGCGACACCGTGCACAAGGGCGACAAACTGGTGGCCATCTACAGCAGCACCGCCGAGGCCAAGCTCTATCAGGCCCAGCAGATGCATGACGCCGCAGCCAGCCAGAACCAGAAGGCCGAGAACGGCACGCGCAACGAACTCAAGCAGGGCGCTTACAACATGTGGCAGCAGGCCGTCGCCGCACAGACCATCGCCCAAAAGACCTATCAGCGACTCGAGAACCTCTTTGCCCAGGGCGTGGTCACCGAGCAAAAGCGCGACGAGGCCAAGGCCGCCTATGACGCCGCCACCGCCCAGGTCAAGGCCGCCAAGTCGCAGTATGACATGGCCGTCAAGGGCGCACAGCAAGAGGACAAGAATGCCGCGCGCAGCATGGCCAACGCCGCCAAGGGCAGTGTCATGGAGGTGGAGAGCCTGCTCGAGGACCAGGTGCTCGTGGCGCCCTGCGACGGCGAAATCAGCGAGATATACCCCCAGGAGGGCGAACTCGTGGCGATGGGTACACCCATCATGTCGATTGCCAAGCTCGACGACATGTGGGTGAGCTTCACCGTGCGCGAGGAGATGCTCAAGGACCTGCCCATGGGCAAGGACATCGATGTGACCATTCCCGCCCTGAACAACCTGCAGGCCAAAATGAGCGTGTTCTACATCCACGACATGGGCTCCTATGCCGTGTGGCAGTCGGCCAAGGCCTATGGCAGCTATGACAGCAAGACCTTTGAGGTCAAGGCGCGCCCCGTGGGCAAAATCGCCAACTTCCGCCCGGGCATGTCGGTGCTGCTCCGTAAGGACGAATAAAGGCTTATTGACACGAGGCCATGAATTTTTGGAAATACATCGGTAACTCATTCAAGCGCGGGTGCATCCAGCTCGTGCGCCGGCCCATGTACTTCCTGCTCATGGTCATCATGCCCGTGCTGTGCAGCTGGTTTCTGCTGGACCTGATGAACGAGGGCGCCGTGCAGCGTGTGCCCGTGGGCCTCGTGGACCTGGACAACAGCAGCCTGTCGCATCGCCTGTCGCGCACCCTCAACGGTTTCCAGCAGGTGGACATCAGGCAGCGCTACACCAACTTTGCCGAGGCGCGCGACGCCGTGCAGCGCGGTGCTGTGCTGGGTTTCTTTTTCATCCCCGAGGACCTTGAGGAACATGCCCTGGGCGGGCGGCAGCCCGTTGTAAGCTTCTATGTGAACTACGCCTACTATGCGCCCGCGTCGATGCAGTTCAAGGGCTTCAAGACCGTGTCGTTGCTCGCCAACGGCAGCGTGGCCCAGACGGCGCTGCAGACGGTGGGCCTGCGCAACGAGCAGATTGCCGCTACGCTGCAGCCCTACCAGACGCATGTGCACATGCCCGGCAATCCCTATCTGAACTATAACTACTACCTGAGCGCGTCGTTTGTGCCCTGCTTCTTTGCGCTGTTCATCTTGCTGGTGACGGCGTTCTCGCTGGGCTCGGAGTTCAAGACGGGCCTCACACGCCAGTGGCTCAGGCAGTCGGGCGACAGCATGTTTGTGGCCATGCTGGGCAAACTGCTGCCCCAAGCGGTGCTGTTCACCGCCGTGGGGTGGTTCATCCAGTGGCTCATGTATTACTGCTACGGGCTACCGCTCAACTGCAACCCGTGGCGCATGCTGCTGGCCATGCCGCTGCTTGTGCTGGCTAACCAGTCGTTTGCCGTGCTCATGTTCTGCTTCGCGCCCAACTTCCGCTATGGCACCATGCTGTGCACGCTGCTGGGTGTGGTGTCGTTCTCGTTCTGCGGCTTCTCGCTGCCCCAGGAGGCGCTGTACCCGTGGGTGGAAGCGTTGGGGTGGGTGGTGCCCGTCAAGTACTACTTCCTCATCACCGTTGACCAGGCGCTCAACGGCATCGACGTGTACTGGTCGCGCTGCTACTATGCCGCGCTGGTGGGCTACCTGCTGCTGCCCATGCTGCTCATGTGGCGCCTCAAGAAGGAGTGCATGAATCCCGTGTATGTGCCATAACGAAATGTGACCTAATGAAACAATGACCGATAAAGTGAAACACAACAGGTTAGCACAGTGGTGCTTTGATGTGCTCACGGTGTGCCGCCGCGAGCTGTTGCTCGTGTTTCGCGACACTGGCGTGATTATCTTCTTCATCGTGCTCAACCTGTTGTACCCCGTGCTTTACTCGATTATCTACAATACCGAAACGGTGCGCGACGAGCGCGTCGTGGTCGTGGATGACAACCGCACCGCCTTGAGCCGCGAGTTTGTGCGCCGCCTCAATGCCACCCCCGAGGTGAGCATCGTGGGCTATGCCGCCAACATGCAGGAGGCCCAACAGGCTATGCACAGGAAGGAGTGCTATGGCATCGTCTATTTCCCGCGCGACTTTGGGCACAACATCGGGCGCAGCGAGCAGGGACATGTGTCGCTGTTTTGTGACATGAGCGTGATGATGCGCTACAAGGCCATGTTTACCGCGCTCACCAATGTGTCGCAGTCCATGGGCGGCGAGAAACTGGCTGCCGCGGTGGCGCCTGTGCTGACGGGTGTCAAAGGCTCCATCATCGACAGCCGTCAGGTGCCCGTGGGCAACACCTCGATGGGCATTGCCAGCGCCGTGCTGCTGTTTGTGCTGCCGCTGGTGCTCCAGCAGAGCATGATACTGGGCATCGCCATGCTGCACGGCGGCAGCATCGAGCGTCGCCGCCGCAACGGCGGCCGTGACCCCATGGCCATCAAGGCCAGCGTGAGCGCCACGCTCATGGGCAAGATGATGTGCCACCAAATTATGTATGTGCTGCCCGTCGTCTATGTCCTGAAGATGCTGCCCTGGATGTTCGACTTCCCGATGAATGCCAGCATGGCCGACGTGCTGTGCCTTGCCGTGCCGTTCATCATCGCCGTGTCGTTCATGGGACAGACGCTGCAGGCGTTTGTCAACGAGCGCGAGAGCGTGTTCCTGTTGTTTGTGTTCTCGTCCATCGTGTTCATCTTCCTCACGGGCGTGTCGTGGCCCCGCTACCTCATGTCCAGGATGTGGCGCGTCGTGGGCGACTGCGTGCCCACGACATGGATGAGCAACGCCTATGTGCGCATGATGAGCGACGGTGCCTCACTCAACCAGGTGTGGCATGAGTTCCTGATGCTGTGGCTGCAGGTGCCCGTGATGTACATCCTGGCCTATCTGGTCGAGCGCTTTGTCAACCGCCGCCGCTACCGCTCGTGGATTGCCGCCAGCGAGGATAACCCCAAAGTCCTTACCCGCATCGAGCTGGCCAAGAACGGCGTGGGCTGAACAAGCGCCGCCGCCCCCGCAGGGCTTGGGACCGGCAGCCATGTCGCTGCCGGCACATGATAAAGAGAAGTTGTAATAGTAGTTTTTGACAGTTTATGTATCTTGATTCATTGAGTTTTAGCGACGGCACGGCAGTGCACCTGTGGAAACTTGAGGAGGAGACGACGGCCATCATGCAGACGTGCCGCACCGAGGGCGTGCCCATCGACGACCTGGCCAGTCTGCCGCCCAAGCGCTTGAGGGAAATGGCCGTGGAACGCCTCATGGTGGGCTTTGCCACCTGCCACACCGCATCGCTGGCCCACACCGGCCTCGGCGCGCCCGTCATCACGGGCAGCCAGGGTCTGCACGCCAGCATCTCGCACACCTCGTCGCTGGTGGCGCTGGCCATCAACAGCGGCCACCCCGTGGGCATTGATGCCGAGGCGTGCGGCCGCGAGCAGGTGCTCAGGGTGCGCGGCAAGTACCTCAACGCCGCCGAGCAGGCCTTCATCGGCGAGGGCGACCTGCAGTCGCACATCATCGCCTGGACGGCCAAGGAGGCCATCATCAAGGCCGCCCGCGACAACCGCATGAACTGGACCGACGACATCACTATTGACCCGTTTGTACCCGGCGCCGCCCGCCTTACCGCCGCCTGCAAGGGCATCCGGTATGACCTCGAAATCCGGCAAATCGAGGGCCACATCGTCACCTGCGCGTGGCAGGCAGGGCAGGGGACACAACTGATGAAGGAATAATGATTTAACTCAACCAAAACACCACAACTATGATGAAAAAATTATTGTTTGCGATGGTGGCGCTGTTGTTGTCGGCGCCCGTGTGGGCCGACGGTCTGGTGATGCGCGGCGATGTGAACGATGACGGCTCGGTGGACCCGGCCGACATCTCGATGCTCATCGACCGCTTGCTCAACGGCGCCGCAGTCAATGAGTTTGCCGCCGATGCCGATATGGACGGCGTGCTCTCGCCGTCCGACATCTCGGTGCTGATTGATTACCTGCTCAACGGCAGGTGGATTTCAGAAGGCGAGATTTTTGCTGTTGGCGGCGTATCCTTCAGGATGATTCCCGTCGAGGGCGGCATGTTCACGATGGGCGCTACCGGGGAGCAGGGCAGCCAGGCCAACGCCAACGAGAAGCCCGCGCACAATGTAGCGGTGTCCAATTTCACCATCGGCCAGACCGAGGTGACGCAGGAGTTGTGGCAGGCCGTGATGGGCAGCAACCCCAGTTCGGCAACGGGCGACATGAAACGCCCCGTGGAATATGTCACCTGGAACGATTGCCAGGTGTTTATCGAGAAACTTAACCAACTGACAGGCCAGGAATTCCGCCTGCCCACCGAGGCCGAGTGGGAGTTTGCGGCGCGAGGCGGGAACAAGAGCAGCCATTGCAAATATGCTGGCAGCGACGAAATTGATGACGTGGCATGGTACTCGTCCAACAGCGGCAGCAAGCCGCATCCCGTGGCCACCAAGGCGGCCAACGAACTGGGCGTGTATGACATGAGCGGCAATGTGGCGGAGTGGTGCCAGGACTGGTACAGCAGCTACAGCGACTCATTGCAGTTCGACCCCGCCGGACCCGCCACGGGCTCTACCCGCGTGCTGCGCGGCGGCGGCTGGCAAAATGGCGCTGCGTGGTGCCGCGTGTCACAGCGCGACGGCCTGCGCGGTCCCGCCTACCGCGACAGCAATGTGGGCTTGCGCCTTGCCCTTGACTCCTACGTTCCCGCCACTGCAGCGCCCGTGATAACCACCAGCCTGCAGGACGATTACCTGACCATCACCGCCACTGGCGACGGCGCGGTGTGCCTCTATGTTGACGGTGTGCTGGTGCGCAATCCCCACACCGTGTCACGCGGCACTGCGGCCTACACTGTCACTGTCTATGCCACCGCCCAGGAGGAGGGCAAGAGCATGCGGTGGAGCCGGGAAATGACCTGCACGGTGCTGCCCCTGGGCGTGACCGCCAGGGAGTTTGTGGTTGGCGGCGTGCGCTTCACGATGCTTGGCATTGGCGGCGGCTCATTCATGATGGGTGCCAGCCAGGAGCAGGGCAGCGCCGCCCAGAGCAACGAGAAACCCGCCCATCAGGTGACGCTGACGGGCTATGCCATCGGCCAGACCGAGGTGACCCAGGAACTGTGGGAGGCCGTGATGGGCGCCAACCCGTGTTACTGGCAGGGTGACGCCAGGCGCCCGGCCGAGAATGTCTCGTGGAACGACTGCCAGGTGTTTATCGCCCGGCTGAATGCGTTGACGGGCATGAACTTCCGCCTGCCCACCGAGGCCGAGTGGGAGTTTGCCGCGCGCGGCGGCAGCCTGAGCCTGGGCTACAAGTACGCCGGCAGCAACACGCTCGACGAGGTGGCATGGTACAGCGGCAACGGCGGCGGTGCGCCGCACCCCGTCGGCGCCAAGGCACCCAACGAACTGGGCCTGTTTGACATGAGCGGCAACGTGTGGGAATACTGCCAGGACTACTATGACTCCTATACCGCCGATACGCAGACCAACCCCACCGGTCCTGCGTCGGGCAGCAAGCGCGTGCTGCACGGCGGTGCCTATCCCAACTCCGCCGCCGACTGCCGCGTGGCAGTGCGCCACAGCGAGTCGATGACCTTCAAGGCCAAGGATGTGGGCCTCCGCATCGCCCTGTAAGGCCCCTGGCCGCGATAATCGGCTTGAACCGCCGGAACAGCAATCTGCACCCAATAAGGCTGGTGATTGACTGAAAGACAACTTGGGACAAAAAAACTTGTCCGGGTTGTCTTTCAGTTTTGTTGCATCAGGGCGGTTGTTATGAATTTTTATGACGAATTACTTGCGTGATTGGCCGTTTTTTATGAACTTTGTGGACTGGAAGTGATGTAACTGCCTACTTGTGTCCCAGGCAATACAGCTCTATTGCGATGGCATATTCACAATACAATATAATCACTAAAACCGAATGAACGTTATGAAGAAAATTTTCGTATTGATGTTTGCGGCGGCGTTGGCGATGGGTGCCAGTGCCCAGCGCCTCAACTCGGCCCCCGTGCAGGTGAAGGGCGCTCCCCAAATCAAGGTTAAATCCATGAGCGAGGCCCATGTCGAGGCCCAGTCCAAGGTCAGCGTGCGCCCCGCGCTCAAGCAGTCGTCCTCAGTGAAGAAGGAGATGCAGATGCTGGCTCCCGGCGCTGTGGCGCCGGCACCGCGCAAGGCCATGACCAGCGCTCCCTACTACCGCCGTCCCGCCGGTGCCTACTTTGGCGCCAAGGTGATTGACAACGGCGTGTATGTGGGCGAGTTTGACCAGCCCTTCCTGTCGGTCAAGCCCTTCAGGGAGTACACCTTTGAGAGCTGGTTTAACAGCAGTTCGGCCATCCGCATGTGGGATGCCCAACTGTGGGGCACCAACCCCGAGACCGGCGAGAACGAGCAACTGTGGTACGGCACTCCCGAGGGCGAGGACTGCCCCGAGATCACCTTGATGTATGGCTGGGAATATGACGAGAGCCCCATCCTGTATGTGAACTCGTTCAGCAACTACTACCGCCTGCAGAACAACACATCGTCCAACAGCAACCCCGGCGCCGTGCTGTCGTGTGCCTACATGATGGACATGCTGGGCTATGAGGACCTGCTGCTGTCGAGCAAGACCATGCCCGCCGGCGGCCGCAACGGCGACCAGCCGACGCTGTTTGAGCACCTCACCGGCGCTCCTGCCGCCACGGGCCAGTCGAGCGGCTACTGGTTTGGCAAGAACGGCTCGGTGACCAAGTCGTCGAGCACCTATGCCCTCAATGGCATCGGGCAGGCCTTTGAGCGGCCCAGCGCCCCCTACCTGATGAAGCAGGTGGTGCTGTATGCCGCCGACTTGCAGGTGACCGGCAGCGTGACCATGAACTGCAAGGTGTACCGCCTCAAGGACGGCATCCCCGCCTACAAGACCAGCGGCCGTGCCACGCTGCCCGACCAGCCTGGCGAGGTTATCGCCACGGGCCGCGCGACCATCAATGCCAACACCAATGCCACGACGGGCGGCATGATTATCTTCAACCTCTATGACGCCCAGGGCCGCCAGATTTTCCCCGAAATCGATGATGCCATCCTCGTGGCCGTCGAGGGCTTCAACGATGCCAGCATGAGCAAGCTGGCCAACTTCTCGGCCTACATCAGTGCTGACTACAATGTGGATGAAGGCTACGGCGAGCTGGCATACATCAGGTATGCCGACAAGGACAACCGCGGCAACATCGGCGAGTATGAGTGGCGCGGGCTGAACAACTTCTTTGCCTTGGGCGAGATGATGACCGGCTACTCGCTCTACATCACCACCGACAACCCCTTCATCTGCTTTGACTACTACGAGGTGGAGGACGGTGCGTACACCTTTGGCAAGGAGGGCGGCGTGATGATTAAGGTGTATGACGCCACCCATGTCACCCGCAGCATCCAGTTCTGCTCGACCAATCCCGGCAGCGACTGGACGCTGACCAACGCCGACGGCGGCGACATGCCCGACTGGCTGGACTTTGAGCTCATCGACACCTTTGACGGCACGTCGTCGACGGGCGTCGTTACCGCCGTGGTCACCGCCGACCCGCTGCCCCGCGGCACCCGTTACCGCGAGGCCACCGTGTGCTTTGCCATTCCCGGCGACTACATCTACTACACGTTCATCCAGCAGGACGACTCCCCCGTGGTAGTGCTGCGCGGCGACGTGAACGACAATGGCACGGTGAACGCCGCCGACATCAGCGCGCTCATCGACTATCTGCTGGGCAATAGTGGCGGGGACTCCGTCAATGTGGACAACGCCGACTGTGACCTGGATGGCGATGTGACGCCGTCGGACATCAGCGCGCTCATCGACTACCTGTTGAACAGCGTCTGGTCCGAGTAGGCACTCCATGACGGCAAAAAAACGACGGCTGAAGACGGCTTAAACAACAAGCAGTCAAACAATAACAAGACAATCTGGGCAACTTTGACAAGCGGATTATCAACTTGTCGGGGTTGCCCGGGTTGTTTTTTGGGTATCCTTGACAGGCACTCCGCCGCGGCCGGGTACACGCTGCGTGCGGCCAGGCTGATATCTGTGGCGGGGCCGCTGGTGTGCAGCAGTCTCAAGAGCAGTGATTGCTCGGGGTTGGATAAATCGCGGACTTTCAGCCCGCTTCGGCGATAGTGCCCGCTGTCCGGGGCCTCGTGGGGAACCTGGGCTGTGGCAGGTCGCTCAGGCGGGCTGGCGGACGGCAGGGAGCGTGCTTTTTCGGCATGATGAGAGGCGTTGGCCATGATGGGGCAATATTGGGGGAATTTTCTCGTTTAATAAGGTGTAAAAACAGACATTAGACGATGAAACATACATTCAAGCACTGTGCCCGCGCCGTCGCACTGGCGGTGGTGGTGGTCGTGAATGCGTTGGTTGCCAATGCATTGGACAGCAGTTACTATGCCGCCAGCAGCAAGCTGTCGAGCGGCACCTGGGTCAAGATATCGGTGCCCCAGAGCGGCATCTACGAGATTACGGCCGACGACATCAAGTCGTGGGGTCTGGGCAACGACCTGTCGCAGATTCACATCTTCGGGTACGGCGGCGCGCCGCTGAGCGAGACGATGCTGGGCGACAACTATGCCGACGACCTGCCGCCGATGCCCGTGGTGCGCACGGGCGGCGGCATCCTGTTCTACGGCCAGGGCCCCACGACATGGAAGCGGCTGAACAACAACTTCACGCAGTTGCAGGTGCAGCACCCCTATGCCAACTCGGGCATGTACCTGGTGACCAACGACCCGCGCTTTGCCGACGTGGAAATCGAGCACGCCGCCAACAGCCCGACGGGCAGCGTGGTGACGACCTTTACCGAGCGCCTGTACCACGAGCAGGATATCATCAATCCCGGCGAGACGGGCCGCGCGTACCTGGGCGAGGACTTTTCGTCGAACAAGAGCCAGACCTTCAAGTTTGCGCTCGACGGTCTGGTGCCCGGCAGCACCGTCAAGGTCTATACCGTGTTCGGCGCCAAGTTGAGCACCAACACGGCCACGGTGGAGACAGCCTACAACGGCACGGCGCTGCCAGCGACAAGCGCCGACGTCATCAACTCGTCCACCGACACCCACATCCATTACACCCTTGCCAAGTCGGTGAAGCAGTTCACGCTGGACGGCACCACCGACCTGAACTATACCGTTACCTATGCGCCCAGCGGCTCGACCACCCTGGCCCGGCTGGACTACATCACCGTGAACTATGACCGCAAGCTGGAACTGCCCGGCCGCGGCAGCCTGGCCTTTGGCCTGCAGGAGGCCAGCCCCACGACGAGTTACCGCATCACGGGCTGCGGCGCCACCACCATTGTGTGGGACGTGACGCGCCCCTTTGCGCCGGTGCAGATGAACGAGGACGATGACGACGCGGGCACCATCACCTTCAGCCCCGCCGAGGGCGGCCGCAGGGAGTTCATCGCCTTTGACCAGGCCGGCCCCTATCCTCACCCCGAGCTGATAGGCAATGTCGCCAACCAGAATATCCACGGCGAGGCCACGCCCGACATGATTATCCTGGCGCCGAGCGCCTACGCCGAGCAGGCCAGCCGCGTGGCGGCGCTGCACGAGCAGACCGACGGCTTCAAGGTCCTCGTGCTCGACCCCGAGAAGGTGTACAACGAGTTCTCGAGCGGCACCCAGGACGCGATGGCCTACCGCCGCCTGTGCAAGATGTTCCACGACCGCGGCGCGATGGTTGACACGGCGTCGCACGCCAGCCACCGCCTGGGCTACCTGTTGCTGCTGGGCTGCGGCAGCTATGACAACCGTCTGGTGGGCACCGACGCGGGCATCCTCAACTATCCGCGCCTGCTCACGTGGCAGACCGAGATGAGCGACAACGAGAACACCTCGTTTACCAGCGACGACTACTTTGGTGTGCTGGCCGACGGCACTGCGCTGGCCTATGACACGCCGATGGACATTGCCGTGGGCCGCATGCCCGTCAAGAGCGTGAGCGAGGCGCGCGCGGCGGTCAACAAACTCGTGAAATATGTCACCGCGCCCGCCTATGGCGCGTGGAAGAACCAAATACTGCTCGTTGCCGACGACGAGAACCAGGGCGTGCACATGACGCAGTCGTGGAACATGGACACCGTGATGATGAGCCATGGCGCCGGCGACATGGTGCACAACTATGTGTTCACCGACGCCTTCAATGCCGTGAGCCAGGGCGGCTCGCGCAACTACCCCGACGCGCGCAACAAGATGTTTACCGCCCTGCGCGAGGGCGTGCTGTGGTGGAACTATGTGGGCCACGCCAGCACCCAGAACTGGACCGGCGAGGGCCTGATGATGCGCTCCGACGTCGAGACCAACCTGTTCTACAAGCATCTGCCCGTGCTGTATGCCGCCACCTGCGAGTACCTGCGCTTTGACAACTCAGTGACCTCGAGCGGCGAACTCATTTTCTCTAATGCCAACGGCGGTGCCATTGCCGTGATGTGCTCGCCGCGTCTGGCGTTTATCTTCCAGAACGGCGTGCTCACCAACACGGTGGGCCGCTATGTCTTCACCCGCGACGAACAGGGCCGCCAGCGCCGCATCGGCGACATCCTGCGCCTGGGCAAAAACGCCGCCGCCGTGGGCGACAACGACAACAGCCGCCGCTACTTTGTGTTTGGCGACCCGGCCATGCGCCTGGCCTATGCGCCCTATACCGCCGTGGTCGAGACCATCAACGGCCAGGATGTTGACCCCGACAACATGCCCGTGTTCAAGGCGCGCGAGACGGTCGAGTTTGCCGGCCGCATCGTGGACGTGAACGGCGAGCCCGCCACGGGCTTCAACGGCCAGGTGGTGTCCACGCTGTTCGGCCCCGAGCAGAGCGTGACCACCCATGGCTATGGCGAAGGCGTGCCGTTTACCTATGAGGACCGTTCCAACCGCCTGGCCATCAATGTGGACACCGTGAGCGGCGGCCGCTTCACCGTGCGCGTGGTGATTCCCGCCGAGGTCAACAACGAGTATGACAACTACCGCCCGGCGCTCATCAACCTGTATGCCAGCGACAGCCGCGACGGCAGCGAGGCCAAGGGCGCGTGCAGCGACTTCTACATCTACGGCTATGACGACGAGCAGGTGGCCGACACCATCGGTCCCGACATCATTGTGATGGGCTTGAACGACAAGGATTTTGTCAATGGCAGCGACGTCAACGAGTCCCCGCTGCTGCTGGCCACCGTGGCCGACGAGAGCGGCGTGAACTTCTCGTCGGCGGGCATCGGGCACAGCATGACGCTCACGCTCGACGGCACAGCTACCTTCAACGACCTGGTGAGTTGCTACACGCCCATGTTTGCCGAGCAGGGCACGCTGGGCAGCATCACCTACCAGCTGAGTGACCTGAGCAAGGGCATGCACACCCTGCGCCTGCGCGTGTGGGACGTGTACAGCAATGTGAGCGAAAAGACGCTCACCTTCAATGTCATCAACGGTCTGGCACCCGACATCAACGACGTGTATTGCTCGCCCAGCCCCGCCAGCGACGAGACCTCGTTCTATGTGACGCACGACCGCCCCGACGCCGTGGTGAGCGTGACCGTCGAGGTGTTTGACCTGATGGGCCGCATGGTGTGGAGCGCCACCCAGGCCGGCCGCAGCGACATGTACACCTCGGCCCCAGTCACTTGGGACCTGCGCGACACCAACGGCCGCCGCGTGCCGCGAGGCATCTATGTCTATCGCGCCACCATCTCGACCGACGGCGTGCAAGAGGCCACCAAGGCCAAGAAACTCGCCGTCACCAGCGAGTGACGCCACGGCGCGCGGCTAGCAAGCGCGCGCTGTCTGAATTAACGCAATCCCTTGTACGGGGGATTGCGTTTTTTTATGAAATTAAAAAAAATCCGAAATGCTTGTGAAATAAAGAAATATTCACTAAATTTGTCCGCGCATACTTGTGATGACAATAAAAATTGAGAAAAAGTAAGATAAATATTCACCAACTTAGAAAATTCCCAAGGATTATGAAACGACAATTGTCACTCAAACTGCCGCTGCTGGCGGTGCTGCTCATGCTGCTGGGCATGCCGCTCACGGCAGGGGCCTATGACTTCATGTACAACAACGTGTGCTTCAACGTCACCAGCGAGGAAGACAAGGCCTGCGAGGTGACCAAGAGCCCCTATGGGTACATTGGCTCTTGGAGCATCCCTGCCAATCCCCTGCGCGATGGGGTGGCCTATACCTGCACCGCCGTGGGCGACAAAGCCTTTGCTGGCTGCACCGGACTGGTCCAAGTCTTTTTGCCCGGCACCATCACGCGGATAGGCGAGTGCGCGTTTGAGGGCTGCACGTCGCTCACCAGCTTCACCATGCCCAACACAGTGACGACGATGGGACTCGGGGCGTTTGAAGATTGCAGCGCCCTGCAGTCGGTGCAGTGGAGCACTGGCATGACTGATATCCCCGGCTGGACCTTCTATGGCTGCTCCAGCCTTGTGGACTTTATGATTCCGCACTGGATTCAGAGTGTGGGCCTGTGCTCGTTTGCCCTCTCGGGCCTGGAGCAGGTGGTTCTGCCCTACGGACTGAAGCGCATCGGCGAACGCGCGTTTCGCAACAGCGTCATGACCACCGTGCTCATTCCCAGCTCGGTGACCGAGGTGGCCAGCGACGCATTTCTGTATTGCGACCGCCTGGCCGCGTTCTACTGCAACATGCCCACGCCGCCCTCGCTGAGTTTTGACGGCATTTCCTATAGCTGCCGGTTCTATGTGCCCGTTGAGGCGCAGATGCAATACATCAGTGCCATCCCGGACCGCAGTGTGGAGGCCGGCGCCTATGACTTCAACTACGGCACTGGCTATGACCCCGCCACGTCCTACCACATGACCGTCACCAGCGCCGAGCCGGTGACCCTTGACGGCGTGGCCTATGACGGCACGGCAAAGTATGTGTTCCACCCCAACATCAAGGACACGTGGGGCTTCACGCCTGGCGTCGCCGAGATGGACAACATGTGCGGCAGCGGCAAGCGTTACCTCATCACCGAGGTGGGCGACAGCGCCTTCTCCCAGTCCTCGCTCAGCGACCTGGACTTTGTGGCTTGCCATGGGCTGACGCGCGTGGGCCACAACGCCTTTTGGCAAAGCAGCCTCAAGCATCTGCGGCTGCCCGCCGGCGTGACGGAGTATGGCGAATATGCCATCTATTTCATGACCCGCCTCACCGACCTGTATGTCATGAACCCCACGCCCGCCCAGGTGGCTGCCAACACTTTCTCCAGTTCCGAGCAGCAGCGCGCCACGCTGCATGTGCCTACCATGGCGGCGGTCAAGGCCTACCGCAACGCCGAGGTGTGGAAGGAGTTCCTCAACATCGTGAGCGAGAGCAGCATCCCCGGCGACGTGGACGGCGACAATGAGGTCAACATCAGCGACGTCAACGCCGTCATCGACATCATCTTGGGCGGCGACACCGACCCCGCAGCCGATGTCAACGGCGACGGCGAGGTCAACATCGGCGACGTCAATGCCGTCATCGACATCATTTTAGGATAATGACTTACAAATAAATATTAACCAACATAAAAAAACTGCACGGTTTATGAAACACCAAAACAACCACAGGCTACCGCTGTTGGCGGTGCTGCTCATGCTGCTGGGCACGTCGCTCACGGCAGGAGCCTATGACTTTATTTACAACAATGTGTATTTCAATATTATCAGTGAGAGCAACGCTACCTGCGAGGTGACATCACGCCCCGACGGCTACAGCGGTCCCTGGATTATTCCAGGCAATCCCGTGAACAATGGCAAGACCTATACTTGCATCGCCGTTGGCGATAACGCCTTCAAGGGCAGCTCCACCATGACGCGCTGCACGCTGCCCGG
>CALEJB010000025.1 GCA_937898675.1 uncultured Prevotellaceae bacterium
GCGCATTGGCTTTAGGCACGATAAAGCCATCGAGTTTCAACTCGCGCGCCAGAATAGCCATGGGAAGGGCGCCTTTGACGGGCCTTAGGCTGCCGTCAAGCGACAATTCACCCATGAGCATATAACGATCAAGCCGCTCCGATTTCATCTTTTCATCAGCGGCAAGCGTGCCAATAGCGAGAGGCAGGTCATAGGCAGAGCCTTCTTTCTTGATGTCGGCCGGCGACATGTTCACCACGATAGATTTGCCCCGAATTTTGTATTCGGCTTGCTGCAGGGCACAGCGGACGCGTTCGATGCTCTCCTTGACGGCGGCGTCGGGCAATCCGACAATGACGAATCCGGCGCCGGGCTTTACCGATACCTCGATTTCGACCTTGATGGCGTCAATGCCGCTGACGGCGGCTCCATATACTCTCGCTAACATGTTATATCAGAATTGTTTGGCAACGGTGAGGACCACTTCGCTGAGGGTGGGGTGGCCATGGATGCTGCTGGCGAGCAGGTCGACGGTCGCTCCTGCGTTCATGGCGGTGACCACCTCTTGAATGAGGTCAGCGGCATGGGCACCACAGATGTGGCAGCCAACAATCTGGCGTGTTGCGTTGTCAACAATCATTTTCAGCAGGCCGTCGGTCTCGTTCATCGACACCGCCTTGCCATTGCTGCGGAAGAAGGCTTTCTTAACGGTAATATCCATTTCCTTCTCCTTGCACTGCTCCTCGGTAAGGCCCACCATGGCCAACTCGGGTACGGTGAACACAGCGCTGGGCACGATGTCGAGTTTGATGTTATCCTTTTCGCCCATGATGGCGTGCAGCGCGCGCTGGCCCTGTGCGCTGGCAGCGTGGGCAAGCATCATGCGGCCGTTGACGTCACCAATGGCATAAATGCCGGGGACGTTGGTCATCATGTTGTCGTCCACCTCAATGCCGCGGCGGCCCACGTTGATACCCACGGCGTCAAGGCCTTCGGGCAGAACAGGCTTGCGGCCGACAGACATCAGCACCTTCTCGCAAGTGACGCTCTGGGGTTTGCCCTTGAGGTCAAAGGTAACGGTGTAACCGCCTTCGCCTTGGGTGATGCCATTGACGGCAGCGCTGGTGATGATGTTGATGCCGCGCTTGCTGAGAACGGTCTTGAGGCGCTTGGCCACATCCTTGTCGAACGGCGGAAGAATTTCCTTGCAGTATTCAATCACGGTCACCTCAACGCCAAAACTGCTGAACACGGCGGCAAACTCCATGCCGATGACGCCGCCTCCCACAATGCACAGGCTCTTGGGCAACTGCTGCATGGCCAAGATGTCGTCGCTGGTCATGGCCAGGTCGGCGCCCTCGATGGGCAGGCCGCGCGGGGCGGAGCCTGTAGCGATGATGATGTTCTTTCCTTCATATTCCTCGCCATTAACGACAACGGTGTGGGCGTCCATGATGCTTGCCTCGCCCTTGATGGCGGTGATGCCGTTGCTGGCCATGAGGCCCTCGACGCCTTCACGCAGTTGGCGGACCACATCCTCTTTGCGCTCGAAAACAGTGGCATAGTCAAATGCGAGTTCCCCCGTTTTTACGCCCCAGACTTCGGCTTCGCGCATGAGGTTGACAACCTCGGCATTGCGGCACAGGGCCTTGGTGGGGATGCAGCCGCGGTTGAGGCATGTGCCGCCCATCTCGTCGCGCTCGACGATGGCGACGGTCAGCCCTTTGGCTGCGGCGTCGGCTGCGGTTTCGTAACCGCCGGGTCCAGCGCCGATAATAATAATGTCAAACATATTGTTTAGTGCTTTATGTTTTTAATGAAAAACTGTCCCGCAGGATACAAGACGCTGCGAGACAGCAGATGTCATAGTTCAATCAGTTACTGCTCTTCAGCAACAAGTTCGCGCCAGGTCACGATGGGATGCAACGCGGCCTGGGTGTCGTCGAGGCGACGTACGGGCGTGTTGTGGGGAGCGGTCTTGACCATCTCGGGGTCATCCTTAGCCTCTTGGGCAATCACACGCATGATGTGGATGAAGTCGTCCAGCGTCTGCTTGCTCTCGTTCTCGCAGGGCTCAATCATGAGCGCCTCGTGGAACAGCAAGGGGAAGTAGATGGTGGGAGCGTGGAAGCCGTAGTCCAGCAGTCGCTTGGCCACATCGAGGGTGGTCACGCCGGTGGATTTGTCCTTCAAGCCGTCATAGACGAACTCGTGCTTGCACACACCCTCGATGGGCAGTTCATAGACGTCCTTGAGCGACTCCTTGATGTAGTTGGCGTTGAGCACGGCCACGGGGCCTACCATCTTGAGTTGGTCGCGTCCCAGGGTCAGGATGTAGGCAAGGGCGCGCATGATGACGCCGAAGTTGCCCAGATGTGCGCTGATGCTGCCGATGGACTCGTCGCTGCACTCAAGTTTGAAGTAGTCGTAATCCTCGGTGCTCACCTTGACGACGCGCGGATTGGGGAGCAGGTGCTCCAGGCCCTTGCGCACGCCGACGGGACCGTCACCGGGACCACCGCCGCCGTGAGGTGTCGAGAAGGTCTTGTGCAGGTTGATGTGCATGATGTCGAAGCCGATGTCACCGGGGCGGACCTTGCCCAGCATGGGGTTAAGGTTGGCGCCGTCGTAATACATCAGGCCGCCGCACTCGTGCACGGCCTTGGCGATTTCGCCGATGTTGTGCTCAAAGATGCCCAGCGTGTTGGGGTTGGTCATCATCATGCCGGCCACGGTGTCGTCGAGCAGGGGACGCAGGTCGTCCACATCGACGGTGCCGTCGGGACGGCTCTTGACGGTAACCACGTCAAGGCCGCAGACAGCGGAACTGGCGGGGTTGGTGCCGTGGGCCGAGTCGGGGATAATCACCTTGGTGCGCTTGTTGTCGCCGCGCTCCATGTGATAGCCGCGCATAATCATCAGACCGGTCAGCTCACCGTGTGCGCCAGCATAGGGGTTCAGCGTGAACTCGCTCAGGCCGGAAATTTCCGAGAGGCTGGTCTGCAGGAAATAGTACACGGCGAGGGCGCCCTGTGCAAAGTCGGGATTCTGCAAGGGGTGCAGCGCGGTGAACTCGCGGTGGGCGGCTATCTCCTCGTTGATTTTGGGATTGTACTTCATCGTGCAAGAGCCCAGGGGGTAGAAGCCGGTGTCCACGCCAAAGTTGTTGTTGCTCATGTTGGTGTAGTGGCGGACAAGGCTTAACTCGTCAACCTCGGGTAGCAGGGGCGCATTTACTCGCTTCAGCGCCTCGGGCAGGTCGCTCATCTTGTACTCGGCGCACTCGTTGTCGGGCAGGGAATAGCCCTGACGACCGGGTTGTGACAACTCAAATATGAGTTTTCCGTAGAAAGTGTTATTCATATCTTATTCGCCCTCCTTCTTCTCTTCGTTAAAGGTTACACATACATCTACCAGGTCGTCGCAGTCCTCGCGGCTATAGGTCTCGGTGACAGCGAGCAACAGGGTGTCGTCGGCAATCTTGAGGCCGCACTGCATGTATTCCTCGTTGCAGTATTCCTGCAAAGCGTCCACATTGAGTTTGGTCTTTACGGCAAACTCGTTGAGGAACGGCTTCTCGGGATAGGCCAGTTCAAACAGCCCGGTCTTGACCAGCTGGTCTGCGAGGTAGTGGGCGTTGCTGTAACTGATTTCGTTGACTTCACGCAGTCCCTTGGCGCCCATGAGGCCCATATAGACGGTCACATACAGTGCCATCAGGCTCTGGTTGGAGCAGATGTTGCTGGTCGCCTTCTCGCGGCGGATGTGCTGCTCGCGGGCTTGGAGAGTGAGGACAAATGCGCGCTTGCCGTCGGCATCCTTGGTTGCGCCAACGATGCGGCCCGGCATCTTGCGGATCAGTTTCTTGGTTGTGCACAGGAAACCCACATAGGGGCCACCATAGTTCAGGGGTATGCCCAGGCTCTGGCCGTCACCAACGGCGATGTCGGCGCCCCACTCGGCGGGACTCTTGACAACGCTTAATGCGGTGGCAACGCAGTGCATGATGAGCAGCGCCTTGTGCTCGTGGCACATGTCGGCGACGCCGGTGTAGTCCTCGAGAATGCCGTAGAAGTTGGGCGTGGCAACGATAACGCCAGCCACATCGTCCTTCTCCAGCTCGGCCTTGAGGGCAGCGCGGTCCATCGCGCCGTCCTTGGCGGGAACTGCGTCAATCTGCACGCCGTGGAACTTGGCATAGGTCTTGACCACGCGGGTTACATAGGGCGATACGGTGTCGCTCACCAGCACGCGGTTGCGCTTTTTGGCATTAGCGACAGCCATCATCATGGCCTCGGCGGTGGCGGTGGTGCCGTCGTACATCGAAGCGTTGGAAACCTCCATGCCGGTCAGCTCGGCCATCATGCTCTGGTACTCAAAAATGTATTGCAGAGTGCCCTGCGAAATCTCGGCCTGATAAGGCGTGTAGGCGGTGAGGAACTCACTGCGCCCGATGATGTTTTGCACTACCGATGGGCTGTAGTGGTCGTAGTATCCCGCGCCCAGGAAGGTGCGCATCATGATGTTGTCCATGCCCAGGTCGTCAAAGAATCGGCGCACTTCAATCTCGCTCATCGACTCGGGAAGCTCATACTCCTTTTTGAGCTGAAGCTCCTGGGGCACGTCGCTATAGAGGTCGTCCAGCGACTTGACGCCAGCCGTCTTCAGCATGGCTTGCATCTCATCGTCGGTGTGCGGAAAAAATTTATAACTCATTTCCAGAAATGAAAATATTGTTGAATAAATGAATTTGTGGGTGTAAGCAGAGATTACTCACCAATCATTGCCTTGTAGGCAGCGGCGTCCATCAGGTTCTCGAGCTCGCTCTTGTCGCTGAGCTGCACCTTGATAATCCAGTTCTCAAAGGCGTCTTTGTTGATCAGGCCAGGCTCGTCCTCGAGCGCCTCGTTGACCTCGACAACGGTACCGCTGACGGGCGACAGCAGGTCGCTGGCAGCCTTGACGCTCTCGACTGCGCCAAACTCCTCGCCTGCGGTTACTTCGTCGTCAACCTCGGGCATGTCAACATAAACCACGTTGCCCAGCTCGTGCTGTGCATAGTCGGTGATACCGATGAAGCCAAAATCGCCTTCTACTTTTACAAACTCGTGTGACTCCATGTAGTAGAGTCCTTCAATAATCTTACTCATAGTGTTGTTGTTAATTGGTTGGTTATTGTTAGTTGTTGTGATTTACTTCTTGTAGTTGGGGGTATAGAAGCGTTTCTTTACCACGGTGGCGGGGAACACCTTCTTGCGGATGCGGATGCTCAGCTCATTGCCCAGGGCGCCGACCGCGCGGTCAACAAGGGCAAATGCCACGCTCTTGTCGAGGGAGATGCTGTGATAGCCTGTGGTTACATAGCCGACCACATTCTCGCCGTCGAGCACGTCATAGCCGTGGCGTGGAATGGCCTTGTCCTTGAGCTCCAAGCCGACCAGTTTTTTGGGAGTGCCCTCAGCCTTTTGCTTGGCGCAGGCTTCCTTGCCGATAAAGTCATCCTTGTCGAGTTTCACAAACATGCCGAAGGTTGCGGCGATGGGTGAAATCTCGGCGGTGAGCTCGTCGCCGTACAGGGGCAGGCCGGCCTCAAAGCGCAGCGTGTCACGGCAGCCCAGTCCACAGGCCTGAACGCCGGCTTCCATGAGCATGTCCCACATCTTGACGATGGTTGCGGGCGAGGCATATACCTCAAAACCGTCCTCGCCGGTGTAGCCAGTACGGCTCACGATGATGGTCTCGCCGTTAATGTCAACCTTCTTGAACGTGTAGAAGGTCAGGTCGGTGACATCGAGGTTGAGCACAGCGCCCATGGTCTTCTCGGCCTCGGGACCCTGAACGGCAATCTGGCCGTACTGCTCGCTCTGGTGGTCAATCTTTACATCAAAGTTCTTGGCCTGCTCGTTAATCCAAGCCACGTCCTTGTCGATGTTGGCAGCGTTGATGACGAGGAAATAGTCGTCGTCGGCCACGCGGTAAACCAGCAGGTCGTCAACGGTGCCGCCGTCGGGGTACAGCATCATGCCGTACAGAATTTGGCCGGCCTTGATGGCGTTGATGTCATTGGTGAAAATGTAGTTGGTGAACTTATTGGCGTCGGGGCCGGTGATTTCAACCTCACCCATGTGCGAAACGTCAAAGACGCCCACATTGTGGCGAACAGCATTGTGCTCGGTGGTGATGTCTACATACTGGATAGGCATGTCATAGCCTGCAAATGGTGTCATGAGAGCGCCTTGCGCCACGTGCCTGTCATGGAGGCATGTTGTTTTGATTTCTGTCACGGTCTTAATGGTTTTTTGTTGACAAGACAGGAATGAAATCCTGCCTTAGTCGGTTAATAGTGATATTAATTGTTTGTTTGTTAAGTTCAATATCCATTCGGCGGCGTTGCAGCCGGCAAGGGCGGATTCAAGGGCGGGACGGTTGAGTTCCTTGCCTTGCAGTCTGGACAGCAACGCCTGGCGGGCATCGCACAGCGGAAGGAAATCACCGGTCAGCTGTAGGTCGCGAATGACGTTTCCCTTCAATTCAAGGTTGAAGGCAATGCCGCCCACGCCTTCAATTCTGCCGCTGCGGGTTACCTCGCACTGCGGATTGTTGCCCCACAGGAATTCAGGGGCCAGATACCCCTGTGTGATGCGTTCGATTTCGGCTACGTCAGCTTCGGTGAGTCTGATTTCTCCGTCGCACATGTGGGTGCGGACATACTGCTTGAACGCCTCGATGCCGATGTCCAGATGCTCGCTCAGCAACGCAATGTGGCTGCGCACCGATTCCACGCCCTTGCTTGTCAACTTCTCGTGCGACGGGGTGATGGCGTGCAACATGTGTTCCATGTTGGTGCTGTAGAGCATTGTGCCGTGAACGATGCTTCGTCCTGGAATGTGGTAGAACGAGTTGCCGCTCACCTTGCGGTCGCCGATGAGCACGTCGTTGCGGCTGCCGTCACTGGCGTTAAGCCCCAGACCCCGCAGCATCGCTGCAATTGCGCTGGTATAGTTGTGGAATGTAGTCTGGACCTCATCGCTGCGTGTAATGTAGCTCATCATGACATTGTCACGGTCGGCATACACACAGCCGCCTCCGCTCTTGCGGCGGTAGAAAGCGATGTTGTGCTCCTTGCAGTAATCAACGTTTACTTCATTCTCAATGAGCTGGTGACGCCCAAATATCACAGTGGGGTCCACCTGCCACATGAAGAAAATGTCATCATTGCCAAGGATGTGCGCAGCATGCTCTTCCATCGCCAGATAGAAGGGCAAGATGCGTGTCTTGTCGTCTGGAAGACTCAGATATTTCATCTCGTTCTCAAAATCTCCACAAAATTAGGTCAAATTCTCCACATTATAAAATAAAAATTCAAAATTATTATTAATTGCCTGAAGAATGGCCTTTCGGGAGTTTTGGGCCTTGTTTTTCTTGACAAAAATCATTACCTTTGCTGAATACATTTTAATTGATTTTTGATATGGAAAACGAAGTGTTATTGGCATTGCGTGAGCGCCGCAGCGTGCGCAGCTACAAGCCTGAACAAATCTCTGATGAGGAACTGGCCGCAGTTCTTCAAGCAGGTGCTTATGCGCCCACGGCGATGGGGCGGCAGATGCCCTATATCGTGGCTGTCCAGAACCCCGAAATCGTTGCCCGACTGGTGCGCATGAATGCCGCGGTATTAGGCGTGGACAGTAATCCCTATTACGGCGCGCCGACCATTGTTCTGGTCTTTGCTCCGCGCGATTGGTCCAACTCGGTGCAGGACGGTTCCCTGGTGCTGGGGAACATGATGAATGCGGCTCATGCCATTGGGCTGGGTTCTTGCTGGATTAACCGTGAACGGCAAATGTTTGATACCGAAGAGGGCAGGGCGCTGATGAGGCAATTCGGTCTTCCTGATGGCTTGATGGGAATTGGCAGCATTTCATTAGGCTATCCCGCCGCCGCACCAATGCCCGCTGCACCTCGTAAGGAGGATTACATCCGCGTCATCAAATGATGATGGCAGACGCACATTGAAACCGCAAATCGCTCATCACACAACTTGATGGGCGATTTGCGGTTAGTGGAAATATCTTCTGTTTATTTCAGTCGGTATAGGTACCCCAGTGTCACCAGGACGGACATGGTGTTAGACCCTGAGAAGACGTCGGTCTTGTGGTTTGAAAAGGCGTCATTGAGGCCGTAGTAAAACCGGCCCTCGAGCAGCAGCGACTGGCGTGAGCCGATGTTTAGCTCCATTCCCGCACCGGCGCAGATGCCGTAGTCAAATTTGTTCTTGATGTCAAGGCTGTATTGCTCGGTGCGCCGTGTGTTTTGAATAAAATACTCCATGCCCGCTGCCTGCCGATAGTCAAAGTTTGAGGTAACGCCGTCGGCAATCATTACGCCTATCTGTGGCCCCGCATTGAAGAACCCTTTCACGCGGTCATTGCCGAAAAAGATGTGTGTCATCAACGGCAACTGGATGCATGTAAAGCGGTGGCTGAAACTGAGGTCAGCATCGTCAAAATTCTCTTTCCAGCCGCATTGTGCCATGTTTAGTTCGGCTATCAGGCCAAAGTGCTTTTCCTCTATGTACCGGGCCATTATGCCTGCTGTCATGTCGGGAAGCATTTTCTGTTCAACGGCGGGGTTGAAATTCACGCGTGAGAATGTCGCACCCGCTTTCCCGCCGACAGACAAGGCCCCCTCATAGTGGGTTTGGCACAATGCTGACAGTGATGCCAGCATCGTCAAGCAAAATAGAATGCGTCTCATTATCTGACGTTGACGGTAATCTTGTGGTCGGTTGAGAAGTGGACGATTTCAATGGCTTGGTTGGTATTGCCGCGCCAATCTTCGACACGCTCAAAGCGGAAACTGGTCTGGATGCCCTTGTATAAAGGAGTGTCCTCGTCAATGCGCCCGTCAACGCCCAGGCTCTTGAGCAGGAACATGCCTGTATCATAGCCCAGTAGCGCCATGTTGGGCATCCCTTGCAAGGGCTCACCGCTGAAGTTGGCTTTATAGGCCGCCTCAAGGTCGCGGGTGCGGAATCCCTTGGCATTGAAAAATCGCGAGAACATATAGGTGTCAATGTCTTGCAGGTCGGTTTGATAATCCTTGAGGTAAAGCACATACTCGGGGTAGGCGATAAGCGAAATGTCGCAATCAAAGCGTTCGTTCTTGACTTGCTTGAGTGAGCTGATGTAGCGCTTGATTAATGTTTGGTCGCCTGATGAAGGGATGAACACGTACTTTGACCCGGGATTCATCTGGTTGGAAATGTCGCCGAACGAGAGGCTGTTGTCTGCCATGATAGTGGACGAGGAATAGCCCTTGCGCTGGATGTGGGTCTGAATGTTTGAGAAGATGTCGTTATCGCTGCCCTCGGACGATTTCAGGTAGATGACATGATAGCCGTTGAAACGCTCGTCAAACCATCTCATTACATTGTGCGTCATCTCATTGGTCGGGGTCAACACTTGGTAAACATAGGGATTCTCAAGATAGTCCTCGTTCTTGGTCGTGAAGCAGTTGAGTACCCCAACACCGTTAGCGCGGCCAAAGTTATTGATGCGCTCGAGTTGCTTAGGCTCACTTGGGGCGATTATCATGTTCATCGTCTTGAGTTCGGGAAGGGCAAGAATGCTGTCGGTCACATTAAGGTTGTGTTGTGTGTCGTACACCTTAAGGCTGATGTGCTTGCCCGTCACGTGTGCAGCGCTGTCCATTGCCAGCAAGAACCCCTTGTAGAAGTCGGTGTAAAGATATGCCTGTTTGGGCGGGTCGCTCTTGTGCAACTGGAAAGGAAGCACCATGGCGATGTTGATTTGGTCGCCCAGGCTCTTGTTCACCAGTGCCTCGTATATGCCGTTGATGCGAGGCTCATAGTAGCTTTTCAGGTCATTGAGCGCAATAGTTGCCATTTCTCCTGTAAGACGCTCGCTATAAGCGGTGGGCAGCTTAATGGTGCTGCCCTTTTTTGCCTTTTTCATGCCGGGGTTGGCGGCTTTGAGTTCCTGCTCTGTGATGCCCTTGGCCTTGGCGATGGATGCAAACGATTCACCTTTTTGAACCTCATAGTCAACCAAACGGATGCCGTTGCGTTCATAGATGAACGGCAAGGCGGTATTGGGCACGATTTTGACTTGTGCGCCTTCGACGTATTCTGCTGGTTTCAGTCCAGGGTTGGAGGTGAGGATACCCTCAATCGTGGCATTGTGCTGTTTGGCAATGGAATAGATGCTTTCGCCGGCTGCCAGCGTGTGATAGACAGGGTCGGATACTTGAGGGGCTGCAATCTGGTTTGTCGTCACCACAGGGGCTTGCGAGTTTGTTCTGTTGAACGCATCGCGCACGTGGTCATCGGCGTTGGTTGCCGATGCCGTGGATGTGCTGGGAATCTTTATCGTTTGGCCTGCTTTCAGCCCGTTCTCGGTGCCCGGGTTGGCGGCAATGAGCTCGTCTATGGTAGTGCCATAGCGCTTTGCCAGTCCGTATAGGGTTTCGCCTTGCTGCACAGTATATGTCTTGGTGGGCGTTGCCCCCTCTTTGATAGGGAAGTAAAGACGCATCCCTTCCTCGATGCCGTCAGTGGCCTCTGGATTGTTCTTTATGATTTCGTCCTTGGTGATACCCAACTTGTTGGCAATGCTGTAGATGTTTTCGCCTTGCTGAACTTCATAATAATGGAACTGCGAGCCTGCGATTGTGGTCTTGGGCAGGTTGACCTGTGCTTGAACCGCCGCAATTGAAAAAACGGCAGCGACTATTGAAAAAATATGTTTTAGTTTCATAATCAATGATTTATGTCGGTTTGCTTTAGGACGGTATGGTGTTATGGTGCAAATTTACAACTATTTGCCCAAACTACACCCTAATGCCTCCAAAAATCGCATTTGACGAATGCAAAAAAGCCATCTTGCATGTGGATTACTCGGGGTTCACGACCCGGTCGCCAATGAATGCAGACAGTTGCTGGCGTAGGTTGTACAACGTTTGCAAACGTTCCAGCAAAGCGGGCACATCATCCACGTCGGCGGTGGATATCTGGGCTTTTAACTCGTTGATTTTGCGAATAATGATAGCATTTTTCCAGTTGAACAGGCGTTGGGTGATGAGTGAGTCCAGCTTGTCTTTTTCCTCAACGATGACGGCATATTGGGTGTGAATCTTGCTCAATTGCGGCAACCTTTCGGTGACCATGTCACAGGACAACTGGCGCACCTCGTCATCGTCAATGGAGCACAGCACATGCTGCAAGTAACCGCTGCAGAATTCCTGAACTTCATTCCTGGCCATGAGCGTGGCGCGGGCGTTAACGCTTTTTTGCTTGCGCTCTTGGGCGTTGATAATGGCCGCGCTGTCCAGCCCGTCAATGTCTTCGTCATCCCGGGCCATTTCGTCTTTGACAAATTGTTTCACCTTGATGTCCAGTGACTTGTTGAATTGCTCTAAATCATGGTAAAATGGTTGCACATAACTTTGGGCAATCTCAAAGGTGTGGCGATAGGTGCTGTTGCTAAATGCCATCATGTCGGCCGCTAATTCATTGGTCACATGCTCGACCATGGTGGTTGCGCGCTCGGTTCCGTCGTTATACTTGGTCCTGCACACAAAACACATGCCGTAGTTCACGATGAGTTTGATGATTTCACGTTCCTGCACGTCAATGTCGCCCAGTACCTTGTGATGTTGTTTGGACGTCGCAGGCTGCCCGTTCTGGGGTACATCTTTGTCGTCAGTGGATATGTTGTCGTCTTGCTTGGGTGCATAGTTGCCATCGGCGGCTTCTTGCCTCTGCTCCCGGATGCGTTGCTGCTCGCGCTCTTTGTGCCACTGTTCCTGATATTTGCCACGGTGCTTTTTGATTTCGCGCAGGATGACCTGCTCGTCAATTCCGAACAGGTCGCTGCATTCTTTGGCATAGACCCTGCGCGCAATTTCATCAGGAATGAGGGCGATGGACTTGATGACATCGGTAATGGCGGCTGTGCGCTTGACGGGGTCGTTTTGAGCATTCCTGAGCACCACGCCTGACTTGAACTTGATGAAGTCCGTCTCGTTCTCTTTGATGTACTCTACAACCTCGGTGTGGCTGTTGGCGCGCACAAAAGTGTCAGGGTCGTCATCGGGAGGGAGGGGCAGAACCTTGATGCTCAAGCCTTCCTTAAGCAGCATGTCCACGCCCCTGATAGCGGCCTTGACGCCCGCTTCGTCGCCGTCAAACATCTCGGTGACATTGTTGGTAAAGCGTCGGATGGCGTGGATGTGTCCATCAGTCAATGCAGTGCCCGAAGAGGCGATGACATTGGTGAACCCTGCTTGGTGCATCGATATGACATCGGCATAGCCTTCAACGATAAAGCATTTGTCCTGTTTGCTGATTTCCCGCTTGGCTTGATACAGGCCGTAAATAATATTTCGCTTGGAATATATGGCCGATTCGGGTGAATTGACATACTTGGCGACATTCTTGTCCTTCTTCAGCGTCCTACCGCCAAAGGCGATGACTTTGCCGGCAATGTTGATGATAGGAAACATCACGCGGCCGCGAAAGCGGTCATGCCCGCCGCTGTGCTCATCGGGGATGCACAGTCCCGTGTCAAACAGTAACTTGGGATTGAAACCCTGCTCAACCGCGGCTTTGTATAGGTCGTCGCGGCCCTCGCTTGAATATCCCAGCCTGAACTCTTTGATGGTAGTGTCATTGAAGCCGCGCTCCCTGAAATAAGTCAGTCCGATGTCTTGACCGCTCTGCGTTTCGTGCAGTTGTTTTTCAAAGTATGCACACGCCCACTCGTTGAGCATGAACATAGCCTCCCGCTCGGTCTGTTGCTGGCGCTCTTCGTCGGTCAATTCCTTCTCTTGGATTTCGATGTTGTATTTGCGCGCCAGGTAACGCAGCGCCTCGGGGTACGAGAGCTGCTCATGCTTCATGATAAAGTTGACAGCACTGCCTCCCTCACCGCAGGCAAAGCACTTGCAGATGCCTTTGGCACGCGATACATTAAATGAGGGTCGCCGGTCATTGTGGAAGGGGCACAGCCCAATCCAATTGGCGCCGCGCCGCTTGAGGGCGACAAAATCACTCACCACATCAACGATGTCGGCGGTGTCGAGGATTTGCTGTACTGTGTTGTGGTCAATCATTATAATAATGTGTTATTAGTTCGTTTTGGATGAGCAAACGGCATCCGGTATCAGCGCTTGGTCAACGGCTGACACCCCGAGTCGAGTGAGGTGTTGACTGTCTCCGTTGAATGCGGCGCGGAACGCCTTGGCGTCTCCTTGCATGAGCGCGAGCGATTGACGATAGGTTTCGATGGCTTGATGGGTGCTCCCTTGACAGAGCAGCGCGTGCCCGCGGTTAAGCAGGTCCTGGGCCGTTGGCGTGTCATCACGGGCAATTCGGTCATAATAGTCTATGGCGCCGTCATAGTCGCCCACAAGCAGTGAGCACCAAGCAATTGGGCGCCAAGCGCGATGCTTGGCATTGTCCATCAGGTCGGCTTTGAAGTATTGCTGCAATGCCTCGGATGTCAAGTTCTTTTCGAGCAGTATATGTCCGATGGTGAGCGTTAATGACACATTGCCGGGCGACATTGCCTCGGCACGACGGTAATATTCAAGTGCTTTGTCGAGCTCTCCCAGGGCACGATAGCATGCCGCAATATGGCGGATGTTCCATACGTCATTTTCGTGCAGCAGCTCATAGCGTCTGTAATGGTCAAGCGCTTCTTGCATCATGCCTGCGTTTTGATAGGCGAAGCCAATCTTTTGCGTGATATGGCCGTCGGTGACACCGTCCATCTTTTCGAGTGCAGAGTAGCATTTGATGGCGTCGGCATAAAATGCGTTCTTAAAATACAATGCTCCCAATAACTCAAGCACATGGGCGTCTTGTGTTGCCGTCGCCAGAGGCATGCAGTCTGTCATGTCCAGGCACGGGTCGTCCATGACGGGAATGAATTCACGGCGCCGGGAAAACAACTTGAAGAAACGGTAAAGGTCTTGAACAAATGCGTTGATGATGGCGATGCGCTTCTTGCTGGAGTCGGGCAGTTCAGCCTGACGTACCTCATTCATGGCGGCGTCCTGTTCTTCGAGTTGGGCGGACATCATGCTGCGCTGGGACTCGGGCAGTGCTCCCAGCGACAGGCAGAATGAGTATTTGTCGCTGTTGCATAGATAGGGCGCATGCTGTATCATGTCGGCTACGGACATCTTGCCGTCGCCCATGTTCTCGACGACCGTCGAGTTAGCGGGATAGAACGGCAGGAACCAGTTGCTCAGCGTCTTGAAGAACGGGAAAGTCTTGAGGTGCGAGAAGGTGGCGATAAACACGTCGCTGCCATCCTGTTGCATGTCGTTGAACTCTTCGATGCGCCGCGTGATGCCGCTTTTGTCCAGCCATTCCTGCCAGTCAGGATTTGCTTCGATATCGCTCAGGTCAATGACTTGAGAATCCTTGTCTTTGAGTTTGTCGAGCATGTCGGGGCGCATCTTCATGATGTTGGGGATAAGGTCTTTCTTAACGCGTTCTTTGACATTCTCGGTATTGCGCGAACGTGCCAGTTGCAATTGTATATTCCAGATGTCTTGTTTGGCGTCTGGCTGGTCGAGCAGTGCGGCGATATGGTCCGTGATGTTTTTGGAACCCGTGATGCGTCGTTTGTGGGCAAGCAGAGTGAGCATGGCGCATGTCAAAGCGCGCAACTGTACTTGAGGCTCACCGGAATTGGCATAAGCGGCCAGCAGGATGCTCAATTTGCTTTCGTCATAGAATTTCATCAGCCCCAGGAACAGTGCCGCCACCATCAGACAACGGGTATGCACTGGCAGTATGTCGCTGGTAACGTACAACGAGATTGATTCGGCATCTTCGCTCGACAGCGGAAAACTGGACCAAATGCGGTTGAAGATTTTTGTTTCTAATTCCTCGGCGCGGCGCAGAGGTGACAGAATGGCACGGCCACCACCTTGTGCATTGGGCGCCAACTGTGCGACGGACAATTGATTGAGGGCATCTTGGTATGCCTCGATGACTTGGGCCAGCCGTATTCCATCCAGTTCACGCCGTCTGATATAGAGAACCTGGTTGCTTTGTGGCTCCATCAGCCCGATGTAACATTGGTCATTCAACGTGTACAGGGAGTAACGGATTCCTTTGAGGATATCATCGCGTTGAGGGTCCATCACGCCTTGCTCCAGGTACTTGAGCATGAAGTCGTATGACATGCGCAGGCGTTGCAATTCGTCATGGGTGTTGCCTTGTGCCAGTTCGTTGACCAGCGACGATACATGTCCGAATGCGTCGTCAATCCGGGATTCGTCGATGCATTGAGCCGCCAAGCGGTGGGTGTTCTCAATTTCCTGTATTGTCATTGTTTTTATTAATGTCTTTTCTGGGCTGTTTTTATATCAACTACAGCAAATATTATGCAAAAATAGCAATAATTGCTTTTTTAAGCGAATTTTCTTGGTGAATAATTCTAATTATAGAAAAAATTCCGTAATTTTGCCCCCGAAATTTTGTTGATATCAATACAAATACATTTATATTTATGGTTATACAACGCATTCAATCAGTTTATCTGCTCATCGCTGTCATACTCATGGGCGTTTTTGCATTTTTCCCAGCATTGTCGTTCCAGGTTGGCGGCAAGGAGTTTGTCTATGGCGCGCTTGAGGCTGGCAAGGCAGGAGCCCTGCACATCGACCCGCTCATGTTTACCCTCGTTGTGCTCATTGCCGTGCTTGCGTTAATTGATATCTTCTTGTATAAGAATCTGCAGCGCCAGATGACAGTCTGTTTTGTTGACATTGTTATTTCAATTGCTATGTTGGCGGCTATCGGGATCCAGGCCTATATGCTTAGCAGCAAGCACAATGCCGTAGAACTTGTGTGGCAATGGTGGCTTTTGTTGCCTGTGTTGGCCATCATCTTCATGATAATGGCTCATCGCGCGATGTCCCGCGACAAGAAACTGCTGCGTGACAGCGACCGCTTGCGTTAACAACCGCAATTTCAAACATCTGTCATTTAACCTCGTAATACCATATATTAGACGATGATAACGACGATGATTGTCATATTTGTGATTGGCTATCTGCTGATTGCACTTGAGAATCCGTTAAATGTCAATAAAACAACATTTGCACTGCTCACTTGTGGCGCGCTGTGGACTGTCTATGCCCTGATGGGTCATGACCTCTCGATGCACGACGGTATCATCAGGCAGTTGGGTGAGACCAGTGAGATTTTGGCATTTCTCATTGGCGCGATGACGATTGTGGAGATTATCGATCGCTATGGCGGTTTCTCGACCATTACCGACCACATTAATGTAAATAGCAAGCGCCACTTGATGTGGGTGCTGTGCTGGTTGTCGTTTTTTATGTCGGCTGTGCTCGACAACATGACCACCACGATTATCATGGTGATGGTGCTGCGCAAACTACTTGCCGACCAAAAGGAGCGTTGGCTCTTTGCGGGCTTGATTGTGATTGCCGCTAACGCCGGCGGCGCGTTTTCTCCCATTGGCGATGTCACCACCATCATGTTGTGGATGGACGAGAAAGTGTCTTCAACCGGCCTTATCCTCAATCTGCTCTTGCCGTCGGCCGTAGCATTGCTCATTCCGCTGCTTATAGCGCAGTATTTTATCAAGGAAGGTGCAGTGCAGAAGGTAAAGACTTTTGCCGAGAAGCATCCCACCATAGCCCAGGACCATCCGCACCTGAGCAAGGCTATGCTCATCATTGGCGTGTTGGGACTGTTGTTTGTACCAGTTTTCAAGACCCTCACGGACCTCCCGCCGTTTATGGGCATCCTGATTTCACTGGGCTTTATCTGGCTCATTACCGAGATCTGGGTCAGGAAGTTCAAGATTGACTCCAACTTGGGCGGCCGCGTCTCGTCGGCGGTGCGCTCCATCGACATGTCCACCATTTTGTTCTTTATGGGCATCTTGATGGCCGTTTCTGCCCTCAATCAGGCGGGCATCCTCGAGAGCGCGACCAAGAACCTTGACGTGAGCAGGCCTGTCATGATGACAACGATAATTGGATATCTGTCATCGATTGTGGACAATGTGCCCCTGGTTTCGGCCTGCATCAAGATGTTTGGCGACCTGACCGCATCGTCCGACCCCACTATGGCCTGCTTTGCTGAGGATGGCTTGTTCTGGCACCTTTTGACCTATTGCGCTGGCGTAGGCGGCTCTCTGCTCATCATTGGCTCGGCGGCCGGCGTTGTGGCTATGGGTATCGAGAAGATTCCGTTCTTCTGGTATGTGAAGCGCATCTCGCTGCTTGCTATGGCCGGTTATTTGGCGGGCATCCTGATTATTTATCTTGAGAGTCTCTGCCCGTTGTTCATGAGTGTAGGATAGAATAATACAAACCATCAATATAATGCAATCCCCGTTGCACGGCCCTAAGGCCTGTGGCGGGGATTGGTCTAATACGACACGAGTGTGCTTTTCCTGCGTTTTACTCGCTTTGGTCCTCGTTTTCGAGCACCATGCTGCGTTGACGGTAGTTCCAGCCATAGTGCTTGTAGATTTCCACAAGGCGGGCCAAGCGTTGCTTGAAGTCGGGGTAGTCCTTCAGTTCGGGCGACAGCCACTGCAGTTCGGCCAGCGCTGCCATGCGCGGCAGCACCTGGTAGTTGATTTGAGCCTCACAGGTGACATATTCGGTCCACATGTTGGCTTGTGCGCCCAGGATATGGTGCCGCTTGTCGGCAGGCAGGTCGGCGGCCACAGGTTCAAAGTCATAGACCATCTTCAGCGTTGCGCAGCCGCCAAAACTGGTCGGTTCATCCCAGTAATTCTTGGTCTGGTAATGGTCAAAGTACATCGGCGTGTTGGGCGTCATGATAACGTCATGGCCTAACTTGGCACCCTTTGCTCCCGGCTCGGCGCCAGTCCACGACATGATGGTGGCCGATGCGTCCACATCGCAGCCCAGCAACTCATCCCATCCAATGATGCGGCGGCCGTGCCGGGTGAGGTATTTCTGCACTTGTGTTGTAAACCAGCCCTGAAGACGGGCTTCGGCGCTCTGTTTGCCCTCGGCCTGGATGCCCAGTTCCTTGATGCGCTGTTGGCATAGCGGGCAATTTTCCCACCTCACTCGCGGCGACTCGTCGCCGCCGATGTGGATATACTCGCCCGGGAACAACTGCATCACCTCGTCGAGCACGTCATAGACGAACTGTAGCGTCTCGTCCTTGCCCATGCACAGTATGTCGTCAAACACGCCCCACGAGCATCCCACATCGTAGGGGCCGCCAGTGCATCCCAGTTGGGGATAGGCCGCCAGCGCTCCCAGCATGTGGCCTGGCATGTCGATTTCAGGTATGATGGTGATATAGCGGCTTGCCGCATAATTGACGATGTCGCGGATTTCCTCTTGGGTATAGTAGCCGCCATAGGGCACGCCGTCATATACGGGCGAATTGTGCCCAAGCACAGTTGTCTTGCGCCAGCCGCCCACTTCTGCCAGGCGGGGATATTTTTTGATTTCGATTCGCCAGCCCTGGTCGTCGGTCAGGTGCCAGTGCAGACGGTTCATGCCGTGCAGCGCCATCATGTCGATGTAGTGCTTCACCGTTTCGACGCCAAAGAAGTGGCGCGAGCAATCGAGGTGCATGCCGCGGTAGCCAAATCGTGGTGATGACGCGACTTGTGCTGGCGGCAGTGCTATGCCTGTCAGCCCTGTACCCATCGGCAGAGCCTTGCGCAAGGTCTGTATCCCGTAGAACACGCCTGCAGCCGTCTTGCCGGCAATCTCGATGCCGCGTGGTGTCACCGTCACGCTGTAACCCTCATCGCCGTCGATGTTGCTGTCAATCACGAGTGTGATGTTGTCCGTACGGTCCCGGGCCGACACGGTGGGGCGCGTGGACAGGTGTATGCCCGTCATGTCCATGACATATTCGCTCAACAGGGCGGCGTTGCGTTCCAGGTCGCGGTTGCCCGTCGGATAGTTGATGAGGCAGGCTGCTGTCAGTTTGAAGTCAGCGCCCTTCACGCCGTTGATGTTCTCGGGCAGGGGCACCACGCGGTAGTCGGTCCGCGTCATGTCGGGCTCGGGCAACACTTGCTTGGTTGCGGCAATGCCCGCCACTGCAACAACCGAAATCAATGCACAAGAAATGATATATTTCAACATTCTCATAACCCGTTGGCGGGATTAAAAAGTTAATAAAAAGATGTTTAAAAAGTTGCGCATATCGCTGATTTATAGTAATTTAGTGGTGATTAAAACATTAAATTCAAATCACCGTATGCACAACTTG
>CALEJB010000026.1 GCA_937898675.1 uncultured Prevotellaceae bacterium
TTTACAATTTTTTAGACCACTATTTTCGATAATTTCTTATCCCGAACTGGCGTATGGAGTGCAAATCGAGCGCAGAACAAAACAAGCCCGCTTGTTTTTTATGCCGAGATGAAGCCTACCTTCGCCGCAAAAACAGGCCAAAAAGCACTTTTCGTTCCGCAACCGATGCGGATTACACGAATTTTCCTTAATTTTGCAGAAATAATTCCATTTGTGAAATGTGCGATAGTGCGCCACTTACGCATGGAATCAATTCCCGATTAAAGACTAATAACCAAAGACAAAACAATATGAAAGTCAATGATATCGTGCGCTTCCTGAATGATGTGGGAGGTGGCCGCGTGAGCCGAATCGAGGGCAAAACCATTTATGTCGAGGACCAGGACGGCTTTGAGCGCCCCGTACCCGAGCGTGAACTGGTGGTAGTGGGCCAGGCCGGCAGCAAGGCGTCGGCCTATGAGCGCCCGCTGGACATCCGAACACGCCTTGTTGAACCCGACAAACCCGCACCACGGCCCGCTCCCGAGCCTGAGCCCGAAATCACCGTCGAGGAAACGCCCGAGGGCGAGATACTGAACATCGTGCTGGGTTATGAGGCGCGCGAAATCAAGCACTTGAACACCACCACGTTCTATGCCACGCTGGTCAACGACAGCAACTATTTCCTGTATTTCACCTACATGACCCGCGGCGACGAGAGCGGCGACTGGACGACGCACTACAACGGCATCGTCGAGCCCAACGTGCAGGTGGAACTGGAGGAGTTCGGTCACGACGACCTCAACAGCATGACGCACATCGCCGTGCAGTACATCGCTTTCAAGAAAGGCAAAGGCTTCAAATTGAAAAATCCCGCCCTCGTCGAGCAACGCCTCGACGTGACCAAGTTTTACAAACTGCATTGCTTTCACGACAATCCCTACTTTGACGTGCCCGTCATTGCTGTGGAAATCGCCACCAACGACCGCCCCGCACGCCAACAGCGCATCGACAGCAGCGAACTCGAACGCGCCCTCAAGGAGAAAAAGCGCGCCGACCGCCCGCAAAAGAAGCCTGTCACCAAGAAGACCGACGGCAACGGCATCATTGTGCAAGACTTGCACATTGCGTCGCTGCTGGATAACCTGAACGGCATGACGCCCGGCGCCATACTCGAGTACCAGCTCGACAAATTCCGCGAGGTGATGGATGCCAACATCAACAAGCACGGGCAGCGCATCGTGTTCATTCACGGCAAGGGCGAGGGCAAATTGCGCACCCACCTGCTGGGCGAACTGCGCCGGCGCTATCCCCGCTGCACGGCCCAGGACGCGAGTTTCAGGGAATATGGCTTCGGCGCCACCCAAGTGACGGTACACTGAAGTTAGGAGTTAGGAGTTAGGAGTTAGGAGTTAGGAGTTGGCATCCGCACTCCTAACACTCTCACGCCTGACTAATCAAGGTCGTCTATTGTCAGCAACTGGCCCATCGTGGTTTTTAGGCCGCTATCGCCGCCATATACCACATTGAGATGGGTTGCCGGCACTCCCGAGATTGCAGCCCATTTGGCCAAGCCTGAAAAATAATTGGAAGAAAATGTCGCCCCCGACTTCACTTCATAGGCCGTGGGCATGATATCGTCATACACGAGCAGGTCAACCTCGTTGCCCTGGCTATCACGCCAAAACCGCAAATCCGTTTCACGGCCATCGTTCCACGCACGCTTGAGCAAAGCGTTGACCACGGCATTTTCAAACAGAGACCCCTTGGCAAAATGCACGTCCAATTGTTCGGGCGACTTAATGTCCAGCAGCGAACAAGCCAGTCCAGTGTCATAGAAGTATAACTTTGGCGATTTCACCAGTCGCTTGGCATAATTATTCCAATCGGGCTTCAACAGATAGCAAATGTAACTGGCCTCGAGCACCGATAGCCACGAACTGGCCGTCGGCACCGAGATGCCGCACTCGTTGGCCAGCGACGACATGTTGAGCAGTTGGCCTATTCGACCCGCACACAATTTGACAAAGCGTGTGAATAGTCTCAAGTCGCCTATGTTCTTGAGTTGCCGCACATCGCGTTCCACATAGGTCTGGATATAAAAGGGGAAGAATTCATCGGGGCGCAACCTTTTATCATACAGTCTGGGATATGAACCGTTGAAGATCTGCTCGTTGACGCGCTCGGGGAGCACACCGCCGTCACGCATTTCTTTGTGCGAAAAAGGCAATAATTTCAGCACCGCAGTCCTGCCCGCCAACGATTGATTGACACTTTCCATCAACAGGAAGTTGTGCGAGCCTGCCAGCAAAAACATGCCTGGCTCGTCCACACTGTCCACATGTGTCTGAATATATGAGAACAGCGATGGAACACGTTGGGCTTCATCAAGGATGACGCGGCGGGGATAAGTAGCCAAAAATCCACGAGGGTCGCTTGCCGCAAATTCCCTCATATCCAAATCTTCCAATGAGACATACTGGTAATCGGGAAACGTCATTTTCAATAATGTCGATTTTCCAGATTGACGAGGCCCCGTTAAGGTAACGACCGGATATTTTGCCGCAAAACGAGAAAGTGCCGACTGTAATGTGCGTTGTATCATTGTTCTTCACTTTTGATTATAGGCACAAAAGTACAATACCAATTTTAAATCTGCAAGAAAAATTACACAATTTTAAAATCGGATTTTAAATTTGCAAGAAAAGCCACACAATCTTAAAGTACACCGCATCCCGCTATTCTAAGACCTCTGGTCTGGAAATCACTTGAGAATCGGGAACCGGAACTGGCGCAGTTGCCGCTCCAGTTCTTTCTCTTGGCCGCCGCAGTACTGGCTGCACAGGGCATGGAACTCGGGAGAGTGGTCCATGTGGGTGAGGTGTGCCAGTTCGTGGCAGACGACATAGCGGATGAGCGGCTCGGGCATGAACATGAGGTTGCGCGACAACTGGATGACGCCGGCGCGGGTGCAGTGGCCCAGTTCGCGCATGCCCCGCCCCACCACAAAGCGGGCTGGTTTCAGCCCCAATTCCGCTGCCACCTGGGCGGCAAAGGGCAGCAACAGCCGTTCGGCTTGCTTGGCCATCATGTGGCCGATGGCGGTGGAGAGGGTGCGTTGCAATTGGGATACATCAGCCTGCTCGTGCACCAGCACATGGCACGCCGCGCCGTCGGCGGTGATGCGGCTCAATACATGACCGGGATGGGTGCGCTGGGTGCCGATTACCACTTTGCACCTGTAGCACTCAATTTCCTGCCCCACGCGCAATTCGATGGCCTCAGGACGTTTCATGCCGCGTATCAGGGCACGGTTGCGGTCGATGATCATTGCGAGTTCACGGGCGCTCATCGGGAATGCCCTGACCAGCAGTTTGCCGTCAGGTAAAAAACCGAACCGCACCCTGGTCATGCCACGGCGCAGTTCGACTATTATTGTTCCAAATTCTTTATCCTTGATGTAGCCTTTCATTTGGCCACCAGACGATTAGAACTTGGTGATGCCCATGATTTCGCGCACCTCGGCGAGCGTTTTGCCCGCGCGGGCGCGGGCGCGCTCAGCACCCATCTCAAGCACGCGGTGCAGATAGGCACTGTCGTTCTCGATGTCGATGATGCGCTCGCGTATGGGGCTGGTCATTGCCACAATATCCTCGGCAATCTCCTTCTTGAGGTCGCCGTAGCGGATGGAGCAATCGTTGTAAGCATCGGTGAAGAACTTCACCTTGTCGGGCGTGCCCACCAACTTGAGGATGGTGAACAGGTTCTGCACCGCCTCGGCCATGGGCTGGTTGGGCTCGGTGGGGCCGCCATCGGTCACGGCGCGCATCACCTTTTTTCGGATAGCCTTCTCCTCGTCAACCAGATAGATGCAATTGCCCTCGCTCTTTCCCATCTTACCGCTGCCATCCAGACCGGGCACCTTGACAGGCGCGCTGCCAAAGTTGAAGTTCTGCGGCTCCTTGAAGTAGTCCACCTTGTAGAACGAGTTGAAGCGGCGGGCAAAGCGGCGGGTGAGTTCCAAATGCTGTTCCTGGTCCTTGCCCACGGGAACGAAGTCGGCGCGCTGGATAAGGATATCCACAGCCATCAGCGTGGGATAAGTCAGCAGGCCGGCGTTGACGCGCTTGTTGGTGCTGGCGCCAATGATTTCCTTGGCCACGTCCTCGTCGTCGTCGCCCTGGTTGGGGTTGGCGATGCCGAGGGCCTTGCGGGCCTTGTCCTTAAAGGCGGCGGTGCGCATCAGTTCGCCGATGCCCACATGCATGTTGAGCAACAAGTAAAGTTCCGAAATCTCGGGCACGTCGCTCTGCACAAATATCGTGGACTTCTCGGGGTCCAGGCCGGCGGCCAGGTACTCGGCCAGGATGTGGCGCACGTTGGTGTGCAACTCCTTGGGGTCGGGGTTGGTCGTCAGCGCGTGCAGGTCGGCAATAAAGTAGTAACTGTCATACTTGCCCTCGTTCTGCATCTTGACAAAGTTGCTAAGGGCGCCCAGGTAGTTGCCCAAGTGCAGCTGCCCCGTCGGGCGAATTCCGCTTAAAACAATCTTCTTGTTATCCATTGCTTGGTCTTGATATTTTTCTGTATTCGGTCTGCAAAGGTAATAAAAATTTGGAAACCCCCGCAACAACCGTCCAATATCCGCACCTCACTCCACCATGTCGCGCAGTTGTTGGGCGATGGCGGGGGGGGCGGCGAGGATGCAGATGCCGTGGTCGTCGCGGTAGCGCATGACGGTGGCGCCGGCCTCGATGGCGACGAGTTCGCCCGCACAGGCGTCCCACTCCTTGAGGTTGAGTTCCCAATAAGCATCGAGCCATCCCGCGCCCACATAGCACAGGTCCATCGCCGCCGAGCCCAGCCGCCGGAGCCCCCTCACACGCGGCATCACGCGGCCCACGCTTGCCAGGTTGTTGTCGGGGTTGGTAGCCTTGTCATAGGGGAAACCCGTCGAAACCACGGCGCGCTGGATGTCGGTGATATCCGACACTTTCAGCCGGCCATGAGGACCATAGGCGCCCTTGCCTCGAATGGCGTAGAACTCCTCGTCGAGCGACGGGGCATAAACCATGCCCATCACCGTCATGCCGTCGTGTTTGAGGCCGATTGAAATGCAATAGGTGGTCAGGCCCGCACTATAGTTCACCGTGCCGTCGAGCGGGTCGATTACCCACTGATAGCGCGACTGGCGGTAGTCGTCGCCACTCTCCTCGGTGAGGATGGCGTGGTCGGGGTAATGGCTGTGCAGGTAGTCCAGCACCAGCCGCTCGCTGCCCTTGTCGGCCTCGGTCACGATGTCATAGGCGCTGCCCTTGTCCTCCACGTTCAGGTCGCGACGGCGAAAATAGTGGCGCATCACCTCGCCCGAAGCCCGCGCCATGCGGCGCGCGCTTAGCAACCAGTCCAATTCCTGGGCGGAAAACAGTTCGGCGCCGGCGAATGCAGTAAAATCTTTATCGTCTGTCATAATGTTTTTAAAAGTCATTAGTGCCATAAAAAACGGGGGCTGTATTCGCGCCCCCATGTTTTTTCAATCAGTCCTCGGCTTCATCAGCGATTTCGCCGTTGATGGGAATCTGGCGCTTAAACACCTCCTTGAAGGTAATCAGCGTCTCGCTGCGGCCCAGGCCCATCTTCAGGAACTTGTCGTGGACGACCTGCAGCAAGTGGTCGTTGTTGCGGGCATAGAGTTTGATGAACAGGTCATACTTGCCCGTAGTGTAATAGCATTCCACCACCTCGGGAACGGTCTTGAGATGGCTCACCACCTCATCAAACTTTGACGGGTCGTTGAGGAAGAATCCGATGTAGGCACAGGTATCATAACCCACCGAATGAGGGTCAATCAGCGAGATGGAGCCTTTAATGACACCTATCGAGTAAAGCTTTTGGATGCGCTGGTGAATGGCGGCACCCGACACATTGCAGGCACGGGCAATCTCAAGATAGGGCTTGCGCGCGTTCTGCGACAGCATCTTCATGATCTTGTAGTCAAGTGAATCGAGTTTTGTTGCCATAATATCTAATTTTAAATGTTAGTCATCGCAATATATTCAGCCAAGGCGGCCGTGCACAGGTGCTGACAAATCCACAGCCCGCCATAACACTTGCAAAGTTACACACTTTTTTTTGATATAACTATAAATCATAAGAAAATTTCACGATATTTTATTATTTTTGGAAAAAGGCAGAAATGCGGCCAATGGCAATCAACGTTGCCCGCCCATGGCAAAAAGAGCCTGTTTTTTGTCCATTAATTAAAAATGTGGCACAGCAGAGGCATATTTTGACAAAAAACCACTAATTTTGTAAGTTAAAACAAACTGTATATCGACAAATCAATGGAGTTCAGGACGACAGTGAAGACCGGCGAGAACCGCGGATGGCTGCACCACAGCGACAAAGTGGTGCTGCTGGGGTCGTGCTTCAGCGACAGCATCGGCGCCAAGATGAACGGCGCCCTGATGGACGCTGTGGTCAACCCCATGGGCACGCTCTTCAACCCGCTAAGCATCGCGCAAAGCGCTCAACGCCTCATTGACGCAGTGCCCGTGGCTGGCCAAGACCTATTCATGCAGGGCGGCGTTTGGAACCACTTTGACTTCCACTCGCGGCACTCCCTGCCCGACAAGCAGGCCACGCTGGACCACATGAACCGCTGCATCGAGAGCGGCCATGAGGCCCTGCGGCAGTGCCAACTGCTGACCATCACACTGGGCACCGCCATGGTGTATCGCCTGCGCCAAACCGGCGCTGTCGTCGCCAACTGCCACAAGGTGCCGCAGCACGAGTTTGAACGCACCATGGCCACCATGGCCGCAATGGTCCAGGCGCTGGACACGATGCTCACCGCCCTGCACGCATTCAACCCCGCGGCGCGCGTCATCCTCACCGTGAGCCCCATCCGCCACATCGCCGACGGGCTGGACGCCAACTCGTTGAGCAAGGCCCTGCTGCGCGTCGCCATCGGCGAGGCGCTCAAGAGCCGCCGCGACTGGTGCGACTACTTCCCCGCCTATGAAATCATGCTTGACGACCTGCGCGACTACCGCTTCTATGCGCCCGACATGGTGCATCCCAGCGAGGTGGCTGTCGAGTACATCTGGCAGGCGCTCCAGGCATCCTACCTCGAGGACCGCAGCGCCCTTGCCGTGGCGCGCTGCGAGCGCGTCCACAAGCGGTTGATGCACCGTCCCATGAGCGCCAACCGCGAGACCGTTGACCGCTTCCTGGCCGACACCGCCACCGTGGTGCGCAACCTGGTCAAGGAATACCCATACCTGTCACGGCACCCCGAACTGAAAACCATACTTGACACCCGGCAATGAAATATTCAATCACCGAAATAGCCAATGTGCTCGGCGCCGACGAAGGGCGCCTGCTGGAACCCGATGCCGTGGTGAGCCAACTGCTCACCGACTCGCGCTCGCTCACCCAACCCGAGGAGACACTGTTCTTTGCCTTGCGCACCGAGGGCGGCGACGGCCACAACTACATCCCCGACCTGTTTGACAAGGGCGTGCGCAACTTTGTCGTCGCCACGGGCTACTATCCCCTGCCCGAGTGCGCAGGCGCCAACTATGTCACCGTCGAGTCCACGCTCGACGCCCTGCAGGCGCTGGCAACATTCCACCGCCGCCGTTTCCGCGAACTGCCCGTCATCGGCATCACCGGCAGCCGCGGCAAGACCACCGTCAAGGAGTGGCTGTACCAACTGCTCAAGGACGACTACCGCATCGTGCGCTCGCCACGCAGTTACAATTCGCAAATCGGCGTGCCGCTGTCGCTGTGGGAGATAGACAACAACACCGACCTGGCCATCATCGAGGCGGGCATCTCGACCACGGGCGAAATGGACAACCTGCAGATGATGATACGCCCCACCATCGGCATCATCACCAACCTGGGCAGCGAGCACAACGACGGCTTTGCCTCGATGGAGCAAAAGGCCCGTGAAAAGGCCAACATCCTCAACAACTGCGAGGGCATCATCTATTGCTCCGACGACCCCTTGGTCACCCACACCATCGCGCCCCTGGTCGAGAGCGATGTGGCGATGGAACTGTCGTGGTCGCGCCACCACGGCGAGGCACCCCTGCGGGTGGACATCACGACCGCCGAGACCAGCGCCACGCTGCACTACACCTTCAAGGACGAGCCCGGCGAGATTACTATTCCCTTTACCGCCGACCGCGACATCGACAATGCCATCACCTGCCTGGCGGTACTGCTCTACCTTGACGTGCCGCGCGACGTCATCGCCGCCCGCATGGCCGCGCTCACCCCGGTGGGCACACGCCTCAACGTCATCGAGGGCGTCAACGACTGCACCGTGATTGTGGACAGTTACACCAGCGACTACTACTCGCTCACCCCCGCGCTCAACTTCATGACGCGCCGCGCCGGCAACCGCCGCTGCACGGTCATCCTGAGCGACCTCGCCACCGAGACCTACAGCGGCGACGAGCTGTACATCCGCGTGAGCGAACTGCTCAAGACCAAGCGCGTGGAGCGCCTGATTGGCATCGGCAAGGAAATGTGCCGCTACCAGCGCTACTTTGCCGACCTGCCCCAGTCACACTTCTTCAACGACACGCCCGAGTTCATCAACGCCGTTGCCAAGGGCGACTTTGACGACGAGACCATCCTCATCAAGGGCGACCCGAGTTTTGGCTTCAGCCAGATTATCGACCTGCTCGAGGCCAAGCAGCACATGACAGTCATGGAGGTAGACCTGAATGCACTGGCCCACAATTTCAAGTTCTTCAAGTCGCTCATCCAGCCCGGCACACGCACGGTGGGCATGGTCAAGGCGAGCGGCTACGGCGCCGGCAGTTATGAGATTGCCAAGACGCTGCAGGACTGCGGCTGCAGTTACCTGGCCGTCGCCGTGCCCGACGAGGGCGTGGAACTGCGCAAGGCCAGCATCACCATGCCCATCATCGTGCTCAACCCCAACAGCCTGAACAGCAAGGCGATGTTCAAGTACAGGCTGGAACCCGAGATTTACAGCATGGACATGGCGCACGACCTCATCAAGGAGGGACAGAAGTATGGCGTGCATGGCTTCCCCGTGCACATCAAGATAGACAGCGGCATGCATCGCCTGGGCTTCACCCGCGAGCAGTTGCCCGAACTCATCGCCCTGCTCAAGACACAGGACACCATCGCCCCGTCGTCGGTGTTCTCGCACCTGAGCGTGGCCGACGAGCCCGGTCAGGACGAGTACACCCAGCAGCAGTTTGACTATTTCGACGACTGCTGCGCCGTGCTGCGCGAGGCCTTTGGCAACGGTCTCATGCGCCACATCCTCAACACCAGCGGACTGGTGCGGTTTCCCGAGCGCCAGTACGAGATGGTGCGCATCGGCATCGGCCTGTACGGCATCAAGACGCTGTTCGACGGCAGTGAGGACACCCTCAAGCCCGTGTCGTCGCTGCGGTCCATCATCATCAGCATCAAGGACTGGCCCGCAGGCATCGCCATCGGCTATGGCCGCCGCGGCGCGCTCGAGCGCGACAGCCGCATCGCCACGGTGACCGTCGGATATGCCGACGGCTTTGACCGCCGTTTTGGCAACGGCAAGGTGAGCATGTGGGCTGGCGGCAAACTGTGCCCCACGGTGGGCAATGTGTGCATGGATGCCGTGATGATTGACGTTACCGGCACCGACTGCAAGGTGGGCGACACGGTCGAAATCTTTGGTAATCAAGTGCCCATCGAGCAATTGAGCGATGCCCGCGGCACCATCCCCTACGAGATACTCACCAGCGTGTCGCCGCGTGTCAAGCGCGTTTACTACCGCGAGTAATCAACACAAAAAGAATGAAACGAAACCACTGCATATTGCTGTTGCTCACCCTGGCTGCGCTGCTGGCGGGACACCCCGCCGCCGCCCAGGACATCGTGGCCAACGGCATCTACTATAACATCATCAGCGACACCCAGGTCGAGGTGGCTCCCGCCTGGGACGGCGTTGTGAACCGCTATCAGGGCATCATCATCCTGCCCGAACGCGTGTACTGCGACGGCGTGAACTATGATGTCGCCGCCATCGCCCCGCGGGCCTTCTGGCAGTCGGGCGTGACCGAAGTGCAGATTCCCAACAGCGTCACGATGATTGGCGACGCCGCGTTTGCCGACGCCGACCAACTGACCGACATCACCCTGCCGCTGGGACTCACCGCCGTGAGCCGCTACATGCTGGCCGGCACCGCCGTCACCAGCGTGGTGCTGCCCCAGGGCGTGGCCAGCATCGGCCAGGGCGCCTTTGAGGACTGCTCGCTGCTGCGCTCGGTGTATCTGCCCGCCTCGCTGCGCGACATCGGCAAGAGTGCCTTTGCCTACTGCGTGAGCCTTACCGACGTGTACTGCGACGCCGCCCTGCCGCCCCTGACAATGGGCGATGACACCTTTGAGGCTGTCAACGGGCTGAATGTGATGGTCGGCGATGCTGCTACCGCCCGCGCCTATCGCCGCGACGGCGTGTGGGGCGATGAGGGCCTGTTCACCGTGTGGGTGGACGAGGGCCTTGCCGTGGCACCAGGCATCGAGCAGGAGTACCTGGGCGAGAACTGGACCGCATTGTCGCTGGACCGTGACCTGGCCTATAAGATTTACGGCCCCGACGGTTACTTGAGAGCAGTTACCGCCGCCAACCACTATTATCTGCCCCACGGCGCCGGCAGCGAGGAGTACCTGGCAGTGCCCACCACGCTGATGTATGACGAGGAGAGCCTGCAACTCGCCGCCACGGTGGCAGCGCCCGCCGCCATCGAGGAGATGGACGACGACTCCGCCGACAGCCTGAAAATCCTGTGCCTCGACGGCACCATCCACATCGAGGGCGACACCCACGGCATGATGACATTCATCTATGATGTGTACGGCAACTTGTGGTATGAGCGCCCCGCGGTCAACAACACCATCAACCTGCCCGGGCCGCGCGTCTATATCGTGCGCGTGGGCGACACGGTGCGCAAAGTGTTTGTCCAATAAAAGTACCATCATGCTCAAACCCGAGAACGACGATATCCGCTACATGCGCATGGCGCTTGACGAGGCCCGCCAGGCGCTCGACCGCGACGAGGTGCCCATCGGGGCCGTCATCGTGTGCCGCGGGCGCGTCATTGGCCGCGGGCACAACCTCACCGAGGCGCTCACCGATGTCACCGCCCATGCCGAGATGCAAGCCATCACTGCCGCATCATCGACACTGGGCGGCAAGTACCTGACCGACTGCACGCTGTATGTCACCGTGGAGCCGTGCCTGATGTGCGCCGGCGCCTTGGCGTGGAGCCAGATACCGCGCATCGTCTATGGCGCGGCCGACGACAAGCGCGGCTACCACACCCATTGCGACGCGCCGTTCCACCCCAAGACCACCGTCACCGGCGGCGTCCTCGCCGAGGAGTGCGCACGGCTGATGACCGACTTTTTCAAAAAGAAACGACCCAACAAAAATAACCGATGATTATGAACACCAAGTCCTTTATGAGAGCCCTCGCGCTGGCGGCCGTCATGCTGCTGGCTTGTGGTGACTGTGTGGGCAAAGCCCCGTCCAATGTTCCCGCACCCTCGGTGCAGACCGTCCAGGGCGACACCGTCGAGGTGATGAGCCAGGCCATGGGCCGCGCCATCAAGAATACGGTGATTGTGCCGCAAATTTACTTTGACGAGAAACTGCCCGACGCGCGCTACCCCGTGCTCTACCTGCTGCACGGCGCCTATGGCGATTACAGCAACTGGGCCCACAAGGTCGACCTCGATGCCATCGCCAGCCGCTACCGCGTCATCATCGTGTGCCCCGACGGGCAAGACAGTTGGTACTTTGACTCGCCCGTGGACCCCAAGATGCAGTTCGAGACCTACATTAGCAAGGAACTGGTGGCCTACATCGACAGTCATTACCGCACCCAGGCCAACCGCTACATGCGCGCCATCACGGGACTGAGCATGGGAGGGCATGGCGCGCTGTACCTTGCTTGGCGCCACCCCGACGTGTTTTGGTCGTGCGGCTGCATGAGCGGCGGCGTGGACATCACCAAGTATCCTGACAAGTGGCACATCAAGGACCGCCTGGGCGAACAGGCCGACAACCAGCAGCGCTGGCATGACAATGCCGTCACCAACATGGTGGGACTGCTGAAGGACAGCAAACTTGAGCCTGCCCAGAACATCATCATTGATGACGGACTGGACGACATCTTCATCAAGGACAATATTGAACTGCACGACAAACTCGTGGCTGCAGGCATCGACCACGACTTTACCGTGCGCCCCGGCAGGCACACGTGGGACTATTGGGTGAATTCGCTCGATTACCACATGGTGTTCTTTGCCAAGGCCTTTGCCCGCGGCGCCGAACTCATTAACGCAAAACCTTAATACCCAAATCCCTATGAAATCCCAACAACGACCCAAGATACTTATCATCTACACCGGAGGCACCATCGGCATGATCGAGAATCCCGAGACCCATGCCCTCCAACCGTTTGACTTCTCGCACCTCATCGACAATGTGCCCAAAATCAAGAAACTGGATTATGACATCGACAACATCCAGTTCGACCCGCCCATCGACAGCTCCAACATGAACCCCACCCACTGGCGCGACATCGCGCTGGCCATCGAGAAGCGCTACGACGATTTCGACGGCTTTGTCGTGCTGCACGGCACCGACACCATGGCGTTCACCGCCTCGGCGCTGAGTTTCATGCTCGAGAACCTGCACAAGCCCGTCATCATCACCGGCTCGCAGCTGCCCATCGGCGAGGTACGCACCGACGGCGAGGAGAACCTCATCACCGCCCTGCAAGTCGCTGCCGCCACCGACGAGCGCGGCGAGGCCAAGGTGCAGGAGGTCGCCATCCTGTTCGAGAACTACCTGTGGCGCGGCAACCGCAGCACCAAGATGAGCGCCGACAACTTTGACGCCTTCAAGAGCAACAACTATCCCGAGCTGGCCGAGGTGGGCCTGAGCATCGAGTTCCACCGCGACCGCCTGTACCGCACGCGCTCCAAGCGCCCCCTCAAGGTGCGCACCGCCATGGACACCAACGTGATGTTCCTCGAACTCAATCCCGGCATCACCGAGCAGACGCTCGACTACCTGCTGCACACGCCCGGCATCAAGGGCATCGTGCTCAAGACCTACGGCGCGGGCAACAGCCCCAGCGACAAGTGGTTCACCTCGCGCATCAAGGAGGCCGTGGACCGCGGCGTGGTCATCGTCAACGTCACCCAGTGCGTCAACGGCGGCGTGAACTGCTCGCTCTATGACACGGGCAACTCGCTGAGCGCCGCAGGCGTCATCAGCGGCTACGACATCACCAGCGAGGCCGCCATCACCAAGCTGATGTACCTCTTTGGCCTCGGCCTCACCCCCGACAACGTCAAGCAGTACATGTCCTGCGACATCTGCGGCGAGGTCACGATACCGTAATCACCCGCCCATCCACACAACTCCTAAACGGCCTAAAAACGCAGAAAATCTGGAGTACTACTTCAGATTTTCGCTGAATATTTGAAGTACTTCTTCAGGTTTTCTGCATTTTGCTTGCGGTTTTGTTCCCGAATATTAACTTTGCAGCGTCTAAATCAATAAGATATGCTGCAACGAATACTGAAATTAGAGGAAACTAAGAAGAATAGCATCTTCCTGTGGGGATCAAGGCAGACCGGCAAGAGCACTTTGCTGAAAGCGCTGTTCCCACAGGCGCAGATGTACGACCTGCTCAAGACTGACCTGAGGATGGCTTTACAGATGCGTCCCGCCCTGCTGCGAGAGGAATGCGAACTGTTGGATGACGGTGAGTTGATTATCATTGATGAGGTTCAGAAGGTCCCCGCCCTGCTTGACGAGGTCCACTGGCTCATCGAAAACAAGCACCAACGGTTTATCTTGAGCGGATCAAACGCCCGCAAAATGCGGCGCAGCGGCGCCAACCTGCTTGGCGGCCGCGCATTGCGTCGCACGCTATTCCCGCTGGTGAGTGCCGAGATTCCTGATTTTGACCTCGACCGGGCGATAAACAACGGCATGCTGCCCCGACATTATCTGGAGGACAATCCCAACGAGATGATACAGTCATACATCGGCGACTGCCTGCAACAGGAGATTGTTGCCGAGGCCATCGTGCGCAAACTTGACTCGTTCACACGATTCTTGCAAACGGCGGCGTTCAGTGATGCCGAGATTGTCAACTACACCAACATCGCCCAAGAGTGCGGCATCTCATCCAAAACCGTCAAGGAATACTTCTCAATTCTTGAAGAAACGATGTTGGGATTTTATCTGCCCGCCTACACCAACAAGGCCAAGCGCCGCGTAATCCAGGCCCCCAAATTTTACTACTTTGACGTGGCAATCCCCAACCACCTGCTGAAACGTGTGCCGTTGCAACGGGGCACGGATGTCTATGGGCACGCACTGGAACACTTGATTATCCAGGAACTCCGGGCATTTCTTTCCTATCGCTGTCCCGACAAGGCCTTGACATACTGGCATACGCTGGACAACAATTTTGAGGTGGACGCCGTACTGGGCCAAGCCGAGGTCGCCATCGAGGTGAAATCATCACAAAACGTCACTTCACGGGACATGAAGAGTCTGAAAGTGTTCGGCCAAGAGTACCCCGATGCCAAGTTAATCTTGATATCCCTTGAAAAACGCCCCCGAATGGTCAATGGTGTGGAAATTTGGCCAGCCGAACAGTTCCTGAAACGGCTGTGGGATGGAAAAATCTGCAAAGCGACGAACTGAACCGGCCATATATAATAAAGGTGCCCGATGAGTTCAACGGGCACCTTTGTTATTTCAAGTCAGTCGTTCCTCAATCTTCCTTGCAGCAGCACTTGCAGAAGTCGATGAGCTTCCAGATGAGGGCTGCCAATGCGCCGCCCACCAGCGGACCGACGATGAAAATCCACAGGTTGCTCAGCGCGGTGCCGCCCTGGAACACGGCGGGAGCGATGGAGCGGGCGGGGTTAACCGACGTGCCTGTGTAACGGATGCACACCAGGTGAACGAGCACCAGCGACAGGCCGATGGCCAGGCCGGCAAAGTTGTTGGTGGCACCGTTGGTCTTGCTGGTAGCGCCCAGCACAACCAGCACAAACACGCAGGTGAAGATGACCTCGGCCAGCAAGCCGCCCACCATGCTCACGCCCTCCTGCAGGTCGTTGGCACCCGTGCCGTCCATGCCGGCCACATTGCTCACGAGCAGGTAGAGCAGCGCCGAGCCGATGAACGCGCCGATAACCTGGAACACGATGTACATGGCGCAGTCCTTGGCGCTCATGCGGCCGCTCAGGAACACGCCCAGGGTGATGGCGGGGTTGATGTGGCATCCGCTGATGCCGCCAATGGTGTAAGCCATGGCCACCACGGCGAGGCCAAAGGCCAATGCAGTGCCCACAACGGCGGGAATGTTACTAATCGGGTTGCAACCCAGACTCACGGCAACGCCACAGCCCATCAGAACGAGGACCATCGTGCCGACCATTTCAGCTAAATACTTTTTCATTGTTTTTGATAGTTTTATTCTTAGATTAAACAAGTTTATTCGGTACCAGACGGGAGTGGATGCTCCCAAAAGATTGGCAAAGTTGGCGATTTTTATTGAAAAACGCAAATCACATCAACAATATTTTCGTAAATTTGCAAAATAATTATTGATGCCACTGAATAAACTGCATATAATCACATAATTATGAACATTTCGATTGTTGGAACCGGATATGTCGGACTGGTGAGTGCCACCTGCTTTGCCGACTTGGGCGTGAATGTAACTGTGGTTGACCGCGACAGCCAAAAGATTAACCGCCTGGTCTATGGCGCCATCCCCATCTATGAGCCGGGGCTCGACAACATGATTGCGCGCAACGTCAACGACAAGCGCCTGACGTTTACGAGCGAGTACCTTGAGGGCTTCGTCGGCCAGGACTACGTGTTCTGCGCCATCGACGCCACCGCCGAGGAGGACGGCTCGACCGACGTCACCCCCGTGCTCGACACCGCCAAGACCTTTGGCGACAGCATCACGAGCCACAGCGTGTTTGTCATCAAATCGACGGTGCCCGTGGGCACGGCGCTGCAAGTCACCAAGGTCATCCGCGAGGCGCTCGAGGCACGCGGCAAGGCTGGGGAAATCACCTTTGACGTTGCCAGCAACCCCGACTTTCTCACCGAGGGAAACGGCATCAAAGACTTCCTGAAGCCCGATCGCATCGTCATCGGCACCGAGACCGAGACGGCGCGCGACGCCATGCACGACCTGTTCCACACCATCATGATGCACAACAACCGCACCGTCATCTACACCGACACCCGCACTGCCGAGATGATCAAATATGCCGCCACATCGATGCTCGCCACACGCGTCAGCTTCATGAACGAAATTGCCAACCTGTGCGAAATCGTGGGCGCCGACATCAACATCGTGCGGCACGGCGTGGGCACCGACAGCCGCATCGGCCCCAAGTACATCTTCCCGGGCTGCGGTTACGGCGGCACGCTGTTCCCCCAGGACATCAAGGACCTCATCAAGATTGGCAGCGAGCACAATGTGGACATGGAGGTGCTCAAGGCCGTCGAGAACGTCAACAAGAACCAAAAGCGCATCCTGTTCAAGAAGTTGTACAACCACTTCAAGGGCGACCTCAAGGGCAAGACCGTGGCGCTGTGGGGCCTGAGTTTCAAGCCCGAGACCGACGACATGACCGCCGCACCCGCCATCGACACCATCAACCTGCTCATGGACGCCGGATGCCACGTGCGCGTCTATGACCCCGTGGCCATGAACGCCACCAAGCGGCGCTGGAACAACGTCTATTGCGGCATCGACATGTATGACGCCGTCAAGGGCGCCGACGCACTGCTCCTGCTCACCGAGTGGCAACAGTTCCGCATTCCCGCCTGGCCCACCATCAAGGACCTGATGAACACCCCGCTGGTCATCGACGGCCGCAATGTCTATGACGGCGACATGCTCGAGCGCTTGGGCTTCGCCTACCGCTGCATCGGCAGGTAACACCCCTTGACGGAACAATAAGGGACAACAACCCATAGTAATAGACAGCCTGGACAACTTTGGACAAGCGTGCAAGAGCCTTGTCAAAGTTGTCCAGGCTGCCTTTATTTTTCATGCTGTGCCGGCGCCACACCGCTTGCCACAGGCCGGCGCCATGGGGCCGGACATTGAGCAAAATGCGGTAAAAATGCCTGAATTTGCTCAATTTTAGGCTATGTTCCCCGATTTTGGTCACTTGCATGACAGGGGTTTACCTCTTGTTCCTCATTTTACCCCTAACTTTGCGGCAAACAATTTTTTATTCATTAACAACCAAACAACAATTAAGCTTATGAAACAAAGATTCATTAAATCTGTTTTGATGGTTGCGCTGTGCATGGCCTTTGGCACCACAGCGGCACAAACCATTATCGTCAACAACAGCAATGGCAGCAAGGATGCGCCTGTCAAGCCTAACATCGACATGACCAAGTATGACAAGCGCATCCTCAAAAACGGCAACGAGGTTTACACCCCCAAGCACGACAATTCTATCAAGAAACTGAATGCCGAGGAAACAGAACTTGTCAATGTAACCTTCCTGTTAAGCTATGACCCGTCAATTATGTATTCTTCGGGTGAAATGACAATCAGTGGAAATTCAATTGAAGATGTATGGATGGACTATGATTTTGAGAATGATTCTTATCAATTGACTTACCAATTACCCATTGGAACTTATGATTTCCTTACATCTTGTTTTCTCATGGAAGGTGGTTTGGCATATAATGTTAAGGAACTGGTAGAAATCAATAAAGATACCACTATGACATTTGATTTTGCCGAATCAAACATTAGGCATAGCTATAAAACTTTCAAACCAAGCGGAGAAGAGGCGACTTTGAATTCGTACCAATCTGATGGAAATATTATTAATGGAAATACTCTTTGTTTCCTTGATCGTATTTCACTCATTTTAAAAGGAAGTGGTACTATTGGGTCCTATTCCAGTATGGTCTATTGGGAACGAGGCATAAATCCAAGTGCAACCATTTTTCTTAATAGTTTAAGCGATCGCTATAAATTAGCATCGGAGAGAATCCTTCAAGATGAAAATGGCGTGTGCATTATTAAATATGAATCCAATGACATGAATGAAACATTGCTTCAGAACAACCCTGAAAACTTCGTGTTGTATGAAGAGGAATTCAACTCTATCGGCAACGACAAAAATGGTTTGTTCCAAGGTTTCTCCACCATCGAAATGATTGATAATATTAATAATGGTGGAATGCTCGGTAATGCTACGATACCAATATCAACCCCTTTGACAAAAGTATATGTTGACCCCAACAGAAAAGAAGGTGACGAGCCCAGTAAATTTGATATCATGATACTGCCCATATTCCAAGATAATGTTTCAGTACCCGTACTTTATTCTTGGTATGAATATGATGACATGGGCAATCCAACAATTGAGCATATTGACACCATGCAGATATTTAGAACTATAACAGGCCTGCCTGTCATGATTAATAATGATGGAAGCATGGAATATGTAAATACTGGCCATGATGCTGCGGGAAATTATGGATTCCATGTTCCTGAAGGCGGTGGCGATATCATCGAATATCCTGGCCATCCCCAGTTTTCTTTCGCAAGTCAGCAAAAAGCATTGCCCTATGGTTCTAACTGTCCCATTAATGCTTTTATGGCACAAAATAGTGTAGGTTATATGGGTGGAAAATATTCTGCTGTCGCACCATGCTTTATCGGCCGTTTTGGTGAAATTGTAGGAGGATATTACACAACTGACATCAGGTATAACGGCGAACTGATTACAAACAATTACCTTACCAGAGACCAGGATATGTATAACTTTGCTGCTCAAGGTAACCCAGATGGCGTGATTACCGCTCATTTCGAGAACACCAATGCAGTTGTTGACGGTTTGCAAGGCAGGAATGTGACCGACGTTTACTATGACCAACGCCAAGCAGACTGGACCGCTCCCACGCTGCAAATGCTCCTCTTCAAGGACCGTGAGGGCAACATTATAGACCGTTTTGCAACCGCTGATGAGGGTACTCTTGAGTTCGCTGGTGGTGACTTCAATTATCATACAGATGGCGCATATTGGTTTGACTGTAAGGAGCAGACGGTGGAGGTGTCCTATTCACCCTATAACGCCGACCAATGGCTTGCACTTGATGTTGAAGAGGTTCCTGGTGAGTTCTATATGCCCGGCTTCGGCTATTTCTATCGCGGCTCGCTTGAGGATGTGACCAACCCCAGCGCAACTGGGTGGTATGACCTGAGAATCAAGCTGACCGACCTCTCGGGCAACTGGCAGGAGCAGG
>CALEJB010000027.1 GCA_937898675.1 uncultured Prevotellaceae bacterium
TATCATAAAAACAACACCCCAAAAGTTTTGTGTCTAACTTTTGGGGTGCAGTTCACCCTCGGTTGTGCTTTTTTTTGACGATTTTGCATACATCCGCCGGACAGGTTTTGCATCACCTCAAAAGGGGAAGGGAGCACCCATGAAGGGCTCGTTTTGCCACCCATATTGGTCACAAAACGGGCTGTTCACCTTAAAAATAGGGCGGTGTGGGCTAAAAACTTGGTATTTTCTTGTCTTACTTCAATAAAAAGATGTATATTTGCAGGCTGAATTCGCAGAATGAATTGAAATTAACAAAATTTAATTAAATAATTCACAAAATGCAAACTAAAGGTTTTATTAGAGTCCTTACTATTGCACTGTTGCTGATTTGCGCGTTCTATCTGTCGTTCACCTTTGTGAGCAATCACTATCAGAACAAGGCAGAGCAGAAGGCACTTGCTGTAGCCGGCATCAAGACCGCCGACACCAGCAACGACACTTATCGCAACGCGTTGAATACGTATCTGGACTCCCTCGCTAATGAGAAGGTGTATCTTGGATATTACACCCTCCAGCAGGTTCGTGAGAAAGAGTTGGGCCTCGGCCTTGACTTGAAGGGTGGTATGAATGTGACACTGCAGATTTCGGTGCCCGACATCTTGCGCGCTCTCGCGAACAACAATCCCGACAAGAAGTTTAACCAAGCCATCGACAATGTGTCGAAGAACCAGACCGCACAGGACGACTTCGTTGGCTCCTTCTGCAAGGAGTACAAGAAGCTGGCCCCCGAGGGCAGCCTGGCACAAATCTTCCGCCACATCGAGCGCATCAAGGAGAAACCCAGTGCCAGCGACGGTGAGGTGCAAAACATCCTCAACGACGAGGTCAACAGCATGGTGGACAACTCCTACAAGGTGCTGCGCAACCGTATCGACCGCTTTGGCGTTGTTTCTCCCAATATCCAGAAGCTGCAGAGCACTGGCCGCATCTTGCTGGAGCTCCCGGGTGTAAAAGAGCCCGAGCGCGTTCGCAAACTGTTGCAGGGTGCCGCCAACCTGGAATTTTATCAGACCTATACCCTGTCTGACATCGTCGGCGCACTGCGTAGCCTGAGCGACCAGTATGTTGCCAGCAACGGCGTAGCTCCCGTGGCACAGGAAGAGGAATCCGCTGCCGCCGAGGAGACCGCTGCCGCCGAGCCTGCTGCCAAGCCCGACAGCACCAAGCAGGCTGCTGACAAGAAGACCGCCGCTGCCGACAAGGTTCCCGCCAAGAAGGACAGCAAGGAGCCCACGCTGGCCGATATGACCGGCTTTGAGGCTATGGCCGGCGCCGGCGCTTCGTCGCCCATCGTTGGTTATGTGCCCGCTTCGGACACTGCCAAGGTCAACGCCATCATCCACTCCCCGATTGCCAAGACCATCCTGCCCGCCGACCTCAAGTTGGCTTGGACCGTTAAACCCGAGAAGCTGCAGAACGGCGCCGAGGCATTCCAGCTCATCGCCCTGCGCACCGTCAACAATCAGCCCGTGCTGACTGGCGATGTGGTGACCAAGGCTACCAGCGAGTTTGATAACATGCAGGGTCAGGTCGTATCCATGACCATGAACGACGAGGGCGCACGCCAGTGGAGCCGCATCACCGGCCAGAACATCGGCCACGCCATCGCCATCGTTCTCGATGACCAGGTTTACTCCTATCCCAATGTCAACAGCCAGATTGACGGTGGTCGCTCGCAGATTAGCGGACACTTCACCGTTGAGGAGGCAGGTGACCTTGCCAACGTGCTCGAGTCCGGTAAGATGGTGGCACGCGTCAATGTCGCCAGCGAGAGCGTGATTGGCCCGTCGCTGGGTAAGGAATCTATCCAGAAGGGTCTCATCTCGTTTATCATCGCCCTCATCCTGCTGATGATATTCATGGTTTGCACCTATGGCGTTTATGCCGGCAACATTGCCAACCTGGGTCTGATCATGAACCTCTTCTTCACCATTGGTATCCTCGCCTCGTTCCAGAGCGTGCTCACCCTGCCGGGTATCGCCGGTATCGTGCTGACGCTGGGTATGGCGGTGGACGCCAACGTGCTTATCTTTGAGCGTTGCAAGGAGGAGCTCCGCCGCGGCAAGGGCCTCAAGGCCGCCATCGCCGACGGTTACAAGAACGCCTTCTCGGCCATCTTCGACTCCAACTTGACCACAATCATCACAGGCATCATCCTGATTGTCCTCGGTAGCGGCCCCATCCGCGGTTTTGCCGTTACCCTCGTGGTAGGTATCTGCTGCTCGTTCTTCACGGCAGTATTTGCAACCCGCCTCGTGCTTGAGCACTTCGTGAACAAGGGCACCTTTGACAAGATGACCTTTACCACCAGCCTCACCCGCCACATGCTGGAGGATGTGAAATTCAACTTCATGGGCGCTGCCAAGCGCACCTCTGTCATCGTTATTGCACTCATCGTAGTCTTTGGCGCCCTGTTCGCACTGCGTGGCTTGAGCCGCGGCATCGACTTCTCGGGTGGCCGCAACTACGTTGTGCAATTTGACCATCCCGTCAAGACTGCCGACCTGCAGGCTCAACTCGCCCCCCTGTTCCCCGATGCCAACACCTCGGTCATCACCATCGACAATGAGACTAAGGTTCGCGTTTCGACCAACTACAAGATCAACGAGACCGCCGAGGGCATCGACGATGAAATCATGGGCAAGCTTTATCAGGGCATGAAGAGCGAAATCGGCAACATGACGCCCGAGGACTTCAGCACCTCTAACGAGAGCGTCGGCGTTGTATCCAGCGAGACCGTCGGCCCGAGCATCGCAAGCGACATGACCCGCGAGGCCATTTGGGCAGTGCTCTTCTCGTTGCTCGCAATGGCACTCTACATCCTGTTCCGCTTCCGCAACATCGCCTTCTCTATCGGCGCTCTTGCAGCGGTAGCCTTCACGGCGTTCATCGTCATCGGCTTCTACAACCTGCACGGTCTGCTGCCCTTCTCCATGGAGATTGATCAGACCTTTATCGCTGCTATCCTGACCGTTATCGGTTATCAGGTCAACGATACCGTGGTTGTATTTGACCGCGTGCGTGAGTACCGCAAGCTCTATCCCAAACAGGACCTCTACACCACCTTCAACAAGGCGTTGTGCAGCACCCTGTCGCGTACCTTGATGACCTCTATCACGACACTGCTCGTGCTTCTCGTCATGCTGTTCTTCGGCGGCGAGTCTATCCGCAGCTTCATCTTCGCGATGATCCTCGGTGTTGTCATTGGTACCTGCGCTTCGCTGTTCATCGCTTCGCCCGTGGCATACTGGATTGCACGCCGCAGCGACAAGAAGGAAGCCCAATTGGCCGAGGCCGCAGCCAGGAAGTAAATCCTGACCAACCAACATCAAACCGCCGGCCCGCAAAATGGTCGGCCGGCGGTTTTAGATTGCTCCTGTAGTTCAACGGATAGAATGGAGGTTTCCTAAACCTTAGATTTGGGTTCGATTCCCAGCGGGAGTACAACGGAGGGTAATTGCCCTCCGTTTTTTTGTACCCTAAAGTACACATTTTCAACGTTTCTAATATGCCACCGCTAAAATTGACAATTACCTAAAATTGCATTTTTTTGGTATTTTTTTTAATGATGCGGTAGTTTTTTTCGGGAAAAAGCATTACCTTTGCAACGGAATACAAGAAAAGGCGACTTTTGGAGAATAGATATAATAATTTTACCCTAGACGCTTCATGAAAGTTCACTCAAATTAATAACCCCAAAAAAAATTATGTTAGTTAAAAATTTACTAAGTATTAAACAAGCTGCAGTATGCTTGGTGATTTGCTTGATGTGCTCATTTACAGCTCATTCGGCATTTATTGTTGACGGAAACAATGTTCAAATGGAATATGGAACATGGGACCATTACCGGTATAATGACCCGATTCAATGCGTGACTGTCCACATCGGTGTTGTTGCTCATGGGTGGTCCTTGGAGGATGATTTAAGCAATTTGTCTCTCGTGCGCGTAATCAATGGCGTTGAAACCGTCATGGATGCCAATTATCTCAACGAGGACGATAACGAAATAACCGACTTGACTGTCAGCATTAGTGGCAACACTTCGCACATTGACATTAACGATGCATTTCTCACCGAAGACCTTGATGCATTATTCAACGGAGACGTAACCGTCCAGTACATGATTAGAGTTGAGAAGAACGGCAATATGCATCAGGCTGTCGTAACTGTTAATTTCAGCGATGAACCGACATCGGTCAAGGAGATTTATATCGATGAGGACGGATTGTACTATGATTTGCAAGGTCATTCAAGCGTGACGCCGTTTAGCGGAATCAACATTCACAACGGCAAGAAAATCATGTATTGATTATAGTTTGAGGTTCACAACAGTTGAGCCAAGGCGTAACAAAAATGCGATTGCCGACATTCGAATGTCGGCAATCGCATTTTCTGTTGCCGTCTGTGCTGGAAGCATTGGTTTGTGGCCAGATTGGGCAAAATATTGCAAGCAAATAACATAATTCATAAAAATAATGTACCTTTGCTATAATCAATACATGCTGTTATGAAAAGAAATGAATCATTTTTCGCATTACTCGTGTTTGCCGTTATGATGACAGCTGTGGGCGGCATGAATGCCCAGGCACAGACTCGGGAGGCGCCCGACTGGAGAAAACTTCATTACCTGTCTGCCGAGGAGATGCAGACCCCAGTGTGGAACATCAACCTTACGGAGACACCCGCGCCGACCGAAGCGCCCCGCTTTGTGGCGGAGTTTGAGCCCATGCAGGGCGTGGCGATTGCCTATCCGCTGGGCATACCGCTGAGCCTGGTTAAATCGTTGGCCGAGAATTGCCAAGTGTATTGCATCGTCCAGCAGTACCAGCAGTCATCGGCGCAGTCGCGTTTCAAAAGCGCGGGGGTGAACATGGACCGGGTCACCTTTGTGAACGCTAAAACAGATTCCTACTGGGTGCGCGACTATGGTCCCTGGTATATCTTTGCGGGCAAGAATCCTGCCATTGTTGACAATGTGTATAATCGTCCGCGGCAGAACGACGATGCGATACCCTCGGCATTTGCCTCGTTCTGGAATATCCCCCTCTACAGCATGAACCTGAAACACACTGGAGGCAACATGATGGAGGATGGACGCGGGCACGCTGTGAGCGACAATTTGGTGGTTCAAGAGAATAATAATGACGAGGCCGCTGTGCGCAAGAAGATGCTCGACTACCTGGGAATCGACAACTATCACATCACCATCGACCCGCAAAACGACTACATTGCCCATGTTGACTGCTGGGGAAAATACCTGGCTCCTGATAAAATCCTGATAGCGAAACTGCCCAAGACCGACAGCAGATATGAGAAATATGAGTCGGTGGCCAACTATTTTGCAACCACCAACTGCTGCTGGGGCTATCCCTACAAGGTGTACCGTGTCGAGGAACCTGGCGGCAGCACCGTTGCTCCTTACACCAACAGCCTTATCCTCAACAAGCACGTTTATGTGCCGATGGGCAGCAACAGCACTTACAACGAACTCGCGCTCGAGGTTTACAGGGAGGCCATGCCCGGATACGAGGTGACGGGCGTGTACAATACAACCAGCGGCATCCAGTGGCTCAACACCGACGCCCTGCATTGCCGCACGCGGGGCGTGATGGACTTTGACATGCTGTATGTCGACCACAGGAACGTGTTGCACGGCACTCAGCAGTGCAAAGATTCCATCGCTGTCACGAGCAAGTTCATCGCCTATAGCGGAGAGCCCTTGAAGGAGGACTCGCTACTGGTTTACTACAGCATTGACAATGGTCCTTACCAGGCTGCGCACATGAGCGCCACCGGCGTTGCCGATGAATATGTGGGCTACATCAAGGGCTATCACCAGGCGTCGCAGGTTGACTACTATATCTTCGGTGCCGATGAGTCAGGACACCGTTATCAGCAGCCGGTGTTCGGTGAACAGGAACCCCACCACTTCACAGTCAATATTTCAGTCATCCTGGGCGATGTGAACGATGACGGCATCGTTGATGTCAGTGACATGGCAGCCCTGATAGATCATCTGCTCGCGGGCATCGACATCAACACCGGCAATGCCGACGTGAACCAGGACGGCAACATCGACGTCAGTGACTTGTCGGCCCTTATCGACATGTTGCTCGGTGCAAATTAACCGGCCATGATGAGTCAAAATCACTGATGACCCCGCTGTGGGGAGTGGGCAGATGCCAACTCCTAACTCCAATTATCTCACGGCCACTTTCCATGCCATGCGGCTGGTGGCGGTGCGCAGCATGTAGATGCCGCGCGGCAGGCCAATGAACATGTCGTCGGCCAGGGTGTCGATGTGCATGACGTGGCGGCCTGCGATATCATAGATGTCGGCGCTGCCCACGTTCTCGCTGCACTTGACGAGGATGCCGCCCTGGGCGGCAAGCACTTGCAGGGGCTTGCTGGCGTCGAGGCCCGTGAGCCCCGAGGCGTCGAGCGTGATGACGTTGGACGGCTCACTCAGGTAGCCCAGGCGGCTCGACTGCACGCTGTAGGTGTGGATTTCGCCCGGCCGGCGGTCAGTGAAGCGGTAACTCGTGGCATCGGCGCCGTCGGTGGTGAAGGTCTCGGTGCGCACCTCGGTGCCGCTGGCGTCATAGATGGAGCGCGTGATGACGTAGCAGTCCACCTGCTCGTCGGCAGCGCGCCAGTTGGCCACATAGGTGCTGTCCGTGATGCCCGTAGCGGGCAGGGCCGTGAGTGCCGTCAGCAAGGGCACCTCGGCACAGCGGGCGCGCAGTTCCACGCCGATGCTGCCCGTGAGGCCGCCGTCCGACAGCAGCAGGCGCGCTGTGTGCTCGCCCGTGCGGGTGGGGGTGTAGGTAATCTTCAAGGGGTAGCCCGTGGCGCTGTTGGCCTGTGAGCGCTCGATGCTGCTCACGGGGATGCTGAACATCTCGCTGTCGTCGCGATAGACCTGCACCGACAGCGGGTTGATGAGGCCGCGGCCCTTGACGTAGAGGGTGTAGTCCAGCGACTTGCCAATGGCCACCTCGCCAAAGTCCAGCACCGTGCCCTGCACCGGGGTGATGAGTTCGGGGTCGCCGTCATAGGTGGTGGTGTCCATGCCCGCCTCACTCAGGTAAAAAATTTGGTTTTGCTTCGTGCCCCAGATGTACTCAAACAGCTCGGGCAGGTCGATGAAGGGGTTGCGGTTGTTCTGGAACTTTTGCACCGCGTCGTTGCGGGCGTTCTCCTTGTCGCTCACCGCGTCGTTGCGCGCCCAGCGGCACAGCAGGTCGATGGCCCAGTTGTTCAGGGTCTTCCACGAGTTGTTGGTGAGCATGTAGGTGTAGCGCCACTTGTAGTGCTGGTAGCAGCACGCCATGTAGAAGTAGGTGCGAGCAAAGTCACCCTTGTAGCGGTCGTCGGGCTCAAATACCGTGCTGGCGGTGCCGCCCTGTCCGCTCTTGGGCGAACCCACCTTGGTCACGCCGTTGTCAAACGACGTCTTGGACACCTCGCCCAGCGGCCAGTTGCTCTTGGCCATGTTGGCGTCGCCGTCGGCGGGATAGAGGTGCATGATGTCCGAGTAGCTGGGATACAGGTCGGTGTTCTCATTGTCGCCGCTCACCGCCCACCAGCTCTTGGGCAGCGAGTGCTCCTTGTGCATGCCGCTGTGGTTGCGAAAGGTGTAGTAATTGTCGCTGTACATGTCCCACACGCGGCTCTCGTCGTCGAGGCGGCAGTCGGTCTCGGGAAAGTAGTACCACAGGCTGCCGTAGCTCAGCACCGTGTGCTGGATAGTGAGGTCGTGCACGGCGTCCTTGAGCGCCTGTCCGCTCTTGCCGTCCAGCGAGTTGTAGTAGCCGTCGGGAATCGACGCGCCGCAGCACAGCGCCGCAGCGGCAACGGCCGCCACAGCCAGCATCCTGAGTAAACGATTGTGCATCATGTCGATGAGATTTATTGTCCTAATGTTTGTGGGGGCAAAGGTACTAAAAAACTCAACACCAACGCCCCCAGCGCCGCCTATTTTATTGTGCCTCGCAAATTGGTGCGCGGGCAAAACGGGGCCATTTTTTTTTGCCCTGTGGCGCAAAATGTGTACCTTTGCGGCACAAGACCGTATAATATCATTTTCTAACAAGATAACAATCAGCATTATGCCTAAGATTTCAGAACGCAGCAACCAGATGCCTGCATCTCCCATCCGCAAGCTGGCGCCCTTTGCAGCGGCAGCCAAGGCACGCGGCATCAAAGTGTATCACCTCAATATCGGCCAGCCCGACCTGCCCACGCCGCAGGAAGGCCTCGATGCCCTCAAGCGCATCGACCGCAAGGTGCTGGAATACTCCCCCTCGCAGGGCTATCCCGGCTACCTCGACAAACTGGTGGGCTACTACAAGCGCTATAACATCGACCTCACGCCCGACAACATCATCGTGACCTGCGGCGGCAGCGAGGCCGTGCAGATGGCCTTTATGGTATGCCTCAACCCCGGTGACGAGATCATCATCCCCGAGCCCGCCTATGCCAACTACATGGGCTTTGCCTGCGAGACCGGCGCCGTGGTGCGCACCATCACCACCCGCATCGAGGACGGCTTTGCGCTGCCCCCCGTCGAGGAGTTTGAAAAGGTCATCAACGAGCGCACCCGCGCCATCATGATCTGCAACCCCAACAACCCCACCGGCACCCTCTACAGCAACGAGGAACTCACCAAACTGCGCGACCTGGTCAAGAAGCACGACCTGTTCCTGTTTGCCGACGAGGTGTACCGCGAGTTCATCTACAGCGACGAGCCCTACACCAGCGCCATGCACCTCGAGGGCATCGAGAACAACGTCATCATGATTGACAGCGTGAGCAAGCGCTACAGCGAGTGCGGCATCCGCATCGGCGCCTTCATCACCCGCAACATGGAAGTGCGCAACGCCGCCATGAAGCTCGCCCAGGCCCGCCTGAGCCCGCCCCTCATCGGCCAGGTCGTTGCCGAGGCGTCGCTCGACGCTCCCATGAGTTACCACAAGGCCGTCTATGACGAGTACATCGCCCGCCGCAACTGCCTGGTGGAGGGACTCAACAAGATTCCTGGCGTCTATAGTCCCATGCCCATGGGTGCCTTCTATACCGTGGCCAAGTTGCCCGTCACCGATATCGACGACTTTTGCCGCTGGTGCCTCGAGGAGTTCAACTACGAGGGTGAGACCGTGATGATGGCCCCCGCCAGCGGTTTCTACGCCACCCCCGGTCTGGGCAAGGACCAGGTGCGCATGGCCTATGTGCTCAAGATTGACGACCTCAAGCGCGCCCTCATCGTGCTCGAAAAGGCCCTCGAAGCCTACAACGCCAAGTAAGGACGACCGCACATTAATTTATTAGCAAAAAAATACCGCCAGCCGCCAGGACTTTCACCTGGCGGCTGGCGCTTGTATAAGGGGCTTGCCAAGCGCCCGCCCGCGATAGCGCCTCCAGCGCTTTCTGCCTCATGGGACGGGACCCGCCTGCCCCTGGTTACAGCCCTCTGATGCCCCATAAATCACGATGAAACCGCCCATTCTTGTACTTTTGAGGGACCTTTTCCCCCATAAGAACACCTGCAAACCAGATATTTCCCATTTTCCCCCATTTTGTCCCTAATTTTGCGGCAAACTTAATTTTTCATTATTAACTAAATTGTTTTCATTATGAAGAAATTTACAAAAATCGCAGCCGCTACCTTTTTGATGGTGGCAGGCCTGCCTGGTGCCGCACAGAACAACGACGCGCCACAAAGTGTAACAATCACCTGCAACTTGATTACTGAATCTGAGATGATTGTGACGAGTGAAATAACCCTTGCATCAAAAACAACAAACTTGGCTACGAATGCCCTCAATCCTTGGCAAGGAAATTCTTTCACGGGGGTTACACCGGGAATATATGATATACTCCTATCAGCCACAGACCAACAAAATAAACATTACTTTGTTTTGAAAAGCAACATTAATGTTCAAAACGATACTACAATTGACTTTGATGTAAACGAAACGAACCTATTCGATACCAAAGCCTATAATCCAGAAGGAGAGTTGCTGAAAACCGACTATTGGGACTTTGTTGATGGAGCATATGTCTGCGTTGAAGAGGGCAACATCAAGTCTTGCATAAGGAGGGGCGTTCTATTGCGAAAAGCAGATGGGCTAATGATAACTAACATTAGCGCCACAAACACAAACGTTTCTTATTATTTTAATGATTTTGGAAGTGATTTCATTTTTATTGAAAGCGATTTGTATTATAACGATGAAGCCGATAGTGAGTTTTATCTTACAAAATACTATAAAGACGGGAATGGCACATCTTGTTTGGAAAATAACGTAAATGATTATGTTTGCACCGAAGATGAATTTGTTCCTTCAATTGTAGGAAGGCAGTTTGACAAGAATAGTGGTATCTCTTTTGACTTGGTTTATGATGGAAAAATTGTTACTACGGATAATGTGAACTTGAGTCGTGGTAATTGGGCTAAGATTTGGTCTTGTGTTCCTTTTGAAGATGAAAATCATTTTAATGTGTTGTTCAAACAAGCATTTGGCGAAACAGTAAAAGTAATTGATGAGTACCGAGACGAAAATGATGTCATTGTTTATTCTGACACGCTTTATCAATCGCAAATAAACTATGGACCTTCTATCGCTGTAAAAGATGGTGTAAAACAATTCATCAGCAATAACTATATTGTAAACACCTCTAACGATTTTTTGAATGACAATAATAACTATTATTCAAAGTCTGTATATCCTGGTTCTCCCATGTTTTCTTATGTTGAAGATGAGAGGTGCAATACTTTTGGCGATAACGTGCCCATCAATCTCTTTATTGAAACTGGTATGGTCAACTTTATGAATCCCAGTGAAATATTGCCTGTTTTTAATTGCAATTACATTGGTCGATGTGGGGAATATCGTAAAGTTGATTTACAGCCTATGGAAATGTCAATGACAGTAAATGGTGAACCGATTAACACTACCTATGCAGGATTAAGCGATTACTTTGCACCTTGGAATTTCGGTCGCGTTAAAGGTGTTACGGAATTCACTTTTGATAATCAGAACATTGAAGTTGACGGCATGCCAGGACGTAACCTGACAAGAGTGTATTTAGATGAGTCAAAAGATGATCATTGTGCGCCCACTCTCACTATGCTCCAGATGCGTGACGGCAATGGCACTGTAACTGACCGTTTTGAGACTGCACAGGACGGCAAGGTAACCTTCTCTTGCGGTGACTTTAATTGCCAAATGGAAGAGATTCCTGTAATGGTCAACGGTTTTGAGAATAGGTTCCAAAAATTCTATTTCGAGTGTGAACGCCCCATTGTAGAAGTGAACGTAGCACCCTACGGACTAGATAATTGGCAGCCTGTAAGCATCACAGAAGACGATAACTCATACATGCCTATCGGCTTCGGCCATGTGTTTAACGCTGACATCACCGCGCTCAATACCGAGGGTTGGTATGACCTCAAGTTCAAATTGACCGACGCTACTGGCAACTGGCAAGAGCAGACTATCTCGCCCGCATTCCGCATCGGCATCGGCAACCCCACCGGCATTGACGTGGTGAAGAACAGTGATGCTACCGAGGTAGCCCGCTACACCATCGAGGGCCGTGCCATCAACGCACCCCAGGCTGGCGTGAACATCGTGAAGATGAGCGACGGCACCGTCAAGAAAGTGCTCGTGAAGTAATAACAATTGCCGCTCTGCGGCGAAGGTAGGCTGCATTTCAGCATAAAAAACAAGCAAGCTCGTTTTATTCTGCATTCAATTTGCACTACCTTTCCTTCATAAATTATTATGGTGCCAGCCCACACACAACGGGCTGGCACTTTTCTTTAAACCCTGCTGGGCCAAAGCGAATTACGAATTTAACGAGTTATTAATCAATAGACAGTTGTTTTTGTTGTTCATCGTTGTTTATGTTGTTTGAAAAAATGTGTACCTTTGTGGTAAACAACAATCATCAATGAAAATGAACATCAAGCGATACGTTATCATACTTGTGGCGGCAATCAGTGCTCTGACAGGCTTTGCCCGCGCAACCGACGACAAGACATTTAATCGGTTTTATAATCTCTCGCCCAAGGAGTTCAATGACCAACTGAATTACTATATTCAGCAAAACCTAATCGATAGCGCCATGCTATGCGCCAATATCCAAGCCAGTAAGTATGGCAAGGGAAGTCTCACGACACAGGAACTAGAGGCCTGTTGCGGGGCTTTCAGGTGTATGGGCCTGCAGAATCTATTTTGTTTTTACAACTATCAACTCGCCGCCGAAAACCTACTAAAAGCCGAACAACTTGCCGACAAATATCAATTCAAATTACGGGCCCAGATTGCAAATGATAAAGCCATACTGGCCGCCATGCAAAACGACCTGGAAAATAACTTTGCATATAACCAGGATGTGATTGATAGTTTCATCAAAGCATGCTACCTATCGATAGAGACGTTAAAACAACATAATTCGGAAATCGACAGGATTACATTGGAAACCACTATACCAAACCTGTTGTACCTTGCCCTCAAGTTTGACAAAGCCACCGAGGTGACCGAAGTCGTCAAGGCATACCGTGAGGCGCAAAAACGAGTTGGCACCAGTTGCAATGTCGCCGAGGTGGTGTGCAATGCAATTGACTATTACAATGCCGGCGATTACGACAAGGCATTTGAAATGCTGCAGACACCAGTAAACCGTCCAAAAACCTTCAGTGAGCAAAATTTTAATCAGGCTCAAGCCATGCTCAAAATGGCCCAATATGCCGTACTGCTCAAAAGCGGCAAACGGGACGAGGCCTTGAAGCTGCTGATGCAACACGAGCAGTGGTTGGGGGATAACGAGATGCCCTTTGAGCAGTTAGAGGCGTTGTGGCTTATCAAGCAACATTATGAGACAGACGGCAACAAGGCAATGGCCGACAAATACGCCCTGCAATATTACATCACAAAAGACGAGTTTATCAACAAAAGCCGTGCTGGCAAGATCGACCAGGCAAAACTCAATCTGGAACTGGAGCAGACGCGGGAGCGCATCAGTGAGATGAGTTACCGCCAGCGCATGCAGGGCATCGTGCTGTGGAGCGCCATCATCATCGCGCTGCTGGCGTTGGCGCTGCTGGGCGTGCTGTGGGTGAACTACCGCAAGACGCGCCGCACCAACCGCCTGCTGTATGAAAAGAACGTCGCCCTGCTCGCCGCCAACCAGGAACTGCGACCCGTAGCCGCGGTAACTCCCGTCCCCGACGAGCAAGAGGAGAGCGAAGAGAAACCCGCCAACGATGAACCCACCCAGTCCGACCGCGACCTGATGGAGCGAATCACAGAGGTAATGGAGTCGTCCCAAGAAATATTCAGCGAGGACTTTTCGCGCCAGCGGCTGGCCGAACTGGTTGACAGCCACGTCAAATATGTGTCCCGCGCCATCAACAGTTGCAAGTGCAGCACGTTTTACATGCTGCTGAACGAGTACCGCATCAAGGAGGCGTGCCGCCGCCTGATGGACCGCGAGCATTACGGCAGTTACAGCATTGAGGGCATCGCCCACAGCGTGGGCTTCAAGTCCAGGAGCAACTTCACCACCACCTTTAAGGACATTGTGGGCCTGACGCCATCGGCGTTCCAGAAACTCACCCGCGACGGAACAAACAATATGCCATAGGGTGACGTCACTGCTTGCCGTTGTACTTGGTCACCCACTTGGTGGAGGGGATGAGGCGGAGCAGGAAGTTGTAGCAGGCGGCGACGGCGATGCTGGCCACGGTGTAGTAGATGAGCACCTGGGTGATGGCGCCCGGGTCGGTAATCTCGTTGGCGCGCAGGTAGTTGTCGGCCAGGATGCGCAGGGCAGGGTGCACCACAAACATCGCACTTGAGATGATGCCCACCCACACCATGGGCTTGATGAGCCATGGTCCCAGCGCGCGCACCAGTCCCATGAGCGCCAGGGTGTAGGGTAAGCCGGCCCACAGCCATTTCTCGTACTCAAACTGCATGTTGAAGAAGTAGTACACCCCCACGGCCATGAGTCCTGCCCACCACGCGTGGGAGATGATGATGGACCACCAGTGCCTGAATTTGGGAATCTTGAGATAGCGGGCGCACAGCAGTCCCAGCGAGAAGGGTATGCCCGCCACGGGGAAGTTGTAGCGCACGGTGATGAGCGGGCAGTCGGCGCCCTCGTGGGCCATATTGACCTGCGGGTACCAGCACGCCACCAAAAAAATAATCGGCAGCACCCATCCGCGCCACTGGCAGTGCTCGCCGGGCTTGACCCACAGGATGAAACTGTAGATGATGTAGAGCTGCACCATCAGTCCCAGGAACCAGTAGGGGCCAGGAAAGATGTTCATCGTGGGGTTAGGCATCACATTGTTGTACATGAACACCTGGGCGCATATCCACTTCCATGAGGTCATCACCGCGGGGTCAAAACCACGCGCCCCCCAAGTGTAGGCGATGTACCAGGTAACGGCAAGGGGGATGAGCATGAGCCTGAACAGCTTGATGTAGTGCTCGCCCACAAACTGGAACCGGTTGACCCCGGTGCCGTTGCCCTGCTCATACTTGAGCACCAGCCCGTAGCCGCTCAGGAACAGGAAGGTCTGCACGCCATACTGACCCAGGAACGACATCAGCACGATGAACCAGTTGCCGTCGGGCTGGTGCAGATACTGCCGCAGCAGGTCGGCGCACGCCTGCCAGTAGCCAAACTCGTTGGTGCCCTGGCGCAGCGCCGTCCAGTGGCACAGGTTGTGAATTACAATCGACAGGATGGCCAGGCCCTTCATCGCCTGGCACTCGTCGCGCGTGAGCAGATTGGTGAATTTTATCTTTTCCATTGACACATTGGGCTCAAATCTGCCCGCAAAGTTACTGCAAATTTTCAAAACAGTGAGGAATTTGGAGTTAGGAGTGAGGGGTTGGGAGTGAGGAGTTGGCGGAACAAATATCATGACTTTGGTTAAATATTCACATTTTTTTGCTTGTGGTGTGGGCAAAAATGCGTACATTTGCAGATTGAGAAAATTGTAAACATTATAACCTTTAAAATAACCCTTAAACTATTTCTTTTATGGCAAAAATCAATGGAGCCGTAACAGTGAATACGGAACGATGCAAGGGCTGCCGACTGTGCGTTGTAGCATGCCCCCAAGATGTGCTGAACCTCAAACAGAAAGAGGTCAATGACCGCGGATACCATTTCGCTTACATGGAGCAGCCCGAGAAGTGCATCGGGTGCTCGAGTTGTGCCGCCGTTTGCCCCGATGCCTGCATCGAGGTGTATCGCGTGGTGGAGAAGTAACTAATAACGTGAATAACCTTTTAACCACTATCGAACAATATGAACGATAAAGTAACATTGATGAAGGGTAACGAAGCGCTCGCCATGGCGATGATTCGCTACGGCGCCGACGGATATTTCGGATACCCCATCACTCCGCAGAGTGAAGTGCTTGAGAAACTCGAGGCCGAGATGCCTTGGGAGACTACTGGTATGGTTGTGGTACAAGCCGAGAGCGAGGTCGCTTCCATCAACATGGTTTACGGCGGCGCCATGACCGGCAAGGCCGTGTGCACCTCCACCTCCAGCCCGGGCTTCAGCCTGATGCAGGAGGGCATGTCCTACCTTGCCGCCAGCGAAGTTCCCGCACTGGTAATCAACGTGCAGCGCGGCGGTCCCGGTCTGGGCACCATCCACGCTTCGCAGGCCGACTACTTCCAGGCTTGCAAGGGCGGCGGCCACGGTGACTACCACTGCATCGTGCTCGCCCCTGGCAGCGTGCAGGAGATGGCCGACATGGTGGCCCTGGGCTTTGACCTGGCCTTTAAGTATCGCTGCGTGTCGATGATTCTCGCCGACGGCACCATCGGCCAGCTCATGGAGAAGGTCGTGCTGCCCGAGCAGCGTCCGCGCCGCACCGACGACGAGATCCGCGAGCAGTGCCCGTGGGCCGTCAACGGCCGCAAGGGCATGCGTCCCAGCAATGTCGTTACCAGCCTCGAGCTCGACGACGACAAGATGGAGGAGAACAACCACCGCTTCCAGGCCGTGTACCGCGAAATCGAGAAGAACGAGACGCGTTGCGAGCTCGTTGACGTCGAGGACTGCGACTACCTGATTACCGCTTTTGGCACCACCGCCCGCATCGCCATGAAGACGATGGAGCTTGCCCGCGAAGAGGGCATCAAGGTGGGCCTGTTCCGCCCCCTCACCCTGTGGCCCTTCCCCGTGAACCAGCTGCGCGAGGCCACCAAGAACGTCAAGGGCATCCTGTGCGTTGAGCTCAACGCCGGCCAGATGGTCGAGGATGTGAAACTTGCCGTCGAGTGTAAGATGCCGGTTGAGCACTACGGCCGCTTTGGCGGCAACGTGCCCACCCCCGACGAGCTGCTTAACGTACTCAAAGAGAAACTCATCAAATAACACAGAACGCAATGGAACTGAACGATATCATTAAACCTGAGAATAAAGTTTATTCTGCACCGACGCTGCTGAACAATGTTCACATGCACTATTGCCCTGGTTGCAGCCATGGCGTTGTACACAAACTCGTTGCCCAGGTCATCGAGGAGATGGGCGTGGCCGAAAAGACCGTGGGCGTGTCGCCCGTGGGCTGCGCCGTGTTCGCCTACAACTACATCGACGTTGACTGGGAAGAGGCTCCCCACGGCCGCGCCACCGCGCTGGCTACCGCTGTTAAGCGCCTGTGGCCCGAGAACCTCGTGTTCACCTACCAGGGCGACGGCGACTTCTCGGCTATCGGCACCTGTGAGTCGATTCACGCCTGCAACCGCGGCGAGAACATCGCTATCATCTTCATCAACAATGCCATCTACGGCATGACCGGCGGACAGATGGCTCCCACCACACTGCTGGGCCAGAAGACCGTGACCTGCCCCTACGGCCGCCGTCCGGACCTCAACGGTTATCCCCTGGCCATCACCCCGCTGCTGGCACAACTCGACGGCACCTGCTATGTGACCCGCCAGAGCGTCCACACCGTGGCCAACGTGCGCAAGGCCAAAGCCGCAATCCGCAAGGCCTTTGAGAACAGCATCAACTGCAAGGGCACCTCGGTGGTCGAGATCGTGAGCGCCTGCAACACTGGCTGGAAGCTCACCCCCGAGAAGGCCAACCAGTGGATGGAAGAGAATATGTTCCCCAAGTACCCCCTCGGAGACTTGAAGGACTTGAAAGATGGTATTCAACGCTAAAATTTAGAACAAGACACTATGAAACATGAAATAGTAATCGCCGGCTTCGGCGGACAGGGCGTATTGTCGATGGGTAAGATTCTTGCCTACTCTGGCCTGATGGAAGACCAGGAGGTCAGCTGGCTGCCCTCCTACGGACCTGAACAGCGCGGCGGCACCGCCAACGTCACCGTAATTCTGAGCGACGAGCGCATCAGCTCGCCCATCCTCAACGCCTATGACATCGTTGTCGTGCTCAACCAGCAGAGCCTCGACAAGTTTGAGAGCAAGGTAAAGCCCGGCGGCATCCTGATGTATGACACCTACGGCATCCACAACAAGCCCACCCGCACCGACATCAAGATTTATCCTATCGATGCTACCGACAAGTCCATTGAGCTCAAGAACTCCAAGACTTTCAACATGATTGTCCTGGGCGCTATGCTCAAGGCTCGTCCCATGGTCACCATCGAGAGCGTGCTCAAGGGCCTCAAGAAGACCCTGCCCGAGCGCCACTGGCACCTCCTGCCGCTCAACGAGCAGGCCCTCAAAAAGGGCATGGAACTCGTGAAGTAATTCAGAATAACATTTAGAAACATATTGATATGGATAAACATTTTGAATCTACACGATGCCTTGTGTGCCACGACGCTCCCTGCACTCAAGCTTGTCCCCGCGGCAACGATCCCGCCCGCGGCGTGAGATCCCATAGATTTGAAAATAACTACTGCGTGGGCATGTTCCTTAACGAGGATATGTGTGCTGGCTGTGACGCTCCCTGCGAGAAAGCATGTGTCCATCCCGATTTCCCCATTCGCATCAAGCAGATGGCCGAGGGCATCCCTGCCAAGAAAGTAAAAGACTTGCCGTCGCTCGAGATGGATTTTTGCGGTGTGCACTGCGAGAATCCGTTCTTCCTGGGTTCATCGGTGATTGCCAGCAGTTACGAGATGATTGCAAAGGCCTTCACACTGGGCTGGGCAGGTGCCATGTACAAGACAATCACATTTGGCGACATCGAGGAAGTATCGCCCCGTTTTGACCAGGTGGGCAAGGAGGG
>CALEJB010000028.1 GCA_937898675.1 uncultured Prevotellaceae bacterium
ATCACAAGCCCATCGGCAGGATCAAGTATGCGCTCGCTTAATTCCGCCAACGGGTTCTCATATTATATTTTGATTTTTGTTTGACGCAAAGTTAGATAAAATTCTCGATTTACCATCAGGCAGGGCGAGAAAAGCAGAATAATCGGCGACATCCGTTGTATTTCTTGGTCAATTGGCGGCTTTTTGTTACTTTTGCATCCGATGAGTGACTATTATAAGACAGTCAAGGGCTGTTCGCAAGGCGTTTACCGCGAAAAGATGAGCCGTTTTTTGGCGTTTGTTGAGCCCGTGTCAAGCGCCGATGAAGCGCGTGCAGTGGTCAAGCGCTATGGCAACGAATATCATGATGCACGGCATTGTTGCTGGGCATACATGATTGGCACCGAACGCAACGAATATCTTAGCAGCGACAACGGAGAACCCAGCGGAACAGCCGGCAAGCCCATTCTTGGCCAAATCAATTCTTTTGGGTTGACGAATGTGGTGATTGTGGTTATCCGCTACTTTGGCGGCATCAAGCTGGGTACATCCGGCCTGATTGGAGCCTATCGTGAAGCGGCGCGCCTTGCCATTGAGGCCGGTGAGATTGTGGAGTGCCACGAGCAGGCGCAGTTGTCATTTACATTCCCCTACTTGAGCATGAACGACGTGATGAAGGTGGTGAAGAAGAGCGAACTAAATGTTATATGCCAGTCGTTTGACAATGTCTGTACGATGACTATTGAGGCTGATGCCGACAAGTTGCCTGCCTTGCGTGGACAGTTCGCGGATATCGATGGAACCTGCATACTTGATTAATGCTCAATTGTGAGCAATAAGTAATTGTGCGAATCTTTTTTTACAGGAAAAAGCGAGGATGCACGATGGCCAAGCACCCAGATAATCTGGTTGTCGGCTTCCATCAGCCAGACTGATTGTTTGTCCGTAAAATTCAATTTGAGGTCATTGAACAAGTCGCTTACCAGTTTAGAACCATTGACGCCGAAAGGCTTGAATCTGTCTCCCTTGCGCCAATGGCGGAGCACGATTTTTTCACAATCCAACAATTTGTTGTCAAATGCAACAACGCGCTTGCCGTCGCACATGGCAGGCGAGAATGGCGGATTGTCGTGCGAGACCCTGACATGGACAGGATCGGTAATGTTCGCGGTCAGGTCGATTTCAGCCTCGGAAAACTGTTCTTCGGTTTTCGGCACTATGTCAATCTTTTGCCGCCCAATGACCATTAGATGCCGATTGGCGCAGAATTGTCGCCCGGTATGCCCCTGACGTGCGGCGTCAACAACCTTGTCGCATTGTTGCCGGTTGAACCCCAGGTGCCTGATGCGGTGATAGAGCAGGGCAGAGGCTTGAGGGTGCCCAGATAGCATTTTGATTGGAATCTGATGAATTGCCGGCAACGCCTCGGCCGCCAATGTACTCAGCAGGTCGCGGTCACTCGCCAAGCGTGCCATTGTGTCGAGGATGCGTTCACGGGCTTGTGGAAACTGCTGTTCAATGACGGGCATGACAATGTTCCTCACTTGGTTGCGGCGGTATGCATTTTCGGCATTAGTGCTGTCGGTCACATAATCCTGTCCAATCGAGGCCAGATAACTCAAAATTCGGCCGCGGCTGACATCTAACAACGGCCGCCAAATGTTGCCGTTAATGCGTTGCATGCCCGCAAGGCCTCGAACGCCTGTGCCGCGCATGAGGTTCAGAAAAAATGTCTCAATCTGGTCGTCGGCATGATGGGCCACGGCAATGAGACTGCAGCCCAGCCGCTGTCGTTCTTCCTCAAACCAGTCGTAACGCAGTTCACGGCAAGCCATTTCGACCGAACCGCCGTGCTCGTGTTGGTATGCCTTAACGTCAAAGTCCTTGACTGCCAATTGAATGTTTAAACGATGGCACAACTCGCGGACAAACTGTTCGTCACGCATCGACTCCTCGCCGCGCAGGTGGAAGTTGCAATGGGCCGCCATGCAGGTCAAGCCAAGCGCATGCAGTATCCTGAGCAAAGCAACCGAGTCGGCGCCGCCGCTCAACGCAATCAGCACTGGAGTGCGCTCCGTTTTGAGCAGCAGTTCTTTGTTCTCATCTCTGATAATCTGTAGCAGTCCGTCCTGTTCCATATTGAAAAGTCAGATGATTGCGTTGACGGTGCCCATGACAGCGCCCAGCAGAGCACCCAGCCAAACGATGGCTTTTAATTCCTTTTTCATCACATCGAGGATAATGGCTTCGGCTTCATCCATGTCCATGGCATTGATGCGTTCCTCGATGATTGAGCAGATGTTAATGTCCTCAAGAATCCTCGGCAAGTGCTCAGTGATGACCGTTTTGTAGGCGTTCATCACGCCGCTCTTCACTTGTTCTACCTGGTCGTCATGCCCGCTTGTGAGGCTGCTCATGGTCATGCCCATCAGCCGATTTGATTCTTGGCGGACAAGACTCTCGACCATTTCTTGAGAATTGTTTTGCAATATTTCGTTGATGTTTTTGGCGAGGAGTTGTTCCAATGGCTTGGCAACGGCCTTGACGATAGGCTCAGCGCCCAATCGCCCGGCCAGGCTGTTACGGGTCTTGGCAAGCACATGCTCGGTCGCCAAGCGGGCGATGCTTGTGCCCAGGTTGCGGTCTTGCAGTTTCTCGGTCACGGCATTGATGATGCCATTAGAGACGTTGTTTCGCATAGCATCAATGTCCTCTTGCGGCAGGTAATGCATGGCAAATTGCTCAATGGTCTCGTTGTTTTGGCTTTGTGTCGTGACAAACTCATCAATGGCATTGCCGATTTTGACCATCATTTCATCGCTCAGCAGGCTTTTTTCCAGCACCTCGCGGTTCATCAGGTTTTCGCTCACCGCTTTGCCGATGGCTGTGGCGATGCGAGACTTTTCTTTTGGGATTATGCCTGGCGTAAACGGCACACGCATGCCGAAAATATATTTCGCCTGATGAGGCTTAAACAGCATGCGAATGGCAATATCGTTGGTGATGTAGCCGATAACAGCACCCACGACAGGGCCCATAAAATAATGGTACATGGTGAAGAGGATGAAAAAAGAAAGGTTACCTGAGGTCCACAACCTGGGTCCCAGCCGGCACTTGTGACTTGTTGAAGGTGAATGTCGATGACGGCAGTTGCTGATTCTTGTATCCGGTAATCTTGACGATATAGACCGACTTGTCTGTCATCTCAAACCTTGCAGTGCGCAGCATGGACGTTTTTGTGTCGATGTATAGCCACAACGTTTGGATATTGTCCGCACCCTTTTTCTTGGGTTTCAACTGAATAGCATAGGTGTTGGGGGTTTTTGCCTTGGCCTTTTTCATGTTGAATCCGGTTTTGAAATATTGTACCGCAGCAATAGGGTTGGTCATCTGCAATTCAGATTGAGTGGGCGTTGTAATGTTGACCTCTCCTGTCATGGGAGACCATGCCCAAAGCGTCTTGCCGTCGTACCAACTCTTGGCCTCACGGGAAATGATGCGGAACTTCTTGCCTTGCATGGATATTGCGCCCGTGCTTGAGCCGTCTTTTGAAGTGATGCTGTAAGACGCGGTGGTCCCGCCGCGAGAGTTGATGGCGGCCGCACATTTGTCGAGCATGGCGGCTGGGGTTTGGGCAACAGCGGCTAAGGCAACAGCCAAGCATGATAGCAGGATGATGAAAAATCTCTTCATATTAATTTCAAGAAAAATTGATTCATATAACAAGGATAAAGCAAAAAGAGTGCCAACTCCAGAATTTGGAAACGGCACCCTTGGTTATGAAATTTAATGTCCGCCAAATAATTGGTCAACATCCATCGGGCCAAGCAATACCTGGCGGGGTTTGCTGCCTTGGGCCGGACCCACGATGCCGGCTTGCTCCATTTGGTCCATGAGGCGCCCGGCACGGTTGTAGCCAATCTCGTATTTGCGTTGCAGCGATGACGTGCTGGCAGTAGTGCCCATGACGATGAATCTCACGGCCTCCTCAAACAGCGGGTCACGGTCTTTAAGGTTGGCCGTGCTGGCATCGCCGCCCGAGCCACTGCCTTCGGGACCGTAATACTCGGGTAAGATGTATGGTTCCTCGTGATTGATGTCGAGGTCGTTGTCCTCCTGCTCCTTGATGTAGTCGCAGATGCGGACGATGTCGGGCGTGTCAACAAACGGGCACTGCAGTCGGGTTAGCTCTCCGTCAATCTGGAACAGCATGTCGCCACGGCCGATGAGTTGCTGGGCCCCGGTGCGGTCAATGATGATTTGGCTGTCGATGCGCTGAGCAACGGCAAAGGCGACTCGGCCAGGGAAATTGCCCTTAATCAGGCCCGTAATGACTTTGCTGGAAGGCCGCTGCGTGGCGATAATCATGTGGATGCCCACGGCGCGGGCTTTCTGGGCAATGCGGACCAATGGCGTCTCAACCTCCTTGCCGGCAGTCATGATCATGTCGCTGAACTCGTCGATTACACCCACGATGTATGGCATGTATTGGTATTTTTTATTGCCATGTTCGTCGGGCACTTCACGCAGTTCACGCCGCCACAATTCATTGTAGTCGGTCACGTTGCGCACACGAACTTCTTCAAATACGCGGTAGCGGTCTTCCATCTCCTGTACAAGGCAGTTCAGGGTCTTGACCACACGGTCGGTATCGGTGATAATCGCTTTTTCCTCGCCCGGAGCCTTGGCAAAGAAATACTTTTCCAGGTCGGCATATACGCTGAACTCAACACGTTTGGGGTCAACGAGGACGAATTTCAGTTCCGACGGCCCTTTCTTGTATAGCAGCGATGTGATTATGGCGTTCAGACCGACGGATTTACCTTTGCCGGTGGCGCCGGCAACCAGCAAGTGGGGCATCTTGGTCAGGTCGGCGACAAAGACCTCGTTGCTCACTGTGCAGCCCAGGCACATGGGCAGTTTGGCGCGGCTCTCTTGGAATGCTTTGGACCCGAGCACCTCGCGCATGGGCACGACTTGCGGGTCGCGGTTTGGGACTTCAATGCCGATGGTGCCCTTGCCGGGCATGGGGGCGATGATGCGGATGCCCAACGCGGCAAGGCTCAGTGCGATGTCGTCTTCCAGCCCTCGGATTTTATTGACACGAACGCCGTCCTGCGGCACGATTTCGAACAGGGTCACCGTGGGGCCTACATGCACCATAATGTCCTTAATCTCTATGCCATATTTGTTCAGCGTGTCACGGATTCGCAACTTGTTCTCTTCCTGCTCCTGCTTGTCCACGCTGTTGGGGTTCATCCTGATGTCTTGCAACAGGCCAAGGGTGGGGAAGCGGTAGTGGCGATATTCGCCTGTGGGGTCGTGCGGATTTGACGCTTCGGTTCCGGCGGCGATGGGTTTGAGCCTTGCCGTTTCTCCGTCGGACTCGGGTGCTGTGGTGCGCTGGCGGGTTTGATATGCGCGGTGCCGGGCAGCGGGTTTTGCATCAGCATCGTTTTTTTCTTCCACCTTTTGCTCTCCGCCCAGGAAGGATGATTCTCCAGGCTCAATCACTGATTTCTCAGACTCATCAAGGCTGCGCTTGCGCTTCTTCTCTAACTCTCGATGCAATTGGCCGAATAATGCGTTAATTGTCTTGTAGGTAAGGAATATCCACAACAGCAGTATCAGCAGATTAGCCGCCACCATGCCATAGGTGCCGAACAAGCCCAAAAGCCACATGTTGGCATAGTGCCCAAAGTTACCGCCCAGATGGACGAAAAACGAGGGTTTAGCGAATATCGTGATGGCGCCTACAATCATTGACAGGGCAAACAGGCTGAACAGGCAGATAAACGTGTAGGAGAAAAAATGCGCTTTTTTCTTGCGGACAAGCCTCATGCCCAATGTGAAGAGCCACACGACAATCACAAATGCGCCAATGCCAACACCGTCGGCAATAAGAAAATTGCTGACTGTAGCCCCGGCTGCGGCACCTTCATTTTCAATAAGTTCAGGGGTCTTGGCGTTCTCGATAATGGAATGGTTGGCCACCTGGCTCTGGTCACTCATGCCTGCCGAAAAAAAGAATGACAGCAAGGTGATGAGAAGATAGATGGCAACCACCAGCAGAACGATGCCGACGAAGAACTTGGTCCTGCCATTTTTGAAAAACGCGGTAAATAACTCCCATTTCGAAAGATTGTGTTCTTCGCTGTCTGCCCTGTTTTCACGGGCTCTCTTTGACCCTTTCACGGCACTGATGTCGGGATAGCTTCCTTGATGACCATCAAGATTTGTATGCTGGTTTCTATGCTTCTTGCTCATTGTAATTTTATAGTTGAAAATCGGGGGATAAAATTACAAAATAAAATTGATTTACAAACGCAAATCACCGAAAATTATTTATAAAAAATGCAAAAAACTAAATTTGTCTCAATCGTGAGATAAATCGCAAAATGTATATATCTGATTTCTAATATATTAGTCTTTCATCCAAAAACTGCGGGTAAAGATGACGAGCACGGTAAACAATTCAAGGCGGCCAATCATCATCTCGAAAGCGAGCACCCACTTTGCGCCCGGATGAAGCACGGCCCAAGACTGTCCGGTAACACCCGTGCCGATGCCCACATTGGCAATCGCCGACATTGAGGTGTACATCGCGTCAAACACCGGCAATCCAAAGAATGTGAGGTATAATGCGACAATCATGATGATGCCGATATATACCGTGAAGAATGTGTTGACTTTGTTGACCTGCTGGGTGGGGATAGGCTTACCGTCAACATTGACCGAACGCACGGAGTTGGTGTGCAGCAGTTTATAGAATTCGTTCTTGGTGTTTTTCAACAACACAATCAAGCGGTCCATCTTTGCGCCGCCAGAGGTCGAGCCCGCCATGCCGCCAAAGAACATCATCACCATGAGAATGACGGTGATGAACTGGCCGCTGTTCTCATAGTTAAATGTGGAGAACCCCGTTGAAGTGATGGCCGAAACAGTATCAAATGCCGCATAAACAATGCGTTCGGTATTGTTTTCCTTGAATCCCTTGTAGGCCATGTAAGCAACAATCACCGCGATGGTAATCAGGGCTGTCATGCAGTACCACCTGAGGGTGTTGTTGTTGCGAAGTCGCTTGAAATTGCCATGTCCAACCATGTAAATGAGCGAGAAGTTCACGCCGCCGATAAACATAAAGATGGTGACGACGATGAAAATAAAGTTGGAATGCCAATATTCAAGGCCGATATTTTTTGTGGAATATCCGCCTGTTGATGTCGCAGTCATCGCATGACACAGCGCGTCGAACTTTCCCATTGAGCCCATCATCAACAGCACGGCAAGTACTGCCGTCAGGGTAATATAGATGAACCATAGACCTTTGGCCGTCTGGCTCACACGTGGACGCAATTTCTCGTGGGTGATGCCAGTCACCTCGGCGTTGAACAGTGCGATGCCGCCTTTCTGGTTTAACATGGGGATTACGGCAAGGGTAAACAGGATAATTCCCATGCCGCCAATCCATTGTGTTATTGAGCGCCAAAAAAGCACTCCGCGCGGTATCGCTTCGACATCTTGAATTACCGATGATCCTGTGGTGGTGAAGCCTGCCATGGTCTCAAAGAAGGCATCGGTTACATTGTCAAAAGTGCCTGAAAAGATATATGGCAACATACCAAACAGTGAGAAGAACACCCAAATGATGGCGGTGAGCATCAGTCCTTCGCGCTTGTGCATGGATGTGCTGCCCGGCCTTATGCCAAAGGCCATAACCGTACCAATGCCCGCTGTAATAGCCCCGCTGTAAATAAACGCCCGCAACGCTGTTTCCTCGTCATACCACCATGCAATGAGGAGCGGCGGCAGCATGAAGAGGGCTTCGATGAGGAGAAGCCATCCTTGCATGCGCAGCACGATTGCGAAGTTGATATTTTGATTCGAGAGTTTGGGCATGATGATCAGAAGTATTTGTCAAGTTTGTGAATCGCACCCTGCAGACAGAACACCACTACGTGATCACCGGCTTGGATGCGTGTGCTGCCGCCCACAAGCTGGCCTTTGCCATCGCGCACAAGTCCGGCAATTGTCATGTCGCGGCTTAACTTCAGGTCTTTGACATCGGCCTTGGTGGCTCGGTCGCCTTGCTCAACTATGACTTCAGCAACTTCGGCATCGGCCAGGGCAAGGCATTTGGCGTTGTCAACATCTGCGTCTAACAAAATTTGGTAGATGCGGCTTGATGCGAGCAGTTTCTTGTTGACAATCGTTCCGATGTTGAGCGATTCGGCCTCGTTGATATATAAGATATCTTCGACCTGTGCAATGGTTTTGGGTACGCCGTTGGCCTTGGCAATCAGGCATGCCATCATGTTTTCGGCACTGTTTTCGCCCAGGGCGACAAATGCGTCATAATGGCTGACGCTTTCTTCCTCGCTCAACTCGCTATCGCGGAAGTCACCCTGAACAATCTTGCAGTCGGGGTAGCGTTGCGCAAGCTCCTCACACCGTGCCGCACTTGGCTCAATGACCTTGATGTCGTATGACTTGCCCAAGCGTTTGATGAGTTGTTCGGCGATGTCATTACCGCCCACGATGAGCACATTGTCCACATCGGTTTGCGTCTTCCCGCACACCTCTCTCACCTCGTCAATGTGGTCGCGAGTGGTGGCGATGTAGGCAATATCGTTCTCCAGGATGCGGTCGTCGCCGCGTGGGATAATGATTTCGCGGTCACGCTTGATGGCCGACACATGCAAGAAATGGCTCACGCTTGACACATCCTTGAGCATGTGGTTGACGATGCGGGCATTGGAGCGAATTTTCACCCCAACTACGATAAGTTCGCCGTCAAACAATTCAAACCAGTTTCTGGTCCATGTGCGTTTGAGTGCGCTGGCAATTTCCTTGGCGGCAAGCATTTCGGGGTAAATGAGGTGGTCGATGCCGAGGCTGGTGAAATGTTCATGCCACTTCTTGTCAAAGAACTCGTCGTTATCGATGCGGGCAACCGTTTTTTTGACGCCCAGGCACTTGGCCATGTTGCATGCCAAGATATTGCGGGCCTCGTTGGGTGTCACGGCAATGAACAGCTGGCATGAACCCACCTTAACGTAATTCAAGTCGCTGAATGAGATGGCACTGCCCTGGTGTGGGAGCATGTTGTAATTCTCAAGTAACTGGAGCTTCTTGGCGTCAACGTCCATGACGGTGATTTCCTGCTCCTCGTTGCTGAGCATTTTGGCGAGATGAGTGCCGACTTCGCCGGCGCCTGCGATAACAATCTTCATGTCTTAACTTGATTTCTTGGTCATAATGGTTGGTTTCGGTCTTCAAGCATCTGCATGATGGCTTTTTCCAACGACTCGGCATCCATGCCGCAGCGTTGATACAACTGCGACACGGTTCCCTGGTGCACAAATTCGTCTTGAACGCCCAGCATTTTCAACTTTGTGCCCGTGCTGTGCAATGTGATCCACTCGGCAACAGCCGTTCCCAAGCCGCCCATCACTGTGCCGTCTTCTATCGTGATGATGCTGTGATAACGGCTCGTGGCTTCCTGCAAGATGCCTTCATCAATGGGCTTGAGATATATCATGTCATAATGGCCCACATTGACTCCGCGTTCGGCAAGACGCGTGATCACCTCAATGACCTCGTTGCCGATGTGCCCGATGCTCAACACTGCTACTCCGCTGCCCTCGGCCAACCTCTTGCCGTGGCCGACTGGCAATTCCGTCATCTCGTTTTTCCAATTTTCAATGACTCCCTTGCCGCGGGGATAACGGATGGCAAACGGGCCATTCCCTTCGAGCTGGGCCGTGTACATGAGGTTGCGCAGGGCATGTTCATTGATGGGTGACGCCACAACCATGCCAGGGATGCAGCGCAGGTATGCCAAGTCGAACAGGCCGTGATGTGTCACGCCGTCCTCGCCGACAATGCCGCCTCGGTCAATGCAGAAGGTGACGGGCAGTCCTTGGATGGCGACATCGTGTATGATAGAGTCATAGCCGCGTTGAAGAAATGTGCTGTAAATAGCGCAATATGGACGCATGCCGTCTTTGGCAAGTCCGCCGGCAAATGTGACGGCGTGTCCTTCGCTGATGCCTACGTCGAAGGCGCGCTCGGGCATAGCGTGCAACATTTTGTCCATCGATGTGCCACTGGGCATTGCGGCTGTGATGCCCACAATCTTATCGTTCTGCCGGGCAAGTTCAACCAGCGTCTCGCCGAAGACGTTTTGGTATTTGACAGGGCCGCTTTTGTTTCCCTTGACCCGCTCACCGGTTGACTCGTCAAATTTGCCTGGCGCATGCCATGTGGCAGGGTCGGCTTCGGCTGGTGCGTAGCCTTTGCCCTTGACGGTGTGGACATGAACAAGCTTTGGCCCGGTCATGTCCTTGATCTCGCTGAATACCTTGACCAGACGTTTTACGTCGTGCCCGTCAAACAGGCCGAAGTAGCGGATGTTAAGGCCCTCAAAGATGTTTTGCTGGCCCGAGAGCAACGACTTCAGCGCATTGTTGAATCGCAGGATAAAGCCCTTGCGGTTGTCGTTGATGACATTGTGGCGGCGCAAGAACTGATAGGCCTTGTAGCGCACGTTGTTATAGCGCTTGGAGGTCTGCAGATTATTCATATAGCTGCTCAGCGAACCGACGTTGGCATCGATGGCCATATCGTTGTCGTTGAGCACGATAATCAGGTTGTTGGGGTTGGTGGCGGCGTTGTTGATGCCTTCAAACGCCAGGCCGCCGCTGATAGACGCGTCACCGATGACGGCAATCACCTTGCGGCTCTCGTTGTGTTGCAGCTCGGCGGCGATAGACATGCCCAGGGCGACCGAAATCGAGTTAGACGCATGGCCGGCGATGAACGTGTCGTATTCGCTCTCGCTGGGATTGGGGAAACCGCTCAGGCCTTCCATCTTGCGGTTGCCGTCAAAGCGGTCGCGTCGGCCGGTAAGAATCTTATGGGCATAGGCTTGGTGGCCGACGTCCCATACCAGCCGGTCGTCGGGCGTGTTGAACACATAGTGTAATGCCACGACAATCTCGACGGCGCCCATGCTGGAGGCAAAGTGCCCAGGATTGGAGGAGAGTTCATGTATCATAAATTGCCGCAGTTCTTGGCAAACGGCAGGCAGTTGGTCGATACCCAGCTTCCGCAGGTCGGCCGGGCTGTCGATTTCGGCAAGCAACGGACAATTATCTTTGATATATTGATTGTTGGTCATGGAATCAGTCTTTTTTTCTCACATATTTCTTGTAGAGCGGTACAAAGACGACAATGCCCGATGCCACTATGGTGAAAATCAGCATGAAATCAATGCGGGCGGCACGAGTGATCAACAGCCAGCACAATCCAAGCCATAGGAGCAGGATGCACACGAAACGGATCATATTTCCTGTAGTCATAGCCAGTCGTCGTTTTGTCTTTATATCAACTTGCAAAATTAGTGATTATTTCCCAATTCACCACTTTTATCGGAATATTTCACGCTAATAATTATAAAACGGGCGCGCGCCGCCTGAAATGGTCGACGCGCGCCTGAATGATAATGTGGTGACAAATGACTTGTTATGTCAATTAATTGCCATTGATAAGATGGTCGATCACGATAGAAATGTCCGATACGTCGAGTACACGGTATTTCCCATTAAGCAACCAGTCGATAATACTTGATATATCACTCACGTCATAGCTGTCGGCGTATTTTGCTGTGTGGCCAATCACCTGCAGCTTGCTGGCTGCGGCATTGATTGCGGTAAGCTTGCTGGCATCGGTGGTGTAGTAATACAGTTTGAGGTCATAGGTGCCGGCGGCCAGGTTGGCAGGCAGGACAATAGCACCGTTGACGGTGCTGCCGGGCTGGAAATTGACTACGGTGACCTTGACGGCTTCGCTTTGAGCAACCATATTGCCATTGGCATCGGTCAAGGCATACACAAAGTTGATGTTCTTGCTGGTGGAGCTGACGTTAACGTTTGCGGCTTCAGTCGCGAGAGATTCTCCCAGGGGCATGAGATACCTGCTGGCATCAAGGCTTGAGGCTGAGACAGTGGTGTGCACGGGCGGCTCAAGGCCGATGATCATCTCGTGGCCAGATGAGAAGTGTAGGGTAGAGCCGTCACGGTGCAGCACGTTGAGTGCGGTGTGGGCATAATAGCCGTCGCCAGTGCCATACCAGCCCCAGTTCACGTGATACAGGCCATCGCTGTTATAACCGTCAAGGATAAATGCGTGGCCGCCCTCGCTCGGGTCATCGGCAGAGTATAGCACGGGGCGACCGGCGTCAAACTCGTTGTTAAGCATTTGCGACCACTCGTCATTGGTGTAGCCGCTTCCCCAATAGCTGCTTTTTGAGACCAGTTCGGCGCTGGACTTGTAACCAAAGGTGTTGACCATGGCATCATACTGGTCGTCGGTGTATGCGCCGCTGCCGTCAGGACTGTAACTCATGTAAACGGCCTGGCCGCAGTAGCGCGACAGCTTGGCCACAGCCTGGGCCTGCTCGTCGGTGTAGTCGAGCTGAACCAGCTCGCTGTTGGCCCAGTCCCACTCGCAATAGGTGTCGAGCATTTTGTCATATTCAAAGGTCGTGGCTTGCAGTCCGGGGACACGGCCATAGCCCCAGTAGTCATAGTACGACGAGATGGCATCGCACGATGTGGGGTATTTCCAGTAATACATCACTTGGGCCATGGCAGTTGCCACGCAACCCACAACGCAGTATTCGCCGCTCTGCTTGGGACACTGCAGAAAATAAGGCATTTCCTGACCCCATGTGGTGGTCAGCAGCGGCCCCACGCTGCCGCCTGACTGAGGCTTGGGGGCTGCAATCAGGTCGCCTTTGGTGTCCTTCTGCAGGTACTCGATTTCCATGCGGTAGCTGTCGAGCATTTCTTTGAGGTTGACAGGCAGATTGTTAAAGTCGAGGCGGCCTTTGTCGCTGTAGCCCAGCACCTGGGTAGCGCGGTCCTCGCCGGCGATGATGATAAACCCGCCGCCGTCAATGTTGAAAACATAGTAGGCCGAAGCTTGCGCGTCAACGCTCGACGGCTCAGCGTGAGCCAGCCTCAGACTTGACATTGAAGGCGCGCGCAGCGAGCCTGCCGCATGGCGGTTGAGATAGTTGCTGGCTAACGAGCGTGCTGCATTGGCATCCACGTTGCCGGCACTGGCTGTCATTGCCATCGAGGCTATTGCCGCCAGTGCAAATGAACTCATTAATTTCTTGATGTTCATAACATGTAGTTTTAATTTATTTGTATATAATGATTGATGAAATGTGCCAATCAATAGCTGTTGAAACAATGTCCAACATGGGTGTTACCCGTTGATGATGCGGGCAAAATTAGTAACAATTTTTTAAATAATGAATATACGCATCAAAATTCGCAAAAATATTACAGATATTACGCTTAATTGCTGCTCCAGCACTCGTGCACAAAAAAAGCAGGAATATCAGCCCCGGGATTTGATGATAAATAAAAAAGCGACTGAGTAACAGCCGCTTAAAGTAAGGTCTGTGGAGTATAGCAGACTCGAACTGCTCACCTCAACACTGCCAGTGTTGCGCTCTACCGGATGAGCTAATACCCCAAAAGCGTTGCAAAGGTACATCATTTTCTGAAACTGACAAATTTTTGGGAAACATTTTTTTTCATGAATTTCTGCTTGATGTGATTCAATGCCGCCGTGAAACAGCTCTGTGATATTCAGTTTATAGTGTAACTGTTTTATATATAGTGAGATGTGGAGTATTAAGCGACCTCTGCGCTATCATGTTTTATTTTTGCCTATGTGCAATTTGAAATCATGAATATTAGATAATATTCCCGTGATGCTGAAAAATCAGTCAAAAAACTTGCATAAAACGAATGTTGGCAGTAATTTTGCAACCCAAATGAGCGAGCATACCGATTCGTCAAGAACAAAGGCTTGCTTTCGGAGAGATGGCAGAGTGGTCGAATGCGGCGGTCTTGAAAACCGTTGAGGCTAACTACCTCCAGGGGTTCGAATCCCTTTCTCTCCGCTTTTTTTTACCCAAAAGGGTGAAAATCAAGCACGATGGTTCCGTAGCTCAGCTGGATAGAGCAACAGCCTTCTAAGCTGTGGGTCCTGGGTTCGAGTCCCAGCGGAATCACAAAGCATGAAAAGCGCTGAATTTCAATTATAAAATATTGAAATCCAGCGCTTTTTTTTGATTATACCTGCCAATACAAGGGTTTTGCCCATCATCGGCAATGGTGGGCTGTTAACTGGCAATTTCGCCGCCGGTGTACAGCTGGTAGTACTTGCCGCGGGCGGCCAACAGTTCGTCATGGGTGCCGCGCTCGATAATGCGTCCCTTTTCCAACACAATGATGCAGTCGCTGTTGCGCACGGTGGACAGGCGATGGGCGATGACAAAGGTGGTGCGGCCCTGCATGAGCGAATCCATGCCGCGCTGCACGAGCGTCTCGGTGCGGGTGTCGATACTGCTCGTGGCCTCGTCGAGGATGAGCATGGGCGGGTCGGCGACTGCAGCGCGGGCAATGGCAAGCAACTGGCGCTCGCCCTGGCTGAGGTTGCCGCCGTCGGCGTTGAGGATGGTCTGGTATCCGTTGCTCAAGCGCCTGATGAAACCATCGGCGTTGACGAGTTTGGCAGCCTCGATGCAGTCTTGGTCACTGGCGTCAAGACGGCCATAACGAATGTTGTCCATCACGGTGCCTGTGAACAAGCGCGTCTCTTGCAGCACCATGCCCAGGCTGTGGCGCAGGTCATCCTTGGCAATGTCATTGACGCTGATGCCGTCGATGAGGATTTTGCCGTCCTGGATGTCGTAGAAGCGGTTAATCAGGTTGGTGATGGTTGTCTTGCCGGCGCCTGTGCCGCCCACAAACGCGATTTTCTGGTCGGGCATGGCATCAATGTCGATGTCGAACAGCACCTGCTTGTCGTCGGTGTAGCCAAAGTCCACATTATTGAGTTTCACGCCGCCGTTGACTTGGCGGTAGGCGAAGGTGCCATCGGGCTGCGGAATCTTCCAAGCCCACACGCCAGTGCGCTGCTTGCAGGGTACGAGCATGCCGCGTCCGTCGTGCCCGGCGTTGACCATAGTGACCTTGCCCTCGTCGGCCTCGACCTGCTGGTCGAGAATCTTGAAGATGCGGTCGGCACCCACCGAGGCGTTGAGCACGCTGTTGATCTCCTGGCTGACGCTGGCGATGGGACGGGCAAAGCTCTTGTTTAATGTGAGAAATGCAACAAGCGTTCCCAGCGTCATGTCGGTGTGGCCGCTGATGATGAGGGCGGCGCCCAGCACGCCCAGCAACACGTAACTCAAGTGTCCCAGGTTGCCGTTGACGGGCATGACAATGTTGCCGATGCGGTTGGCATCGTAGGTGTTGCTGCGCAATTGCTCGTTGATGGTCTCGAATTGCTCGATGGCTTTGTCCTCGTGGCAGAAGATTTTAACTACCTTTTGCCCGGTCATCATCTCCTCAATAAATCCGTTGACCTCGGCCAGCTTTTGCTGCTGGACACGGAAGTGCTTGCGTGAGCGTTTGCCCAGATAGGTTGTTGACCATGCCATAATAAGCGCCATCACAATAGATAGAATGGTCATGGGCACGCTCATCGCAATCATGCTGGCAAAGGTGATGGCCAGCGTGATGAGCGAGTTGAAGGCCTGGGGCAGACTGTTGCTAATCATTTGGCGCAATGTGTCCACATCGTTGGTGTAGGATGACATTACGTTGCCATGTGAATTACTGTCAAAAAACTTGATGGGCAACGATTGCATGTGTTCAAACATGCTCTTGCGCAATTTGAGCATTGTTCCTTGTCCCACGTTGATAATCAGGCGACTATGCAGGTATGAGCATAGCGCGCCGAAGGCAAGCACAATGCCAAGGACAACGAGCGTTCTTGCCAGGGGGCTGTAGTTGGGGTGCGCTTGGCCCATCAACGGGGTGATAAAGTCATCGATGAGCGAACGGGTAAATAGGGTAGAGGCGAGGGTCGTGCACGATGTTACAACGATGCACCCCGCCACAGCGAGAAACGAGAACTTGTAGTTCTTCATCACAAAGGCTAACAGCCTCAACAGGGTACTCTTCTTGTCCACACCCGTTGCGTCCATAACGACGTTTCGTCCAGGTCCTCCAGGCATTCTCATAGTTTGGCCTCCTTTCTGTTGTTATGGGGTTTGTCAAAGTCTCCGCCGCATTCTTCTTGAATGGCGCAGATTTCCTGATAGATTTTGCATGTTTCCAGCAATTTGTCGTGAGTGCCAAAGCCGACGACCTTGCCATTGTCAAGCACGAGGATGCGGTCGCACTCCTTGATACTGCTGATGCGTTGGGCAATAATGAGTTTGGTCATCTCAGGCAAGTTTTCGCGCAATGCTGCGCGGATGCGGGCGTCGGTGGCGTTGTCGCATGCGCTGGTGCTGTCGTCAAGAATCATCACCTTGGGCCTCTTCAACAAGGCGCGGGCGATGCACAGGCGCTGCTTTTGACCGCCTGAAACATTGGTGCCTCCTTGGTCGATGAGCGTTTCATAGCCGTCGGGCATCTCTTGGATGAATTCGTCGGCGCAAGCGATGCGGCAGGCCTCCTGACATTGCTCAAGAGTGGCGTGCTCATCGCCCCAGCGCAGGTTGTCGAGGATTGTGCCCGAGAAGAGCACATTCTTTTGCAGCACAACCGACACGCTGTTGCGCAGTGTGTCGAGGTCATAGGTCCGAACGTCTTTTCCGCCAACCTTGACAACACCGCGTGAAGCGTCATAAAGGCGGCTGATCATGTTGATGAGCGAAGACTTGCCGCTACCGGTACCGCCAATCACACCGATGGACTCGCCGCTGGCGATGTGAAGGTTGATGCTGTTGAGCGCATACTCGCCGCTGCCGCCCTTGTAGGCAAAATAGACCTTGTCAAAGTCGATGCTTCCGTCAAGCATAATAGTATCGGCATTTTCGGGATTTACAATGTCGGGAATCTCGTCAATGACCTGAGCCACGCGCTGACCGCTGGCGACACTTTGGGTGATTGTCACAAATATCATGCTGAACATCATCAGCGATGTCATGATGGTCATGATGTAAGTAAATAATGAGGTCAACTGGCCCGTTGAGAGGCTACCACCTACAACAAACTGCGCGCCAAACCATGACACGGCGATAATACAGCCATACACTACCATATTCATTACAGGGCGGTTAAGCGCCATCAGGCTTTCTGCCTTGACGTTGAGGTCGTAAAGGCGCTTGGCGGCCTTCCAGAACTTGCTGTTCTCGTGGTCTTGGCGGACGAATGCCTTGACCACGCGGATGCCGGTAACATTTTCCTGGACAACGCCGTTCAGTACGTCATACTGCTTGAAAACCAGGGCAAACATCTTGGAAACCTTGGTAATGATGATGCCCAGTATGATGCCCAGCACTATGCTGGCAATGATGAAGATGAGGCTGAGTTGCGGACTGATGACAAAGCACATCACAATGCTTGACAGCAGGTTAAACGGCGCCCGAACCGATGTGCGGATAATCTGCTGGTAGGCGTTCTGCAGATTGGTGACATCGGTAGTCATGCGCGTTACAAGGCCAGAAGTGCTGTACTTGTCAATGTCGCTGAATGCAAAACGCTGAATGTTGCGATACATAGCGCTGCGCAGGTTGCAGGCAAAGCCCGAGGATGCGTAAGACGCATATTTTCCGGCCAAAATGGCTGCAAACATGCTCAAGAACGCCATGACAAGCATGATAATGCCATACTTATAGACATTGGGCATATTGCCGGAAGTAATGCCGTCGTCAATCAACTTGGCGGTCACGAAAGGGATGAGCACGTCAAGCACGACTTCGAGCATGATAAAGACAGGAGTCAACAGTGAGGCCGTCTTGTATTGCTTAACTTGTTTGAGCAGGGTTTTTAACATCTTGAATTGGTTGATGAAATTAGAGTCACAAAGTTACAAAGTTTCTTATTATCATAATAAGAACAGGATGAAAAAAGTTGTCATCAACGCCACGGCAATTAAAAACTGTTGCTTTAACTTTGATGGCGTAATGAATTGGTAAACGCTTCATTGTACAATAAAGGAGCCATCATGTCAACAGAGTGCTCAACATTTATTTTTATACCATGAATCCACGTCGTTTGCCGATGAATATGAAAAAAAATAAATATTGATATTATGTAAAATACACATCTGGTGAGTCTGACGAGTATTTCTTCTAAGCTCAGTTCATTACTTACGAGTAAAAACTATCTCCTCTTCTTCTTTGACTGTTTTTTATCAAGAGCATCTTGGAGGCGAGTTGCAATATCGCGTTCTTCGTCTGCCAGCTCGTCTAAACCGATTCTCTCGTATATTCCATGGAGCTTTTCGTGTGGTTCGGGTGACTTCTTATCGCAGGATGCCGCTTTTTTATACCGCTTAATGGCGGCTGGAATATTTCCCTGGTCTGCCAGGAGGTCAGCCAGGGCCATCATTGCGCGGTAATTTTTCTTATCGAAACGAAGTGCCGTATTCAGCAACTCTTCGGCCCTCTCTGCCTGATCGAGTGTCGCCAACAGCTGCGCTTTGCCAATTATCGCCTCAACGCAGTCAGGCATGATGCGCAGCGCCTTGTCGTAATTGGCCAATGCAGAGCGTATTGCTATGTCGTCTAATCTGTTGCCATATTCGGTCCCGCCATCTTCGACAGTGCATTGCATCGACAATGCCTGGTCCCCCATTGAGCAATATTCGAGCGCAAGTCCTTGAAGCGTTTTCTGCTGGTTTTCAATCACTTGTTGCAATCGTTGAATCGTCTGCTCTTTTTTCCTGAACGCGTTCAGTTTTTTCGAAATCAGCCTTCTTGCTGCCGGATTCTGCATGACGTCAACAGTTTTCATCGCATCCGCAAAAATGTTCACGCAATCCTCGAACTCTTGATTATCAAACGCGTGAATAGCACGGCGATAGAGCTGGCGGGCATGTTCTTGTTCCAATGCGCTGTCAATGAGGTGGCGGTTGTTAAACTGCTTGCTGAAATCAACTACGGCAATATTCACGATAATGTCGCGCTCATTGAGGGGTTTAAGCAGCGTGATTCCATCTATTGAGGTGCAACGCGACAGCGCCACATAGGTTTGTCCGCTTGAGAATGCGCCGCCGGCAAAGTCGAGCACTACATTATTAAATGTGAGCCCCTGGCTTTTATGAACTGTCAGCGCCCAAGCGGGCTTGATGGGAATCTGTGCGAAAGAACCCAGCACTTTCTCCTCGACCTTCTTTTCCTTCTCGTTGTAGGTGTATTGCATATTTTCCCAGACCTCAATTTGGACAAACACCTCGCTTCCGTCCTCAAGTTCAACTCTAACCCGCTCATCCTCAAGTTGTGCTACTTTGCCGATTGTACCGTTGCACCAGCGTTTTTCCTTGTCGTTGCGTATGAATATCACCTGGGCGCCAACTTTGAGCGACAATAGTCTGGCCGTCGGAAGGCTGTTCTCGGGAAAATCACCTTCAATGACGCCTTCATAAATCCGCTCCGGGGATTTGATGGCTTGCATGTGCTCATCGTTGATTGCATCGACCGTGTCGCGACGGGTGGCAAGCGTCATCGAGAACACGCCTTTTTCTTCTTTGAAATCGGGGTTGTACCGTTGATTGAGTCGAGCGATATCGTTGGGGGTCGGATGATTGACGCGAACGCGGTCCAGCAACGAGATGAAGTCGCTGTCGCTCTGGCGATAAATCTTTTGCAATTCAATGGGCACCAGGTTGATCTTGCTAAAAGCCTGGGCGCTAAAGAAGAAAAAGTTCTTATAGTAACGCCTCAGGATGTCGCGTGTGTCGGGAGTCACCACAGGCTCCAGCTGAAAGATGTCGCCCACAAACAGCAATTGCTTGCCGCCAAACGGCTCTCGCATGTTACCGGAATATACGCGCAAAACGCGGTCGATGAAATCAATGACATCGGCCCTGACCATTGAAATCTCATCAATGATGATGAGGTCAAGTTCCCGAATGAGTTTGACTTTGTCCTTAGTATAGCGCAGCATCTTTCGCATGCGGGCAGGATTGGCATAATCGGGGTCATCGGGCACCAGCGGCTTAAGGGGAATCTTGAAAAAAGAATGCAGCGTCTGGCCGCCTACATTGACGGCGGCAATGCCCGTTGGCGCGAGCACGACGTGTTTTTTTTGAGTCGTTTCGCAGATGTATTTCAAGAAGGTGCTTTTGCCCGTTCCCGCCTTACCGGTGAGAAATACCGAGCGCCGGGTGTTTTGAATCAGACCCCAAGCATCCTGAAATTCAGGATTGTCCAGGTCAATGTTTTCAATGCTCACCCCGCTCATGTCGCCCTCCCCTACTCTCGATCAATCCAGCTTCAATACGGCAAGGAAAGCCTTTTGGGGCACCTGCACGGTTCCGATTTGTTTCATGCGCTTTTTGCCGGCCTTTTGCTTCTCAAGCAATTTGCGCTTGCGGCTCACATCGCCGCCATAGCACTTGGCGGTCACATCCTTGCGCACCTGCTTAACGGTCTCTCGGGCGACGATTTTGGCGCCGATTGCTGCCTGGATGGCGATGTCATACTGCTGCCGCGGGATGAGTTCTTTGAGTTTCTCGCACATGCGCCGTCCCAGCGTCACGGCGTTATCGACATGGGTGAGCGTGCTCAAAGCGTCCACGGGCTGGCCGTTGAGCAGAATGTCGAGTTTGATAAGTTTTGACTCTCGGTATCCGTTGATGTAATAGTCAAAGGACGCGTATCCCTTGCTGATGCTCTTGAGTTTGTCATAGAAATCAATCACAATCTCGCCCAGCGGTATGTCAAAGGTCAGTTCCATGCGATTGCCGGAAATATATTCCTGTTTGACCAGTTCGCCGCGCTTCGACAGGCACAGCGTGATGATAGGACCCATAAATTCGCTTTGCGTGATGATAGAAGCGCGGATGTATGGCTCTTCAATCGTCTCAATGACAGCGATGTCGGGAAGTCCTGCCGGATTGTGCACTTCGGTCATTCCGCCTTTCTTGTCATACACCTTATAAGACACGTTGGGCACCGTGGTGATGACCTCCATATTGAATTCCCTGCTCAGGCGTTCTTGTACGATTTCCATGTGAAGGAGGCCCAAGAAACCGCAACGGAAGCCAAATCCCAGCGCGACCGACGACTCGGGCGTGAAGGTCAAAGCGGCATCGTTGAGCTGCAGTTTTTCAAGAGACGTGCGCAAATTCTCAAAATCCTCGGGGTCGATGGGATAAACACCGGCAAACACCATCGGTTTCACTTCCTGGAAGCCCTCGATTGCCTTGTCACACGGTCGCTGAACATGGGTAATCGTGTCGCCCACGCGCACCTCGGTCGAATTTTTGATGCCTGAAATGATGTACCCCACATTTCCCGCCGACAAGGTATCGCACGGATTGAGGCGCAACTTGAGCACGCCCATTTCATCGACATTATATTCCTTGCCGGTATTGACAAATTTCACAAAATCATTTTTGTGCAAGACGCCGTTCAGAATCTTAAAATAGACGATAATGCCCCTAAACGGATTGAACACCGAGTCAAAAATCAGTGCCTGGAGTTGGCCGTCGGGATTGCCTTGCGGGGCCGGGATTCGTTTGACGATTGCATCCAGAATCTCGGGCACGCCTTCGCCCGTGCGAGCGCTGCAACGGATGATGTCGCCCGGGTCGCAACCAAGCAGTTCAACAATCTCGTCCTCCACCTCGTCGGGGTGGGCGCTGTCCATGTCAATTTTATTGATAACGGGGATGATTTCAAGCCCGTTGTCGATGGCCATATACAGGTTAGAAATCGTCTGCGCCTGCACGCCCTGGGTGGCGTCAACCACCAGCAATGCGCCCTCGCATGCGGCGATGGAGCGCGAGACCTCGTAAGAGAAGTCCACATGTCCCGGGGTGTCAATGAGATTGAGGGTGTATTTCGTGCCGTCGAGCGCATAATCCATCTGTATGGCATGGCTCTTGATGGTAATGCCGCGCTCACGCTCAAGGTCCATGTCGTCAAGCACCTGAGCCTGCATATCTTTGCCCGCCACGGTCTTGGTGTATTCAAGCAAGCGGTCGGCGAGTGTACTCTTGCCGTGGTCGATGTGCGCCACGATGCAGAAGTTGCGTATTGTCTTCATTATGGATTTCCTGTGTTTTTTGATTTCTTGTGCAAAGATAGTGTTTTTTTTGCGAGGAAAGCAGAATTTGACTATTTTTGTGCAGTATTAGAACCAAACACCCTCAATTATGAAGAAGATAATTACCATGTTGCTTGTGGCCTTGGCGGCGGCAAATTTCAGCAAGGCCGCTTCAATCGAGCAACTGCGCACGCCTGACACGAGCGGATTGGACGTAAATGAGCAAGAACTGGAAGCGTTGCGTTTCCTATATCGCTACATGCCGCTGGCCGATGTGACGGACTATACCACCGAGTTCCATCTTGCCAACATCCGCGCGACGATGGAGGCTCGCGAGCAGATGCCCTGGGGTGCTACAGTTCCCGATCTGCTATTCCGCCATTTTGTGTTGCCGTTGCGTGTCAATAACGAAGGTCTTGACATGTCCAGGGTGGTGTTTTTCAATGAATTGAAGGAGCGAGTCAAGGGCATGAGCATGGAAGAAGCCATCCTCGAGGTCAACCACTGGTGCCACGAGCATGTGACATACCAGCCCAGCGACCAGCGCACGCTATCGCCCCTGGCGTGCATGAACACCGCCATCGGGCGCTGCGGCGAGGAATCGACTTTTGCCGTTGCCGCCTTGCGTTCGGTGGGCATTCCCGCCCGCCAGGTTTATACCCCGCGATGGGCACACACCGACGACAACCATGCCTGGGTTGAAGCGTGGGCCGACGGTCGGTGGCACTTTCTGGGCGCCTGCGAGCCAGAGCCGGTGCTGGATCTGGGGTGGTTCAATGCTCCGGCGTCACGCGCATTGCTGATGCACACCCGTGCCTTTGGCGACTACAACGGTCCCGAGGAGGTGATGCTGCGTACCAAGAACTTCACCGAAATCAACCTCATCGACAACTATGCCGCCACAGCGGCAATACAGGTCAATGTGCTGGACCGCAAAGGCCAGCCCGTCGCAGGGGCCAAGGTTCAATTTTGTATTTATAATTATGGTGAATTCTACCCCGCCGCCACCAAGTTCACCGATGACAAGGGGCAGGCCTCTCTTACTGCCGGGTTGGGCGACATGCTGGTGTGGGCCTCTAAAGACGGGTGGTACAGTTACCGGAAAGTGACTTTTGGCAAAGACAAGAAGGTTGAAGTGACGCTCAATCGCAGCAACAGCCTCAAGAGCGGCCCCACCTACGAAGAAATCGATATCATCCCCCCAGCCGAGAAGGCAATGATACCGAAAGTCAGCGCCGAAATGGCTGCCGCCAACAAGGCCCGTTTCGCTCGTGAGGACTCAATTCGCAAGGCATACGAATCCACATTCCTCACACCTGAGAAGGCAATTGAAGCGTGCCCTGCCGTAGCAGAATATCTGGTGAAGGCCCGAGGGAACTGGAACACCATCCTCAACTTTGTCACCAGCCATGCCGACAATATGAAACGCGCGATGGGCGTGCTCGAAGGGCTGAACGACAAGGACATGAGAGACGTGACGCCCGATGTGCTTGAGGACGCATTCCTGGCCAAGAGCGATCAACTCTCGCAGCGCGTGGAGTATGAAATGATCACATCCCCGTTCAAGGTGCAACTGCAAAATGCCTTTGATGCCGCCACTGCAGAACAATTCCGCCAGAACCCCTCCAAACTCGTGGCATGGGTGCGCGACAACATCTTGATCAAAGACGAGGAAAACGCACTGCACATTGCTCAAACACCGATGGGCGTATGGCGTGGGCGCGTGGCCGATGGCCGCGGGCGCGACATTTTCTTTGTCGATTTGGCCCGCTCGCTTGGCATCGAGTCGCGAATGGATCCTGTCACCGGCAAGGTGCAGTATCGCAAGGACGCCGCGTGGCGAGATGTGAATTTTGAGGCGGCAGAGCAGCAGAATGCTCTAACCGGCACCCTCAAACTGCGCTACACCCCTACCCCGCAGCTCGATGACCCTCAATATTACTATCACTTTACCATTTCACGCATCCTCGATGACGGCACAACACAGCTGCTCAACTATGACGAGGGAGACGCCGGACTGGAGGAAGGCTCGTCGTGGAGCAATACATTCAAGGACGGTACTACGCTTGACGCGGGCACCTACATGCTTACCAGCGGCACCCGCGCGGCAAGCGGCAAAGTGCTGACGGCGAACCGCATATTCACCATCAATCCCGGCGAGCCGACGACCATGCTATTGACCATGCGTGATAACAGCGACATGGTGAGGGTGATCGGCAATTTTGACTCCGAATCCAAGTTCCGCCTGCTTGACGGCAACATGCAGCCTGTTGCCGGGGACCCCGTGAGCATACTGTCGCAGACGGGCCGCGGCTACTTTATCGTGGGTCTGCTGGGTGTGGGGCAAGAGCCCACCAATCACGCCATGCGCGACATAGCCAAGATGAACTCAAAACTGAATCAGTGGCAACGTCCGCTTGTGTTGTTGTTTGAAAGCGAGGGCGACGCCCTGAAATACCGCCAGGAAAACTACGGTGCTTTGCCCGCTAACGTCATCTATGGTATCGATGTCGACGGCAGCATACGCAGCCAGATTGTCCAGTCCATGAAATTGCAAAGCGAAACCCAGATGCCCGTGTTCATACTTGCCGACACATTCAACCGCGTTCTCTTCTGTTCACAGGGCTATACCATCGGCTTGGGCGAGCAGATTACAAAAGTCATCAACAACCTGGACAAGTAGGCATTTTCAAAAACATAAAAACAAAAAGGCAGGCTTCATCGAGTGAGGCCTGCCTCTTGTTGGTGTGCAGCTCGGATTAGAGCAGAGCGTCTATCTTGGCCACCAAGGCATCGCGGGTGATGGTTGCCACATGGCGCTCCACCAGTTCACCATTCTTGAAGAACAGCAGCGTGGGGATGTTGCGCACGCCGAATTCTACTGCTAGGTCGTTCTCATCGTCAACATTATATTTGCCGATGACCACGCGGTCGGCATAGACCTCGGCCAATTCCTCAACGATGGGAGTAATGCTGCGGCAGGGACCGCACCAGGGAGCCCAAAAGTCAACCACAACGGGTTTGCCCGATTCCAATAATTCCTTAAAGTTAGAGTCGTTAATTTCTAATGCCATTGTTTTTTCAGTTTTTTGTTTTAGTTATTACGTATTTTCTCATTATTATCATGTGCGTGTATAAGTCCGTAATTGCCGGCAAGCCTTCAAGAGGCTATATATTGGCATTTACCTTGAACCTGGCGCCAGCCTCGTTGAGCGAATCCAGCAAGCGCCGGTCCACAGCGATGGGCTGCTTGGAGCGCAGCGCCACGTGGCTGCCCGTCGTCCTGTCGCTGATTACAAAATGAAGGTCGCAGCGGTTGTCCCCGTCGGCACCCAGGCACGGTTTCATGAAATCCACGTTTCGCAAATCGCTGTCCTGCAGATAAACGACGAGGTTCTTGACCATTTCGCCCTTGATATTCTCAAGCAAGTCGATGCTGTGGACATTAAACCTCACGACATCGCCGTAGCCCTTTTCATAGGCACCGCGGACCACAACTGCCAGCCCGTTGACGCCAAACTTTTGATAATCAACAAACTTGTTGCCAAACAGCATAAAGTCAAATGAACCGGTATAGTCCTCAATCTTCATGATGGCGAACTGGTTGCCCTTTTTTCCCATTCTGACCTGGAAATCCACAACGAGCCCTGCCATCGTCAATTCTTTGCCCACAGCATCGGCGGCTGCCTTGGCCTCGATGAGCGGCGTGTCACAGCCATAGGTCACCTCCATGTAATAGGGATCGAGCGGATGGGCCGACAAATACATGCCGACGAGTTCCCGCTCGTGATTCAGGCGCTCGAGTTGTGACCAAGGCTCGGCATTGGGGATCACCGGCGTGGCCACCTCGATGGCACCAAAAGCGCCAAACAGCGAGTTTTGCATCTCCTGCAGGCTCGCCTGATAACGTTGGCCAAAGCGTGTCAGCGTCTCGCTAAAGGTCTCGCCGCGGTGATTTGTCGCAAAGAAGTCCTCGCGTTTAATTTCCTCAAAGTCGTCAAAAGCACCGCCCAGCGCCATGGCTTCGAGCGCCTTGCGGTTGCAGGCGCCCTGGTTGACGCGCTGGACGAAGTCAAATATATTCTTATAAAGACCGTTCTTCTCCCTTTCCTCAACGATAGCGTCCACGCAACTGCCGCCCACGCCCTTGATGCCAGCCAGCCCAAAACGGATGCGGCCGTCCTTGGTGGCGCTGAAGCTCTTATAACTCTCGTTGATATTGGGCCCCAGCACCTCGATTCCCATGGCCTTGCACTCGTCCATGTATTTTGACAGTGTGGCGATGTCATTGAGGTTGCTGCTGAGCACGGCAGCCATGTACTCGCTGGGGTAGTTGGCCTTGAGGTAGGCCGTCTGGTAGGCAATCCAGCTGTAGCAGGTAGCGTGCGACTTGTTGAAGGCGTAGGAGGCAAACTTTTTCCAGTCCTCCCAAATCTTGCCCAGCACCTTCTTGTCGTGCCCGTTTTTCTCGCCGCCCTCATAGAACAGCGCTTCGAGCTCGTTCATCTTCTCGATTTGCTTCTTGCCCATCGCTTTGCGCAGGGTGTCGCTCTGGCCGCGTGTAAATCCCGCCAACTGTCGCGACAAGAGCATGACCTGTTCCTGATAGACGGTCACGCCATAGGTTTCCTTAAGGTATTTTTCCATGCAAGGGATGTCGTACACGATGGGTTCATTGCCGTGTTTGCGGTTGATGAACGAGGGGATATAATCCATGGGACCGGGGCGGTAGAGGGCGTTCATGGCAATGAGGTCCTCAAAACAAGTGGGATGAAGTTCAATCAGATACTTCTGCATGCCTGCCGACTCAAACTGGAAAGTGCCCGAAGTTCTCCCCTTGCAGTAAAGTTCATAGGTCTTGGGGTCGTCGATGGGAATCTTCTCGATGTCGATGTCAATGCCATGGTTGAGTTTGATGTTGGCGAGCGCCTCTTTGATGATGGAGAGGTTTTTCAGTCCTAGGAAGTCCATTTTGATAAGTCCTGTGCTCTCGATGACGCCGCCTTCATATTGGGTGACGATGATGCGGTCGCCGTTGTTGTCGGTAGCGGTGCTCACGGGCACCCAGTCGGTGATGGGGTCGCGTCCGATGATGACGCCGCAGGCGTGTACGCCCGTGCTGCGCACGCTGCCTTCTAACTTCTCGGCAAAGCGAATCGTCTCTCCCACCCTCGGGTCCTCGTTGTCGAGTTCGGCACGGAACTGGTCGAAGCATTTGAGGCAGTTCTTGACGGTGATTTTGAATTTCTTGCCGGGTTTTTCGTCGGGCATCTCGTTGGGCGATCCTGGAATGAACTTGGCCAGTCGGTTGCTCTCGCCGATGGAGAGGTCCTCGACGCGCGCCACATCCTTGATAGCGCTCTTGGCCGCCATGCTGCCGTAGGTGACGATGTGTGCTACCTTATCAGCGCCATATTTCTCGGTCACATAGTTCAGCACCGCCGTGCGGCCGTCGTCGTCAAAGTCCACGTCGATATCGGGCAGCGAGATGCGGTCAGGATTGAGGAAACGCTCAAACAGCAGGTCGTATTTCATGGGGTCGATGTTGGTGATGCCCAGGCAATAAGCCACCGCCGAGCCAGCCGCCGAACCGCGTCCGGGGCCAACCGAGCACCCTAGCTTGGGCGCCATGTTGATGTAGTCCTGCACGATGAGAAAGTAGCCCGGGAAACCCATGTTGCGGATGGTATCCAGTTCAAAATCGAGGCGTTCGTGATGCTCCTCGTCAATCTCTCCCCAGCGTTTCTTGGCGCCCTCATATACGAGGTGGCGCAAGTAGTCGTCCTCGCTGTCAAATCCATCAGGCAAGGGGAAATCTGGCAGAATAGGCTTGTGGTCAATACTGTAGAATTCCACCTTATCCAGAATTTCGTTGGTGTTGTGCAACGCTTCGGGGACATCGGCAAACACTTCGTTCATCTGTGCCGTGGTCTTGAACCACTCCTGCTTGCTGTAGAGCATGATGTCGGGGTCGGTGAGCTTCTTGCCCGTGCTGACGCAGATGAGGCGCTCGTGGGCGTCGGCATCTTCTTCGTTGACAAAGTGGGAGTCGTTAGTGCAGATGAGCTTGATGCCCAGCTCATGGGCCAGTTTGATGAGCACCTCGTTGACCTCGATCTGCTTGGGATAGGTGTCGTGGCTGGCGCGTGCCACAGTGGCCTTGTGGCGCTGGAGTTCCAGGTAATAGTCGTCGCCAAAGACGCCCTGATACCACTTGACGGTCTCGCGCGCCTCGTCGAGCCGACCATTGAGGATGAGCTGCGGCACCTCACCACCCAGGCATGCCGAGCAGCAGATGATGCCCTCGTGGTATTTCTCCAGCTCGCTGTGGTCGGTGCGCGGGTGCATATAGAAACCGTCGGTCCAGGCGTTTGACACGATTTTGATGAGGTTTTTATAGCCCGTGAGGTTCTTGGCCAGCAAGATGAGGTGTCGGCCGATGTCACGCTTGTCGGTGTGCTCATGGCGGTCGGTGTTAGCCACATACACCTCGCAGCCAAAGACGGGCTTGAACTTAGCATCGTCGTCGCGTCCTTTGTTGACCTTGCTCACATAGTCGTGAAAGGCCTTGATGCCGAACATGTTGCCATGGTCGGTAATCGCCATGCCCCGCATGCCGTCGGCAATGGCCTTGTCAACCATGTCCTTGATGGGTGCCATGCCGTCAAGGATGGAATATTGTGAATGCACGTGCAAGTGAACAAAGGGTATCATATTTTTCGTTCAAAAAAATGTGTTGATAAAGGATTGTAAAGGTACTGCCAATTTTGCACTCTTGCAAATAAAGTTATTAACACGTTTTGGCATCAGGCGTTTATTTTATGTCGACGCCGAGCCTGCTCTGCATGATACGACCGCTTTCAGCAGAATTTCCATCATTTTCGCCTTCTTCGTTGGATGGCTCTGGAACTTTTTGTAATTTTGCATCCGAATTGGTATCAAAATCATTTGGCCTGGCGCTTAATTGCGTGTCGCCGTTTGGCATCTCAGGGGTTTGGTTTGATACCTTTTTATTTGTATAGTAGTCATTAAATTGTTCATAACCGTTTTTTACTTCGGTGACAACTGTATATCTAATACCATTGCCATCAGCATATCTATATTCTGCCAAACGCACATTACCCCGCTGTTTTTCAGCCACGTCGCCTTTTTTAATCACATCAGGAATCAGTAGAATATCATCAGCGGTAATCACCCCTACGCGTGTACCGTAATGCCTGAAAACACTATGATTTACTCCTGCGCCTTTCTCATTACCTTTTCGTAATACGATATTGTGTTTATTGCCCTTGCCGTCGTTGTTGATGCCAGCATTAGGCTTACGAGAAATGACAATGCTGATGCCGTTGTCGCGTCCGCTGTGGTCAAAACCGCTCGTGTGAGCGTTGTGTTCAGCAAGACGGATGGTCACCACTTCGCCATTTACCGTCTCAAAGGTCGCATACCGGCTATTGCTGCCTTGTTTAGTGGCTCCAATTGCATCTGCAATATCACCAAGAAATGTCCTGATGCCTGCTGTTGTAATATTTTCACTATTTTTTGATGGTTGTTCAAGATTTTGTAGTACCTTTGCACCGTCAGCAGAAGAAATGGCAGTTCCTTTGAAAGAAGTTTCATCTTCCGGTAGAGCGGTTTCTTTTTGCTGATTTCTTTTTTTTGCCTCAGTCAGTACCTCGGCTGCACGCTTTGCAGCGTCCAGCACGCGCTGACCTTCATAGGTATCGGTAATCACCTCGATGCCCATGCCGCGCAGGTGCTCAACAACAGCGTCACGCAAAGCCGCCTCGCCGGCGCTCACCGCGCTGCTCCTTCACGCCATTTTTCGCAGGCTTCTCTTGCTTGGAAAGACCGCCGCCGTCACCTGCGTCAAGCCCGTCATGCCTGCCTTCCGCATCTTCCCAAGCCTTTTCAGCGTCAGCCATTTCATCGCCTTCGGTAGTATTCGCAGTTCCTGT
>CALEJB010000029.1 GCA_937898675.1 uncultured Prevotellaceae bacterium
GCCGTAAAAGCAGTTGACGGGCACCGACGCGGGCGTAGGCCTGGCAACATAGAGGTCGGTGAGGTCGGGCAAGTAATAGATGGCGAATTTGCCATATTCCGAGACGCTGGCGGGCAGTTTGAGCGTCTTGACCTTGCTGGTCCAGAAGGCATCGTGGCCGAGACGGGTGAGCGCCTTGCATTGCTCAAACGAGAGGCTGGTGATAGAGGGCGATGAGCCATAGAACGCGCTGTCGCCAATGGCGGCGATGAGGTACTTCTTGCCGCTGCTGCACATATTGTCGATCTCGCAGAGTTCCGGCGAGAAGGATGCCGACGTGGTGGTGGTGATGTTGGGATGGAACACATACATGGCGGTGCCGGCATAGGTCACGCCGTCGAAGGTGACAGGCTGGGAACTGATGACGGTCATGTGGTAGTTGGACTGGGCATTGTAACCCGTGCCAAAGTTGAAGTCATAGGCACCGGCCTCAACGTTGTGGCCCGACCATCCGCCCGTGCCCTTGTACTGCTTGACCATATTGACGGGCACATAGAACTTGCACGACGAGGGCATGCTGGAAAAGTCCATCGACGGCGCCGTGGACATGTTGCAATAGAACTCGGTCATGCTGCTGCAGCCCTCAAAGGCGCTCGAGGCCATCGAGGTCACCGACGACGGCACGAGCGCCACCGTAACGGGAGTTTCCATGAACGCGTTGGCCGAGATGGTCTTGAGGCCGTAGGGCATCACGGCCTGCTTGAGGCCCGAGTTCAGGAATGCCCACCTGCCAACTGACGTAATCCAGTGGGGTATCACAAAGTCCTTGAGGCTGGCGCACTGGCTGAAGGTGCTCTGCGGAATCGTCGTCATGCCCGTGCTCCAGTTCACGCTGCTCAGGCTGGAGCAGCCATAGAACATGTAGGATCCCATCGAGGTCACCGTGTTGGGGATGGTGACGCTGGTCATCTTCTTCAGGTAGCCATAGGCCTCCTGGCCGATGTGTGTCACGCCCTCGGGCAGAATCACAGTCTCCAGGCCGTTGGCATTTTGGAAGGCATAGTTCCCCACCTTGGTCAACTTCTTGCAGTTGCTGAAGTCGAGTTTGGCAATGCCCGACGCCATGTTGGCAAAGGCGCTGTCGCCAATCTCGGTAATGAGGTACTTCTTGCCGCTGCCGCACATGTCGTCTGTCTCGTACAGCGAGGCGCCATAGCCCGTCACCTGCGTGGTTGAGATGTTGGGGTGATAGACATACTTGGCCGTGCCGGCATAGGCGGTGCCGTTATAAGTCACCGGCGTGGTGCTGGTGATGGTCATGTGGTAGAGCGAGCCGGCATTGTAGCCGTCGCTGCCAAAGTTGTAGTCATAGGCTCCCGCGGTCACATTGCTCGTGTGGCTGCTCCAGCCGCTGGTGGCCTTGTACTGGCCCACCTTGCCCACGGGCACATACATCTTGCACGACGAGGGCACATTGGTAAAGTCCATCGACGGCGCCGTGGGCATGTTGCAGTACAATTCAGTCAGGCCGGAACAGTTCTTGAAGGCACTCGAGGCCAGCGCAGTCACCGACGACGGCACGAGCACCGTGGCCAGGCTTTGGCACATGAAGTAGGCCTCGCCGCCAACGCTCTTGACGCCGTAGGGCAGGATGGCCTGCTTGAGGCCGGTGCCGCCAAACGCCAGCGCGCCCACGCTTGTAATCCAGTGCGGAATCGTGAATTCGGCGAGGGAGGAGCAGTTGACAAAGGTGCCATCGGGGATGGTGGTCATGCCGGTGCCCCACTGCACCGTCTGCAGCGCACTGCACTGGCTAAACACCTGAACACCCATCGAGGTCACCGAGTTGGGGATGGTGACGTCGGGCAGCATTGAGCAGTTCGCAAACGCATAGTTGCCAATCTTGGTAACCGTG
>CALEJB010000030.1 GCA_937898675.1 uncultured Prevotellaceae bacterium
GAACCAAACTTTAATTACTCAGATTTCCAATGAACTCTTTGGCGGCGCAGCATAGACGTTTCGCCATATATCGATTTTTTAACGAACTATTGAATTATGGTAATGATACAGTGCGTCCATAATAGTCGCGTACGGATCGAAGTTCGTTTTAGCCACATCCTGATAAATGAATTGTTTGAGCGTTGCCACAATATCCGTGACATCATTTTCACATAGATACTCAATGAATTCAGCGAAATAGCGCCTGAACCTGGATAGTCTTTCATTGGCAATCATATTGTTTTGATTGTCCTGCTTGCTCAAGGTGTTTGAAACCACTGCTAGTTCCTTCTTGGAATTCCACTGTTTTGGATAAACCCTCACCCCGGTTGAGTACCGATACTGCTTGCCTTCAATAAAAGCAACGAAGTAGATTTTTCGGGGCCCAGAGGCTGTAGATCTACGCAAGTAAAATCTTGACTTGATTTCACCATAGTACTTCTGACGCTTGTCACTGATAATCATGCTCATAATTCTCAAAAGTGTGTTAGTAAACTGTGTTAGTAAAGTGTAAAAAACGCCCAAAAAATGGGCAAAAATTGACTGTTTTCGGTAGTATTTGAACACTTCTTACCACGTCACTCTTGAGCCGATTTGGTTTATTTCTACACCATAACAACTTGTGATATAGATAATTACATCAACCTAAAAGTTGGCACGGTAGTTGCAGATATAGGTACGAACTCATAATTTTTGGAGGTTTTTAAGGTTAAACTTGATGGTCAGCATGGCTCGGGAGAGTAGTGCTGATTTTTTTTGCTGCCGTGCGGGCGGCGCATGGCATGTAGCATGCCGATGCAACAAAGGCCGCTACGGCCCTGTTGGACCATAACGGCTTGATGCGTTGTGCCGCAATCAATTGCGGATTCCCAGTGACCGGGAATTACTTGTACACGGTGTCGCTTACAGTGAGGCTGTAACGACCTTTGGCGCGACGGCGGGCAAGGACCTTGCGGCCATCGGCGGTACGCATACGGCTACGGAAGCCATGCTTGTTGGCTTTCTTACGGTTCGAGGGCTGGAATGTTCTTTTCATTGTTTTGTATCTGTTTTTGAATTTGTTCCGTTATTTTTTGCGAAATGCGGTGCAAAATTACTCCAATTTTTCATAACACACAAATCTAAATGCATTTTTCGGGCAAAGTTTTTGCTTTTTTTCTCAAATTCACCTAATTTTGCACCCATATTTCATTGGCACCAAACATTCAATATTAATAACAGCACAGTATTTCAATTATGATTAATGCTCAAGACATCAAGAACGGCACCTGCATCCGCATGGACGGTGACCTGTACTTTTGTGTAGAATTTTTGCATGTAAAACCCGGCAAGGGCAACACCTTCATGCGCACTAAGCTGAAAAACGTCGTTGACGGCCGCGTGCTGGAGCGCCGTTTCAACATCGGCGAGAAGCTTGAGGACGTGCGCGTTGAGCGCCGCCCCTACCAGTACCTGTATATGGACGGCGAGGATGCCATGTTCATGAACCAGGAGACCTATGAGCAGATCCCCATTGCCAAGCCGCTTATCTCTGGCGTTGACTATATGAAGGAAGGCGATGTTGTTGAGGTTGTCAGCGATGCTTCGACCGAGACCATCCTGTTTGCCGAGATGCCCATCAAGACTCAGCTCAAGATTACCTATACCGAGCCTGGCGTGAAGGGCGACACGGCCACCAATACCCTGAAGCCTGCAACCGTCGAGACGGGTGCCACGGTGCGCGTGCCCCTGTTCATCGACACCGATGAGATTATCGAGGTTGACACCCGTGACGGCAGTTACGTTGGCCGCGTGAGGTAATCGCTCTGCAGCAATATCATCAACGAGGGACGCCCGGCGGGACGTTCCTCGTTGTTATTTTATGTCCTGGGGGCATCAGCCGGTTTCTAAATCTTCTTGAGAATCCACGGCAGGGGCTCAAGCACCTTGAGGCACAGCGTGTTGTCGATGTCTCTCAGGTACCGCGCCGCCTCGACTTTGTCGTCAAAGCCGCGGGCGACGACATAGAAAGTCTTCTCGGGTCCGCCGTAGAGGATGTAGCTGGGCTGGCCGCACTCGTCGCGGAGGCGCTCGCAGTAGCTCTTGGCATTGATGCGCTGGGTGAACGATGCGACGACGACGTTGTAGGGCCTGGCAATGGCAGTAGTGTCAACGGCGACGTTGGCATAGACGTGCACGAGCCTGACGCTGTCGCCGTCGATGAGTTCGGTGTAGCGGCGCCGCTCGGCGTCTATCCGGGCATAGGTTTCGGCCCCGATGCCTGTCCTGCGATGCTCGACCACCTTGTCGTAGGCCTCGCGGTAATTCTTTTCATTGCTGTGGCAGCCGGTGAGCGCCGCAGCAACGACAAGCAGTAGCATTATATATAATGTGTACTTCATTTCACCTCGTTGTTATTTTGCCAATTCAATCACCTGGGCGTGGGTGATGCTGCCGGCGTCGAGCGTGAGCGTGACAAGCGTGCGCACCACCTGCCATCCCTGCACACCCGCCGCGCCGGGATTGACCAGCAGGCAGCCCAGCGAACGGTCGGGCATGACCTTGAGGATGTGGCTGTGTCCGCACACGAACAGTTTGGGCTGCGACAGCCTCAGGCGCGAGACAATGCCGGGAGCATATTTGCCGGGGTAGCCGCCAATGTGTGTCATCACCACCTTGACGCCCTCGACCTCAAAGATTTCCATTTCCTTGAAGCGGCGCCGCAAGGTGGCGCCGTCGGCGTTGCCATACACGGCGCGGAACACGGGCACGACAGCCTCGAGGCGGTCGGCCACTTCGTCGCTGCCGATGTCGCCGGCGTGCCACACCTCGTCGCAGTCGGCAAAGTGCTGTGCGTAGCGGTCGTCCCACCACGCATGCGTGTCGCTGATGATGCCTATCTTCTTCATTTCAGCCCGGTGACTGGCCGCTGCCGCAAAATCACAATGCGAACTCCATCAGCCGCGCCAGGTATTTGCCGATGATGTCAAACTCCAGGTTGACGACCGTGCCGGCCTCGATGGCGTGGAAGTTGGTGATCTCGCGGGTGTAGGGGATGATGGCCACTTGGAAACTGTCGCGCTCGCTGTTGCACACCGTGAGCGACACGCCGTTGACGGTCACACTGCCCTTCTCTACCGTGACATATCCCTTGCGCGCCATCTCGGGCTTCACGTCATACTTGAACGTGAAGTAGTGGCTGCCGTCGGCCTCCTTGACATCGGTGCACACGGCGGTCTGGTCCACGTGGCCCTGCACGATGTGGCCGTCGAGGCGGCCCTCGATGAGCATCGAGCGCTCCACGTTCACCTCGTCGCCCACCTTGAGCAGGCCCAGGTTGCTGCGGTCCAGCGTCTCCTGGATGGCCGTCACCGTGTAGGTGCCGTCGCCCGGCAGCTCCACAACGGTGAGGCACACGCCGTTGTGCGACACGCTCTGGTCAATCTTCAACTCATGGGCAAACGTGCACGTCAAGGTGATGTGCAGGTTGCCGCCGTCTCTCCTCAATGCGACGACGCGCGCCGCCTCTTCAACGATTCCTGAAAACATAGGTATATCTTTTTTCTGATTAGTTTCTGTTCAATATTAAAAACGAAAGTTCGCTGCCCATTATTGCCTGCCACCCGCCAAGAATGCCAGAGGCAAAGGCCCTCAAGGACCAGATTGCGCCGAAAAGCGCATATTAATGTTAAATAACGCAAATTATGCTAATTTTTATTGCCGGAAATGTGCGCAATCGCCGAAAATTGTGTTAATTTTGCAGACATTGAAAACACAAAATGCATCATAGTTGATGGGTAAAGTAAACATACATATCGGAAAAGAGATTAGGGAAGAATTGCTAAGGCAAGGTCGCAGCGCCCTGTGGTTGTCGCAGCAACTGGGTTGCAACCGCACCAATATTTACAACATTTTTATACGCGACAGCATCAGCACCGGATTGCTGTTCCAAATCAGCGTAGCCCTGCAAAAAGACTTCTTCGCCCTCTATACCCGCGCCTTTAAAAAGGCGAGCAAATGACGTCCGGCCACCGGGCGGCACGAGCAATTTGGCTGTTGCGGCACGAGCCGCGGCTTTTTTGTTGATGACTGTCCGCAATCGCAACGGCAGCACAACCTGTAAAAAAATCCCCGCCTGCCATGCGACGGCGGCGGGGAGCAAGCTGTGTTAGAAGATAACATTGGCGGGAGTTCAATCATCGAACGCCCTTTTACTTTATTACAGGTTACTTGCCCTGTTGCTCATAGAAGAGCGTGCGGGAAGTCTGGTCAACAAGCTCTTCGGGTCCAAAGAACTGGATGGGACCGGGATAGGTGTAGCAGGTCTCGATGGCCCACTTGTCGCGCTGGGCGACAAACTGCTTGAACGGCTCGCCGTTGAGGTCCACCAGCGCCTTGCGGATAACGGGCTTGTCCTTGCCGTTGCGGCGCTCCATATTCATCATCTTGATGATGGGCACACCGCGGGCAACCCACTCGCGGGCGGGACGGCCCAGGTGGCAGATGGCCGACATGTAGCCGGTAGCGCCCACAAAGATGAGGTGTGCGGCGTTGTAGCCCAGGGCATAGCAATAGTCGGCATCAAAGTTGGACGGGAAGGAGCAGCGGCCCTCGTAGCCAAAGAAGTGGTGCCGGGTCTTGAACTTGCCCTTGAACTTGCCTTGCTCGGCCAGCAGGTCCAGATTGTGCCCCACCATGCGGCTGATGAGCTTCTCGGTCTCGATGAGCGACACCTGCACGTTGCCGTGGGGGTCGCGGTCGAGGGTGAGCTGTCGCGCCACGTCGTCGGGCAACGAGTCGTAGATGACGCGGTTCTTGTCGCTCAGGTGCTCGCGCACAAAGTTGTTCTGCTCCATGTCCTTGAGCTTGGGGATGTCGGGATATTTGCTCAGCATCTCGTTGAGCTCGGCAAAGAGTTCCTTCATTGCGGGCACAAACTCGATGACGCCCTCGGCCACGACAACCGTGCCATAGTTCATGCCGCGCTCGCTGCGCTTGATGACGATGTCGGTAATCTCGTCGGCAATGTCGCTCAAGGTCATGTTGCGTGCCTCGACCTCCTCGCCCACAATGCAGTAGTTGGGCTGGGTCTGCAAAGCGCATTCCAGAGCAATGTGCGACGCCGAGCGTCCCATCAGCTTCATGAAGTGCCAGTACTTGCGCGCCGAGTTGCAGTCGCGCGCCACATTGCCGATGAGCTCGCTATACACCTTGGTAGCCGAGTCAAAGCCAAACGAAACCTCGATGTGTTCGTTCTTGAGGTCGCCGTCGATGGTCTTGGGCACGCCAATCACCTGGATGCCGGCGTCGTGGGCCATATAATACTCGGCAAGGACGGCAGCGTTGGTGTTGCTGTCGTCGCCGCCAATGATGACAAGCGCCGTGATGCCGAGCTTACGCATAATCTTGAGGCCTTCCTCAAACTGCTCGGGCTTCTCAAGCTTGGTGCGGCCCGAGCCAACCATGTCAAAGCCGCCGGTATTGCGGTATCGCTCCACAATGTCACCGGTGATTTCAATGTAATTGTGCTTCACCAGACCGTCGGGGCCGCCCAGGAATCCATACAGGCGGCAGCCCTTGTTCAGGGCCTTGACACCGTCGTACAGACCGCAGATGACGTTGTGGCCGCCAGGCGCCTGGCCGCCGCTCAGGATAACGGCCACGTTGAAGGGCTCCTCGGGTGGAAGCGCGGTGTCGTCGCGTTCAAAGGTCAACTCGGGCAAACCATAAGTGCAGGGGAACAGTGCTTTAATGGCTTCTTGGTCGGCCACCGACTGCGTGGGCTCTCCCTTGACCGCACGCACGGGGCATTTGAGCGTAGCCGGCAACTTGGGCTGGTAGGACAGCCTCAACTGCTGCAGATAACTCGTTGAATCATTCATAATAGTCTTTTTTATATAAGTTGGTAGAACATTCTCTTTTTCATCCACAAAAGTACTGCAATTTTATCACTTCATTATCAAGTTTTAGAGGGTTTTTTTTGGTTTATCAAGCCTCTTTTAGATTTTTTGACACTTATCGGCCCGCCTTGGGCGCTCCGCAAAAGAAATGGCAGTGATATAGATATTGCCCCAAACCCCAGACGGGCAGGCACAATGCCACGCAACAAATCGCGGACTTTCAGCCCGCGATTTACACGCCATCAACGGGCGCAATGGCATGGGCGGCCAGGGGGGGGAACTGGCTTGCAAAATGGCTTGAACAGGGATTTTGTTGAAAAACGCTTGCACAGGTCCGGGATTTTGACGTAATTTGCCCAACGGTGTAATGACAGACAAGCAAGAATGGAAAAGCGCAAGCATATAGAAGTTGTGGCCGCCGTAATCGTGCGCGAGGGGCGCGTCTTCGCCACCCAGCGGGGATATGGCGAGTGGAAGGACTGGTGGGAATTCCCCGGAGGCAAGATGGAGGCAGGCGAAGCGCCGGAGGACGCCCTGAGGCGTGAAATCAGCGAAGAGCTGGCGGCAGACGTCCAGGTCGGCCAGCTGCTCACGACTGTGGAGCACGACTACCCGGGCTTTCACCTCACGATGCATTGCTACCTGTGCACACTGGCGGGCAGCCGGCTGTCGCTGCTCGAGCATGAGGATGCCCGGTGGCTGCCACGGGCCGAGCTCCACAGCGTGAAATGGCTGCCCGCCGATGTCGAAGCGCTGAAAGAGCTTGAACTTTATTTAGCCAGGAATTAGGAGTCAGCGGGTTGTCAACCCGTGTGCGGGCATTGCAGCCAGGGGCAACCCTGGGTGTTGTGTCGTCGTGCAATCGTTTACACTGTTTTTTTGCGCCTGTTACCTTATATAAATAATGAGTCTGCAACATTTTTTCGTTATTTTGCAAGTGCTTTACATATAAGACCGCAAAAAATCATCTAACATCAATAAAAACAAGACAAAAAAAATGAAAACAAAGCCTGATTTAAGATTCAGCCAACTGTGGAACATCAGTTTCGGATTCTTCGGGGTGCAGATTGCCTATGCCCTGCAGAGCGCCAACATCAGCCGCATCTTTGCCACGCTGGGCGCCGACCCGCACAACTTGAGCTACTTTTGGATACTGCCGCCGCTCATGGGTATGATTGTGCAGCCGCTGGTGGGCTTGCTGAGCGACAAGACGTGGCTGGGCCGTTGGGGCCGCCGCATCCCCTATCTGCTCATTGGCGCCGCCGCCGCTGTGGTGGTGATGTGCCTGCTGCCCAATGCGGGCTCACTGGGCCTGACCATCGCCGGCGCGATGACATTCGGCCTCATTGCCCTGATGTTCCTCGACACGAGCATCAACATGGCGATGCAGCCCTTCAAGATGATGGTGGGCGACATGGTGAACGAGAAGCAGAAGGCCAAGGCCTACTCCATCCAGAGTTTCCTGTGCAACGCTGGCTCGCTGGTGGGCTACATCTTCCCGTTCCTGTTCACCATCGTGGGCATCGCCAATGTCGCCCCCGAGGGCGTGGTGCCCGACAGCGTCAAGTGGTCGTTCTATGTGGGTTCGGCCATCCTCATCCTGTGCGTCATCTACACCATCGGCCATGTGAAGGAATACACCCCCGAACAGATGGCCGAGTTCAACGCCGCAGCCCTGGCCGGCGGCAACGACGACAAGGCTGCCGCCCTGAACAACACCGACGCCCACAAGAAGCATGCCGTGCGCGTGTTCTTTGAGGTGGGCCTCGTGCAGTTCTTCTGCTGGGCAGCCTTTATGTACATGTGGACCTACACCAACGGCACCATCGCCGACACCGTTTGGGGCACCACCGACGCCGTCAGCGAGGGCTATCAGCTCGCCGGCAACTGGGTGGGCATTCTGTTCGCCGTGCAGGCCATCGGCAGCGTGCTCTGGGCGGTTGTCCTGCCGCAGTTCAAGAACATCAAGGCGGCCTATGCGCTCAGCCTCATCATTGGCGGCATCGGCTTTGCCATGGTGCCCTATATCCACAACCAGTACCTGCTGTTCGTGCCCTACTTCCTCATCGGCTTTGCCTGGGCGGCGATGCTTGCCATGCCGTTCACCATGGTCACCAACGCCTTTGAGGGCAGCAACCGCATGGGCACTGCGCTGGGCCTGTTCAACTGCACCATCTGCCTGCCGCAGATTGCCGCCGCCGCGCTGGGCGGTGTGCTGCTCGCCGCCATGGGCAGCGTGCAAGGCAACATGCTGCTGCTGGCAGGCGCGCTGCTGGCAGCGGGCGCGCTGTGCGTGTTCATCATCGAGGACAAGAAGAGGGCCGACGCCTGACATCGGACTTATTAATTCTTATTACAACTCATGAAAATTAGATTCAACATAGAATACATCACCGCCATGGGCGAGAGCCTGGTGCTCAACATCATGCAAGACGGCATGCCCGAGCAGGCGAGCCGTCACGCCATGCTCCCCGCCGCGGGCGGCAAACTGTGGATGTGCGACATTGACATTCCCGGGCGTCCCGGCCATGTCGATTACTACTACACCGTGCACCGCGACGGTGCCGAGGCGCGCACCGAGTGGGTGGTCGTGCCCCACCGCCTGGACCTCAACGCCGCCAAGGCAACGCGCTACATCACCTATGACCACTGGAACGACCTGCCCGACGACAGCTACCTGTACAGCTCGGCGTTTACCGACTGCGTGGCCCTGCGCGACCGCCGCGCGATGGAAAAAGCCAAGTTCGCTGCCTGCGTCCAAATCAAGGTGCGCGCACCACAGCTGCGCAGCGGCGAGGCCCTCGCCATTGCCGGCAGCGGCGACACGCTGGGCAACTGGAACGAGGGCAAAGCGCTGAGGATGACCGAGCACAACTACAACGAGTGGGCCGTCACCCTCGACGCCGCCAGCGCGCCGTACTTTGAGTTCAAGTTCGTCATCGTTGGCAGCAACGGCAAGGTGTCGCAGTGGGAAACCGGCGACAACCGCTCGCTCACGCTCCCCGCCGTCAAGCCGGGCGAGCACCTGGTGTATGAACTCATCCAGGCCACATTCCCCGTCTATCCCGCCAAGGTGGCGGGCACCGTGGTGCCCATCTTCTCGCTGCGCAGCGAGGGCAGCTATGGCGTGGGCGACTTTGGCGACCTCAAGATGATGGTTGACTGGGTGGCCGGCACAGGCCAGCGCGCCCTGCAGGTGCTCCCCATCAACGACACCACCATCACGCGCTCCTGGAGCGACAGCTATCCCTACAACAGCATCAGCATCTATGCGCTGCATCCCCAATACCTAGACCTGCGCCAGCTGCCCCGTCTGGCCGACAAAAAGCGCGCCGCCGAGTTCGAGAAACTGCGCAAGGAGCTCAACGCGCTGCCCCAAATCGACTATGAGCGCGCTAACGACGCCAAGGCCGAGTACATGCGGTTGCTGTATACCCAAGAGGGCGCGCAGGTGCTCAAGAGCGCCGAGTTCAAGGCATTCTTCAACGCCAACAAGGACTGGCTGGTGCCCTATGCCGCCTTTTGCCACTACCGTGACCTCTACGGCACGGCGACCTTTGGCCAGTGGCCCGACCACCACACCCTCGACGAGGGCGAGCGCCTGGCCATGAGCAACGCCCGCACCAAGGCTTACAAGTCTGTCGCCATCTGGTACTACATCCAGTTCTACCTCGACAAGCAGATGCGCGAGGCACACCGCTACGCCCAGAGCAAGCATGTCATCCTCAAGGGCGACATCCCCATCGGCATCAGCCGCGACAGCGTGGAGGCGTGGGTCGAGCCCAAGTACTTCAACCTCAACGGGCAGGCCGGCGCACCGCCCGATGCCTTCTCGGCCAACGGCCAGAACTGGGGCTTCCCGACCTACAACTGGGACGAGATGCTCGCCGACGGCTGCTCGTGGTGGGTGAAGCGCTTCCGCAAGATGTCGCAGTACTTCGACGCCTACCGCATCGACCATGTGCTGGGATTCTTCCGCATCTGGGAAATCCCCATCCACGCCGTCCACGGCCTGCTCGGACAGTTCTCGCCCTCGCAGGGCATGAGCGCCGACGAAATCCGCAGCTACGGCCTCAACTTCCAGGAAGAACTGATGACGCGCCCCTTCATCGCCGACTGGGTGATTGACCGCGTCTTTGGCCAGCAGGCCAACCACGTGCGCGAGACCTACCTCGAGCGGCTGCACGACGACATCTGGCAGATGAAGCCGCAATACGACACCCAGCGCAAGGTGGAAGCCGCCTTCAAGGGCAAGGACAGCGACGACGACCAGCGCCTGCGCGACGGGCTGTACTCGCTCATCAGCGATGTGCTGTTTGTGCGCGACCGCAAGACCCCCGGCCTGTTCCACCCGCGCATCGCGGTACAGACCGATTTCATCTACGAGGCCCTCTACGACAATGACAAGAACGCCTTCAACGCCCTCTACAACGAGTACTACTATCGCCGCAACAACGACTTCTGGTACCACGAGGCCATGAAGAAACTGCCCAAACTGGTGCAGGCCACCCGCATGCTCGTGTGCGCCGAGGACCTGGGCATGGTGCCCGACTGCGTGGCATGGGTGATGAAGCAGCTGCGCATCCTGAGCCTCGAAATCCAGTCGATGCCCAAGGACAACCACATCAAGTTCGGCAACCTCAATGCCAACCCCTACCGCAGCGTGGCCACCGTCAGCACCCACGACATGCCCACCATGCGCCAGTGGTGGGACGAGGACATGGAGCGCACCCAGGAGTACTACGCCACCGCCCTGTGGCGCGGTGACGCGGCGCCCCACCCCCTGCCCGGCTGGCTGGCCAGCGACATCGTGCGCGCCCACCTCGCCTGCCCGTCGATGCTGTGCCTGCTGTCGTTGCAGGACTGGCTCGCCATCGATGAAAAGGCGCGGCTGGCCGACGCCGATGCCGAGCGCATCAACATCCCCGCCAATCCCCGCCACTACTGGCGTTACCGCATGCACATGACCATTGAGCAGCTGACGAAGGACGACGACTTCAACGGCAAGGTCAAGGAACTGATTAAACAAACCGGCCGAAAATGATCAAGCAACTGGCAACCATAGCGGTCAGCGTTGCCGCACTGCTCGCGCCGCACAGCACGGCAGCCCGCACGGGCGTCACCTACACCCCCGCGGCCAGCGCGTTCACTATCGAGACCAACGACGACGCCCAGCAGGTGCGCCTGCGCATCTACAAGGAGGGCACGGGCGGCAAGGCCGTCAAGACCGTGGCCATGCGCCGCGCCGGCGACGACCTGTGGTCCGCCAGCGTCAAGGGCGACCTGCAGGGCAGGTTCTACACCTTTGACGTGAAGTACGGCGGCAAGTGGCGCGGCGAGTGCCCGGGCATCTGGGCCACCGCCGTGGGCGTGAACGGCAAGCGGGCCGCTGTTGTGGACATGGCGTCCACCGACCCCGAGGGGTGGGCGGCCGACCGCCGTCCCGACATCGCGTTCAAGGACCTGGTGCTGTATGAACTGCATCACCGCGACTTCTCGATTGACGCGTCGAGCGGGCTGGTGAACAAGGGCAAATTCCTTGCGCTCACCGAGCCGCGCGCCATCAAGCACCTCAAGTCGCTGGGTGTCAATGCCGTGCACATCCTGCCGTCGTTTGACTATGCCTCGGTCGATGAAACGCGCCTCGACCAGCCGCAGTACAACTGGGGCTACGACCCCGTGAACTACAATGTGCCCGAGGGCGGATACTCCACCGACCCCTACAAGCCCGAGGCGCGCATCAACGAGTTCAAGCAGATGGTGCAGGCGCTGCACAGCGCGGGCATCAAGGTCATCCTGGACGTGGTGTATAACCACACCTTTGACATCGACGGCAGCAACTTCCAAAAGACGCGCCCCGGCTATTACTTTCGCCTGGGTGCCGACGGCACCTACAGCAACGGCAGCGGATGCGGCAACGAGACCGCCAGCGAGCGCGAGGGCATGCGCCAGTTCATGATTGAAAGCACCCGCTACTGGGTTGAGGAGTACCACATCGACGGATTCCGCTTCGACCTGATGGGCGTGCACGACATCGAGACGATGAACGCCATTCGCGCCGCCCTGCCGCCTGACATCTTCATGTATGGCGAGGGCTGGAGCGCCGGCTCGTGCGCCCTGCCCGGCGAGCAGCTGGGTTTGAAGGCCAATGCGGCCAAGATGCCGGGCATCGCAGTGTTCAGCGATGACATGCGCGACGGCCTGCGCGGCCCGTGGGACGGCGACGAGAAAGCCGCCTTTTTGGGCGGTGTCAAGGGCAACGAGGAAAGCGTCAAGGCGGGCATCGTGGGCGCCATCGCCCACCCGGGTGTGGATTACTCCAAGGTGAACTACAGCCAAGCGCCCTATGCCCTCGAGCCCACCCAGATGATTGCCTATGTGAGTTGCCACGACGACATGTGCCTGGCGGACCGCCTGCGCGCGAGCGTCAAGGGCATCACCCAGGACGAGGTCATCCGCCTGGACCTGCTGGCGCAGACCGCCGTGCTCACCTCGCAGGGCATTCCGTTCATGCTCAGCGGCGAGGAGATGCTGCGTGACAAAAAGGGTGTGCACAACAGCTACAACAGCCCCGACAGCGTCAACCGCCTGGACTGGGGCAACATGGAGCGTTACCCCCAGGTGACGGACTATTACAGCAGCCTCATCGCCATGCGCAAGGCACATCCCGCATTCCGTATGGGCAGCGCCGACATGGTGCGCGCCCATCTTGACTTCCTGCCCGCCGGCGACTGCCTGATTGCCTATCACATCAACGGCAAGGCCGTGCCCGGCGAGTCGTGGGGCGACATCTATGTGGCGCTCAACGCCAACAAGCAGCCCCGCACCATCGAGGTGCCCGACGGCGCCTACACGGTCGTCTGCCGCAACATCGCCTGCGACCAGGAGGGCATTGCCACGGTCCAGGGCGGCAAGGTCACCGTCCCCGCGCAGTCGGCGCTCATCATCCACAACTGAGCCCCATAACGGGACATCAACCAGGCGGCCGCGGTGCAAGATTGTGCACCGCGGCCGCCTGGTTGATTGCTCTCCAGCGTCCAGTTTGAGTTGGGGATGCCTTTAGAACTGGTTCTCGATGATGTCGGTGAGCACGTCCTTGATGTCAAGGCCGGCGGCGCGCACTTGCTGGGGGATGAAACTGGTGGCGGTCATGCCTGGCGTGGTGTTGATTTCCAGCATGTTGATGTGGTCACTGCCGTCGGCATTCTTGGTAACGATGTAGTCGATGCGGATGAGGCCGTTGCAGTGCAGCAGGTCATAGACGCGCAACGTCTCGGCCTGCAGGGCGGCGGCCAGCTCGTCGCTGATGCGCGCGGGCGTGATTTCGTCCACCTGGCCGTTGTACTTGGCGTCGTAGTCAAAGAACTCGTTGTCGGTCACCACCTCGGTCACGGGGAACACCACCTCCTTGTCCTTGGTCTTATAGCATCCCACCGTCAGCTCGGTGCCGTCGAGGTAATGCTCAATCATCACGTCGTCGCCCTGCTTGAAGGCATGCTCCAGCGCCGCGCCCAGCTGGTCGGCGCTCTTGACCTTGGTCACGCCAAAACTCGAGCCGTCGGCAACGGGCTTCACAAAGCACGGCAGGCCGATGCGCTCGATGATCTCGTCGTTGCTGAGCGGGTGCTTCTCGCCGCGGCGCATCAGCACGCTGTCGGCCACATTACACCCAAAGGCCTTGAGGTAATTGTTGAGCACATACTTGTCGAACGTCATCGACTCGACGAGCACGCTGCATGTCGAATAAGGGATGCGCATCATGTCAAAGTACCCCTGCAGGACGCCGTTCTCGCCGGGGGTGCCGTGGATGGTGATGTAGGCATAGTCAAAACGGATGGTCTCGCCGCCCGCCTCAAACGAGAAATCGTTCCTGTCGATGGGCGCCTGCCCACCGTCGGGCAGGTTCACGTGCCAGTCCAGGCCGCACATCTCCACGATGTAGATGTTGTAACGATCGTGGTCGAGAAAACTGTTCAGTCCCTGTGCCGAACGCATCGACACGTCATGCTCCGAGGAGTCGCCGCCACACACGATGGCGATAGTTCGTTTTGTCGTATTCATTATAGTGCTTGAAAATCGTGTGCAAAGGTACTACTATGCACGAAAAGCACCAAATTATTCGCCCGATTTGCGCCACATTTTGTAACTTTGCATGCTGCAACCGTGGGTTTGCGCCACTGCTGCGCCACCCAACAACAAACATCAACAATCATGACTATCCAGGAACTCTACTCCTTCTATCAGCAACATCCCGTCATCACCACCGACAGCCGCGACTGTCCCGAGGGCAGCATCTTCATCGCCTTGAAGGGCGACACCTTTGACGGCAACAAGTTTGCCGTGGCGGCACTAAACAAAGGCTGCGCGCTGGCCGTGGTGAGCGACGAGCGCATTTACAACGAGTTCACCGGCAGCGACCACGGCGACAAGGCCATGGTCCTCGTCCCCGACACGCTGCAGGCCTTCAAGGACCTGGCGCGTGAGCACCGCCGCCGCTTCGACATCCCCGTCGTAGGCATCACGGGCACCAACGGCAAGACGACGACCAAGGAGCTCATCCGCGCCGTCCTCGCCGAGAAATTCAACGTGATGGCCACCGAGGGCAACTTCAACAACGACGTGGGCGTGCCCAAGACGCTCTTCCGCCTCAACGCCAGCCACCAGATTGCCGTCGTCGAGATGGGCGCCAGCCACCCCGGCGACATCAAGACGCTGGCCGAGACCGCCGAGCCCACCTGCGGCCTCATCACCAATGTGGGCAAAGCCCACCTGCAGGGATTTGGCTCGCTCGAGGGCGTTATCCGCACCAAGGGCGAACTCTATGACAACCTGGCCGGCCACGAGGGCAACGTGATCTTTGTCAACGGCGACAACGAGCATCTGACGGGCATACTGCCCCAGGGCACGCGCCATGTGACCTACTCGCGGCACGAGGGCACCGACATCGAGGGCCAACTCGTGGCCTGCGACCCGTTCCTGCGGCTGCGCTGGCGCGCCCGCGGCGGCGAGTGGCACGAGGTGGCCACGCGCCTCATTGGCAGCTACAACCTCGACAATGTGCTGGCGGCCGCCACCGTGGGACTGCACTTTGGCGTCACGCCCGAGCAGATTTGCCGCGCCATCGAGGACTACACGCCGTCGAACAACCGCTCGCAGTTCACCCAGACCGAACACAACCGCCTCGTCGTGGATGCCTACAACGCCAACCCCACCTCGATGGCTGCCGCCCTCGACAACTTCTCCCTCATGCAGGTGGAACACAAGATGGCAATCATCGGCGAGATGCGCGAACTGGGCGAGAGCAGCCGCGCCGAGCACGAGCGCGTGGTCGAGGCCCTCGAGCGTTGCCCCTTTGACACGGTGTGGCTCGTGGGCGAGGAGTTTGCCGGCATCGACTGCCCCTTCGCCAAGTTCCGCGATGTCGAGGAGGTCAAAGCCGCCATCGCCGCCCAGCAGCCCCGGGGGCGCTGCATCCTCATCAAGGGCAGCAACGGCACCAAGCTCTTCCAGCTTCCCGAACTGCTGTAACCACTCAACACTATAACGAACCCTAACCACATAGATATGAAGCACTTACTCCTCGCTATTCTGACCGTTGCCGCGCTCATCGCCCAAGCCGCCGTGCATGTTGACCGCATCGACCCCACCAACTGGTATGCCGGCATGCACGACCCCAGCCTGCAACTCATGGTGTATGGCCAGGGCATCCGCGACGCACAGGTCACCGTGGACTATCCCGGCGTGGCCATCGACAGCGTCGTCAGCCTCGACTCGCCCAACTACCTGTTTGTCTATCTCAACACCCGCGGCGCCCAGCCCGGCACCATGGAGCTGAACTTTGCCCAGGGCAAAAGCAAGAAGACCGTGAAGTATGACCTGCTGCCGCGCGCCATGAGCGGCGACCAGCGCGTGGGATTCAGCAACGCCGACGTGCTGTACCTGGTCATGCCCGACCGCTTTGCCGACGGCAACCCCGCCAACAACCAGGTGAAGGGCATGCGCGACATGGTGTGCGACCGCAGCCAGCCCAGCCTGCGCCACGGCGGCGACCTGGAAGGCATCAGACAGCGCCTCGACTACTTTAACCAACTGGGCGTCACCGCCGTGTGGCTGTGCCCCGTGCTCGAGAACAACTCGCCCAACGAGGGCGGCCGCTGGAGCACCTACCACGGCTATGCCTGCACCGACTTCTACAAGGTGGACCCGCGCTTTGGCAGCAACGAGGAGTACAAGCGGCTCACCGACGAGGCCCATCGCCACGGCCTCAAGATTGTGATGGACATGATATTCAACCACACGGGCATCTGCCATCCCTGGGCCACCGACGCCCCCAGCGTCGACTGGTTCAACGAGCCCGGCTACGGCCTGCAGACGAGCTACAAGCTCACACCCGTCATGGACCCCTATGCCAGCAAGGTGGACCTCAAGGAGACCACCCAGGGCTGGTTTGTCAGCACCATGCCCGACCTCAACCAGCACAACCCCCACGTGATGAACTACCTTATCCAAAACAGCATCTGGTGGGTTGAGACCGTGGGCATCGACGGCATACGCATGGACACCTACCCCTATGCCTACGCCGACGCCATGGCACGGTGGATGAAGCGTGTCAACGATGAATATCCCCGCTTCAATGTCGTGGGCGAGACTTGGGTCACCCAGCCCGCCTACACCGCCGCATGGCAGCGCGGCAGCAAGGTGGCGCGCCACGACAGCGGCCTGCCCACCGTGATGGACTTCTCCTTCCGCGAACAACTCGACAGCGCCAAGCATGAGCAGACCGACGCCTGGTGGCGCGGCTACAACCGCATCTACAACAGCCTGTGCTACGACTACCTCTACCCCGACCCGTCGAGCGTGATGGCCTTTATCGAGAACCACGACACCGACCGCTTTTTGGGCAACGGCACCAATGCCGCCGTGCTCAAGCAGGCCCTTGCCATGCTGCTCACCATCAAGCGCACGCCGCAACTCTACTACGGCACCGAGGTGCTCATGAACGGCACCAAGGAGGTGACCGACGGCAATGTGCGCAAGGACTTCCCCGGCGGTTTCCCGGGCGACGGGCATGACTGCTTTACCGCGGCGGGCCGCACGCCCGAGGAGAACGACATGTTCGACTGGATGAGTGCCGTGCTGCACTGGCGGCAGAACAACGACCTCATCACCCGCGGCGAGATGACGCAGTTCATCCCCACCGACGGCATCTATGTCATCGCGCGCACCCTCGAGGGACGCCACGCGCTGGTCATCCTCAACGGCACCGACCAGCCCAAGCAGATGTCCCTGGCCCGCTATGCCGAGGTCATCGAGGGCGCCACCGTCGCCCGCGACATCCCCACCGGCAGGACCGTCACCCTCACCGGCGACACCCTGCCCCTCTCGCCCCGCGAGACGCTGATACTGGAGTACTGACACAGCCGCGATGCACAACTAACACCCCACCGGCCCGCCGCATTCTTTCCTAACTTGCGGCGGGCCGGTTAGCACAAAAAGCCTTTGTCATTAACATATATTGCTGTCCGCTAAAATTTAAAAAGCGGTAAATGAACCGTCCGCAATGCCGATCAACAGGCGTTGCGGATGT
>CALEJB010000031.1 GCA_937898675.1 uncultured Prevotellaceae bacterium
GGTTAGAGCACCTGACTCATAATCAGGGAGTCCTTGGTTCAAGCCCAAGTGGGACCACAAATATTTTTGCTAATCGCATGATACTCAGTTGTTAGTAATTTTCTATTTGTGCGGGCTATTGAGCCTTCGCCTTTTGCCAACATCCAATTTACTAAATATCAATTTATGAAAAAGAATTTCCTGTCCAGAACGCTTGCCGTGGTGGCATGCGTCCTTTGCTTCATGACTGCCGTGGCCCAGGAGGCCTATGCTGTTTACACCAGCGACAACACGACGCTGACGTTCTATTGCGACAACCAGCGCAGTTCCCGCACCGGCACGACCTATGACCTGAACACAAGCGGCAACCCCGACTGGTACGTCTACGCCGTTTACAGTAATGTCACCAAGGTGGTTTTCGACCCGTCATTTGCCGCCGCCCGTCCCACCACCACCCAGGGCTGGTTCCTCAGTTTGAGGTACTTGACCAACATCGTCGGCATCAACAACCTCAACACCAGCGAGGTAACAAACATGGGCCACATGTTTGACAAATGCAAAGGCTTGGCAAGCATTGACTTGAGTCATTTCAACACTGCCAAGGTAACAAGCATGAAATACATGTTTAACGAGTGCACCGGCTTGACGAGCATTGACTTATCCGGTTTCAATACCGCCAATGTGACCGACATGCAGGGCATGTTCGATGGATGCTCCAAATTGACGGGACTGGACCTGAGCCACTTCAACACCGCCAACGCGACAACATTCCGCACAATGTTCAGCGGCTGTACCAGTTTGACCAGCCTTGACCTGAGCGCATTCAACACCGCCAGTCTGACAGACTTGTCATATATGTTTGACGGCTGCACTAAACTGGCGAGCGTCAACCTGAGCAGTTTCAACACCGCCAAGGTGACAACCATGCACAGCATGTTCAACGAGTGCAACGCTCTGGCGAGCGTTGACCTAAGCAATTTCAACACCTCAGCATTGACAGATGCCTATCGTATGTTCAAGGGCTGCAGTGCGTTGACGAGCCTTGACTTGAGCCACTTCAACACCGCCAACGTGACCGACATGGACCACATGTTCCAGAACTGCAGCAGTCTGACAAGCCTTGACCTGAGCAACTTCAACACCGAGAAAGTGACAGGCATGTATGGCACATTCCAGGGTTGCACCAACCTCAAGAGCATTGACCTGAGCAGTTTCAACACCCCCAAGGTGTCCTCCATGAATAGCCTGTTCAGGGATTGCAGCGCATTGACGAGCCTTGACCTGAGCAGTTTCAATACCGAGAAGGTGACGGACATGAGTTATATGTTCAACGGATGCAGCAGCCTGACAAGCGTCGACTTGAGCAGTTTCATCACCACCAAGCTGACCGAAACGCTCAACATGTTCAGGGACTGCAGCGCATTGACGAGCCTCGACCTGCGCACGTTCAACACTTATAAGGTTTTCGACGCGAGGTACATGTTCCAGGACTGCAGCCAGCTGGCCACCATCAAGGCGGGCTACGGCTGGACCACCGAGGCGGTCACCTCGTCCAAAAGCATGTTCCAGAACTGCACCAGCCTGACGGGCGGCAAGGGCACGCGCTATGACAGCAATGTCACCGACGCCACCTATGCCCGCATCGACGGCGGCGCCGCCAGTCCCGGATATCTCACCGAGGCCATGATTCACGGCGACGTGAACGGCAACGGCACCGCCGATGTGTCGGATTTGTCCGCGCTGATTGACCATCTGCTGAATGGCATCCATGTTACCGCCGCCGCCGATGTTGACGAGAACGGCAGCATTGATGTGTCGGATGTGTCTGCGCTGATTGACTATCTGCTCAACGCCAAGTGACAAGGCAAATCATAATAACACAAACAGCCCCGCGCCACAGTGGCGCGGGGCTGTTTGCCGTTTATAGCCCATAGCCTCAGTTGGCGTAAAGCATGTTGATGATTTCGTTATACTCGGCCTCGTTGTTCAGTCCCTTGTTCTTGAGCAGCATGACGCGGTCCACCACGCGGTCCAGGTAGTCGATGCTCTCCTTTTTCTCCTTGTTGTTGTACACCTTCCAGTACTTGGTGCCCTTCAAGGCCTTGTCAAATTTCTTGTAGGTCTCGCTGGTCGAGGACTGGTAAGCCCAGTTGCCCTTGGCGAGCACATTTTTCTGCTCCTCGAGGAACTTCTTCAGGTCCTTGGTATACTCGCCGTAGCGTTCAACGAGTTCTTTCTTCTTGATGACCTCCTTGGTCTCCATGCCGTCAAAACTGCGCAGCGCCTCCTCGACGTCGCTCTTGTTGTAGGGATTGAAGAGCACGTCACTGATTTCCTCGTCAAACACGAGGCCGTCGCGCACGGTGAACTTGTCCTTGCGCATCTTCACTTCTTCTTTGAGCGATTTTTCCAGGTCTTTTTTCTGGTTCTTGAGGTCCTTGACCTGCGACTCCAGGTCGCCGATGCGCTGCTCGAGGTCGGCAATGGCGGCTTCCTTGTCCTTGATGCTCTTTTCGTGCTGCTCGATTTCGTTCTCGAGCTGCTGTACATTCTGCGCCGCGGCGGGAGCAGCGGCAATCATCATGGCCACGGCGATGGCCGGCAGTGTGAATCGTTTCATAGTCATGTGGGTGTTATTGTTGGCGTAAAAATGCGTATTGATTAGCGTCGGCAAAATTAGCAAAAAAAACGATATCCCTTGCCATTGTGCCATTTTTTGCGATTGATTTACAGGTTTTATGAATTTGTAATACCGTTGTAATACATATTATAAAAATAAAGTCGTAACTTTGTAAAAATATAATGTAATTCTTTGAGAAAATGGACAGTGACAAAAAGTACAAAATTCTGGTCGTTGACGACGAGGAGGACCTGTGCGAAATCCTGAGGTTCAACCTTGAGGCCGAGGGCTATGCCGTGGACACCGCCAACAGTGCCGAGGAGGTGCTCGAGCGCGGCGCGGCGGGCTATGACCTGGCCATGCTGGATGTGATGATGGGCGGCATGTCGGGCTTTGCCCTGGCCAGCAAGCTCAAGGAAGACCCTGTGACGGCCAATGTGGCCATCATCTTCCTCACCGCCAAGGACACCGAGAACGACACCCTGACAGGCTTTAACCTGGGCGCCGACGACTACATTTCCAAGCCCTTCTCGCTGCGAGAGGTCATGGTGCGCGTCAAGGCCGTGCTGCGCCGCACGGGCGAAAAAGACAAGCCTGCCGCCCACTTGCTGGCCCACAAGGGGCTCAAGATGGACATGACCAACAAGTCGGTGACCATCGACGGCGAGGCCGTGGCGTTCACCAAGACCGAGTTTGAACTGCTGTGGCTCTTGCTGAGCAACCAGGGCCGCGTGTTCTCGCGCCAGGACCTCATCAACAGCGTGTGGCCCAAGGGTGTGCTCGTGCTCGACCGCACCGTGGACGTGAACATCAACCGCCTGCGCAAGAAGGTGGGCCCCTACAGCCCGTGCATCGTCACCCGCCTGGGGTATGGCTACTACTTTGACGCGCCGGATTAACGGCTCGGTAACAAGAATTTAACGCTGACGACCAACATGGCACGACGCATCTCAATGGGCCGCAAGGTGTATCTGCTTGTGGCGTCCGTGTTCCTGATTTTCGTCATCTCGTTCATCATCTTCCAGTTTGTGCGCGAGAAGCAGTACAAGGTGAGCAACCTGGAAATGCACCTGCAGGACTTCAACCGGCACATGGACGAGACGCTGCGCTTCTTGGGCAGCATCGACGAGGACCTGTGTGCGCGCTACACACGCAACCACACCGTGGAGGGCCAGCGCGTGACGGTGTTTGACCTGGACGGCCATGTTATCTTTGACAGCCACTGCAAGGACTACGCCAGCATGGACAGCCTGGCCAGGCGTCCCGAGGTGCGCATGGCGATGGAATCGGGCGAGGGTTCGGATATCGACAGGAGCAGCACCTTCAACGAGAACTACTTTTACAGCGCCACCCGCTTCAACGACCCCGACGGGAGGCTGGAGTTCAGTTACATCATCCGCACGGCGCTGCCCTGCGACCGCCACCTCGACGACGCCCTGCGTGCCGACCAGCATTACCTGTGGTTCGCGCTGGGGTCGTTTGTGGTGCTCATCCTGGGCCTGAGGGGGTTCATCCTCAGGCTGAGCAAGAACATCAACAAACTGCAGCTGTTTGCCGCCCGCGCCGACCGCAGCGACAGCCTGGACATCGAGGAGTTTGCCGACTTTCCCAACGATGAACTGGGCGAGGTTGCCGACCGCATCATCAAACTGTACAAACGCCTGCAATCCACCAAGAATGAGCAGGCCGAGCTCAAGCGCCAGCTCACCGAGAACATCGCCCACGAGCTCAAGACGCCCGTGGCCAGCATCAACGGATACCTCGAGACCATCATCTCCAACCCGAATCTCGACGATGAACAGCGCCGCCAGTTCCTGCAGCGCTGCTATGCCCAGAGCGAGCGCCTCACCCACCTGCTGCGCGACATCTCCACGCTCAACAATCTTGACGACAGTCCCTGGCGGTCGGAGTACAACGACGTGAGCATCAACGACATCGTTACAGACATCCAGCGCAATACCGAGCTGGACATGCAGTCGCGGCAGATGACCCTCGACAACCGCTTGCCCGCCAGCGTTGCCGTGCACGGCGACCACTCCATGCTCTACGGCGTGTTTGACAACCTGCTGTCCAACGCCATCGCCTATGCCGGCGACGGCACCACGGTGACCATCGAGGCCGAGCGCACGGGCAAGACGTGGCACTTCACCTTCAAGGACAACGGCGTGGGCGTACCGCCCGAGCACCTGGAACGCATCTTTGAGCGCTTCTACCGCATCGACAAGGGACGCAGCCGCAAGATGGGCGGCACGGGCCTGGGCCTGTCCATTGTCAAGAACATCGTGTTGCGCCACAGCGGCACTATCGCAGTGAGCAACCAGCCCGAGGGCGGTCTGCGCTTCGACTTTGACCTGCCCGCGGCACAATAGCCCGCAGGGCGCCGGTTGCCCGGCCACACATTATTATTACAACAAACGGCGAGGGACGCATGCGCCATGCAGTGCGTCCCTCGCGGCGTGATGGGTCACCGGCGGATGTTACATCCAGTTGGTGAAAGCGGTGATGAGCCAAGTGCTGATGGCCATGTAGATGGAGATGCCCACGATGTCGTTGGTCACTGTGACAAACGGGCCTGTGGCGATGGCGGGGTCAATCTTGACGCGCTCGAGCAGCAGCGGCACAATGGTGCCGAACAGCGAGGCAAACATGATGACCAGGAACAGCGATATCGTCACCGCCGCGGTGATGACATAGGCATGGTGCGGTTCGGCGTCGGCGGGGAAGAACCAGTTGTAGGCAAACAGCAGCAGCGAGATGACCAGCGCGTTGATGAGCGCCGTGCCGGCCTCCTTGAGCAGGTGCTTGCTCACATGGCGCAGGTCCAGGCTGCCGTTGGCAAGGCCCTGGACGACAATAGCGCTCGACTGGGTGCCCACGTTGCCGCCCGTGCCGCCAATGAGCGGGATGAACAGCGCCAGGCCCGGCAAAATCTGCAACAGCGCGGCGTCGCCCTCGCCGCCGCCCAGGATCAAGGCGTTCAAGATGCCGCCCACCAGCCCGATGAACAGCCACGGCAGTCGTGCGCGCACTTGCATGAACACATTGTCGTCGGTCTCGACATCGCCCGAGATACCCGATGCCATCTGGTAGTCGCGCTCTCCCTGCTCGCGCACGCTGTCGATGATGTCATCGACGGTGATGCGTCCCACCAGGCGGCCGATGCTGTCCACGACAGGCATCGCCACCAGGTCATATTTCTCGAAGTCGAGGGCCACATCCTCGATGTCGGTGTCGGTGCGCACGCTGATGGGGTCGGGCTCCATCACATGCTTGATTTTGGAGGCCGATGGGTTGGTGATGGTGGTCTTGAGCGGGAAAATGCCCTTGAGCCTCATGTCGTCGTCCACGACATAGATGTTGTAAATCTCGTCCATGTCCTCGGCCTGCTGGCGCATGGCCTTGATGCAGTCGGGCATCGACATGTTCTCGTTCACGACAATCATCTCGGTGGACATGTAGCCGCCGGCGGTGTCCTCGTCATATTGCAGCAGGTCCACAATGTCGCCGGCCTGCTCCACATCGTCGATGTGCTTGATGACCTCTTCGCGGTCCTCCTCGTCAAGTTCCTGAATCACGTCAACGGCATCGTTGGCGTCCATCTGCTCCAGCTGCTTGGCGATTTCCTCGTTGGGCATGAGTTCGAGCAGGTCGTGGCGCTGGTCCTCGTCAAGCTCGACGAGGACGTCGGCGGCGGTCTCGTCGTCGAGCAGTGTCATGATGAACAGCGCCTCCTTGTCCCTGAGGTCGCCCACGAGTTCGGCGATGTCGGCGGGGTGCAGGTCCTGGATTTGCTCGCGCACGCGCGACTCATCTTTGGCGTCGATGAGTTGGTCCAAGGTTTCCAGATATTTTTCGGTAAATTCTTTCATTGCTTTTTTCACTGGTCAGTTTGTGTTTAACAACGATGCTGTCTGCTGGTTTGGGCGGCTCGCTTGCCGCCGGTGGGGGCAGTCGAGACCGTCAGGGAACCGATTGCGGCTGCTCCATGGCGAGCCGCGTCAGGGCAATGAAGTCGTCAACGCCCAGCTGCTCGGGGCGTTGTCGAAAGACGTCGCGTTCCAGCACGGCGGGCTGGGCGGCGAACAGCGGCTTCAACGAGTTGCGCAGCGTCTTGCGGCGCTGGCCAAAGGACATCTTGACGATGCGCTTGAACAGACGCTCGTTCACGCCCAGGCTGGTCACCTGGTTGCGCACGAGGCGGATGACGCCGCTCTTGACCTTGGGCGGTGGGTTGAACACGTGCTCATCGACGGTGAACAGGTATTCGATGTCGTACCATGCCTGCAGCAGCACGCTCAGGATGCCGTAGGACTTGGTGCCCGGCGGCTCGGCGATGCGCTGGGCCACCTCGCGCTGCAGCATGCCGCTGCAGCATGCCACCTGGTCGCGGTGTTCAAGCACCTTGAAGAAAATCTGCGTCGAGATGTTGTACGGGTAATTGCCGATGACGCAGAACGGCTGGTCGCCATACAGGCGCTTGAGGTCCATCTTCAGGAAGTCCTCGCCGATGATGCGGCCGTGCAGTTGCGGGAAGTTGGCCTCCAGGTAGTCCACGCTCTCGGTGTCGAGCTCCACCACCGTGAGGTCCAGGCCCATGTCGAGCAGGTACTGGGTGAGCACGCCCATGCCCGGCCCGACCTCAAGCACCGGCAGATGCTTGTAGCCGTCCAGCGTGTGGGCAATGCGCTCGGCAATCGACAAGTCGGTCAAGAAATGCTGGCCCAGTGACTTTTTTGCTCTAACTTTCGGCATGATTACAGTTTTTATTGCTAACTTTGCACACTCGTTGTGCTATCAACCTGCAAAATTAGTCATTTTTTGCCGTTGGCGGGCACACGATGCGGCAATTTTTAGTTTTCAGAAAAAGAAAAAATCGTGAAAAAGGCAATTTCCTATCTCGTCAAATATGGCATCCCGCTGCTCATTGGCGTGGGACTGATGTGGTTCCTGTACAAGAATGTGGACATCAACACCATGATGGCAACGCTCAAGACCGATGTCAACTACCTGTGGTTCATCCCCGTGGCGGTGGTGAGCATTTTCAGCCATGTCTTTCGTGCCCTGCGCTGGAGGCTGCAACTGCGCGCCATCGATGTCAAGCCGTCGTTCAGCGCCGTGCTCAACAGCATCTTTGGCACCTATGCCGTCAACCTGGCGTTCCCGCGCCTGGGCGAGGTGTGGCGCTGCGGATACATCGCCAACCGCCAAAAGGCCTCGTTCACCAAGGTCACCGGCTCGATGGTGGCCGACCGCCTGACCGACACCGTCACCGTGCTGGCGCTGACCTTTGTCACCTTCCTGCTTGCCCATGAGGCGTTTGTCAAGTTCTTTGACGCCTACCCCGGCGTGATGGACACGGCGAAAAACCCGCTCGTGTGGCTGGGTGCCGCCGCGGCGCTCTTTGCCCTAGGATGGCTCATGGTGATGAAGACCGAGAACAAGTTCATCCTCAAGGTGCAGCTCGCCGCCCGCAACCTGTGGCAGGGGTTTTACGGCATCACCAAGATGGACGGCAAGTGGTTGTTCCTGCTCTACACCGTGCTCATCTGGGGCTGCTATTTCCTGCAACTCTACATTGCCTGCAAGGCATTCTCCTTCACCGGCGGCCTGAGCGTGCTGGCGGTGCTGGTGATGTTTGTGCTCAGCAGCATCGGTATGGGCGTGCCCACCAACGGCGGCCTGGGCGCCTGGCATGTGGCCATCATCTTTGGCCTGTCGCTCTACGGCGTGGGCGTGTTCAACCCCGAGAACTTTGACCCGCGCGCATCGGCCTTTGCGATGCTTGTGTGGGGGTTCCAGACGCTGCTGCTCATCGTGCTGGGCATCTACGCCTTTGCCAGCATGGCCATCGACCGCAAGCGCATCGAGACCGGCAAGACCGTCGTTGACACCACCGGCGACGAGGTGCAATTATAATCACAGTCACCCCTAACTACCTACTTATTACCGCAATGAAAAAGAGAAGACGCCTGTTTAACGACAATTTTGACGACCACTTCGAGGACGAGCATCCCGACGAGCAGCTCCAGGAGCACATCGAGACTCCGCAAGAGCGGGAGGAACGTGAAATCAAGGAGGTGACCATCGAGCGCCGCAGCCATTCGGTCAAGATTGTGCTTGTGCTCATCATTGTCGCCGTGGTACTGTTTCTGGGATGGTGGGTGCGCCAGCACTACTTCAGCCCCTACCGCGCGAGCCAGGAAAAGGGCTGGATTATGAAGGTGAGCAACGAGGGCACCCTGTTCAAGACCTTTGAGGGCGAGATGATTAGCGTGAACTACATCGAGGGCGACATTGAGGCCATGCACAGCGACTTCAAGTTCAGCATCACCAGCGACAGCGTTGCCCGCCAGGCGATGAAGTGGCAGGGCAACGGCCAGCGTGTCATCCTCACCTATAATGAATACAAGGGCACCGTTGCATGGCGCGGCGGCTCCAGGCGTGTGGTCACCAAGATTGAGCGCGATAGCGACAACAGCCGCCCCAATCCATATCCCGACGGTGCCGCCGAGAAACCCGCCGAGAAATAATGTCCGATTTTTAACGCCCGCCCTGGGCTGTAATCGGGCAAGAGACATGGCGATTTTGCCGATTATAAGGATGTGGTCGTTAAATATTTCAAAAAATGATTGTAAAATCGTTGAATATTAGCGGGAAATGTGCTACCTTTGTGGCGCTTTAACGAGAAACTACAGGGTATGGCGGATGCTTTAAAGTTGAAACTCAAGACTTTAGCATTTGGCACGCAGGTTATTGAGTGCCATCTTGACGGGTCGTTTTTCGACACCCAAGGGGCCATAGAGGTGCGCAGCGCCGATGTGGATGCCACCGTTGCGGTGACACGCAAGAGCGACAACACCTACCGCCTGGAAATCGAGTGCGCGGGCACGCTCACCACATCGTGCGACCGATGCCTCGACGACCTGACGATGCCGGTTGACGCCGCCTACGACCTGAACGTGGAGCAAATGGGCACAGCGCTCGACGACAGCAACGACGAGCTGCTGATTGTGCCGTCGGACTGGCAGGAGCTGGACGTCGCCCCCATCGTGCGCGATACCGTGCTGCTGTCCATGCCGATGACGCATTGCCACGACGACGAGTCGCAGTGCAACGCCGGCGTGCTTGCCGCGCTCGACAACCATCGCGCCGAGGCTGTCCCCGACGGCGATGACATTGACAACGAATCAACGGGCTCCGTCGATCCCCGATGGGCGGCGCTCAACAAACTGAAAGAACAATAATTTTTAAATAACAACAAGAAAATGGCACATCCTAAAAGAAGACAGTCTAAGACTCGTACCGCTAAGCGCCGCACCCACGATGTGGCTGTAGCTCCCACCATCGCCCAGTGCTCGAACTGTGGCGCATGGCACGTTTATCACACCGTATGCCCTGAGTGCGGTTACTACCGCGGCAAGAACGTCATGGGCAAGGAGGAGGCCTAAGTCACGATTGACGCCCCGCAGCCGCAGCGCTGCCCACGGGTGCAACGAGACTGGCACATTCAACATATCCTAAATGGGCTGAATCGGTTTCGCACCTTCGCTTCATTTAGGATATTGTTTTTTTTGTAGGGAAAAAATAGACACTTTTTAGACTAAATGAATTTTATTTTATGATTAACGCGATTGTTACAGGCATCGCCTCCTACATCCCCGATGATGTGTTGGACAACGAGATGCTTTCGCAAATGGTGGACACCACCGACGAGTGGATTACACGACGTGTCGGCATCAAGGAACGACGCATCCTCAAGAACAACGCCGGGTCGTCCTTTATGGGCATCCAGGCCGTGAACAAACTGCTGGACGAGACCGGCACCAGCCGCGACGATGTGGACCTGCTGATATGCGCCACATCCAACCCCGACTACCGGTTCCCGTCAACGGCATCTATCATCGCCCACGCCGTGGGCATGGAGAAAAAGTGCTATGCCTATGACATACAGGGCGCATGCGCGGGTTTTGCCGTGGCGCTGTATGATGCGGCAGCCTATGTGCGCTCGGGAATATATAATAAGGTGGTTGTGGTCGCCGCCGAGAAGATGTCGAGCATGACCGACTACACCGACCGCTCGACATGCCCGCTGTTTGGCGACGCCAGCGCCGCCGTGCTGGTTGAGCCCGGCGAGGGCCCCGAGGGCATCATCGACGGCGTGTTCCACGTCAACGGCGACGGGCTTGAGCACCTGGTTTACAGGGCTGGCGGCTCGGCACACCCTTCGAGCCACGAGAGCATCGACGCCCGCTTGCACTATGTGTACCAGGAGGGCAGCGCGGTTTACCGCCACGCCGTTATGGGCCAGTTCACCGCCAGTCAGGAGGTAATAGAACGCAACGGCCTGACCTGTAACGACATCCAGTGGTTTGTGCCCCATCAGGCCAATCTGCGCATCATCGAGGCCGTAGGCGCCCGGCTGGGCATTGACAGCGACAAGGTGCTGGTCAACATCCAGTACCGCGGCAACACCAGCGCCGCCAGCATCCCGTTGTGCATCGACGAGAACAAGCACAGGCTGCGCAAGGGCGACAAGATGGTACTGACCGCCTTTGGCGCGGGATTTACATGGGGCGCTGTCTATCTCATCTGGGCCATCTGATGGGCCCGGGATGTGAACAACAACATTTATTGAACAAGCAACAACAACGACACTATGCATCGAGCAGGATTTGTCAACATCGTGGGCAATCCCAATGTGGGAAAATCGACACTGAGCAACCGCCTGGTGGGCGAGCGCCTGTCCATCATCACCAGCAAGGCGCAGACGACGCGCCATCGCATCATGGGCATCGTCAACGGCGAGGACTACCAAATCGTCTTCAGCGACACGCCCGGCGTGCTCAAACCCAAGTTCCGCCTGCAGCAGAGCATGCTGGAATACTCCACCGGCGCCCTCGTCGACGCCGATGTGCTGCTGTATGTCACCGACGTCATCGAGACCCCGACCAAGAACCAGGAGTTTCTCGACAAGGTGGCCAAGGAGAAAATTCCCATACTGCTGGTCATCAACAAGATAGATCTGCTCAAGGGCAACGACGCCCTGCTGCGCATCATCGACCAGTGGAAGCAGTTGCTCCCCAACGCCGAGGTATTCCCCACCAGTGCCACCCAAAACTTCAACGTGGACAACCTGATGGCGCGCATCGTCGAGCTGCTGCCCGAGAGCCCGCCCTACTTTGGCAAGGATGCCCTGACCGACCGCAGCAGCCGCTTCTTTGTCACCGAGATTATCCGCGAGAAGATTCTGCTCACCTATGACAAGGAGGTGCCCTATGCCACCCAGGTCATTGTGGAAAAGTTTGACGAGGGCGACAACGCCATCCACATCATGGCGGTTATCTATGTCGAGCGCGACAGCCAAAAGGGCATCGTCATCGGCCGCCAGGGCAGCAAGCTCAAGCACGTGGGCATCGAGGCCCGCAAGGACATCGAGAAATTCTTTGACAAGAAGGTGTTCCTGCAGCTGTTTGTCAAGGTCGAAAAAGACTGGCGCAACCAGGAGAACAAGTTGCGTGCGTTCGGATACATCGAATAACAATCATTAACAACGAGATAACGACAACAAGAGAGAATTATGGGACGTTTAGTAGCAATCGTGGGAAGGCCCAACGTGGGCAAATCGACGCTGTTTAACCGGCTCACCCAGACGCGCGCCGCCATCGTCAACGACACCAGCGGCACCACCCGCGACCGCCAGTATGGCAAGATGGAGTGGAACGGCATGGAGATGTCGGTGGTCGATACCGGCGGATGGGTCCTCAACAGCGAGGACATCTTTGAGGAAGAAATCAACAAGCAGGTGCACCTCGCCATCGACGAGGCCGATGTCATCCTGTTTGTCGTGGACATCAAGAACGGCATCACCGACCTCGACGACACCGTGGCCGACATCCTGCGCCGCACCCGCAAGCCCGTCATCGTGGTCGCCAACAAGGACGACAACAACCAGAGTTTCTATGCCGAGACCGAGTTCTACGCCCTGGGACTGGGCCACCCTTTCCCCATCAGCGCCGCCAACGGCAATGGCACGGGCGACCTGCTCGACGAGGTGGTCAGGCAGATGCCCGACAAGGCCGAGGAGGTGCTTGAGGAGGAGTTGCCGCGCTTTGCCATCGTGGGGCGCCCCAACGCGGGCAAGTCGTCGCTCGTCAACTCGCTGATGGACGAGCAGCGCAACATCGTCACCGACATCGCCGGCACCACCCGTGACAGCATCTACTCGCGCTACAACAAGTTCGGCTTTGACTTCTACCTGGTCGATACCGCCGGCATCCGCAAGAAGAACAAGGTGAACGAGGACATCGAGTACTACTCGGTGCTGCGCTCCATACGCGCCATCGAGAACAGCGACGTGTGCATCCTGCTCATCGACGCCACCCGCGGCATCGAGGCACAGGACGTGAACATCTTTTCCATCATCCAAAAGAACCGCAAGGGCCTTGTCGTGCTTGTCAACAAGTGGGACCTCGCGCAGAACAAGACGCAGCAGAGCATCGACCACTTTGCCGCCACCATCCGCGAGCGGTTTGCGCCGTTCACCGACTTTCCCATCATCTTTGGGTCGGCGCTGACCAAGCAACGCATCCACAAGGTGCTGCAGACCGCCATCGACGTTTACAACAATCGCCGCATTGTCATCCCCACCTCGCAACTCAACAACGTGCTGCAGGAGGCCATCCAGGCCTATCCGCCCCCCGCCGTCAAGGGCAAGTATGTAAAAATCAAGTACATCACCATGCTCAAGGGCGCCCATGTGCCCACGTTCATCTTCTTCTGCAACCTGCCGCAGTGGGTCAAGGACCCCTACAAGCGCTACCTGGAGAATAAAATACGCGAGAAGTGGAACCTGCACGGCACGGTGATCAACCTGTTCTTCCGCGAGAAATAACAGGGGCGGCCAACGCACGGCAATCGCCAAAAAATGGGCGCCGGCTTCACGATAAATGAGGCCGGCGCTCAATGTTATATACATTTCATACACATTACAATGGCATTACGCTGCGTTGGATTTTTAGTAAAATTGCAGAGTAATTAGTTCAAATTCAATATATTGCATATTTATTGGTTTGTGATATGTGGAACAAAAGATAGGCCAGAGTTGGAATTATTATACATAAATCAGAATCAAGATTTGGAACATATATAAGATAGCATTATCTTTGCGGGGAATAAATGCTTACGACAGTCTTATTACTTTTGAAATAGTTTGCGAGAAATAATATAAGGCAACAAATCGATCAAGAAATAGATACTTGAATTTTGGTTATGTAGATAGTGTGCTTTTGTGAAAAAGTGCGCTATCGTCTTTTTAGAGACCCTGCCGCGCGCCGTCATGGCATGCGGCGGGGTTGCAATTATCCGCACGGGGCAAAAAACTCGGGGACCCGCCAGGCGGGCCCCCGAGAGGGATGGGATATCAATGTCCGGGTCAGGTTAGCCCAGGATGATGTCGATGACAGCGTTGATGTCGCCGATGTTCACCTCGCCGTCGCCGTTCACGTCGGCAGCGGGGTTGGAGCCGCCACCCAGGATGATGTCGATGACAGCGTTGACATCGCTGATGTTCACCTCACCGTCGCCGTTCACATCGCCCTTCAGGACAACGGGAGCGCCGTGTACGGTCACCTCGGAGGGATAGAGCTCGATCTCGCCCTTGTAAACGGTCACAAACGCCTTCACGTCATAGGTCTTGCCGGCCTCGATTTCGGGCATGGTAACATTCTCGGCAAACTTGTTGAACAGCTTGAGCGAGCCGGTCTCGTCGGAGAGCGTGTAGGTGTCGGCGGTCTCGGTGGCAGTGAGGGTTACATCCTCAAACGAGAGGTAGTAGTGAACCATGTCCTGCGAAACCTCCTCGACGGGCATGCTCTCGGGCTGCACTTTGTCGCCTTGGCCTGCAACGACAAAGTTCTCGTAGGGGATTACCTCGTAGATTACGGTATTGTAAATCGTCCAGCCGGCAACAGCGTCCTTGATGATGTCGCCATTCTTGAAGGTGCCCTCAACGGCGCCGTAAACCAGACCATAGTTGCCGTCAACGTCCTTGACGTACAGGTCCCTGTAGTCGGCCTGGAAGATAACGGTCAGGTCCTCGGTGAAGTGGCCCTTCTTGGTGCTGGGAATCGAGTAGAGGTCTTCGAGGGTGCGCACATCCTCGGGAACGCCAATATAGCCCTCAACCTTGATGGGGAGCAACTGGAACACGGGAGCCTGCATGCCGCTGCCCTTGTAGGCGGCAACGATGGCATACAGCGTGTAGGTGCCGCCGTCGGTGGGCACGTCGGCCTTGAAGGTGTTGTTGAAGATGGGGCAGCTGTTGCCGCTGGCATCGGTGGCGGTGCCGTTGTTGGCATCAGTCATGCTGATGGTCACGTCCTTGAGGACTACATAGTGTGCCCAGTAGCTCTCGCCCACCTGCTTGGGGGTAATCTGCTCGGCAACGAGGTCGACATGGCCCACGGGAGCATTGAAGCCCTTGAGGGTCTGCAGCTCGGGGAAGGTGTTGTAGGTGGTCTTCACACCGCCAAAGCCGGCGGGAACGATGTCGCCGGGGCTGTAGGTCTGGCTCAGGGTGCCATAGGCAATGCCGTAGCCGGTATCATCCTTCATGTACATGGTGCTGCCCTTTTGGAACAGTACGGTGGAGTTGTGGTCAAAGGTGACTGCGGTCTGGTCGGCCACATTGAACATCGAGCCCCAGCCAAAGCCGCCTTCAACCTCGGCGCGCAGGTAGGTGGGGAGCAGCTGATAAACCACATTGTCGGCGCCGTAGGAGCCAACGATGGCATTGACGGTGAAGGTGGCGTCGAGGCTGGCGGGAGCCGATACGCCCAGCGAGCCGAAGTAGATGGCGCAGGTGTTGCCGTCGGCATCGGTCATGGTGTAGTTCTTGTCGTCAACCTTGGTGATGGTAGCGCCTTTGAAGGTCACATACTGGCCAAAGGTGTTGTGGCTGACCTGGGCTGCGGTGATGGTCCAGGGAGCGATGGGGGTGTTGCTCGTGGCGGGGTTGAAACCGCTGATGACATTGAGCTCGCACTCGCCGGCATAGGTGGTCTTGGTGCCGGCAAAGCCTGCGGGAATCACGTCACCGTTCTTGTAGGTCTGGCCGGTGGTGCCGTAGAACAGGGCATAGCCCGTCTCGTCCATCACATAGAGGTACTTGTTGTATTGCCACAGCACCTTCACGGGGTTGGTGAACTTCACGGTCACGCCGTCGGCGGTGTTCTGGTAAGCCTTGATGTTGGCAACGGGGGTGGCGGTGGCAAACTCATAGGCTGCGCTGACCACGCCGCTGGTCTCGCCGTCGAGCGCCGAGATGGCCTTGACGGTGGCGCTGCTGCTCAGGGTGAACGGAGCGGTATAGAGCGTCGAGGCGGTGGTGGGGTCACTGCCGTTGGTGGTATAGTAAATCTTGGCGCCCGTGGTGCCGCAGGTGATGCTCACCTGGATGGGGTCGTAATAGGTGCCGCTGGCGGGACGGATGGTCGGCGATGCCAGGCCGCCCTCGCCCACGGTAACGACAACCCTGGTGGCGCGCACTTGAGCCTTGCTGGCGGTGAACACGATTTCGGTCTCGGTGCCCTGCCAGGTGCCCTCCTTGCCCGAGTAGCTGTAGTCACCGGTGTTGACGGTGAAGTTGCCGGGGCCATACTGGGCATCGTCGTTGGCGGTGCAGGTGAACTCAACCTTTGACACAGGACCCACGTTGGAGGTGACGGTCACGGTCTGGTTCTTGTAGAAACGGTACTGACTGCCGTTGGCAACGCCCTGGCTGACAGCAATCTTCACGCCGTCCTTCTCCAGCGTAAAGGCTGCCGCGGTGCTGCTGCCCGTACCCGTGTCGGTGGTGGCGTCAAAGACGATGTCGGTAGCCCATGCCGAGCTGGCCAACACACACATCATTACAAAAGTAAAAAGTTTCCTCATTGCAATTTGGATATTAAATGGTTAATAACGATATAGTTGCATAGTTCGCGCCGGGCTTGGATAATGCCGCGCCCCAATAATTGGACAAAGGTAGTGATATTTTTCTATTGCCCACATTAATATAAGGTTAAAAATCATTTTTTCGTCAAATTTCGTCAAAACCCTTGGCGTGGATACTGCGCAAATGAGAAAAAATGCTTATCTTTGCATATTGCTTCGGCTGGCGCGGGCGCCATGGGGCAATGTATCAGAAAAATAACAATTTACAACAATAACATCTCACCAGTAACCAGTATGGCAGAAGAACAACAACTCCCCCTTGAAGAGAATAACGCGCCGCAGCGCAAGGAAGTTCCTGCCGAGAAGCTCAAGGCCCTGCAAGTGGCCATGGACAAAATCGGCAAGACCTTTGGCAGCGGCTCCATCATGAAACTGGGCGACGACCACATCGAGGACATCGAGGTCATTCCCACCGGTTCCATTGGCCTGGACAACGCGCTGGGCGTGGGCGGCTATCCCCGCGGACGCATCATCGAGATCTACGGTCCCGAGTCGTCGGGCAAGACCACGCTGGCCATCCATGCCATCGCCGAGGCCCAGAAACAGGGCGGCATTGCCGCTATCATCGACGCTGAGCACGCCTTTGACCGCTTCTATGCCGAGTCGCTGGGCGTGGACGTCAACAACCTGTGGATTAGCCAGCCCGACAACGGCGAGCAGGCGCTCGAGATTGCCGACCAGCTCATCCGTTCCAGTGCCATCGACATCATCGTCATCGACAGCGTGGCTGCGCTGACGCCCAAGGCCGAAATCGAGGGCGAGATGGGCGAGAGCAAGATGGGCCTGCAGGCACGCCTCATGAGTCAGGCGCTGCGCAAGCTCACCGCCACCATCAGCCGCACCAACACCTGCTGCATCTTCATCAACCAGCTGCGCGAGAAGCTGGGCGTGCTATTCGGCAACCCCGAGACCACGACGGGCGGCAACGCGCTTAAGTTCTACAGCAGTGTGCGCCTCGACATCCGCCGTGTGGGCCAAATCAAGGACGGCGACCAGGTGATTGGCAACCTTACCCGCGTCAAGGTGGTGAAAAACAAGGTGGCGCCCCCCTTCCGCAAGACCGAGTTCGAAATCCGCTTTGGCGAGGGCATCAGCAAGATAGGCGAAATCCTGGACCTGGGCGTCGAGTGTGGCATCGTCAAGAAGAGCGGCGCATGGTTCTCCTATGAGGGCACCAAACTGGGTCAGGGACGTGACGCCGCCAAGCAGATGGTGGCCGACAACCCCGAACTCGCCGAGGAACTCGAAGCCAAAATCAAGGAGGCGATGAAGGCCAAGTAGCCTCTCACCGCTCAACCAAAAATGCTGGTCCACCTTGCCGCGCGGCAAGGTGGACCAGTGGTATGAATGGGGGAGCAAGTCACTTGGGCGCCGCATGGACTGCGGCAAATGCCGTCCACGTCAATCGTCAAGTCCCTGTCGCTTGGCGAAGATGGTGTCGTAGATGAGGCGGGTGCCGCCCAGGTGGGACTGGATGTAGTCGCCGGCGGCTTTGCCGCTGCGGGCGCGCACCGCCTTGTTCTCGAGCAGCGCGTCCATCGATGCCGCAAACTCGTCGGCATTGCCGATGCTCATGGCGCCGTCACAGGCGATGAGGTCGGAAGCCTCCTGGAACTTGTGGTGCTTGGGTCCAAAGACAACGGGGATGCCATAGACAGCGGCCTCGTTGATGTTGTGGATGCCGGCGCCGAAACCGCCGCCAATGTAGGCCGCGTCACCGTAGCGGTAGAGCGATGACAGCAGGCCAAAACTGTCGATAATCAGGCAGTCGATGCCCTTGATGTTTTGTGGTGTGGCTTCGCTGTACAACCGCACGGGGCGCGCAATCTTGGACAGCATCACGTGCAGACGGTGGCGGTCAAACTCGTGCGGGGCGATGATGAGTTTCACCTCGCCGCGGTGCTGGTTGAAGTAGGGGATGACAATATCCTCGTCGGGCGGCCACGAACTGCCCAGCACCAGCGTGAACTTGCTGCCCTCGGTAAACTTGGCGATGAGCGGGAACTCCTTGGCGGCGGCGCGCACGTCGGCCACGCGGTCAAAGCGCGTGTCGCCGGCGATGATGACGTTGTCGATGCCGATTTTTGCCAGCAGGTCGCGCGACTGCTCGTTTTGGACAAACAGCGTGTCGAAGCACTTGAGCATCTTGCGGAACATGCCGCCCCAGGGCCTGAAGAAAATCTGTCCGGGCCTGAAAATGGCCGAGATAATGTAGGTGGGGACGCCCCTGCGCTTGAGCGCTTGCAGGTAGTTGCCCCAAAACTCGTACTTGATGAATATCGCCAGCGTGGGCTTGACGATGTCCAGGAATTTCTTGACATTGCCCGGCAGGTCAAACGGCAGATAGACCACGGTATCGACCTGGCTGAAGTTCTTGCGCACCTCATATCCCGATGGAGAGAAAAAGGTAAGCAGGATGCGGGCGCCGGGCTGCTCGCGCTTGATCATCTCGATGAGCGGGCGCCCTTGTTCAAACTCGCCCAGCGACGAGGCGTGAAACCAGATGTATCCGCCCGCGGGGTCGAGGCGGCGGCGCAGCGTCCTGAAGGTGCGGCGCTGTCCGCGCAGCATCAGTTTGGCCTTGCGGCTGCGTGTGGCGGCCAGGCGCACGCCGTTGCGGTAGGCGGCAATGCCGATGTTGTATATTGGGTCCATGCTTTGTGGTTGAATCGCTTGGTTGTTAATGGTGTGGTCAATAAAGTGGCTGCAGATGGCCGTTCTTGAGGAAGGACTTGTCGCGGCGCCGTTTCCACAGGTTGCTGTCGATGAAGAAGCGGCATGACAGTTGTTGCCAAAATCCCGACTTGTCGTTGCTGGCGTGGTACATGATGCCGACCGACAGGTCCACAAACCTGTTGTTGACCAGGTGGGCGCTCACGTCGGTGCGGCTGTAGGTGTTGTTGCTGTAATAGGGGTCGCCCAGGTTGAACAGGCAGCCGTTGGCGTCGCGCAGGGGCATGAGGCCCTTGCCCGAGTAAAAAGTCTCATCGACCTGCAGCCAGCGCCAGCGTGCCGTGGCCGTGGCCACCAATCCGGCAGGACGGTGCCACCGGTTGTCGCCGCGGTTGCGCTCCAGGGCCACGATGGCTCCCGCGGCAATGCGCAGCGAGTCGAGCGCGGTGCGCCCCGACAGGTCAAGCGCCGCCATGGGGTTGATGACCAGGTCGTCGTTGACGTGCTGGTCGGGGGTGGCATGGCGCGTGCGCGCCAGGTGGTTGTACTGGACATGGCCGCCCAGCCACAACGGGCCGGCGACGCGCCAGTCGGCATTGAGCATGGCGTTGAATGCTTCGCGGCGGGAGTCGGTCTGCATCTGCCGCCAGTCGATGGCGAGTTCGGCATAGCCGTTAGGCTTGATGTACTGCACCATGCCGCCGTGCAGGTTGGGCTGCACATAGTTGAGCGAGTCGCTCCACAGGTAGCGCGGCATGCGGCGCACCATGAGCGTGCGCGGCATCATGCCCATGGCCACATGCCACCCGCGGCTCGCGTCGTTGAAGCGGTAGTACAGGATGGGGAGCACCTTGCATCCCGCCATGTTGTCGATCATGGGCTGGTACCACACGGCGCCGCCCTTGAGCACATGGGCACCGTCGAGCATCGAGATGCCGCCCTCCACGGCCAGGCGCGTGAAAATCACCGTCTTGTCGGGCGAGTCGTCGCCGCCGCCCTCGCGGTTGTTGAGCAGGGCGCTCTCATCGACGCTCCACACCGCCTCCTGGGCGGCAAGGGGCATCGGCAAGGCGAGCAGCATGATGGCCAATATGTGCAACAACCGTGGGCGCATCAGGCGTCGGCGGGCATCTGGATGTTGTCGATGCCGGCGTTGATGCGCGCGATGGTCTCGTCGCGGCCCAGCATCTGGGTGATGTCAAACATGTGCGGGCCGCGGCACTCGCCCACCACTGTGAGGCGGAAGGCGTTCATCACGTTGCCCTTGTGGTACTCGTTGCGCTCAATCCAGTCCATGACGGTGGCTTCGCAGGCCTGGCTGTCCATGTCGGCGGTCTCGAGCAGTTGCACGAGCTGGCGCATGATGTCGGGGGTCTCGGGCTTCCAGCGCTTGCGGATGTCCTTCTCGCTGTAGGTCTCGGGGCGCTTGAAGAAGAAGCCGGCCTGGTCCCACAGGTCGCATACAAAGTTGGCGCGGCTCTTGACCAGCGCCACCGCGCCGGTGATGAACTCGTCGCTGTAGTCGGCGGCATTCACGCCGTGCTGCTCGAGCACGGGCTTGAACAGCCCGGCCAGGCGGGCGTCGTCCATGTTCATGAGGTACTCATGGTTGAACCATTTGCCCTTCTCATAGTCAAACTTGGCGCCCTTGCGGGAACAGTGGTCAATCGAGAACTCCTTGACGAGGTCGTCCATCGAAAATATCTCGCGGTCGTCGCCGGGGTTCCAGCCCAGCAGGGCCAGGAAGTTGACCACGGCCTCGGGCAGATAGCCTGCCTCGCGGTAGCCGCTGGAGCGCTCGCCGCTCTTGGGGTCGTTCCAGTCGAGGGGGAACACGGGGAATCCCAGGCGGTCGCCGTCGCGCTTGCTCAGCTTGCCCTTGCCGTCGGGCTTGAGCAACAGGGGCAGGTGCACAAAGTCGGGCATCGAGTTCTCCCAGCCAAAGGCCTTGTACAGCAGCACGTGCAGCGGTGCGCTGGGCAGCCACTCCTCGCCGCGGATGACGTGCGACACCTCCATCAGGTGGTCGTCAACGATGTTGGCGAGGTGATAGGTGGGCAGGTCGTCGGCACTCTTGTACAGCACTTTATCGTCGAGAATCGACGAGTTGATGGTCACGTCGCCGCGCAGCAGGTCGTGCACCACGACGTCCTGGTCGGGCTCAATCTTGAAACGCACCACCCACTTGGCGCCTGCGTCCATCAGGACCTTGACCTCGTCGGCGGGCAGCGACAGCGAGTTGCGCATCATGCCGCGCGTTGTGGTGTCGTACTGGAAGTTCTTGATTTCCTGACGCTTGGCGTCAAGTTCCTCGGGGGTGTCAAAGGCATAGTAGGCACGGCCGGCGTCGATGAGCTGCTGGGTGTAGCGGCGGTAGATGTCGCGGCGCTCGCTCTGCTTGTAGGGGCCGTAGTTGCCGCCCTCGCGCACGCCCTCGTCGATGCCGATGCCCAGCCACTGCAGGGCCTCGTTGATGTACTCCTCGGCACCGGGCACAAAGCGTGTGCTGTCGGTGTCCTCGATGCGCAGAATCATGTCGCCGCCGTGCTGGCGGGCAAACAGGTAGTTATACAGTGCCGTGCGCACGCCGCCGATGTGCAGCGGGCCCGTGGGTGAAGGCGCAAAGCGCACTCTTACTTTTCGTTCCATATTATATTCAGTAGGTGTTATGTTGTTGTTTGTAGTTGTCTTGTTTACAGCAGCAGGTCGGCGACTTGCTGCATGGCACCAAAGTCGGTTTGGTCCACATGGCACGGGGTTACCGTGGCATAGCCGCGTCGCAGCCAGTACATGTCGGTGGTGTCGTCGTTGTCGTTGGCCATGACATATTCACCGCCCATCCAGTACTCGACGGTGCCGTCGTCGGCCTTGCGGCGCGTCCACTCGTTGGCCCAGCGCCCCATGTCGCACTTGGTGACCTTGAGGCCCTTGATGCCTTGCTCGGCGGGCGGTATGTTGATGTTGAGGCATACGTCGGCAGGCAGTCCGCCGTCAATCACACGTTGCAGCACTTGCTCGACGAGCGGCTCGCATGACGACATGTCGGCGTCGCGCTCCCACGAGCCATAGGAGAAGGCCACGGCGGGCACGCCGTGCATCAGCCCCTCGTAGGTGCACGCCATCGTGCCGCTGTACAGCGTGCTCACGCCCATGTTGTAGCCGTGGTTGATGCCTGCCAGCAGCAGGTCGGGCTGGCGCTCGGCCATCAGTTGGCTGAGGGCGAGTTTGACACTGTCGGCGGGGGTGCCGGTCACTTTGACGGCGGTGTATCCGGGCTCGTTGGCCACGGGGATGACGCGCACGGGCCCCGAGAGCGAGATGGCGCTTGACTTGCCGCTCTGGTGCTCGGCGGGGGCGGCGACAAACACGTCGGCATAGCGGCGCGCTACTTTGATGAGCGACTGGATGCCGTTGTAGTCCAGCCCGTCGTCGTTGCTGATGAGAATGAGTGGTCTCTTTTTGTCCATGTGATGCTTAAGTATGATTTTGTGACTGCAAAGTTACTATTTTTTTGCGGACTTTTCAGATAAAACGAGTAACTTTGCCATTTCAAAAGATATACAAGACAAAACATTAGGGATAAAACTATGAGACTGATTATTGAACCTGACTACGAGAGTGTATCCAAGTGGGCGGCCCGATTTGTCGCCAAGCGCATCAACGAGGCCAAGCCCACCGCCGACAAGCCCTTCAAACTCGGTTGCCCCACCGGTAGCAGCCCCCTGGGCATGTACCGCGAACTCATTGCGATGAACAAGGCCGGCAAGGTGTCGTTTGAGCATGTGATTACTTTCAACATGGACGAGTACTGCAACCTGCCCGAGGAGCACCCCGAGAGTTACCACTCGTTCATGTGGAACAACTTTTTCTCACACATCGACATCAAGCCCGAGAATGTGAATATACTCAACGGCAATGCCCCCGACTTGGAGCAGGAGTGCGCCGACTATGAGGCACGCATCCAGGCGGCCGGCGGCATCGACCTGTTCATGGGCGGCGTGGGCCCCGACGGCCACATCGCCTTCAACGAGCCGTGCTCGTCGCTCACGTCGCTCACGCGGCAAAAGACGCTCACCCAGGACACCATCATTGCCAACAGCCGCTTCTTTGACGGCGACCTCAACAAGGTGCCCAAGACTGCCCTCACCGTGGGCGTCGGCACCGTGATGGCCGCCCGCGAGGTGATGATTATCGTTAACGGCCACAACAAGGCCCGCGCCTTGCAGCAGGCTGTCGAGGGCGCCGTGTCGCAGATGTGCACCCTGAGTGCCCTGCAGATGCACCGCCATGCCGTCATCATCGCCGACGAGATGGCGGTCGATGAACTCAAGGTGAGCACCTACCGCTATTTCAAGGACATCGAGCGCAACAACCTCGACCCCGACTCGTTGCTGTAACCACTTGGAAATCAAGAAATGAATGAGTCAGGCAGGCGCCATACGGCACCTGCCTGACTTTTATGGTGTCCCGCCGCATAGCGGATGGATCGGGCACACAAAAAGCTGTTCGGCCCTTGCGGGTGGAACAGCTTCAAACGTTTTTTTTAAGCCTTGCTTACTTAGCCTCCTCGGCGGGAGCAGCCTCCTCGGCGGGAGCAGCAGCGCTATCAGCGGGAGCAGCAACAGCAGCGCTATCTACGGCAGCGGTGTCAACAGCAGCGGTGTCAACAGCCTCAACAGCGGTGGTGTCCTCGGTGTTAGCCTGCTCGGTGGTACCGGTGCAGGAAATCATGCTAACGCTAGCGATAACGGCAAGTGCCAAAACTAACTTCTTCATTTCTTTCTTTTTTAAATAATAAAACAATAAATATTCGTTTGTAAAATCGGTGCAAAATTATAACAAAAATTTCACCTGCAAATCTTTTTCAGGTTTTTTTTCTCTACAATTTTGGAACGCAGATTTTGATGCGCTGAATTTTCGTCCCATAATCGTTGATTATCAGTAAGATATAAGTATAGTTCCGCTAAAAATCCACACTGTTAAATAATGTTAATCATAAACAACATCCCCAAAATCGGGTCATTTTTTTGTCAAAAATCAGTTGCTGTATAGGTACCGTTTGATAGAACGCTTGGGCGTTTTTTGGAACTCTGTTGCAATCAGCTGGATTGAGTTGATGCGTTCATATGGTGCAACCAGCTTGTTCAACTCGGCGCGGATGTCCTCCATGATGTCGGGCAGCTTGTCGGGCGTTACGCCCAGCTGGTCCATGGCGTCATAGTCGGGATAGACGAGCGCCACGAGTTTGCCCTCTCGCATGACGACGAGGCTCTCGTTGACATAGAGCATGTTGTTGAGCTTGGCCTCAATTTCCTCGGGGTAGATATTCTGGCCGCTGGAACTGAGGAGCATGGTCTTGAGACGCCCTTTTATGAATAATGTGCCGTCGGCGTTCAGCGTGCCCATGTCGCCGGTGTGGAGCCATCCGTCGTCGTGCAGCACCTTGTCGGTAGCCTCGGTGTTGTGGAAGTAGCCTTTCATCACATTCTCGCCGCGCACGCAGATTTCACCCGGGATGTTCTCGGGGTCGTCGCTCAGGATTTTGCACTCCATGATGCCCGGCAGGATGCGTCCGGCGCTGTGCGGGACAAACTCGCGCCACGGGGTGTGGCTCACCAGCGGTGCCGTCTCGGTCATGCCATAGCCCACGGTAAAGGGAAACCTGATTTTGTACAGGAAGTCCTCGACCTCGCTGTTGAACGGTGCACCGCCGATGATGATTTCCTCAAACTCGCCGCCAAAGGCCTCGATGAGCTTGTTGCGAATCTGGCCGTAGATGCGGCGGTCCAGGAAGGGAACCATGAGCGCCCAGCGCAGCGCGCCGCGGCTAATGAGCGGTACAATCATCTTGTTGTATATTTTCTCAAGCACCAGCGGCACGGTGAAGATGACATTGGGCTTGACCTGTGCCATCGCCCTGACCAGAATCTGCGGCGCGGGGATGCGGCCCAGCAGCGTGATGTGGCTGCCCACGGCCAGCGGCGTGAGCAGGTTGAATGCGCAGCCAAAGGCGTGCGCCAGCGGCAGGAACGCCAGGTCGCGCGTGCCGCGGTAGTGCAGGCGCGTGTTGATGCCGTACACGATGTTGCCCGCCAGGTTGTTGGCGGTAATCATCACGCCCTTGCTGAAGCCCGTCGTGCCCGAAGTGTAGTTGATTTCGACCACTGCGTCGTTGGGCACATCGGGGTAGTGGATGTCGTTGCGGTAGAAACCGTTGTGGTACTGCTCGTCAAATGCCTGCTGCAGTTCGGCCTTGGCGGCGCCCACGCTCTCGCCTTCCTTCTCGGCGAGCAGCTTCATGGTCTCGAGTTCAAATTCGGCGCGCACGCGCGGCATGTTTTCAAACTCCAGATTCTCCCACATGCTCTTGCCCACAAACAGTAGCGTGGCCTCGCTGTGGTTGATGATGTGCTGCACGTCGGCAGGGTTGAACTCCTGCAGGATGGGCACGATGACGGCGCCGTAGCAGATGGTGCCGATGAAGGTGATGACCCAGTTGGGGATGTTCTTGCCGATGAGGGCAATGCGGTCGCCGCTTTTGACACCGGCCTTGTCGAACAGCATGTGCAGCATGGCGATGCGCTGGGCAAAGTCGCCGTAGGTCAGCGTCTCGCCGGTGTTGTAGTCGGTCAATGCGGGCAGTTCCCAGTTGTCGATGAAACTGCGCTCATAAATCTTAATCAGGTTTTCCTTCATCATAATTTCTGCAGTTGTAATGATGTGAGTGTTGCGTGACTGCAAAGGTAATGATTTTTTTTGGGTTGGCAGGCACGTCGGGGGCAATAAGTGACACGGGGGCTGAAGACCAGTCCCCGTGAGGTGCTATATATAAGGTGTGTCTATTACTTGACGATAAGGACTGTGGCCAGCGGCGCGCCCGTCACATCGGGACTTGCCCCCTGGGCGGCATACACATTGTACACGCCAGTGGGCACCCGGTCGCCGTTGGCACCGCAGCCGTCCCACAGTGCCTGGCCCGATACCGGGCCAAGCTTGGCGACGACATTGTGCCCGCGGTCGGTGACGGTGACATAGGAGCCAGCCATCAACCCGTTGATCTCGATATAGCCCGTGAAGTCGGGCGTGACGCGGTCGGGATAGACATAGAGGCCCGCAAAGCTGTCGGCGCAGCCGTCCTCGCCAGGAGCGTACTCGGCCACTCCCGAGGGGGTGACAATGAAAACGCGGTTGTTGACCGTGTCGCACTCCACACAATAGACGATGTCGCTGGGGATGTCGCTGTTGGCCGTCGTGAAGTGTTCATAGACCTCGGTGCCGTCGGGCGAAACATAGTAAAGACCGTTGCCGCCCGTGGCAATCCACTTGTTGTTGCCGCGGTCGATGCCCAAGTCATATACCGCAACGCCCTCGCACAAGACGATGCTGGTGCTGTTGTCCGGGTTGGATACATGGGGGCGATGACAGCGCGGGTGGTCCTTGAACGCCTCGTCGGGGTCAAAGGCGAACAGTCCGCCGTCGTGCCCCACCCAGATGGTGCCGTCGTTGTCTTCCTCCATGTGCTTGACATAGAGCCATCCCACGGGAATCCCGTTTTGGTCAAAGAAACTGTTGTAATTGGCGAAGTCATATCTTCCCGCTGTGGGGTCGTCGTTGTGGTTGTCAAAGCAGGTGATGCTGCCGGTCACAAGGCCCATCGACAGGTTGCCGTCGCAATAGAACTTGACGTTGTTCTTCTTGGAAATGATGAAGCGTGAACCTTGCATCGACCCGGTGTTGAGCCTGAGCAAGCCCTCGGGGGCGAACCAGTCGTTGACCGTGCAGGCCGTTTTGTCGAATTTGTTCTTGGGCAAGACCGCAACGGGGTGCTCGTCGGACTTATAGGAACTGACCACCCACAAGTTACCGTACTTGTCAAACGCCGGCTGGGCTTTGTACTTGCCCATGAGCGCATTGTTCTGATTGTAGGTCGAGACCAGGGCGTCGTTGCGCACCTTGTGCACGCCCGAGGACCAGCTCGCGCGGACATAGGTCTTGGGGTCGGACGGGCACAGCACGAACTCATAGCCCGAGCCTGTGCTCGAATAGGGCGTCGTGCGCTTCCATGTCGTGCCGTCATAGGTGTCAATGACGTTGGACGTAGAGGAAGAAGTGATGTTGAGCAGGTTGGGCGCCGAGTTGGCGACATACAGCTTGTTCATCGCGGCGTTGTACTTGAGCCAATAGGGTGACGACATGCTGAGGGCGTTGGCGGCATGGGCGGTTGAACTGCCGCTGGTGTGCAGCCCGTTGCCGTCGTTGATCCACACGGTGCCGTCGCCCAGGGGGTCGCAACTGGCAAATCCCGCCGAAGCCGAGGCCTGTGTGGCGGTCCTTCCGGTGGCGTCGATGGTGTAGTAAAACGAACTGCCGGCAAAGTTGGCGATGAACCCGGTGGGTGTCTTCTGTACCGAGGTGGGTGTCGCTGCCACAAGTTTAGTCGCTGTGGCGGTAGCGTTGTTCAATAAGAACTCATAGTGGTACAAGGCGCCGAGCGTGGGGTTGAGGACAAAGACCGAGGTGCCGTCGATGGCAAGCATGCGGCTGCCGGTGAGGTTGGCGGTCTTGCGATGATAGTTCTGTATCGGGTTTTCCTGACCGATGGGGCCAAAGTAGAAATAGGCATTGGAGGCGATAATCATCATGTCACCGGTCACGACCACCGAGTTGACGGTTATCGACTTGCCCAGCTCGACGAAGCGCGTCGGCTGGAGCGTGGCCTCGTCGATGGTGACATAGCCGAAGCCGATGGCGACATAGGCCGTGCCGCCGGCAAAGGTGATGTCGTGGATCTCTTTGTCGGAGTAGGAGACGAGATAGTTGTCGTCGTCCAGGTTGGCATTGTGGACGCGTGCCACATAGTTCTTGACGTTGGGAATGTTGGTCACCGTGCCGTGCCGGTCAATGACATCGATGTTGGAGTCACCATAGGAGACAAACAGCAGGCGGTTTTCCCAGTCATAGTACAACTGGCGCACTGTGTTCTGGCACAGTCCGTTGTGGCGGCCCAGCGATGTGGTCTGGCAGGTCGCCTTGTCAAACTGGAACAGCGTGTTGCAGTTTTGGTAATAAACCTTGTTTCCGGCGTCATAGACATTTTGGATAGACGAGGCCAGGAATTGGCCGTGCTGTCGCCATGTGCCGGCTATGGCGGCGGTTGCCGTCAGTAATGCGGTTAACAACATGGTGATGAGGCGTTTAGTAGTCATTTCTTATGGTGTATTGGTTGTTTATTGGTTGGTGTCGGTCAGTTGTTCCTCGTCGTTGATGTCGGGGAACTTGAGGCGTGCCACTTCCATCATGCGGCGGACGTCGAAGTAGAATCCCTCGGTGGACTTGCCCTCAACGGGGGCGACCTTGATGTAGTCGATGTCGCCTTCAAACTCCTGGTGGTCGATGGCGACGAAGCCAAGGAAGTTCACGATGTTGTACTCATGCTCGGGGGCGATGACCACCCACGGCTCGTCCTTGGTGCCCTTGCCGCTGGACATGATGGCAGCGATGAGGCGTTTGAGGCGGTATTCCCGCAGTGCGGCGCGGGCGTGTTTGTTTTTTTGATTGAGCGCATAGATGTAGAAATTCATCTGGTTGAGGTCAAACATGTTGTCCTTGAGCGCCAGGTCGGCATATTTCTCAATGCTGTCACACTCCGAGCGGGTGAGTTTTTGCTTGTAGTAGAGCTGCTCCACGACATTGCTGTAAACCGACTCGCGGAAGGGGTTGTAGTCCTCCTGGAAGGTGTAGCCGTAGTACAGGTTGCGCCAAGCCTCGATGGAGAAGGTGGTGTCCTCGCTGTTGTAAGCCTTGAGCAACTTGGGGTAGAAGTACATCGAGTTGGGGTTCTCGATGGTCTCGCGGATGTGGTCAAAGTCCACCTTGTGAATCGAGAATTTGCTGCTGGCATTGGGGTCATTCTTGGGGACGTCCTGTGCCTGCTGCTTGCTTGGGCGCGGCGGTGCCGGGACGGCAACTGCCGGTTTGGGCTCTGCCTTGGCGGCGGGTGCGGGCACCGCCTTGGCCTCTTGTTTGGGGCGTGCGGGCGGCGGCGGCACTTCGCGCGTGGCTTGGGCCATGGCACCGAGGGCGGCAAACAGCATGGCGGCAAGCAGGAGTGTGACGGGTATGATGGCTGGTCGTTTCATTTCTGTATCTCTTGCGTTTTTTTGTTTGTGGTTTATTCGATAATCATGCCCATAACGGCGATGCACACGATGGCCACAGCGACAATCACGGGCAGGCACTTGGCGGCAAAGTAGCGCACAAACAGCGTGGACGGCTTGAGCATCCATTTGCCGGCTGGGGTGCGGCTGTAGGCCAGTTGTCCCACGGCAGCGCCCACGATGACGCCGAGCACCATCAGGCTGGGCGTGTTGAGCAGGATGCCCAGCATGCCGCCGGCAATGGCCGTGAGACCCACATACAGGTTGCTCGCGCGGTGCCCGTCGGGCTCGCCACTGGGGGTGAGGTAGAACAGGCAGGCCGTGATGAGCGCGGCAACGCCCCAAAAGACGAGGTATTGCGTCGGCACGTCGATGTAGTAGCTGCAGTGCAGCAGCAACATGCCCGCAAAGGCGGGTACCGAGGCCACCCAGCGGGGCCACAGCACGAGTGCCAGTGCCGCCGCCAGGCAGATGATGCCGGCAATGAGCAGTATGACTTGTGTTACCATGCGATGCCAGTGGTTGTGGTTCTTTCTCTATAATAAATAAACCGAAAAATGCCGATGTTATTGCCTTGCAGACGCTTAATAATTATGACATGGCGCTTTCCTCGCCGCTGTCGTTCTTGGGTGCCGTCGGGTCGATGTCGGCGGGATAGGACACCCGGGTGTGGTAGGCGGTGCACAGGCGCTCTATCAGCAGCTGCTTGACGGTTTCGACATCCTTGAAGCTGATGGGCGCCTCCTTGAAGAGCCCGTCGGCGGTCTGCCTGTCGATGATTTGGGTGACCTTCTTGGCGATGGCCTCGTCGCTGTGGTCGGGCAGGCTCTTGGTGGCTGCTTCACAGGCATCGGCCATCATCAGGATGGCTGCTTCGCTCGACTGCGGGTTGGGACCGGGATAGGTGAACGGTGCCTTGTCCACCTCTTCGCCGGGCCGCGCCTTGCAGGCTTTGTCGTAGAAGTAGCGGGCCAGCCCCTTGCCGTGGTGCTGGGCAATGAGGTCCTTGACCACATGCGGCAGGTCGGCCTCGCTCGCCAGCTTGAGTCCGTCGGCGATGTGGCCAATGATGATGCGGCTGCTGTCCTCGGGCCGCACAAGGTGGTCGTGGGGATTCTCGCCGTTCTGGTTCTCGGTAAAGAAGGCGGGGTTCTTGATTTTGCCGATGTCGTGGTACAGCGCGCCGGTGCGTGCCAGCTGCATGTTGGCGCCGATGCGCAGGGCAGCCTCTCCCGCCAGGTTGGCGACCTGCAGCGAGTGCTGGAAGGTGCCTGGGCAGGTGGTGGACAACTTGCGCAGCAACGGGCTGTTGATGTCGGCAAGCTCGAGCAGGGTGATGGACGAGGTGAACCCAAAGAACTTCTCCACGACAGGAATGACGAGGAAGGCAAACGACAGAATCACGCAGTTGATGGCAAAGTAGCCCAGATAGCGGTAATCCAGGTCGCTAAAGGTGCCGCCGTTGATGAACACCATGGCGGCGTAGATGGCGCTGTAGGAGATGAGGATGAATGCGGCACACCGCACGAGCTGGGTGCGCTTGGCTTCGCCCTTGACAGCCAGAATGGCGATGAGTCCCGCCATCGTCTGCATGATGATGAATTCGGCCTGGTTGGAGGTCGCCACAAGGGAGCAGATGAGCACCGTGACGACGAGGACAAAGAATGAGGTGTGGTCGTCAAAGAACGACGACACGATGATGGGCACGAGACCGAATGGAATGACATACAGCAGGCTGTACTTGAACCTCACGAGCAGGAACACGGCGATGGCAAACACGGTGATGAAGGTGATGAGGAACACCATGCGCCGCATGCTGGAGAACACCTTGTTGCGTTGCCTCTTCATGAAGTAGAAAAAGGCGAGCATGAGCACGGCGACGATGAGCACCTGGCCCGCCAGGTTGTAGCGCAGGTCCATCTTGCGCTCCTGGGTGCGCCTGGCCAGTTCATTCTGGTAACTGTTGATGGCGGCCGCTTTTTCTTTGGTCACTTTCTCGCCCCGGGTGATGATGACCTCGTTGGCGAGCACGGTGCCCAGCGAGTGGGCCCGCAGGGCCTCGTCACGGGCTTCGCCCAGCCATTTCTCGTTCTCGGTGGCGTTGAGTGACATGTTGGGGACCAGGAAGCGGTTGATTTCCACGCTGCGCATGGCCTGCTGGATGGCCGCGTTGGAGCGCAGCGAGTCGGCGAGCCAGGAGTAGGCCTGGCTGGCTGTCTTCATGCCGTGGCTGTCCACGACCTGCAACTGGTTGTTGCCCACCAGAAAACGAATCTGTCTGCCGGCGCGTATGTCGCTGGCGGCAGCGTCGTCAACGATGCCGTTGTCATACAGCTTTGCGACGGCTTCAACCAATGCGGGACCGCCGGCATGGCCCGCGAGGGCCCGTGACAGCAGGGCGCATTGCTGCTGGCCTTTGTTGCGGTCGAGGGTGTAAATCTTGGCAAAGTTCTGTTCCACGCTGTCGGTGACCTGTTGCCGGGTGGCCTCGTCCAGCTCGATGTCAAACTGGAAGTCGGCTTCAAGTCTCGGGTACAGCCAGGGCTTGCCTACTTCAAAGCTGAAGGAGCGGCTTGCTTCCTTGCCAAAGAAGAGTGCCGTGGCGATGAGCACTACCGAAATCACCAGCAGGGCGATGACGAGGTAGTCGTTCTTTTTGGTCTTGTCCATATCGTTGCGTTGTCGTTATGTTCACTTGATGGGTGTCAACTCATGCGGGTGGCGGTGTTGACGCCTTTCACTTTCTTGATTTCGCGGCACAGGCTGGTCACCACTGCCGCGTCGCTGACCAGCACGTCGAGGTCGCAGCGAAACACGCCCTGGTCCGAGGTGACGTTCATCTTCTTCATGTTGATGGACATGTTGGTCGAGATGATGTTGACGATGGTCTGCAGGATGCCTTTCTGGTCAATGCCCTCGATGTGGATGGTGGCGAGGAAACGGTCGCTGTGGCCCACCCACTCGGTCTGGAGCAGGCGCGAGCCATAGCTGGCCTTGAGGCGCGCCAGAGTGGGGCAGTCCATCTTGTGCACGACCACCTCCTTGTTGTCGTTGACAAAGCCCACCACGTCGTCGCCGGGGATGGGACGGCAGCACCGGGCCAGGCGGTAGTTGCTCCCGCCGTTGTGGTTGACGAGGCGGTAGATGGCCTTGGTGTCGATGTCCTTGGGGGTGTCGGTGGTCTTCGGCACCTCGGTGTCCTTGCCCTTGAACGGGTTGCGCCACCAGTTGAAGCGTCCGCCGGCCGCCTTCTTGGCAATCATCTGGTCGCTGAGCGAGATTTCGTCGTTGCCGATCATGTAGTACAGTTCCTCCTTGCCCGACACGCCCTCGCGGGAGATGGCCAGCGACAGCACCTCGTTGGTGAGTTCGATGTGTCGCTCGGCCAGATAGGTCATGAAGCGTTTCTCGCCCTCCTCGACGATGAGGCGGCGCTCGTGGCGCAAGGCGGCATGCAGGCGCGACTTGCCCTTGGCGGTGACGAGGAATTTCTCCCACTCGGCTTTGGGGCTCTGGGTGCGGCTGGTGAGCACTTCCACCTGGTCGCCGCTGGAGAGCTTCTGAGACAGCGGCACGAGTTTGTGGTTCACCTTGCCGGCGATGCAGTGGGTGCCCAGGTCGGTGTGGAGGGTGAAGGCCACGTCGAGCACCGAGGCGTCTTTGGGCAGGGTGATGAGTTCGCCCTTGGGGGTGAACACGACAATCTCGCTGGCAAACAGGTTGAGCTTGACGGTGTCGAGGAAGTCGATGGCGTTGGGCTCGGGGTCCTTGAGGATGTCGGTGATGGTGCTGAGCCACACGGCCAGTTCTTTCTCTTCCTCACCCTCTCCGAGTTTGTACTTCCAGTGGGCGGCAAAGCCGCGCTCGGCGATGTCGTCCATGCGGCGGCTGCGTATCTGCACCTCCACCCAGTTGCCCT
>CALEJB010000032.1 GCA_937898675.1 uncultured Prevotellaceae bacterium
CGAACACTCAAAGCAACTTTCTATTTGGGAGTAATCTTATCCCGAACTGGGGTAGTTGTTTACTTCAACGTAGATTTGGTCTTTCGTCTTACCGGGGATTTCATAAACGACAGAATGTGAGACTGCATCATGCTTGTCCAGAGGGTAGAAGTTTGCAAGGGAAAGGGCGGTCTTCTCATAATCGATCTTTTCCTTTTTTGCGTTCTTGTAGATTAGTAGATCTTCGCAGGATGCTTTAAAATCTTCATAGGTTGTGATTTGGGCATTACTGATAAACGAGAATGTAAAAGTCACAAAAATAAGAGTTAAAAATTTATGTTTCATTTAATTCGTCAGGCTATGCAGTTCTCATAGGCTATTAGTTAAAACACAAAAAGCGTGAACTGAATCGCCACACTTTGTTAGAAGGTCGTAGGAAACCCGAAGATAAAGATGTAGGATATAGCAGCCCACGCTATGGCGTGAGAACCGCTTGCTTCCTTGCATCTTCAGAAAATTTCCTACGTTTTCTAACGCAAGTTAAAGCGAAACGCTTCTTTATAAAATGTTCGGTTAGCTAACCGACTGCAAATATACAAAAAAGTTTTAATGATGAGTGCTGCAAATGTTGATTTTTAACATCGAAATGGATTTTTTCAAATTTTGTGTATAATCAAGAGGACTGAGACATTACCATGTCTCAGTCCTCTCGGTTAGCGGTTTCCCTTTGCGGGAAGCGTCGGGTGGAGTTAGTCGAGGCGCTTCTCGAGGTTGGTGCGGATGGCCTTGATGAAGTCGGCGCTGTTGACAGCCTTAGCCTCAACGCCTTCCATCAGGTTCACGAGGTCCTTGGTCACGATGCCAGCGTTCAGGGTGTCGAAGCAAGCAGCCTCGAGCTGGTCGCCAAAGGTCATGAGCTCCTGGATGCCGTCCTTCTCGCCGCGCTTGCGCAGGGCGCCGCTCCATGCAAAGATGGTAGCCATGGGGTTGGTGGAGGTCTCCTCGCCGTTCAGATACTTGTAGTAGTGGCGGGTAACGGTGCCGTGAGCGGCCTCGTACTCGTAGTTGCCGTCGGGGCTAACCAGCACGCTGGTCATCATTGCCAGCGAGCCAAAGGCGGTGCTGACCATGTCGCTCATGACGTCACCGTCATAGTTCTTGCAAGCCCAGATGTAACCGCCCTTGCTGCGGATCACGCGTGCAACGGCATCGTCGATGAGGGTGTAGAAGTATTCCAGGCCCAGCTCTTCAAACTTGGCCTTGTATTCCTGCTCATAAACCTCCTCAAAGATGATGCGGAACTGAGCGTCATACTGCTTGCTGATGGTGTCCTTGGTCGAGAACCACAGGTCCTGCTTGGTGTCGATGGCATACTTGAAGCAGCTGTGTGCAAACGAGCGGATGGACTTGTCGAGGTTGTGCATGCCCTGGAGCACGCCGGCGCCCTTGAACTCGTGGATAACTACCTCCTGGTGCTCGCCGCTCTCGCCGTCAAAGACGAGCTTGGCAACGCCGGGTTCGTTAGCGCGCAGCTCAACGCTCTTGTAAACGTCGCCATAGGCGTGACGGGCGATGGTGATGGGCTTCTCCCAGTTCTTGACAACGGGCTTGATGCTCGGGATGGTGATGGGAGCGCGGAACACGGTGCCGTCGAGAATCGAGCGGATGGTGCCGTTGGGGCTCTTCCACATCTTGTGCAGCTTGTACTCGTCCATGCGCTTGAGGTTGGGGGTGATGGTAGCGCACTTCACGCCAACGCCATATTTCTTGCAAGCCTCGGCAGCGTCGATGGTGATTTGGTCACCGGTCTCGTCGCGCTTTACCAGGCCCAGGTCGTAATACTCACTCTTGAGGTCCACAAACGGGAGGATAAGTTCGTCCTTGATCATCTTCCACAGGATGCGGGTCATCTCGTCGCCGTCCATCTCCACCAGGGGAGTGGTCATTTTGATTTTCTCCATGATTTGTTGTTTAAATCAGTTGATATTGGTTAATTAAAAGTTTGTTTGGATTATTCTTTGGACAGTATTGCTGCCGGCCCCCTGCGGGACCAACCCGCAGGGCGCACGGCGTGGCAATTACTTCTTTTGGGCAGCATAGAAGTTCATCAGGCAGCCCTCGGCCAGAATCTGACGCTCGTCGGCGGTCAGGTTCTGGAAGTAGAGGTGCAGGTCGTGAACACCGTCGCTGGCAATAACCTTGGCATCGATTTCCTCCTTGCCGCCGAGGATGGCCTCGCGGATGCCGGGAACGAATACCATGTCACCGGGGTTGTAGTTGAACTCAACATCGGGAGCGATGGTGAAGGGAACGATACCCCAGTTGATGCAGTTGCTGCGATAGCGCTTGGTGGCATACTCGTAGCAGATGTTAGCGTCGCCGCCCAGCACCTTCTGGCACGATGCGGCCTGCTCGCGGGCCGAGCCGTCACCGGGCTTGTTGGCGAATACGCACGAACCAAACGAGGTGTCGTCGGCGCTGGCACCCACCTTGGCCAGGGCGTCGATGATGTGCTGCGGGCACTTGCCGTCGCGGCGCTCGTGGTCCTGCTCCTGGATGCGCTTGCTCAGGCCAACGTACTCAGGCACGCGGCGCGAGAGGGCAAACTCGGAGAGCTTCAACGGGTTGGAACGGTAGCTCGAGGTCTCGCCCGAGGGAATCAACTCGTCGGTGGTGGTCACGGGATCGTGGATAACGGCTGCCAGCTCGAGCAGCATGTTGTCCTGCATCTGATACATCTTGGGCCAGTCCTTGATGTTGGGACCGTAGCGCAGGGCGATGTCGGTGTCTTCCTTGCCAAAGCCGTAGTAAACGCGGCGCTCATAGATGCTGGCGTCGTACTGGTAAGGCTTGTGGTCGTCGGTGTAGTCAACATCGGTAGCAGCGGTGATAACGCCGCCGTTGGCTGCGGTGGCAGCGATGGAGCGGGCGTCCATCAGGGCAACCAGCGAAATCTGGCCCTGACCGGGCTTCGAGCCTTCGCGGTTGGGGAAGTTGCGGGTGGTGTGGCGGATGCTCAGGCCATTGTTGCTGGGCACGTCACCGGCGCCGAAGCAAGGACCGCAGAAGGCGGGCTTGATGATGGTGCCAGCCTCGAGCAGTTCCTCAACGATGCGCTCGCGCACGGTAGCCATGTAAACGGGTACCGACTGCGGATAGGCGCTCATGGTGAAGTAGTCGTTGCCGATGGTCTTGCCGCGCATGATGGCAGCGGCAGCGCTCAGGTTGTCATAGGTGCCGCCCGAGCAGCCTGCGATGATACCCTGGTCGGCGCAAACCTTGCCGTTGACCACCTTGTCAACGAGGTTGCACTCAACCTTGTCGCCAAAGCGCTTCTTAGTGTCTTCCTCGACCTTGCGCAGAATCTCAACGGGGTTGGCCTGCAACTCGTGGATGGTGAAGGCGTTGCTGGGGTGGTAGGGCAGGGCAATCATCGACTCCTGCTTGGAGAGGTCGATGCGAATCATGCTGTCGTAGTAAGCTACCTCACCGGGCTCGAGCACGCGGAAGTCCTCGGGACGCTTGTGCAGCTCGTAGTGGTGCTTCACCTCGTCATCGGTGACCCAAATCGAGCTCAAGCAAGTGGTCTCGGTGGTCATGATGTCGATGCCGTTGCGGAAGTCGATGGGCAGGTTCTTCACGCCGGGGCCTGCAAACTCGAGCACCTTGTTCTTTACAAAGCCGCTCTCAAAGGTGGCCTTGACGAGCGAGATAGCAACATCGTGGGGGCCTACACCCTTGCGGGGTGCGCCTTCCAGCCACACGAGGACAACCTCGGGAGCGTTGATGTCCCAAGTGTTGCGCAGCAACTGCTTAACGAGCTCGCCGCCGCCTTCGCCAACGCCCATATTGCCCAGCGAGCCATAACGGGTGTGGCTGTCGCTGCCCAGAATCATGTTGCCGCACTTCACCATTGCCTCGCGGGCAAACTGGTGGATAACGGCCTGGTTAGCGGGAACATAGATGCCGCCATACTTCTTGGCTGCCGAGAGACCGAACACGTGGTCATCCTCGTTGATGGTGCCGCCCACGGCGCACAGCGAGTTGTGGCAGTTGGTCATGGCGTAGGGCAGGGGGAACTTCTCCAGGCCGCTGGCGCGTGCCGTTTGGATAATGCCCACGTAGGTGATGTCGTGCGACATCATCGCGTCAAAGCGGATGCGCATCTTCTTGCCCTTGCTGCCATCCACGTCGTGTGAGCGCAGGATGCCGTAGGTGATAGTGTTCTCACGAGCCTCGTCGGCGCTGGGCATGCCGGCAGCGTCGGTGCGAATCTCGGTACCATTCAGTAAGTAAACTCCTTGATTGATTAATTCTACCATGATAAAATTTTGATTGTTAACTGTAATGTTATTAGAGTTATTTAATTCAGTATTGTACAAATGAATATGGTGAGCGCGACCATGTCGGCCGCCCCGCCGGGCGAGATGTTGAGCGCGGTGTAGTCGCGGTTCATCTGTTCCAGCCCCTGCAGGCTGAAGGCGTTGAGCAACGCCCGCGCCTCCTGCTTGACGCGCTGTGCCGTGTCATAGCCCGCGCGGTGGATGACGTTGGTGTCGTCCAGCCCGCTCATGACCAGCAGCAGCAGGCGGTGGCAGGCGGTGTCCTTGTCGCTGTCGCGCCACATGCGGTAGGCGGGCAGCCATTCGCCGAACAGCTGTTCATAGCCGCCCTTGGCCAGGTCAAGCGCTCCGGCCACATGGTGGGCGCTCACGGCGTCGTTGCCGTGGGTGCCTGCCGTGGGCGTGAAGCGGACGGCGGTCTGCATGATGGCGTGGCGCAGGCGGTCCTGCTCCACCTTGCCGTCGATGGCCATGAGCATTGCAGCCGCATGCACCGTCAGACCCAGGGCAAACAGGGCGCCGCGGTGGGTGTTCACTCCTGCCGTGGCTTGCAGCATGTCGCGCTCGGCAGCGATGCCGATTTGGCGGATGGTCTCGGCGTCGGTGTTGCCGCATTGCGCCAGCTTGACGAAATGGGGCAACAGGGCGTCGATGCTTGCAAGCATCAGCGGCACGTTCATGTCGCTGTGGGCGCCGTTGTCGTTGCGGTCCACCAGCCCGGGCTTGGGCGTGGTGTAGAGTTCGGTGCGCAGGGCGTCGGCAGCCATGTGGGCGATGACGGCGGGAATCGTGGTGCCTGGCACCAGTGCGGCGGCGCGGCTCAGCGAGCCGTCCTGCATCGCCTGGCGGACGCGCGAGGCGCTCACGGCCTGGCCGTCACCCTCGAGCGCGAGGCGCTCAATGGTGTTGACGGCAATGCCCTGTTCCGGCAACTGCTGCAGCATGAGCTGGTTGTAGCGTGCCGTCAGCTGGTCAACAGGCTCGCTGCCCACGCAGCGCGTGGTCACGCCCAGCGCGGGCGCGATGTGGCGCGCAAACAGGTCCAAGTCCAGCGTGATGTGGGTGTCGGTGGCGTCGGTCACCTGCTTGAGGAAATAGGTGGGAAAGGTCACCTCGCTCACGGCATAGTCGCTGCCTTCAACCACCACCACGTTGCCCAGCCCCCGGCAGCCCGCCTCGATCATGGCCAGCCGCTCGGCATAGCTGAACTCCCCGCGGTCCTCGCGCACGGCGATGACATAGAGGGTCGATGCCTGCCTTGCGGCCTGCTCAACGAGGTAGCGGTGCCCCAGGGTAAACGGGTTGGCGTTCATCACGATGGCGGCAGCCCCGTCGGGCCTGTCGCCGCGCGTGCGGCGCAGGTAGTCGCAGTAGGCCCCGATGCCGCGCACGCCGTTTTCCATCAAGATGGCGCGGGGTGCGGCGGCGATGACCGAGAATCCCATACTCTCAAAAACTTTGCGGTTCTCGGGCTTGGTGTAGACCTTGACTGTGGTAACGCCCTGTTGGGTGGCCATCGCGATGAGGTGGCTGATGAGGCGGTTGGTCAAGCCGGTCTCGCGGGCGGCGGCGCCAACGGCGATGCACTTGATAACATCGTGTTTCAGTCCGCCGCCGGCGATGATGTTGCCATCCTCGTCGGTCACGGCGGCATAGTAGTCCACGTCTTCGAGCCGCAGGCCGTTCCCGGCAAGGAATTGCTCCACGCGGGTCCTGTTGGACCGCATCGAGAGCGGCATGTCGCAGATGTCGAAGTTGTTATCGTACATACTCGTCAATCATCTCTTGGATGTGTGCCATCAGCTCCTGCTGCGAGTGGCTGTGGTTGCGCATGCACCAGCGGGCTTCGTGGTCGCACAGCAGGCAGCGGCGGGGCGCTCTCCCCACTGTCTCGCGGCTGATGGGAGCGCCGTCGGGACCGATGACATCAATGTCGAACAGCCGCCCGAGCGGGTGGCTGTCTTCGATGTCACATGTCACGCGTTTGGCCTCCAGTGCCGGCAATCCGCTGATGAGGTAGGCCTCATAGCCGGTGGGCAGGTCACGCGCAGTCACTGCTTGGACGTTGTCGCCCATGCGATTGAGCAGCGCAGTGATGGCCGCTTGAGCTGTCACCACCGAACAGAGATTACGCTTGACGCTGCCAGGCATCACCACGGTGAGGCACACGAGTGTGCCGTCGGGGTGGCTGCTGAGCAGTTCCTGCTGCAGGCGTTGACGGTCGTCACGACTGTGCAGAAGAGCTTCAAGCGTAATCTCCATCGCTGATGTTGATAAAATAAGTAGGTCCGATGGGGGTTAGCCCACGATGTTCTTGATTACGTCCTGTACCGAGCCGTCGCGGTTCATCACGATGCCCACAACCTTGTCGCCAAAGGGCAGGGGAGCGGGATCGCCGATGATGCTGCGGGCCTTGGCTGCCAGGTCGCGGATGTCCACGATGTTGAGGCCGGCGGCTACCAGGCGCTCCTTGATTTCGGGACGGCCGGGGTTAACGGCAATACCGTACTCGGTAACGACAACGTCAACGTTGCTGCCCGGGGTGATGTGCGTGGTCACCTCGTCAACGACGCAAGGGATGCGGCCGCGCAGCAGCGGGCACACGATAACCGACAGGGCGCTGTCCTCGGCAGTGTCGGGATGACCGCCGATGGCACCGCGGATGATGCCGTCGCTGCCCACGAGCACGTTGACGTTGAAGTTGACGTCAACCTCGAGAGCCGACAGGATGACAACATCCAGGAAGTGGGTTGCGGAGCCGGCCTCCTGAGCCGAAGCATACTCGTTGGCGGTAGCCTCCTTGTGCATCGGGTCGTTCTTGAGCGACTCGGCGGCAACCTTGTCAAACGACTGCACGTCAACCAGACGCTCGATGAGGCCCTCCTCGTGCAGCTTCACCATGTGGCTGGTGATGCCGCCCAGTGCAAAGCTGGCCTTGATGCCACGGTCAATCATGCCCTGGCGCAGGTATTTGGTCACGGCCAGCGAAGCGCCGCCCGAACCGGTCTGCAGCGAGAAACCGTCCTGGAAATAGCCGCTGTTCTCGACAACCTTGGCAGCCTGCTTGGCGAGGAGGATGTCGCGCGGATTCTTGGTGTCGCGGATGGCACCCGAGGAAATCTTGCTGCTGTCACCCACCGAGTCAACAACGACTACCGACTCAACGTCGGCCTCGCTGATGGAGTTGGGGGTGTTGGGATAGTCAACCAGGTCATCGGTAAGGATGACGGTGTGCTTGGCATACTTGGCGTCGGGCAGGGCATAACCCAGCGAACCGCAGATGCTCTTGGCATTCTCGCTGCGCGAGTATCCGCAGGCGTTGCCCAGAGGGTCACTCGACGATGCGCCCAGGAAGGCGACGTCAATCTTGAGTTCACCGCTCACGATGGCGCTGCCGCGCGAACCGTGCGAGCGGAAGATCACGGGCTTCTCCATCAGGCCGTGCGATACCTCGGTAGCGAGGGCGCCGCGCAGGCCGCTGGTCTGCAACTCGGTGATGACGCCGTTCTTGATGTGCTCGATGAGCGGCTCATGCACGTCGATGAGGCTCGACGATGCCAGGCTCAGGTTCTTGAAACCCATCTCGGCGAGCTTGGCGACAACCATGTTGATGACCTTGTCACCGCCGCGGAAGTGGTGGTGGAACGAGATGGTCATGCCGTCCTTGAGGCCGCTGCGGCGGATGGCTTCCTCGAGGGTGACAACTTTAGTGCTCTGGCGCTGCAGCTCGTGGCGCGGCGTGGTGTCCTTCTTCTTGTTGGAGTCGTTATAGACTTCCTTGCCCATTTCTTTGGCAGCAGCGGCAATCAGGGCTGCTCTATCTTTGATACTGTTCATGCTAAGTCCTCCTTTGTCAAGATGCCCGACGCAATGGCCAGGTCGATGGTACGTTGTGCTCTTAAAACCACGGGGCGGTCAACCATCTTGCCGTTAACGGCAATCACGCCCGAGCCGCGTTTCTCGGCTTCCTTGATGGCGGCGATGATGGTCTTGGCCTTCTCAATTTCCTTCTCCTTGGGGGCGAATACCTCGTTGACAACCTCGATTTGGCGGGGGTTGATGATCGACTTGCCGTCGAAGCCCATTGCCTTAATCATCTCAACCTCGCGGCGGAAGGTGTCCATGTCGTTGAGGTTGCTGAACACGGTGTCCAGGGCATCGATACCGGCAGCACGGGCAGCCGTCACGATGCATTGACGAGCCATTTGCAGCTCCATGCCGAAGAAGGGCGAGTCGCCCGTCGTGCGCTGTGCCTTCAGGTTAGCGCAGTAGTCCTCGGCGCCCAGGGCGATACCCATCATGCGCTTGCTGGCGGTTGCGATAGCATAAGCGTTGAGCGCGCCCAGCGTGCTCTCGATGGCAGCCATGATCTGGGTGCGGCCCACGCAGCCCAGTTCGGTCTCCACCTTGATGATTTCATTCTCGAGTTCTACTACCTCCTCGGCGGTCTCGGTCTTGGGCATGCGGATGACGTGAACGCCAGCCTTTACCACTGCCTCAACGTCCTTCTTGCCGTAAGGGGTGTTCAGCGGGTTGATGCGAACCACCATTTCGGTCGTGCCGTAGTCAATGGTCTTGAGTGCGTTGTGTACAAGCAGACGCGCAGCGTCCTTCTCGGCCATCGAGACAGAGTCCTCGAGGTCAAGCATGATTGAATCGGGAGCGTATATGTGGGCGTCGGCCATCATACCCGGGTTGTTGCCGGGGACAAACATCATTGTTCTTCTGAGTCGTTGCATAACAATTTTCTCTTTTGATTAGGTTCAGATGGGTTAATTAGTCGGCCCACACGTCCTTGCCGGTGGCGCGAACGGCGGCTGCCGTCACGCGGGCGCGGATGGTGCAGTCCAGGGCTCCCTTGTCCGTGGCTTTTACCTCGGCTTGGTCAATGCCCAGGCCCTGCAGGGTCTCGGTGATAACTTTCTTGATTTGGTCGCCAAACTGATAGGCCACCGTGCTTTCAAGATCAATGTGCAGTCCAGCGTTGTCGTTGGGCGCAATCTGGATGAAAATGTCGCCGGATTCGAGTGTCCCGGCCATTGCCGTTTTGATCTCCATTTTGTTTGTTTTTAAAAAAAAGTTTTGTTTATAAATGAACTAAAAAGGTTGTTTCATTTCGCTCAACATCAGGCCCGAAACATTGCTGCCGCGGACCGGATGCCAATGATGGTGACTTGCAGGAACCGGCGCCGGACGCCGCACGCTGTAGTCACGGGCAAAATTAGGCAATATTTTATTATTGGCAAAATATTTTCAGCACCTTTTTTCGTCACCCGAAAACCATTGTTAAACTACCTAATTTGCAGGCATTTGAAAAGTGCACTTTTTAACAATAATATACCCCAAAAAGGTACTTTTTCTATAGTTTGACTTACAGTTTGTCGTTTTTATACTTTTTTCAGATATTGAAAAAAAAGGATTTTGCCGACCACAAATTATAATTTGGAACAATGGCGCGCGTGATGGCTATTCAGGCTCGGCGGCGATGGCGGTACCGGGGTCGGGCTCGCCGTAGGGGCGCGGCTGCGGTGCGCCGTTGCGCCGCAGCACGATTTCGCTCAGCAGCAGGTCCAGGGTGCGCAGCGTGTCGGCGCGGCGCTTGGGCGTGAGCTGGCATTCCCACACCACCAGCACATGCCATCCTGCCGCCTGCAGCAGCGCCTGGTTGCGGGCGTCGCGGGCGCGGTTGCACTCAATTTTGTCGTGCCAGAACCGGGCGTTGGTGGCGGGGCGGTGCTTGCAGCAGTCGTGCCCGTGCCAGAAACAGCCGTTGACAAACACGACGGTGCGCCACTTGCGCATCACAATGTCGGGGCGACCTGGCAAGCTCTTGACGCACAGCCTGTAACGGAAACCCTGGCGCCACAGCCAGCGGCGCACCACCATTTCGGGCTTGGTGTCGCGACTGCGTATGCGGCTCATGCAATGGTGCCGCTGCTCGGGTGTCATCTTGTCTGCCATGATGAGCAAAGGTAGTGCAAATCGAGCGCAAAACAAAACAAGCGGGCTTGTTTTTTTTGCCGAGATGCCGCCTACCTTGCCCGCAAAGCGGCAACGGAGTGCAAATAGTGCACACGCGAAACAAATTCTTGTTTTTTGTGTTCATGTGTGACGCGTTTTCGGAAAAAAAGCAGTATCTTTACACAACGAAAAAAAGAAGCATCATGAAATTCAGTGAAATCCTGGGAAATGAACTTGCGATAGCCCAAATCCGCCGTATGATTGACAACGACCGCCTGCCACACGCCTTGCTGCTGCACGGCGAGCCTGGCGTCCCCAAACTGGCGCTGGCGCGTGCCGCCGCACAGTATCTGCATTGCCAGCACCATGACGGCGGCGACTCGTGCGGCGTATGCCCCATGTGCCGCCAGCACCAGTCCTTCAACCAAGTGGACACGCACTTCTCGTTCCCGTTTACCAACCGCAAGGGCGACAGCAACAGCCCCTGCGACAGCGATGACTACATCGACGAGTGGCGCGAGTTCCTCACGGGCAGTCCTGTCGAGGATTACCAGCGCTGGCTCGCACTGCTCAAGAACGATAACGCCCAGCCCCAGATTTTTGTCCGCGAGGCCGACACCATCATGCGCAAGATGACCTTGAGCGCCTATACCGCCAAGTATAAGGTGCTGATCATGTGGCTGCCCGAGAAACTCAAGGAGGAGGCCGCCAACAAGTTGCTCAAACTCATCGAGGAACCCTTTGACGACTGCAAATTCATCCTCGTGAGCGACAACGAGAAGGGCATACTGGGCACCATCTTGTCGCGTTGCCAGCGCATCGAGCTGCGCAAGCCCTCAACCGACTTGATTGCCAGCTACCTGTGCGACCGCTACGGCATGGACCGCCAGGACGCGCTGGCCATCGCCGCTCCCGCCGACGGCAACGTGAACATGGCCGAGCGCATGGTCGAGACCGACAGCGAGTTCCACGACTTCAGGGAACGCTTTGTCGAGCTCATGCGCCTCAGTTACGTCCACGACCTGGTGAAACTGCGCGCCTGGAGCGACCATGCCGCCGACCTCAAGCGTGAGAAGGTGCAGCGTTTCCTCGCCTATGCCGCGCGACAGATTCGCGAAAACTTTATCTACAACCTGCACAATCCCGCCCTCAACTATCTCTCCCGCGACGAAGAAGCATTCTCGACGCGGTTCTCCCCGTTCATCAACGAGCGCAATGTCGAGGGCATGACCGCCGAGGTGGAGCGCGCCAGCCGCGACATCGCCGGCAACGGCAACGGCAAACTCGTGCTGTTTGACATGACCCTCAGGCTGGCAATGCTCATTCGCAAATAACTGATAACACCCCACTCCTAACTCCTAACTCCTAACTGACATGACTCCATTCCTGCAACAGGTGGCACAGCATTATAGAGACGCCAAGGGCCTTGAGGATTACTGTTTTGTGTTCCCCAATCGCCGCAGCGGCCAGTTTTTTATCCACTATCTGCAGCGCGAACTCGTTGACGCCGACATGGCGTCGGGGCTGACCGCACCCCACCTGATGCCGTGCGTGACATCTGTCAACGAACTCGTTGCCCAATTCACCGCCACCACTACTGCCGGCGAAATCGACATGCTGTTTGCCCTCTACAAGGCATATTGCGCTGCTGTGGGCGACCACGCCCAGGAGTTTGACCGCTTCATCTATTGGGCCCAACTCATCATCGGCGACTTCAACGATATTGACAAGTCGTTGACCGATGCCGGCAAATTATACTGCAATCTCAAAGACCTGCATGATTTGAGCAGCAACTACCTCACCCCCGAGGTCGAGGAGAAAGTGAAAAGGATTTTCGGCGACAACCTGTTCACTGCATTCTTTGACAAGAGCGCCGATGCCGCCATGTGGCAGCACGGCAAGGATAAAGGAACTGGGGAGGCTCAAGCCGACGGACGGGTAAAAGAGGAGTTCATGAGCCTGTGGAATGCGCTGGCCGGCATCTACAAGGGCTATCACGATGCCCTGCGGGACAAGGGGCTTGTGTCGCCCGGCCGCCAACTGCGTCTTGCTGCCGAGCAACCGCCCGTGACGATTCCCTATAAGAAATTGGTGTTTGTGGCCTTTGGCGTGCTGTCGGCTGCCGAGGTCGGTCTCTTTGACCATTTCAAGCGCGAGGGCTTGGCTGACTTCTGGTGGGACGATGCCGGCCTGGCAAACTTGCGCGAAAAAGCCCCGGGCAACCCCGCGGTGCTGCTCATTGATGGCTATTGCAAGCGGTTTGGGGCCAAACAGTTGGACACACGGCAAACGATTTGCCCCGACATCAGTGTAGTGGCCGTGCCCTCGAGCGTGGGACAGGCCAAGGTGGTGCGAGGCATGGTAGATATAGCGAATGCCAATATAGAGACGGCCATCGTGCTGCCCGACGAGAGCCTGCTCATTCCGCTGCTCCACTCGTTGGACGGCATCGATGACCTCAATGTGACGCTGGGCTATCCCTTGCGCAGCTCGGGTATCGTGTCGCTGATGCACATCGTGGCGCGCATGCACCAGCAGGCGACCAACGAAAAGGGCGTATGGACTTATTACCGCGAGGATGTGTATGACATCCTGTCCCACCCGGTCATCAAGCGCTATTTCACGCGTGACGCCTTTGAACTCAAAGCGAGCTTGGTGGACAAGGGCAATCCCTTCAGGATAACCGCCGACGTTTTCATGGGAAGGGAATTTGAGGATTTGTTCATTCCTGCTGCCGACGCCGACGGGCAGGGCCGACAGCAATACATCGGCCAACTGCTGCGGTTCTGCGACCTGCTCTGCAACAAGATGCAGAGGGCTTGTGGCGCAACCGCCGATGACGACGCCGACACGAGTGATGTGATTTTGCCTTTGCAGCAGGCCTTCCTGGTCATGTACTCCGATGTGCTCAACCAGCTCAAGCATGCCCTCAACGACTGTGGACAAGCGTTGCAACTCAATTCGGTGTTCTATCTCATCGACCGCTTGGCGGCGGCGGCAGTGGTGCCGTTCTCCGGTGAGCCGTTGCGTGGCCTGCAGGTCATGGGACTGCTCGAGACGCGCGGACTGGACTTTGACAACATTGTCATGCTGTCGGCCAACGAGGGCACATTGCCGCGGCATCGCGGCGTCAACTCGTTTATCCCCGACTACATCCGCCGCGCCTGTGGCATGTCCACCGCCGAGCAGCAAGAGGCGGTCATGGCCTACAATTTCTATCGTCTGCTGGGCCGCGCAGGCAGCGTGAAGCTCGTCTTTGACTCAAGCACTCAGGACACTTCGCCGGGTGAGCCTTCGCGCTACATCACCCAGCTCGAGAAGGTCTATGGCATTCCCGTCAAGCACGTCGAGATGATCACCAGGGTCAATGGCTCCGATGCCGTGCCCATCACTGTGCCCAACGACGGCACGGCGCGCCAGCGCTACATGAATGGCGATAAGTGTCTGTCAGCCAGCGCAATCAACAAGTTTATTATGTGCCCGCTGCAGTTTTATATGAGCAATATTCAGGGCCTGAACGATGACAATGAGGTGAGTGACTTCATGGATGCGGACCAGTTTGGCACCATCATCCACGATACGCTCATGGACTGTTACTACAGTGATAAAAAAGAGCGGACTTTCTATCCCGTGGATATTGAGAAATTCCAGAACAATGAGCTTGACGAAAAAGTGATCCGCAACATCAAGCGGACCTACCTTCACCAGTCACAACCCGATGACAGCCCGCTTGTTGGCGAGGCATGGATGCTCATCGACACCATCAAGAGCTACGTGAACTTTGTTCTTGAGCACGACAAGTGCAACGCTCCTTTCACCATACTGGAGTGTGAAGAGAAACATGAACTCCCCTTGACAATAGGCGGCCAGACGTTTAAATTCAAATACTATCCCGACCGCATCGACCGCCTGACCGACGGCACCGTGCGCATTGTGGATTACAAGACCGGCAGCGATGCCACGAAGTTCAACGGCGTCTCGGGCCTTCCTGAACTGTTCGAGCCCACGGCCAAGGACCGCCGCAAGGCCATCTTGCAGCTGATGCTCTATTGCTATGCTTATATCCAAGAGCATTCCGATGTCACGAGGATCCAGCCTGTGATATACAAAATCAAGGCCATGAAAGAGAGCGGTGTCTTCAAGACCACCGGTTCGGGCAGGAGTCAAACCAATGAGGATTATGTGTTTAGCATGGACGACCCCGTGGCACAGGACTTCCTCAAGCAGATGGAGACCGTCATCAGCAGGCTTTACAACGACGGCTACGGCCAGGCGCCACAGGCGCTCACCGACAAATATTGCATATATTGCCGCTTTGTGGACTTTTGCCGCCGCACCCCCCACAGCGGGAGTTATTAGCTCACTCCTCACTCCTCACTAAATCACCCCTTGCGTTTGGCGATTTCGGCATTCAGGCGGTCTTCGTCCTCTTGGGTCCACAGGGGGTTCTCCTCGTCTTCCCAGTCAAAGGCGTCGTCAATCTGCGGCTCGCCTGCCGCTGCGGGCATGTCCAGGTCGTCGAACCCAAAGAAGGCGTCGTCGGTAAACTCCTGCAGCTCGCGGCCCTCCTTCTTGGTAGGGCGCCCCAAGCCGCGCTGGCGGTTGACAAAACCGTCGATTTTCACCATCTCGAGCAGGCGCAACTGGTCCTGGCTGGTGACGTTCTTCAGGTAGTTGGGCACCAGCTTGGCACCCACGCGGTTGTTGAGCAGCTCAAGCACCTCAAAGGAGTAGGTGACGGGCGGTTTGCGCACGTCGATGCGGTCGCCCGGCTTGATGCCGTGCGACGGCTTCACGGGCATGCCGCCCATGGTCACGCGCCCCAGCTTGCATGCCGTGGTGGCGATGGTGCGCGTCTTGAACACGCGCGTGGCCCACAGCCATTTGTCGATTCTCACTTCATTCATCGTGGCGTGGCTGTTACTTGTTGTTGAAGTTGTTCATGGCAAACGTGGCGCCCGACAGGCAAAAGGCCTTGATGGCATCGACGGCCACATGGGCGCGCTCGGGCAGGGCGGCCAGCTCCTCGGGGGTGGGGTAGCCCAGCACATAGTCCACCTGCGCCCCGGGCGGGAAGTCGTTGCCCACCCCAAAGCGCAGCCGCGCCCACTGCTGGCTTTGCAGCAGCTGGGTGATGTTCTTCAGCCCGTTGTGCGTGCCCGGGCTGCCTTTGGGCTTGATGCGGATTTGTCCAAAGGGCAGGGCTATGTCATCGACCACGACCAGCAGGTGGTCGAGGTCAATGCCCTCCTTGATGAGCCAGTAGCGCACCGCCTCACCGCTCAGGTTCATGTAGGTCGAGGGCTTGAGCAGCACCAGCTGCTGGTTCTTAAGGCGCATCTCGGCCACGGCACCATAGCGCTGTGTGGAGAAAACAATATTGGATGCCTCGGCGAGTGCATCCAATATTGTGAATCCTATGTTGTGGCGGGTCCCCTGGTATTCGGCACCAATGTTTCCCAAGCCAGCAATGAGATATTTCATATCATAGGGGGGGATTGTGTCAAGCAGCGGCTTGCGCCGCCGCCCGGTATTGCTGATTACTCGGCAGCCTCAGCACCCTCGGCAGCGCCCTCTTCGCCCTCTTCGGTAGCGGCAGCGGCGGCAGCGTTACGGGTAGTGCGCACACCACAGATAACGAGCTCCTTGGCATTGACGAGCTCAAAGTTGTCATACTTGCAGTCGCCCACCTTGATGGTCTTGCCGATTTCCAGCTCGTCCACATTGAGGAGGATGGTCTCGGGGATGTCCTTGTACAGGCCGCGAACCTTCACCTTCTTCATGCTCAGATAGAGCTTGCCACCGGCCTTGACACCGACAGCGTGGCCCTCGAGGTGCACGGGAATCTCAACAACGACGGGCTTGTCCTCGTAAACCTCCAGCAGGTCGATGTGCAGGACAGCGTCGCTCAGGGGATGGAATTGCAGGTCCTTCAGGACAGCCTTGCGGGTCTGGCCCTCAAAGGTCAGGTCGATGACGCACACGTCGGTGCTGTAGATGAGCTTGCGCACGTCAGCAGCTTTGACGGTCAGGTCAGCGGTGATGACAGCCTTGCCGTCACGGCCAACGGGGACAACCTTCTCGCCGGCAAGCAGCTTGCCGTTGTAGTTGCCGTCCTTGTCCAGTTCTACCATCTTGCCACCGTTGAGGACAACGGGAATCTTGTTCTCCTTGCGGAGCGCCTTGGCGGCCTTCTTTCCGAGGTCGGTACGAGCCTCAGCGTTCAGTTGATAAGTCTTCATTGTTTAATTGTTTGTGTTACTCAAAATTAAAGTGATTGGTTGTTGAAAACGCTTCCTTTAATTTCCCATCACACTGGAAACTTAAAATAAGCGGGGTGTATCGTTGCTCAACGGCGGCATTAGTCCACGTTGAGGTTGACACGCTTCAGGTCAATGGCCTTGAGGTCCTTGTCGGCGGCAGCGAGGAACTGTGCAACAGTCTCCTTGTTCTCACCGGCCTCGTAAACCTGCTCCATCAGCACGTTCTCCTGATAGAACTTGTTCAGGCGGCCCTGGGCAATGTTCTGAATCATGGCCTCGGGCATGTTGGCCTCCTTCTGCTTGGCGGTCTCCTCCATGAGCTTAACGGCCTGGTCGCACTGCTCCTGGGTCATGTAACCCTTGCGAACGGCCTCGTCGCGGTGCTCCTCGGTAGCGCAATAGTACTCGTTAAAGCCGGCCTTCTTGAGGGCAGCGTTAACGGCCTTGGTCACCTGCTCGGCGCGGGTCTTGTCGATGGCGACGCGCAGCTCCTCGTCGATAACCTCCTGGGCAATCTGCTCGCGGGTGGCCTTGATGGGGTTCATCGAAGCAACCTGCATAGCGATAGCCTTGGCAACATCGGCGTTCACGTTCTCCTGGTTGAAGGCAACAGCCGCTGCCAGCATACCGTTGAAGTGGTTGTAAACAACGGTCGAGGGGGCATTCAGGCACTCATAGGCGCCCAGCTCCATCTTCTCGCCGGTGATGCCGCTCAGGGCGGTAATCTGCTCGGCAACGGTCTTGCCGTCCATCTGCATGGCGTTCAGCTCGTCGAGGTTCTTGGGCTGCTGTGCCATGGCCAGGTCAAGGATAGCCTTGGCCAGGGTGGTGAACTTCTCGTTCTTGGCAACGAAGTCGGTCTCGCACTTGAGCGCAACGATGGCGGCAAACTTGCCGTCGGTCTTGGCGATGGCGATGCCCTGTGCTGCCTGGCGGTCTTCGCGCTTGGCGGCGATGGCCTGGCCGCGCTTGCGGATGAGCTCCATAGCCTTGTTGATGTCGTTCTCGCTCTCGATGAGGGCCTTCTTGCAGTCGCTCAAACCGGCGCCGGTCATGTCGCGCAGCTTCTTGATATCATTGATGGTTACTGCCATAATTCTGTTTGGTTGAAATGTGAAGTTGGTGAATTAATGATTTATATTTCAAGATTAGCGGCCGTGTGACCGCTAATCTCTATGTTGTTGCCCGATTACTCGGCCTTGGGTGCCTCCTCGGCGGGAGCTGCGCCTTCAGCCTCGGGGGCTGCGTTGCGGCGGATGCGCTGGCGGCGGGGCCTTGCGGGCCTTGCCTCAACCTCTTCCTGCTCCTGCTCCTCGTCCTTGTTGTCAATCTTCTCGACCTTGCGCTCCTCAAGACCTTCCTTGATGGCTTCGCACACGGTAGCCAGGATGATGTCGATGCTCTTGCTGGCGTCGTCGTTGGCGGGAATCACAAAGTCCACGCTGTTGGGGTCGCTGTTGGTGTCAACGATGCCAAACACGGGGATGCCCAGGCGGTTGGCCTCGGCAACGGCGATGTGCTCCTTGCACACGTCAACAACAAATAGGGCGCTGGGCAGGCGGTTGAGCTCCTTGATGGAACCAAGGTTCTTGTCCAGCTTCTCGCGCTGACGACTCAACTGCAGCTTCTCGCGCTTGGACATGTTGTCCAGGGTGCCGTCCTCTTTCATCTTGTCGATGGCGTCCATCTTCTTCACAGCCTTGCGGATGGTGGCGAAGTTGGTCAGCATGCCGCCGGGCCAACGCTCGATGACGTAGGGCATTTCAACGCTCATGGCACGCTCGCGGGTGACGTCCTTGGCCTGCTTCTTGGTGGCAACAAACAGGATGCGCTTGCCGCTCTTGGCAATGTTCTTCAGCGCGATTGCTGCCTCTTCCAGCTTGGCGCTGGTCTTGTATAAGTCGATGATGTGGATACCGTTACGCTCCATGAAGATATAGGGCGCCATAGCGGGGTTCCATTTGCGTTTCAGGTGACCAAAGTGGCAAGTAGCCTCCAGCAGTTGGTCGAAATTGGGTGTTTGCATTGTTTTGTTTTTTAAATTGTTTACGTTCGACTAAATCAATCGCACAGTAGCCACCGCAGTTCCCAGTGTGAGTCTATGCGATTTGGATACTAAACTCTTTTTCGCGGACGGCAGGGCTGCAAATGTAGGCCGTGCCGCACCACATTATATATTGAGTAGCAAGCAGCAATCCCGGGGGATGCTGAATCGTCGTCAGGCGGCGATTAGCGCTTGCTGAACTGGAATCTCTTGCGGGCCTTGGGCTGACCGGGCTTCTTGCGCTCGACAGCACGCGGGTCGCGGGTCATGAAGCCTTCCTTGCGGAGGGCGCTCTTGTCCTCGGGGTTGATCTTGACGAGCGCGCGGGCGATGGCGAGACGCAGGGCCTCGGCCTGTCCCGTGTAACCGCCGCCAACCAGGTTCACCTTGATGTCATACTTCTCAGCGGCCTCGAGGGTGTTGAGCGGTTGCTTGACAACATATTGCAGGATGGGGTTGGGGAAGTAGTCTGCCAACGGACGTTTGTTCACTGTGATTTCGCCTTTGCCCTCGGTGACATACACGCGAGCGATAGCGGCTTTGCGGCGACCTACTGCATTAATCTGTTCCATGCTTCTTATTTCAGTTTGTTAATGTCAATAACTTTGGGTTGCTGTGCCTCGTGGGGATGCTCCGGGCCGTTGTAAACGTGTACGTTCTTCAACAGCTTGGCGCCCAAGCGGTTCTTGGGAAGCATGCCCTTGATGACTTGCATGTACAGGGGGTGCATGCCCTTGCGCAGGTCCTTCTTGGTCTCGGACTTGGCTTGCAGGATGGCGGGAGTTGAGAAGCGCTGGCCGCCGGGATAGCCCGTGTAGCGCACATACTGGTGCTCGGTCCACTTCTTGCCGGTCATCTTGGCCTTGTCGGCGTTGATGATAATCACATTGTCACCGCAGTCAACGTGCGGGGTGTAGTTGGGTTTGTACTTGCCGCGGAGGAGCTTGGCAACCTTCGAGCACAAGCGGCCCAGAATCTGGTCGGTAGCATCGACTACCACCCATTCCTTCTGAACGGTTTCGGCTTTGGCCGAAATGGTTTTGTAACTTAAAGTATCCACTTTCTAAAATCCTTATTAATAGTTCGTTAATTGCCCCAACAACATCTTGCGGAACGGCCAAATTCCACATGACATTGCCTAAGGGACTAATACTGTTGGATAAAATCGGCGTGCAAAGGTACTGCTTTCACCGTAAGTGACCAAACGTTTTCGTGCCAAACTTGCCACAAATCAGCCCATTTGATGTGGATTTCACAATCTTTAATATAAATTAACAAACACAAGACAAGGGAGAGAGGGGGTGGCCTGCCGGAATGGGTGGTTTTACCCCCTTTTTGTTACCGAGGCGTGCCTCGGTCCACGGGACAATGACCCAGGGGGACGGATGCGGTTGCTCTCCTATACTACATGGTGGCAATGAGCGCTGCCAGGTCGTTGAGCTGGTTGCATTGGTCGCGGGTAATGATGCGACGGTCAGAGTGATAGGGCCAAGGGGCCACGAGCAGCACTTGGCCGCTTGCGCAGGCATCGAACATCTTTCCTCCTGGTTTCCAAAATGGTGAGAAACCGTTCTCGAGCAGCTGAATGAAAGGGAACCCCTCGGCTTGGATGATATCCATCACTGCTTTCTCGCCAGGACTGACGCGCGGCGAGACGAGTACTGCGCCACGTTGGGCCATCATCAGGTAGCGGGCCACTGTTTGTTCCAGTTCGGTGTCGCTCAAGTTGCGGTGGCATTTCACGGCAATCTTATTGGGGCTGTTGAGCAGGAAACTGTTGCCCATGACAGTGACGTTATGCTCCCCAATCTTGATGTCCTGCTGCGTTCTGAACCGCTCGGGCCGGTTGCGTTTTGTCCATAGGCGGCGGGGATTGTCACTTAGGTACTTGAACATGGTGGTGAGTTGGCCTTTCCCTTTCAGGATGCGGTCGTTGTAACCTTCTTCCCACAGTGGTGATAACGATTGCTCGCGCGCGACCTTTTACACCCTGCCTTGAAGCCATTGATGACATGACCCAAGTGCCGTGGCAGTTGTTCTGTCACGTGGATAATCCCATGCAGGTGGTCGGGCATGAGCTGGAGGGAGAGGAGCCTTATCTGGGGGTGGCGTTGGGGAATCTCACGCCAGCATTGCGCGATGCGTTCTCCTAATGGTGACGGGCAGAATGAAGGCAATGATTGGCCGCTGTCAGGGTCACAGATGGAGCCCAGTAGCGGGCGACGGCCTCTTACGGCGAGTGTAATCATATAGATGCAGGGCGACTTGTAGTCGTGGCGGTCGTGCCGCCGTTTCATGGACTGGTGCCGGCTGAGTTGCGGGTGGTCGGCAATCCAGCGTCGCTGCTTCTCGCTAAGGGCCATGTTCGCAGGTTGTTAACCGAGGTGGTGCCTCGGTCCACGGGACACGTCGCAGTGTCATTGTTTAGTGGACCGAGGCTGCCTCGGTAGACTTATTTCTCCACCCTGATGCGGGCGTCAACGGCGGTCACGTGGTCGGGACCGGCGAGCAGCGGGTTGATGTCCATCTCCTTGATTTCGGGAGCGTGGAACAGCATGGTGGACAGGCGCTGGATAATCTTGACATACAGCTCCTCGTCCAGGCCCTGCTTGCCGCGGGTGCCCTGGATAATCTTGTACCCCTTGAGCGAGCGCACCATCTGCTGCGCCTCGGGCTGCGACAGGGGAGCCAGGCCCATGGCCACGTCCTTGAGCACCTCTACAAAGATGCCGCCCAGGCCGCACAGCACGTTGTGCCCGAAGCGGGGCTCGTACTTGGCGCCGATGAACAACTCGGTGCCGCTAATCATCTTTTGAATCATCACGGCGGTGGCGTCGGGAATCTGCATCATGCGGTCAAACTCGGCCTTGAGTTGCTCGTCGTCCTTGACATTGAGCGTCACGCCGCCCACGTCGCTCTTGTGCACGGGACCCACGACCTTGACCACGATGGGATAGCCCATCTGGCGGGCAGCGCCGACAAGCTCGTCGCAGTTGCTCGACACGGCCTCGGGGACAACGGGGATGGCGGCAGCCTGCAGCAGAGCGCGCACCTGCTCGGGAGCGATGTATCCGTCCTCCTTGATGCCGTCGATGATGCGGCGCACGGCGGCGGCGTCAACATCGGGGCACAGGTTGTCGGTGGGGGCGGGTTTGGGGGTGTCGATGACGCGCACCAGGGCGTGCGCCAGGTCCACCTCGTCGGCAAAGTTCACATGCCCCTTGGCTAGGAAATCCTTCACTTCGCGGCCGGCGGTGTTGAGGCACGGCAGCACGGGGAAGATGGGCTTATTGCACGTGAGCATCTTCTCGTGCAGCACGGCATAGGCGTCGTCACAGGGCACCAGGCCCGGGGTGCCAAAGATGACCACGATGGCGTCCACGTTGTCGTAGCGCTTCTCGCAGTAGTCAATGGCGATGCCCAGGTGCTCGGGAGTGCCTGTGGCCAGGAAGTCGATGGGGTTGGCCACCGACGAGCCCGGATAGAGCTGTGCCTTCAATTCCTCGCCAATCGTCTTGTCGAGCATGGGCACGTTCATGCCGCCCTTGGACAGCGCGTCGGTGAGCATCACGCCGGGGCCGCCGGCATGGGTCACGATGGCCACGTTGCGGCCGGTGACCTCGGGCAGCGTGAGCACGCAGCCCACGGTGGTGAGCTCCTCACGCGAGTAGCAGCGCACGATGCCCGCCTTGCGGAACAGGGCGTCCACGGCGGTGTCGCTCGACGCGATGGCGCCGGTGTGCGACGAGGCGGCGCGGCTGCCGCTCTCGCTCGAACCCGCCTTGATGGCTGCGATGCGGCAACCCTTGGCGATGAGCGAGCGGGCATGCTTGAGCATGCGCTCGGGGTGGGAGATGTTCTCGATATACAGCAGCTTCACCTTCGAGTCATGCTCGGGGTCGAAGTGCTCGTCCATGTACTCAAGCACGTCCTCGATGCCAATCTGCTTGCCGTTGCCGATGCTCCACACCGAGTTGAACTGCAGGCCCTTGGTCACCGCCGACTCCAGGATGAACACGGCCGTGGCGCCCGAGCCGCTGATAAAGTCAGCGCCCTTGGGGTCAAGCGCGGGGATGGGACGCGTGAACACGCTGTGGTGGTTGTTGGTCATCAGGCCGATGCAGTTGGGGCCGATGAGCGCGGCGCCCCACTTCTCGCAGGTGTCGAGGATGTGCTGCTCCAGCAGCAGGCCCTCGTGGGTCTCCTCGCCAAAGCCGGCCGAGATGATGATAAACGCCCTCACGCCCTTGTGCTCGGTGAGGTAGTCAACATAGTCGGGGCAGTATTTTGCGGCTACCACCAGGATGGCCAGGTCGGCGTTGGGCAGGTCCTTCATGTCCTGCACCGCCTTGATGCCCTGCACCTCGGCCTCCTTGGGGTTGAGGATGCTCAGTTGGCCCTTGAAACCGCCCTGCTTGAGGTTGCGCACAATGGCGCCGCCGGGCTTCTGCTCGTTGTTGCTGCCGCCGATGACGACAATGCTCTGCGGATTGAGTAGTTGCTTGTTAATCATTGTTTTGTAGTGGTTGTTAAGGTTTTATTTCTGTAATTTAGTTTTCATTGGGCAAAGGTAGCAAAATTTTGCGACATGCCGAAAAAAATCCCCACCACAGGCTTTTTTTCATCCGATTGCCGACAAAATACACCTTATTATGAAAAATCTGCCCAATGTGCATCGTTTTATACAAATAAATGAGTAATTTTGCGCATCAAGATAAAAATTATTAACTGATTGCATAAAATTACAACCACTATGAACAAAAAAATGACCAATTTCCGACTCACGATGCTCGCGCTGTTGTTGCTGTTGAGCACGGCATTGACAGCAGGAGCTGTTACCTTTACTTACAACAATGTGAACTTCTATATCACGAGCGAGAGCAACAAGACGTGCGAGGTGACCTCGAGACCTTCCAAGTATTCCGGCATGTGGGTCATCCCCGCTTACCCCGAGTACAACGGCGTTACCTACACGTGCACTGCCGTGGGCAACTCGGCATTCTATGACTGCACCGGCCTCACCAGTGTCACGCTGCCCAACACCATCACCATCATCAGCGCCTGGGCGTTCTACAACTGCACGTCGCTTACGTCCATCACCATCCCCGCCTCGGTGACCACCATCTACCAGTATGCCTTTGAGGACTGCGACGGCCTCACCAGCGTCACCATCCCCAGCGGGGTGACCTCGATGTCCACGGGCGTGTTCCATGACTGCGACAAGCTGGAGAGCGTGGTGTGGAACTCCAGCATGACGACGATACCCACACGCACATTCTCGGGCTGCGACAAGTTGGCCTCCTTCAGTTTCCCGCACTGGATAACTGCTGTGGGCGAAGGGGCTTTCAACTACACCTCGCTGCCGCAGGTCATCCTGCCCTACGGCCTGACCACCATCGGCAATAGCGCTTTTGCCAACAACAGTGCACTGACCACGGTGCTCATCCCGTCGTCGGTGACCTCGGTGGCCGCCAGCGCGTTTAACTACTGCACCTCGCTCAAGACACTGTACTGCAACATGGCCACGGCTCCCTCGATGGTGTTTGCCAACGTGCCCTCGACGTGCAACGCCTATTGCCCTGTGGGCAAGGTGGACCAGTACGTTGCCGCCAGTGGCTGGAAAAACCTGCAGCTGGACGCCGGTGCCTATGACTACAACTACGGCACTGGCGGCTACAATGCCACGTCGCTCTACCACATGACCATCACCAGCACCACTCCCGTGACCTGCGATGGCACCACCTATGCCGGCACGGCCAAGTATGTGTTCCACCCCAACATCATGACCACCACATCGTCAGGGTTCTCGCCCGCGCTGTATGAGCAGGACTACATGTGCAGCAGCGGCAAGCGCTACCTCATCACCGAGATTGGCGACAGCTGCTTCTACAACTCGTCGGCAACTATCCAGAGCATCAGCTTCACCAACTGTGACAAGCTCAGCAAACTGGGCCACGACGCCTTTTGGACCAGCAACATCAAGCAGCTCACCCTGCCCGCCAGCGTGACCAGTTACGGCAAATATGCCCTTTACTATATGCTCAGCCTCACCGACCTGTATGTCAACAATCCCGCTCCTGCCGCAGTTCCCAGCCTCACATTCTACTATGCCGACCAGGAGCGCGCCACGCTGCATGTGCCCACCCAAGCGTCGCTCACCGCCTACAAGGAAGCGAATTACTGGAAGAAATTCTTGCACATCACCACCGATGAACCACTCATCGACTATGGCGTGAGCGTGTGCGGCATCGCGGTCACCAATGCCAACGCCAACCGCATCACCGGCCCCGGCATCAGCGGCAATGTGTCCTACAATCCCGAGACCAACCGCATCTTGCTGCAAGACGCCACCTTGTCCAGCGAGGGCGGATATCTTGACGCCGGCATCAGCTTTAATAACGGCAAGAATGCTAAGGTTTACTTCGAGGGCAATGCCAATGTCATCGGCACCAGCAACAAGAAGTTCTACCGCGGCATCGTGTGCATGGACGCCAACCTGAACGTGGAGGGATATGACTGGACGCTTGAGAACAACTCGCTGAGTATAAACACCACCGACCACTGCATACACGTGTACTATGACGGCACTGGCGAGCGCACATTAACACTCGCCGACGCATCCTACAACCTTGACGGCAATGGCAACTCGCCTGTCTATAACTATGCCGATGAATCCAACCTCATCCTCGAGAACGTGAATGCCAAGTTTAATACCAGCACCGCCTTCTACCAGTTCAGTTGGGTTGACAACCTCACGCTCACCGACTGCTACATCTCGCAGCCCGCAGGCGGTTTCTGGAAGACCGGCGAGGAGACCGGCGAGGTCTATGGCTGGGTGTGCAATGCCAACGGTTCCCGCTATCTGGGCACCGTCATCGTTCTGCCTGGCACAAGCGTCGTCCGCGGCGATGTGAACGGCGACGGCATCGTTGACGTGAGCGATGTGAGCGTCCTGATTGACTATCTGCTGAGCGGCAATGCTGCCGGTGTCAATTTGGCCAATGCCGACTGCGACAACAACGGCATGGTTGACGTGAGCGACCTGAGCGCACTCATCGACTACCTGCTGAGCAGCAAGTGGGCTGTGGGCTTGGCCGCCCCCGCCGCCGTCAACAAGGACGGCAAATTCCAGCCCTCCGAGCCGGTGGCTGCCACCGCACAGCCCGCCGAGGCCAGCATGAATGAGGCTCCCGCCAAGCCCGTTCCTGCCGGCGAGCCTCGCAGCGAGGTCATCGCCACCTGCGACGACAAGGCTGTCCTGTAACCCGCAATGCAGCGGCATGGCGCCGCGTTGTCCCATACCCGTCAAGGCCCTGCAACAATCTGCGTTGCAGGGCCTTGATGCATGAGGCGCAGGCAGGGGGGCTTATTTAATAAGGTTAAAACGGCGAAATATTTTGCCCGATGCAGAATTTTGCGTAACTTTGTCCCACTCAATTAACTGTAATACCACGCGTAATTCTAAAAAATACTATTTAAAGCATATAATAATGAGAAAGTTACTCTTAGGTGACGAGGCCATCGCCCAAGGCGCGCTCGATGCGGGTCTGAGCGGCGTGTATGCCTATCCCGGTACTCCCTCAACCGAGATTACGGAGTACATCCAGAATTCTAAATTAGCGGCCGAGCGCAATGTTCACCGCCGCTGGTCAACTAACGAAAAGACGGCCATGGAAGCCGCGCTGGGCATGTCCTTTATGGGCAAGCGCGCCCTCGTGTGCATGAAGCATGTGGGCCTCAACGTGTGCGCCGACCCGTTTGTCAACTCCGGCATGACGGGCGTCAACGGCGGTCTGGTGGTCCTCGTGGCCGACGACCCCTCGATGCACTCGTCGCAGGACGAGCAGGACAGCCGCTTCTACGGCAAGTTCGCGCTCATTCCCACGCTGGAGCCGAGCACCCAGCAGGAGGCCTACGACATGATGGACATGGCGTTTGCGCTGAGCGAGGAGGTGTGCCTCCCCGTGCTGATGCGCGTGACCACCCGCATGGCCCACAGCCGTGCCGTTGTCGAGGTCAAGGACACTCCCCGCGAGATGAACGAGCTCAACTATGACGCGCAGTCCAGCCACTGGGTGCTGCTTCCCGGCAACGCCCGCAAGCGCAACATTACCGTTACCGCCCAGCAGGACGACCTCGAGCGCCGCGCCTGCGAGAGCCAGTACAACAAGTATGTTGACGGCAAGGACCACTCGGTGGGTGTCATCGCCACGGGCATTGCCTACAACTACCTGATGGAGTGCTTCCCCGACGGTTGCCCCTATCCCGTGCTGAAAATCAGCCAGTATCCCATGCCCAAGGACCTCATCCGCCGCATGACTGCCGAGTGTGACTCGGTGCTCATCGCCGAGGAAGGACAGCCCTTTGTCGAGGACGTGGTGCGCGGCGTGATGCCCGGCAACTGCGAGATCAAGGGCCGCCTCACCGGCGAGCTGCCCCGCACCGGCGAGCTCAGCCCCGACTGCCTCAAGCGCGCCCTGGGCGTGGAGGTGTGCGAGGGCTATGACAGTTGCGAGGATGTCGCTCCGCGTCCCCCCGCATTGTGCCAGGGCTGCGGCCACCGCGACGTTTACACCGCCCTCAACGAGGTGCTCAGGGATTATCCCAACGCCCGCGTGTTTGGCGACATCGGTTGCTACACCCTGGGCTTTATGCCCCCGTTCAAGGCCATCCACTCGTGTGTTGACATGGGCGCCAGCATCACCATGGCCAAGGGTGCCAGCGATGCAGGCCAGTGGCCCGCAGTGGCCATCATCGGCGACTCCACCTTCACCCACTCGGGCATGACGGGACTGCTCGATGCCATCAACGAGAATGCCAACATCACCGTTATCATCAGCGACAACCTCACCACCGGCATGACCGGCGGACAAGACTCGGCAGGCACCAACAAGTTTGAGGCCATCTGCCGCGGACTGGGACTCGCCGACGAGCACCTCAGGGTTGTCGTTCCCCTGCCCAAGAACATGCCCGAAATTACCCAAATCTTGCGCGACGAGATTGAGTACCGCGGCACCAGCGTGATTATCCCGCGCCGCGAGTGCATGCAAACATTACAACGTCATCTCAAACAAAAGAAAGCACAGGAGGCTAAGAAATAATCATGAAGACCGATATCATTTTGTGCGGCGTGGGAGGACAAGGCATCCTCTCCATCGCAACAGTTATTGGCGAGGCAGCCATGCACGAGAACCTTTACATCAAGCAGGCCGAGGTACACGGCATGTCGCAGCGCGGCGGTGACGTGCAGAGCAACCTGCGCATCAGCAGCGAACCCATCAACAGCGACTTGATTGCCGCCGGCTCGTGCGACGTTATCATCTCGATGGAACCCATGGAGGCACTGCGTTATCTGCCTTACCTCAGCAAGGAAGGCTGGATCATCACCTCGAGCAAGCCTTTTGTCAACATCCCCAACTATCCCGACATGGACAAGGTGATGGCTGGACTGAACAAGGTCAAGAATGTCATCGTCATCGACATCGAGCAGCTGGCGCAGGACAACGGCATCCCCCGTTCGGCCAACGTGATTCTGCTCGGCGCTGCCCAAAAGGCGCTCAACATCGAGTATGACAAGCTGGAGAACGCCATCCGCCGCGTCTTTGGACGCAAGGGCGACGCTGTGGTTGACGCCAACCTCAAGGCTCTGGCCATTGGAAAGGAGGCTCAGCGATGAAGCCCACCCCCATTGCCCGCGAGGTTATCGACCGCGCGATTGAAGAGTATGGAATACAGGACTATGCCAACGCCACCATCCGCGAGGTGAAGGCTATCGGCGAGCGTGCCGAGCGCGAGTCGGGCCAGGAGTTCATCAAGATGGAGATGGGTATCCCCGGCCTGCCCGCTGCCCAAATCGGCGTTGACGCGCAAATCAAGGCCCTCCAGGACGGTTGCGCCCGCCTCTATCCTGCGCTCCCCGGCGAGCCGATGATCAAGGATGCGACCTCACGCTTCATCAAGGCGTTTATCGACGTGGACGTGCCCCCCGAGTGCTGCATCCCCACCGTTGGCTCAATGCAGGGCACCTTTGCCTCACTGCTCACCATCACACAGAGCGACAAGAAGAAGAACAAGGCCTTGTTCATTGACCCCGGTTTCCCCGTGCAGAAGCTCCAGCTCGAGATCCAGGGCGTGCCCTACGAGACATTCGACATCTACGAGTTCCGCGGCCCCAAGCTGCGTGCCAAGCTGGAGGAATACCTGTCCAAGGGTGACATCTGCTGCCTCATCTACAGCAACCCCAACAATCCCGCGTGGATCTGCCTGACCGACGACGAACTGCGCGACATCGGCGAACTGGCCACCAAGTATGACTTCATCGTACTCGAGGACCTGGCATACTTTGCCATGGACTTCCGCGTGGACCTGAGCAAGCCCTACGAGGCGCCGTTCCAGCCCACCGTGGCCAAATATACCGACAACTATGTGATGCACATCAGCGGCAGCAAGGCGTTCTCCTATGCCGGCGAGCGCATTGCCATGACATGCATCAGCCCGGCTGTCTTCAACCGCCACTATCCCGACCTGTCGGCGCGCTACGACGGCCTGCCCTTTGGCAAGGTGTTCATCACCCGCACGCTCTATGCCCTGTCGTCAGGCACGAGCCACAGCGCCCAGTATGCCCTCGCGGCCATCATGGACGCCGCCGTCAAGGGCGACTACCGCTTCCGCGATGAGGTCCTCGTCTATGGCGAGCGCGCCCGCAAGTTGAAGGAAATCTTCACCCGCCACAACTTCCATGTGGTTTACAGCATGGACATGGACAAGCCCATCGCCGACGGCTTCTATTTCACCATCGGCTACGGCAACATGACCAGCGGCGAGCTGGCGCGTGAACTGTTGTACTACGGCGTGAGTGCCATCTGCCTCGCCACCACCGGCTCCTATCAGCAGGGACTGCGCGTGTGCACCTCGTTCATCAAGGACCACCAGTATGACATCCTTGACGAGCGCATGGCCATCTTTGCCGAGAACAATCCGCTGTGATGATTCGCCGACGATCGGCGAGTGTTTTAGCAACTGATACATGCTTTTATTATAGGTGGAAAGAATTTAGTTAAGAAACTGTATCCATCACCATGCGGGGGCGCACTATCGCAGTGCGCCCCCGCAGCTATTTTATGATTGGCCGCAAAACTTAAATAGCACTGCTGTGATAACCAATCCGGGCGGCCCCCGATGTCGAGGCCGCCCGGACTGTACGGTATGGGATAACGGGATGTTACTTGAGGATCATGTCGATGACGGCATTGACGTCGGCAATGTTGACCTCGCCGTCGCCGTTCACGTCGCCCTGCGGGGTGCTGGCACCGCCCAAGATCATGTCGATGACGGCGTTGACGTCGGCAATGTTGACCTCGTTGTCGCCGTTCACGTCACCCGTGGCGGGCTCGCTGGCGGGTGCATTGATGGTGAGCGAGTTGAAGACCTCGCAGTCGGCGGGGTCGCTGCTGTTGTACTTGCTCAGGTAGGCCACCACCTTGAGGTCGTCTTTCTTCCATGTGGGGTCGATGTCAAAGGTGTAGGTCCTGGTCTCGGTGTTGTCCTCGTTCCACTCCACAACGTCGCCCCAGACGCTGCTGTAGGCGCGCACCAGGTGCTCGTGGATGTAGTTGCTGGCGCCCGACTGGCTGATGGCCTTGATTTCGTCCTCGGTGAGGGTGACGACAAGGCGGGCCTCCTCGTTGAATTGGGGGTCGCGCATGCTGGTCACGGTGACGGTGAGCAGCGTGCCGTCTTCGTTGTACTCGGCGCTCATATCCAGACCGCTATAGGCCGGTGCGTTCAGGCGGTCGTTGATGTACTCGAGGAATCCGTTCACGCCCGAGGGGAATACACAGGGGGTGGGCTTGCCCGAGTTGGAACCGATGTCGTAGGGGACGCGGTCGAACATGAACGCAGGAGCATAGGTGGCGCCGTTGTCGTTATAGAACCATGTGAAGGCTTTGTCGGCGGCATTGGTCCAGCTGTCGGTGTAGTAGCCGGCGTGGCGGCAGATGACGGATACCTGGGCGGCAATGTCGGGATTGCCCTCAAGCATGCGCTTGAAGGTGGCTGCCATGGGCGGGCAGTTGGGGCATTTTTCGGTTGTGAACTCCTCGATGAGCACATTGCGCGGGAACAGGTGCTCAAAGATGGTGACGGGTACCTCGATGGTGTTCTTGTCGGGGTTGTCCACGCCGTTCACCTTGTCCAGCGTGATGGACAGGGTGTGGGTGCCGGCCTCGCCGAGCGCGGGAATCTGCATGCCGACGCTGGCGGCTTTGTTGTAGTGGGCGCCAATGGCGACATTGGCGTGGCCCGTGCCGTCGATGCCGTTGATGCTGTAGCTGTAGTCAATGTTGCTCACGCCGTTGCTGCCGTGGTTCAGGACCTCGAAGGTGCAGGCGGTGGGAGCCCCCAGACGCCCGTTGTTGGCGTGGGCGGTGCCCAGTGCGGCGGCGTCGCCGTCAACGCCGGTGAGCACGGCACGCATCGTGGTCGATACGCCAAAGCCCGGGTTGCGGCTCTTCCACTGCCCGTAGGACTTGTTGGTGTGCAGGTACATCATCTCGGGGTCGTAGTTTTCCATCACCACGGTGGGGTTGATGGTGCTGGCATTGAGCGAGCCGCAGGTGAAGGAGAAGCCCACGAACACGCCTTCCTCGGTGATGGTGTAGGGTTCGGGCAGCTGGATGACCATTTCGCCCTGCTCAATGGTGGGTTCAAAGGGCACCGAGCAGATGTCGGGCACGTTTTGCTTGTTCTCGACCTTGAGCTCCTTGGTCAGCCACACCGACCAGTTCGTGATGGTGTAGGTCACCTGGATGGGGACAATCACGGCCGAGACCTGCTTGCCCACCAGGGCGGGGTCGTTGAGGTGGATGGCGATGTCATACTGCAGGTCGCCCTTGCTGGTGCCCCAGGCCTTGGTGGCCTGTGAACCGTCGTAGCAGCCATAGTTGATGGTGCCCTGTGCCACTGCGGCCATTGCCAGCAGCATCAATGTGATGAGTAGTGTAATTTTTTTCATTGCATTATGTTTTATAAATGTTTTTAGCATTGGTTTTGATTCACAAAAGTATCAAATTTTTCCTATTCGTCAATGAATTTTGCAAAAAATCGTGAATTCCAGTCCCATGTGCGGCTTTTTTTGCTAACTTTGCCGTATAACAGTAACCGAAATCGATATGAAGACTTATCTCGTCACCGGCGCCGCTGGTTTTATCGGCTCCAACTTTGTGAAATATATCCTGGGCAAGTATGGTGAGAACATCGAAATTGTCATCCTCGACGCGCTCACCTATGCCGGCAATCTCGCTTCTATCAAGGACGAGATTGAGCGTAGCAATGTCACCTTTGTCCGCGGCGACATTGGCGACCGCCAACTGGTCGGACAGCTCATGCAGGACTATGACGTGGACTACATCGTCAACTTTGCCGCCGAGAGCCATGTGGACCGCAGCATCACCAATCCGCGCCTGTTCCTCGAGACCAACATCCTGGGCACCCAGAATATGCTCGACTGCGCCCGCCAGGCATGGCTCACCGGCAAGGACGAGGACGGCCGCAACATCTATGCCCCCGGCAAGAAGTATCTGCAAATCTCCACCGACGAGGTCTATGGCTCGCTCGCCAAGGACTATGACGAGCCCCACGCTCTGGAGGTGAGCGACGACGTGCGTGAGGTGATTGAGGGACGCACCGACCTCAAGACCTACGGCCGCCATTTCTTCACCGAGGACACGCCCATGGCGCCGCGCTCGCCCTACTCGGCCAGCAAGACCAGCGCCGACATGATTGCCATGGCCTATCATGAGACCTACGGGCTGCCCGTCAACATCACGCGCTGCAGCAACAACTACGGTCCCTACCATTTCCCCGAGAAACTCATTCCGCTCATCATCAAGAACATCCTCGAAGGCCGCAATCTGCCCGTTTACGGCCGCGGCGAGAATGTGCGCGACTGGCTCTATGTCGAGGACCACTGCAAGGGCATCGACCTGGTGCTGCGCCAGGGCACCATCGGCGAGGTGTACAACATTGGCGGCTTTAACGAGGAGAGCAACATCAACATCGTGCGTCAGGTGATTGCCATCATCGCCCGCATCATGCGCGACGAGCCCGAGTACCAGCGCCTGCTCAAGTGCAGCGTGGACGACATCAACGACGCCCTGATAGAGTTTGTCACCGACCGCCCGGGGCACGACATGCGCTATGCCATCGACCCATCCAAGATTGCCCGCGAACTGGGCTGGTATCCCGAGACACCTTTCACGGTGGGCATCGAAAAGACCATCCGCTGGAACCTCGACAACCAGGACTGGGTGGAGAGCGTCACCAGCGGCGACTACCAGAAGTACTACGACGAAATGTACGGCGACAGGTAATGCACGATGAAGTACCAGGTAGTGTTTGAATACCACACCGACTCGTCGGCGATGAGCGACGTGTATCACTTCAGCGATGAGCACAAGGCTCTCGACCAGTTCAACGAACTGCGCGACGGCATCCTTCACGCCATCGATGCCGGCCAGTGCGAGGTGACCGACGAGCCCGACCTGTTCAGCGTCGTCAACCGCGAGGCGCAACTGTTGGCCTACATCCGCCTGCTGAGGGAGTAGCATGTTTCATGCTTTTCAGTTTAGTGCTCGGCGGGTGTCACCACATCTGCCGATTTGTCACCCTGTGGCCCCGTGGCACAAAACTTGATGTATCAAAAGCCGGACAAACAAAGAATCAAAATCAAAAAAAAACAGTAAACATTATGCCTAAAGGAACAATCGGTGTAACCACCAACAACATTTTTCCTGTCATCAAGAAATTTTTATACAGCGACCACGAGATCTTCCTGCGTGAACTCATCAGCAACGCCGTTGACGCTACCCAAAAGCTCAAAACCCTTGCCGGGGCAGGCGAGTTCAAGGGCTCGACCGAGGACCTGAAGGTCACCGTCACCATTGACAAGGAAGCCGGCACGCTCACCGTGAGCGACAGCGGCATCGGCATGACTGCCGACGAAATCGACCGCTACATCAACCAGATAGCCTTCTCGGGCGCCGAGGAGTTTCTGGCCAAGTACAAGGATACCGCCAATGCCATCATCGGCCACTTTGGCCTGGGTTTCTATTCGGCGTTCATGGTGGCCAAGAAGGTTGAAATACGCACCCTGTCGTGGCAGGACGGTGCCAAGGCCATGCACTGGTCGTGCGATGGCTCGCCCGAGTATGAGATGGCCGAGTGTGACAAGGCCACCCGCGGCACCGACATCATCCTCACCATCGATGACGACGAGAAGGAGTTCTTGGAGAACGCCCGCATCGAGGGCCTGCTGCGCAAGTATTGCCGCTTCCTGCCTGTGCCCATCATCTTCGGCAAGGAGCAGGAGTGGAAAGACGGCAAGTATGAGGACACCGACAAGGACAAGGTCATCAACGACATCGAGCCCCTGTGGGCACGCATGCCCGCCGACCTCAAGGACGAGGACTACCTCAAGTTCTACCGTGCCATCGAGCCGGGCATGGACGACCCCTTGTTCTGGATTCACCTCAACGTGGACTATCCCTTCACCCTGACGGGCATCTTGTATTTCCCCAAAATCAAGAACAACCTCGACATCCGCAAGGACCGCATCCAGCTCTATTGCAACCAAGTTTATGTCACCGACAGCGTTGAGGGCGTCGTCCCCGACTGGCTGATGCTGCTGCAAGGCGTCATCGACAGCCCCGACATCCCCTTGAACGTGTCGCGCAGTTACCTGCAGAGCGACCGCGCGGTCAAGAAAATTTCCACCTACATCACCAAGAAGGTGGCCTCGCGCCTCGAGGAAATCGCCAAGAACCAGCCCGAGGAGTTTGAGAAGAAGTGGAACGACATCAAGATATTCATCGAGTACGGCATGCTCAGCGACGACAAGTTTTGCGAGTCGGGCCTGAAGTTCGCCCTGCTGGAGAACACCGCCGGCAAGTTCTTCAAGATTGAGGACTACCGCAAGCTCATCGAGGGCGCCCACACCGACAAGGACGGCAACCTCGTGTGCCTGTACTGCACCGACAAGGAGGCCCAGTACCAGTACATCCAGGCTGCCACTGCCAAGGGCTATGACGTGTTGATGATGAACGGCGAGCTCGACGTGCCCTTCGTTGGCATGCTCGAGCAGAAGAATGAGAAAATGCGCTTTGTGCGCGTCGACAGCGACATCATCGACAACCTCATCCCCAAGGAGCAAGAGCACAAGCCCCAGTTCACGCCCGAGCAGCAGGAAATTGCCCAAACGCTGTTCAAGTCACAGATTCCGCCCGTCGACAAGGCCGAGTTCATGGTCAGCTTTGCCGCCATGTCGCCCGACGGCCAGCCCGTGGTCATTACCCAGGCCGAGTTTATGCGCCGCATGAAGGACATGGCGCGCTTCCAGCCCCACATGAATTTCTATGGCGAGATGCCCGACATGTACGGCATGGTGCTCAACACCAAGCACCCGCTCATCCAGCGCGTCGTTGAGCAGGCCGAGAAGGCGCTCGCTGCCGAGCTCAAGCCTGTCAACGACGAGATTGCCGCCACCCAAAATGTGGTCAACGCGCTGCGCGACCTCGGCAAGGACGGCAAGGAAATGCCCGACGACAAGAAGAAAGACCTCGAGGACAACGAGAAGGCCCTCGACGAACTGCGCAACAAGAAGAACAACTTGGTCATCGCCTACGCCGCCGGCGACAACACCGTGCACCAGCTCATCGACATCGCCTTGCTGGGCAACGGCATGCTCAAGGGCGAGGGCCTGACGCGCTTCATCAAGCGCTCCGTCGGACTGCTCAGGTAAGTCAAAGGGCAAAACAGATTTCGGTAGCGCAAGAAACGCATCGGCGGTATTTCGGCCGGTGCGTTTTGCGTTTTATGAAAATTGTTGCTATCTTTGCCAAACTTAATCAAAACCGTTCCCAATCACATGACCAGATTTTTGACCATCCTTGCCGCATTGCTCCTGTCCCAGGCACTTCACGCCCAGTTGCCGCAGTTCTCCAGCAAGAGTTTTGAGGACTGGATTTACAGCAATCCCGCCATTGAACTCAATGCCAGCAACATCATCAACAACCGCATTGTGCTGTACACCACCAGCGAGGGTCGCCACCTCACGCTCACCTCGCCGCAGTTCGCATGCCATGGCGGGCAGACGCTCGACATGACGGTGACGTGGATTACTGACCAGTGGCAGAGCAGCAAGTTTGTGGTCAGCAAGGTGGCATTGACCGCCGCGCTCATCGATGACAATGGCGCCGCTATCGACTCGGTCACATGGAAACCTGAAACCGTGAGCCGGACCAACACCGTCAACCTGTCGCTCACCGTGCCTGCCGGCGTCACCGCGGCACGCTTGCGCTTTGCCTCGTGGAGCGCCGATGTCAACAGCAACGGCGCCGTGCGGCAGATTGCCATTGCCGAGGGGGACGGTCCCCTCTATGGCGACGTGAACCGCGACGGCGAGGTCAACATTGCCGATGTCAATGCGGTGGTTGACATCATCCTGGGCGGTAGCCCCAGTGCCACAATGATTGCCCTGGCCGACATCAATCAGGACGGCGAGGTGAATATTGTTGACATCAACGACATCATCGAACTCATTTTGAGACAATGACGATGCGATGCACGGCCTAAACAAAAATCCCGCCTTCGAGCGGGATTTTGTTGTGTTGCTGTGTGTGTCAAAACAGCCTGCAGCTCACGCGGAGCGAGGCCACGGGAAAGACCTTGATTTTGCTGATGGTCTGGATGATGCCTCCGCCGCCGTTACCGGCGCCCTCTTTGGTGAGGCGCTCGCCCGTCACGCCGTTGTACACCTCGGGCTCGTCCCAAAACTGAACACCCAGGTCAAACTGGCAGTTGACGCGCGACTCGCCGGGCACAGCCCTGCCAAAGCCCAGGCCGGCATAGGGCCTCACCTTTTTGACGTTGATAAAGGCCTCGGCGTTGCCGTATTTGTCGGGCTTGATGTCATATTTTCCCAACTTCAGCGCAATTTGCCCGTAGCTGTCGGGCACGTCGGCATATTTGCCCTGGCGGTTGTTGAAGTCGGCGACCTCCTGCAGCGCCAGCCGGTCCTCGCTATATACGGTGACCACTTTGTCCTGCTTGGCGAAGTATGCGCCCACCGTCACATGGAAACCGCTGTTGTTGAACGGGTAAACATCAAACAGGGCGTGTGCGCTGTTGTTCTCGAACCGCCCTTTCACTTCCACCTCGCTGGGCAGGCCGGGACATTGCGAACGGATGCCCTCGCTGACGTTCAGGTCCAGCTTGGTGTTGTAACTGATTTTGGGCATGTAGTCGATGCCCAGCCTCACGCCGACGTGCTTGCCGATCATCGTTCCCACGTCGCCGCTGATGCCCGTGGTGCCGGCGCCCACCGACAGGCTGTAGTGGCGCAGGCAGCCAAACTCGAAGTCCTCGTCACCGTCATACTGTGCGCTGGCCGACAGTGCCGTCATGGCCAACGCCAGGGTGGCCCATATGAATTTTTTTACCATCATGATGTGTAATAATTGATGTTAATGATTATTATGCCGTAAAGGTAATAAAAATGTCTGGCATCTCCCGCAATGTAGGCGACATTTTTTATTGACAATGTTTCCGGTGAACAGCCTGCCGCAACGCAAGGCACCCCGTTGACGCATGGTCAACGGGGTGCCGTCGTGTGAGTGCGCGAGGCACTCTGTTGCTTTACTCTGTCAAGAGATTAGTCGTTAACAGTGAGTTCGCAGATCGAAACGCGGTTCCAGCTGAGCTCCTTGAACATGTCGGTCTCGCCACAGCCCTTAGCATTGATGCGGTTAGCAGCAATCTTGTAGGTGTTGATGAGCATATTCTTCACAGCCTCGGCGCGGTTGTTGGCCAGATTGACGTTGAAGTCGTGGGGGCCGTCGGTCGAAGCATAACCCTTGATGTCAACGGTGGAGTTGGGGTTGTTCTTCAGGTACATGGCAACGCGCTCAACATTGGGCTGCTGGTCAGCGGTGATGTTGCTCTTGTTCACCTTGAAGTGAACGAGAACGTTCATGTACTTGGCGTTGTTGTCAACCACCTTGGTCTCGGTAGCCTTGGGAGCCTTGCGGCAAGCATCGAGGTCGCGCTGCAGCTGAGCGTTGCGAGCGTTAGCGGCGTCGAGGTCACCCTGCAGGCCATTGAGCTGGCTGCGCAGGCCGTTGATCTGGCCGTTCAGAGCGTCGATGTCGTCCTGGCTGTACCTGTAGGGGCAGAAGGTGATGTAACGCTCGCCGTTGCTACCCTTGAAGTGATAGGTAACACCAGCCTCCAGCTCTACAGCTGCATGGTTAGCGTTCATCTGGCTCTTGCCGTTGCGGGGCTCGCCGCTCCAAGTAGCGCGGGGAGAAACGTTGTAACGATAAGGAATCATGATGTCACCGTTCATGTCCCAAACCACTGCGGGCTTCAGGCTAACGGTCCAAGCGCGGCTCTCACCCAGGTTGAAGTTCAGGTTGGCACCTGCCTTGGTGTACCAGCTGTTGTAGTCATTGCCATACATGTTGGCCGACTCGGTGCGGTGGAATGCGTGCAACCAGCCTGCGCCAAATACGCCCTCGAGCTCAAAGAAGCGGGGCATGCCCTTGTAACCGCCAAAGAGGTTGCTCAGGTTAACGGCACCAAACATACCGGCCATGGTGTGGTCGATGATGTTGGGACTCTTGGGACCCCAGTACATGGGTTCCTTCTCCCAGCTGGTGGTGTTGATGGTTGCCTCGCCCTCGATGCCCAGACCGAAGACCGGGGTGAGCTGCTTGCGGAGCTCCAGACCGAAGATGCCGCGAGCGTTGGGCCAGAATGCGTAACCCTGGAACGGCATGATGGCGCCGCCCTTTACGGTTACTGACCAGTTGTCAAAGAACTTGTTCTCCTGCAGAGACTGTGCCTGTGCAGCGAAGATGCCCATAAGAAGGGCCAAAGTCAAGATAATCTTTTTCATTTTAATAAATTATTAAACACTATATAATTAGACAATATTTTATCATCCAATCCTGTCCAATTGGGTTGCATTCAGCGCATGGGGCATTCGACCCAATTAGACATATTGCGGCGCAAAAGTAATATATTTTTCTTACACCACCAAAATTTAACACTCATTAAGATTAAAAAATCGGCAAACTGGTGCTTTCAGGGGCAAAAATAGACAATTTTGCACCCAAAAGGGCGATTTTTGAGGGACTATAAGGAATCGGTGACCCCGATTTTTTAGCCGCAGATTGTGGGTTACACATTAATTATATAACGCGCGGGCGAGGCTTACTGTCTCTCGGCCTCGGCCTGGGGCCGATTCTGCGCGTCGCGCGGTTGGGGCTTTTTGATTTTCCAGCCCAGGGCGGCCACGGTGATGGTCATCAAGGGACTGATGAGGTTGAAGAAGCAGTAGGGCAGGTAGGTGAGGGTGGGGACACCCAGCACGGTGGCCTGCGTCATGCCGCAGGTGTTCCACGGCACGAGCACCGATGTGACGGTGGAGGCGTCCTCGGTGGTGCGGCTCAGCAGCCGCGCCTCGTAGCCCTTGTTCTTATACACGCTCTTGAACATGTCGGCGGTGAGCACGATGCTGATGAACTGGTCGCCCGTGGTGAGGTTGAGGAACAGTCCCGTGCCCACGGTCGAGCCCACCAGGGTGGTGCGGTTGCGCACCAGGCTGATAATCACCCGCGTGATGCTGCCAATCATGCCGCTGGCCACCATGCAGGCGCCAAAGCACATGGCGCACAGGATGAGCCAGATGGTGTTGAGCATGCCTGCCATGCCGCCCGTCGACACCAGCTCGTTGAGCGCGGCATGGCCCGTATCGATGGCGGTCGGGCCAAAGAAGGTTATGGCCATGCCCTTGGCCACGGCGCCGGCGTTGCTCAGCGCGGGGTCCCCGGCAATCTGCGCCAGCAGGTGGGGCTGCAGCACTATCGCGGTGATGCCCGCCATGATGGACGAGGCGAAAAGCACAATGAGCGACGGCACCTTTTTGGCGATGAGCACGCCCGTGACGACGGGCACAAGCAGGGTCCACAGCGAGATGTTGAATGTGCTGGCAAGGCCTGTCGTGTACTGCTCGACATGCAGCGCGCCCTCGTTGTGGCCGCCTAAGCCCGCAACGGTGAATATGACGAGTGTGATGAGTATCGACGGCGTGGTGGTCAGCGTCATGTAGCGGATGTGGTCAAAGATGTCCACCCCGGTTGTGGACGATGCCAGGATGGTGGTGTCGCTCAGCGGCGACATCTTGTCGCCAAAGTAGGCGCCCGAGATGATGGCGCCCGCTGTCCATGCCTCGGAGATTCCCAGCGCGTGGCCCACGCCCAGCAACGCCACGCCGATGGTGGCCACCGTGGTCCACGAGCTGCCCGAGAGCAGCGACACCAGCGAACAGATGACGCAGGTGCACACGAGGAAAAACCGCGGCGACAGTATCTGCACGCCATAGTAGATGAGGGTGGGCACCACGCCGCTCACCATCCACGACCCCGCCAGCATGCCCACCGTGAGCAGGATGAGCAGCGTCACCGAGATGTCGCCCAGCGTCTTGGTCATCTGACGCTCAAACGACTGCCACGGCACCTTGTAGAATATCATCGAGATGAGCACACACACCGCCAGCGCCAGCAGCAGGGCAATCTGGCTGCCGCCGCCCAGCGCGTCGCTGCCAAACAGGGCAATCACGATGGCCAGCAGGCCTATCAGCACAACAACGGGTATCGCCGCCACGAGGGGATGCGGCTGCGGCAATTTGTCGGTTTTCTCTTCAAGCTTTTCCATACTGGTGTCTGGTTTTTGCGTTTGGAATTGCAAACTTACACAAAAAAAGCGAATTCGCGGCGTTGTTTCCTGCCCGGCTGTAGAATTAACATGATTTTAATCATTATTTGATGGCTCATTGGCGATAATTCTTTAACTTTGCGGTCGGTGATTATCGCTGGCGGTTTGCGCCGCAAGCCACAGGGGAGATACTGACCATTATCTGGTTTTCAAAATAGTTATAAAACATATTCAAACAAGCATTAAAAATGAAAGACTTAAAAGGAACAAAGACCGAGAAGAACCTGCAGGAAGCATTTGCAGGCGAGAGCATGGCCCGCAACAAGTACAATTACTTTGCCAGCAAGGCCAAGAAAGACGGCTATGAGCAGATTGCTGCCATCTTTGAAGAGACTGCGCTCAACGAGAAGGAACACGCCAAACTGTGGTTTAAGTACCTCGAGGGCGGCGCTGTGAAGGACACCATCAGCAACCTCAAGGCCGCTGCTGCTGGCGAGAACTTTGAGTGGACCGACATGTATGCCCGCATGGCCAAAGAAGCCGACGAGGAAGGCTTTGACGAGATTGCCGAGAAGTTCCGCCTGGTGGCCGCCATCGAGAAGCGCCACGAGGAGCGCTACAAGAAGCTGCTCGCCAATGTCGAGGGCGGCATCGTGTTCTCGCGCGACGGCGACACCATCTGGCAGTGCCGCAACTGCGGTCACATCGTGATTGGCAAGGAAGCCCCCCAGGTGTGCCCCACCTGCAACCACCCGCAGAGCTACTTCGAGATTTCGGCCAACAATTTCTAATGGGCCGGCTCTGTCCCGCAGCACTACACAGTTGACCCTCTCCGAGGCTCCTTGTGTATATAGTGCCCTATCCCCACGGCGCCATGGCCAGAGGCCATGGTGGCGTGGGGTTTTCTGCAAGTCAAGGCCTCCGGCGCCACCCGAACCCACACTTTTCCCCCGATTTTTTTCGATTAAGGGGGCTTGCTTTCTTGAAAAAACATCCGCAACGCCTGTTTATCGGCATTGCGGACGGGGTTTTTATCGCTTTTTAAGTTTTAGCGGACACCAATAATTATATATAAAAAATTCGGTTGCCAAATGGTTGTCAATTTTGATGCCACTCGAAAACCGAATTGTTGATTTTCAGACAATTATGTCTTTTGTCTCGTGATCCGCGTGGGGCTCGAACCCACGACCCCATCCTTAAAAGGGATGTGCTCTACCTGCTGAGCTAGCGGATCTCCAAAAAGCGGTGCAAAGGTAGGTCAAATTTCCCACCTGGTCAAATATTTTCACCGTTTTTTTCTCAAAGCCCTAAAACCAAGTGCGGTCCCGGGCCGTGAAGCCTTAGCCCTGGGCGACAATTTTGCAAATCTCGACGATGGTCATCATGGCCTTCTCCATCGAGGGGATGGGCACATACTCATAGCGTCCGTGCATGTTCATGCCGCCGGCAAAGATATTGGGGCACGGCAGGCCCTTGAACGACAGCTGGGCGCCGTCGGTGCCGCCGCGTATGGGCTGCACCTTGGGGGTGACGCCGGCGTTCTCCATGGCCTGCTTGGCGATGTCGATGATGTTCATCACCGGCTCAATCTTCTCGCGCATGTTGTAATACTGGTCCTTGATCTGGGCGGTGGCGCAGTCGGGGAACTCGGCGTTGATCTTGCTGCACAGCAACTCGATTTCGCGCTTGCGGCTCTCGAAGCGGTCGCGGTCGTGGTCGCGGATGATGTATTGCAGCGTGGTCTCCTCGACGCCGCCCTTCATGCTGATGAGGTGATAAAAGCCCTCATAGCCCTCGGTGTGCTCGGGCGTCTCCCAGCGCGGCAGCATGCCGGCAAATTGCACGGCCACGCGCATCGAGTTGAGCATCTTGTTCTTGGCAGCCCCGGGGTGCACGTTCAGGCCCTTGAAGGTGATTTTGGCGCTGGCGGCGTTGAAGTTCTCATACTCCAGTTCGCCCACGGCGCCGCCGTCCATCGTGTAAGCCCAGTCACAGCCAAACTTCTCCACATCGAAGTGGTGTGCGCCCAGGCCGATTTCCTCGTCGGGGTTGAAGCCCACGCGTATGTTGCCGTGCTTGACCTCGGGGTGCTCCTGCAGCCACTCGATGGCACTCAGGATTTCGGCGATGCCGGCCTTGTCGTCGGCGCCCAGCAGCGTGTCGCCGCCGGTGACGATGAATTCCTGGCCCTTGTAGTCGTCCATCTCGGGGAACTGCTTGGCGTCGAGCACGATGCCCTGCTCCTCGTTGAGCACGATGGGCGCGCCCTCATACTTCACAATCCTGGGCTTGACATCATGGCCGCTCATGTCGGGCGCGGTGTCCATGTGTGCGATAAAGCCCACCGTGGGCAACTGGGCGTCGGTGTTGGCGGGCAGCGTGGCAAACAGGTAGCCGTTGTCGTCGAGCGAGATGTCGCTCAAGCCCATGTCGTGCAACTCCTTCTCCAACTCCTTGGCAAACACCATCTGCCCAGGAGTCGAGGGTGTCAAATTGGTCAGTTCGTCACTCTGGGTGTCGAACTTCACATACTTCAAGAATCTGTCAACTAACTTCATAGTGAATCGTGTTTTATTTGCGTTAATGGTTATTTTCAACCTACAAAGTTAATAAAAAATCCGGTTATGAGAGTCGTGCAAGCAAAAAACTTCACTATCTTTGTCGGTATGGTACGACGGCTGGAGCGGACATGGCATTCAGGATTGCGGGAGGCGGTGAGGTTTCTCGCCTGGGGGGCAAGCATCGCGTTGGTATGCTTTTTGCTGTATCGTGTTACCATGAATGGAAACCGCACCCATCTGCTCTGCCCCATGAGCGGCGCAGCGCGCGACAGCCTGATGGCCGTGGCCGTGCCCACGGGCGTGGCCGACACGCTGGTGGGATATGACGCATTTGCCGTCCACTTCAACCCGCAGTGGGGCATCGCCAACTGCACGGCCTACGAGATGACGCGCGCGATGCTCGACGGCGATGCCCAGCGCGCCGACGGGTTCATGCGCGACGCGTCGGTGGCGGGCTGCCCCGAGGCCGACGCCTATGCGGGCAGCGGCCTGCACCGCGGGCACCTGGTCCCCGCCAGCGACATGAAGGGCGACGAGCAGGCCATGCGCCAAACATTTTTCATGACCAACATCTGCCCGATGTCGGCCAGCCTGAATACCGGCGGATGGGCGAAACTGGAAGAAAAGGTGCGCGAATGGACGGCGCGCGACAGCGCACTGCTGGTGTTTGCGGGACCTGTCGTGAGTGCCAGCGACACGACGCTGGCAGGCAGCCGCGTGAGGGTGCCCGGCCACTACTATAAGGTGGTGATGGCGCCGTGTGTGAGGCCCGTGCGCGCCATCGCGTTCATCTATCCCAACGGGGCCAGCGGCGGCCGCCTGAGCAAGTATGCCGTGAGCGTCGATGAGGTGGAACGGCTCACAGGGCTGGACTTCTTCGGCCTGCTGCCGCAGGACGAACAGCAGCGGACGGAAAGCGTGTGCAACCTTGACGCCTGGCTGAATTGAGGCGGGCAAACCATGATTGACCAAAACAATTTTTTACGACAATTCAATATCAACCAATTAATTACTGAAAATGAAAAACATCATCAAAATCTGGATTCTGGCCTTTGCCATGGTTATGGGCGGGGCGTTGCCGCCGCAGGTGACGGGAAACAACGGCATCACCGCACAGTGGTCGATGCAGGCCAAGAACAAGAACAAAAAGAAAGACAAGAAAAAGAAAGGGAAAAAGAAAGCCAAGAAAGACACCCCCAAAAAGGACAAAAAGACGAAGACCAGCGGCCGGCAAGGCACAGTCGCTTCGTTGCTGTCTGCTCCCGTGAAGCCGAGCGCCAACAACGCGCTGCTGGGCGTGGGCGTTCCCAAGGGCGTGTCCAACCAGGTGCTGAACTACAAGGCCCTGCGCATCAACTTCAACCCGTCGTGGCGCATTCCCAACTGCGTGGCCTATGAACTCACGGCAACGATGGTGAGCATGAGCGAAGCGCCCGGGCACGAGAACCGCAAGAACTATGACTTTGACAAAGACCCAAGCGTGAAATCATGCCCCGAGAAATGGGAATACAAGAAAAGCGGATATTCCCGCGGCCACATGGCCCCCGCCATGGACATGCGCTGGGACCCGACGGCCATGAAGCAGAGTTTCTACATGACCAACATCTGCCCCCAGGACATGAAGCTCAACAACGACCATTGGCGCAACCTCGAGGAGAAAATCCACCGCTGGGCCAAGCGCGACAAGAGCATCTACATCTACACGGGCCCCATTGTGGGCAAGAACCCCAAAAAGATTGGCGCTGACAAAAAAAACATCGTCGTGCCCGACGCCTTCTTCAAGGTGCTGTACGCTCCCGGCCAGAACCGCGCCATCGGGTTCATCTATGACAACAAGCCCTGCCCCGGCAGCTACAGGAAATATGCCGTCACAGTCAAGGAAGTAGAGCGCCGCACTGGCCTCACCTTCCCCAGCGCCATCCCCAAGAACCAGTGCAAGCCCGAGGATTGGGAATAACGGGCCGGCCATAACGCACAAAAAAAACGGACTTCCCCATTGGAGAAATCCGTTTTTTACGTTTCAATTCAGCCCTATTGCCTGCTGCCCTCGGGGGCGTCCTCGATGAGGTCCATGAACTGGTCGAGGCGCGGGGTAATGATAATCTGGGTGCGGCGGTTGCGCTGCTTGCCCACATCGGTGGCGTTGTCGGCGATGGGGTTGAACTCACCTCGTCCGCCGGCGGTGAGGCGCTCGGGAGCGATGCCAAAGTGTTCGATGAGATACCTCACTACCGACGATGCGCGCAGGCACGAGAGGTCCCAGTTGTCGCGGATGTTCTGGCGGTTGGGCAGCTTGGTGTTGACGGGCACATTGTCGGTGTTGCCCTCGATGAGCACCTCATAGTCCTTGTAGTCGGTAATAATCTTGGCAATCTTGCTGAGCGTCTCCTGGGCGCGCTCGTTGATTTCATACGAGCCGCTCTTGTACAGCATGTTGTCGGCCAGCGAGATATAGACCACGCCCTTGAGCACCTGCACGTCCACCTCCTTCATCTCCTCGCGGCTGAGGCTGCGGGTGAGTTTGTTGGTCAGCGCCAGGTTGAGCGAGTCGCTCTTGGTCTTGATGTCCACCATGTGGCGGATGTACTGGTTGGACTCGTTGATTTGGTCAACAAGCTTGGAGATGTTGACATTGTTGTCGCTCACGTTGCCCAGGCTCTTGTCAAGCGTCCTCTGCAACGACTTGTAGTCTTTCTTTTGCTGGTCGAGCTGGTCGCGCATTTGCGCCAACTGGTCCTCGAGCGAGGCCACGCGGCTCTGGCTGGCAGCGAGCTGCACCTTGGTGTCCTGATAACTGGCCGTGAGCGCCTGGTTCTCGTTCTGGCAGTTCTCCAGCAGCTTCTTGGTCGAGCAACTGGTAGTGAGCAATGCGCTGGCCGCCAGGGTGATGATAAAAATGCTTTTCTTCATTTGATTGACTTGATTTGATTGGTTGGTTGTTGTCTTGTTCCTCACTTAATGCCCGCTATGGGCCACTAATACCAAATATATGACAAAAATCGTGCCAAATGGTTTAGTTGTGCGGGTGCAAATGTAAAGGAATAACTCAAGCAAAGATGTTAACATTAAAAAACCGATATGCTTTTTAATGATTTTTACATGATTTGGCCGGTTAGACTTTGGCGAACGGCAGATTCAACGTACCTTTGTTGGGAAAAAGCAATGATTACCAGCGAGAGACTAAAGGGCGCTTACAGCGAGGGCGAGGCCCTGGCGATATATGGCGAGGTGAAGCGGGAGGGCGACTTCCTGGGCCTTGCCCGGCGCTTCATGCACGACGAGGACTACCAGGTGGCACGCAACGCCCTGTGGGGCCTGACCAAGGCCACCAGCCTGGAATTGTCGCAGCTGCAAGTGGCGCTCAATGAGTTGATAGACTTGGCCATGGCCACCGGCAACCCATCGGTGAGGCGGCTGTCGCTCAACATCATCGAGCGGCTCAAGATGGAGGAAAAAGACCTGCGGACAGACTTTCTGGACTTTTGCCTCGACCACATGGCGCGCCTTGACGAGTTTCCCGGCATCCAGTCGCTGTGCATGAAACTGGCATACAGGATGTGCGGCTTCTATCCCGAGTTGGCCGACGAACTCAAGCGCACAGTCGCGGCCATGGACATGGCCTATTACAAACCCGCCGTCAAGAGCGTCCGCCGCCGGATACTGAACGGCGCACTCAAGCAACGGCAATGAGCAATAACATGGGAACCGATGAACTGACAATGGTGGTGGGCACCTATACCGGCAGCGGCAGCCGCGGGCTGTACAGCTACCGCTTGAACCAGGAGACCGGACAGGCGCAGCAACTCGGCTCGCTGGCGATGGAGAACCCGTCATTCCTCACATTCTCGCACGACGGAAACCGCATCTACGCCATCAGCGAAAACGATGACGACACGGCGGCCATCGCGGCCATCGACATCGACAAGACAACTGGCAAAATGACCCCAGCGGGGGTGCCGCAGCCTGCCGTGGACGGCGTGCCGTGCCATGTTGCCGCCAACGGTCGGATTGCCGTCACGGCCAACTACGGCGGCGGCACACTGAATGTGTTCCCGATGCCGGCCGACGGCTCGCTCGGTCCGTGCAGCCAGGTCTTCAAGGGCCATACGGCGGGCCTGCCCTATCCCCAGGCCGATGCCCACATGCACATGGCGCGTTTCATGGTCGACGGCAGCATCCTGGCCACCGACTTCAGCGCCGACCAGTTGCTGCGGCTCGAAGTCGATGAGTCGGGCACGGTGCAAGAGCCACTCACGGCCGGCACGCTACCCGTAGGCACGGCGCCGCGCCACATCGAGGCCTCACGCGACGAGCGGTTCATCTACGCCATCGGCGAGGTGACCAGCACGGTAACGGTTTTTGAGCAAAACGCCCTGGGGACGCTCGACCGCATCCAGGTCATCGCCGCCGACCACGACGGCAGCCGCGGCGGCGGCGACATCCACCTGTCGCGCGACGGCCGCTACCTCTACGCCAGCAAGCGGCTCAAGGACGACGGCATCTGCATCTTTGAGGTGGACCGCCAGTCGGGCAGACTGTCCCGAGCTGGATACCAGGCCACGGGCATCCACCCCCGCCACTTTGCCATCACGCCCAACGACAGGCTGCTGCTGTGCGCCTGCCGCGACAGCGACTGCATACAAGTCTTTTCACGCGACGCCCAGACTGGCCTGCTGACACTCATCGACAGCATAGCGGTAAAGAAACCCGTGTGCATCCAGTTCACGCGGTAACACGGGCAAGGGCGTGTGTCAAAATTCAGGCGCCCTCTTTTTTTCATGCCGTGGCGCACTTGTCATCTGCACAACACCGCATCGGGCCTGGCGTTTCTCGCCAGACCCGATGCGGTGCGGGTATGTTTCCTTGAGTGATCAGCCCAGGATGATGTCGATGACGGCATTGACGTCGGCGATGTTCACCTCGCCGTCGCCGTTCACGTCGGCGCGCTTCATCGTGTCGGGGTCGGCAGTGCCGCCCAGGATGATGTCGATGACGGCGTTGACGTCGCTGATATTTACCTCGCCGTCGCCGTTCACGTCACCCTTGACGGCCGGGGGCTCGGGATCTTCCATCGGGACAAATACATTCTCGTCGATGTAGGCCATGTGTCGGCGAATCCAGTCCTCGACATAGTCCATCTCGGCATTGAGGTCGAGGGCCTTGCCGTCCAGGTCGCTGTCGCCGCTCCAGCGGCCTTCCTCACGCTCGGTGGCGCCGCACTCGTTGAGCTCGTTGACGGCGGTGCGGTAGCGGTTCACCAGGCTGTCGGTGTTGAGGTAGGTCTCGCGCAGTTCCTTGTAGCGCTCAACCACCTGGTTGTGGTAGTCACGGGTCTCCCACATCGAGGCCATGGGCACGTGGCTAATCCAGTCGATGCCGCGCTCGGGCTGAATCATCTCGGGCTTGTAAACCTCGGGCGCATAGTTCTGTCCCAGGCACACGTCGAGGTCCCAGGGTGTCATGGTCACGCGCGTGTCGGCATAAATTTCGCGGCAGCCGTAGTAGATGTTCTTGCTCTCGTTGTCGAGTGCCTGCAGCGCGGTGATGAAGATGAAGTAGTCCTGCATCACGGGGATGTCAAAGTAGTTGCCCATGCCCTCGGCGCGCTGTTCGATGCAGTCGTCGCCGATGTTGTCGTGGGCAAACCACACGGCGTCGCTCAGTGTCTTCCAGTGCACCGAGCGCACGTCGTCCCAGTCGGGGTATTCAAAGGTGAACCCGTCCCACGACTGTGCGCCTAACGCGCGGCTTGCGGGCTCGCTCATCGACACGGTGCGGGTCCATGTGTCGGCCACCCACAGCGCGCCGCGGATTATCTTGGTCTCCTCAACGAACTTCTTGAGCTTGAGTTGCTTGCGGTCGATGGGCTCACACATGTTGTACACGCCGCGGTACTCGCCGTTGAGCAGCACCTCCACCATCTGGCCGCGGGAGCCGTTGTGGCAGTTGGGCAGCGTGTCGGCATACCACGGGCGGCGCGACATGTCGAGCCACAGGTCGGTGCTCACGCGGTTGCGCACGCGCAGGAAGTCTATCTGACAGGCGTCAAGTATCCAGTTGTTGTCGTTGCGCAGCCCAAAGAAGCGGTGGTTCACCTTGGTGCTGTCGGGGTTGATGAATTTCACGCGGTAGTTGCGCTTGTGCTTGCCGGCGGTGTTGGTCGAGCGGCCGCGCCATTTGGCCTTGGCCAGCAGCGGGGTGCAACCCGTCGAGTCGGGCTCGCTGACGATGACGTTGCCAATATTATAGGTATTGCCAAACTCGCCGAACAGCTCAACGACGGGCAGCCAGGTGAAGGTGATGCTGCCGGTGACCAGGCTGTCGCCGATGTGGGCGGTCACGGCATACAGCTTGCCGCCGCCGATGGAGTCAAACGTGAACTCGTCGCCGCTGGCGATAATGCTGTCGTTGATGGCGAAATCGGTGAACACATCGTCGTCCCAAGTGATGGCGGCCGTGTAGTCGGTGCCGAAAAATGTCTGCGGAATGCTGCACAGCCACAGGCCGTTGAGCGTGTCCTGGGCGGCGTGGTGACCGCCGATGCTGAACGCTTGGGACCAGGCTGCGGCAGCCGTCATCAGCGCCAGGACCAGCGCTAAAATTGTTCTTTTAACCATGATAATTATAATAATGTTGAATAATGTTGTCTTTTTTTCTTCAAACGGCAAAGGTAGTAAAAAATTACATACCACAGCAAGCCGCACGCGGGTTTTCGCATGACGGCAAAAAAAATCGGCACAATTTTTTGGTAATATGTCTTTTTTGCGGCAAAAAAATCGTAACTTTGTAGGCTTGAACAACCAACCAGAAATCACCCGACGAAGTCATGAAAATATTCACCAACGATGGGCTGCAGCGTATCGGCGACAGGACGCTGGAAAAAGAGAACATTTCGATGCTCGACCTGATTGAGCGCGGCGCATCGGCCGTGTCCTATGAGCTCATTTCGCGCTGGCGCACCTCCAAGCGCTTTGTGTTTTTTGCCGGACCCGGCGACAATGGCGCCGACGCCCTTGCCGTGGCGCGCATGATGTATGAGCAGGGCTACCGCCCCGAGGTCTACCTGTTCAACATCAGGTCGGCGATGCTGTCGCCCAGTTGCATGACCAATCGCGACCGCCTGCTTGAGGTGGCCGGCGACGACATCAACTTTGTCGAGGTAATCAGGGATTTCACACCGCCCGCCCTCGACGAGAACGATGTCGTGGTCGACGGCCTGTTTGGCAACGGCCTGCGCACACCGCTCAAGCCCGGCGGATACACCGCACTGGTGCAGTACATCAACAGCAGCGGGGCCTATGTCGTGTCCATCGACGTGCCCTCGGGCATGCTCGGCGAGTGGAACATGGGCAACAACCGCAACTACATCATCCGCGCCAACCTCACCCTCACCTATGAGTGCAGGCGCCTGTCGTTCTATTTCTCCGAAAACGCCGAGTTCGTCGGCGAGTGCAAGGTCATCGACCTGGAACTCGACAACGAGAGCATGGCCCACACCCGCACCGACTTCTACCTCATCGAGCATGACGACATCAAGAAACTGGTGCGCCCCCGCAACCCCTTCAGCAACAAGTACGACCACGGGTCGCTGTTGCTCGTTGCCGGCAGCTACGGCATGATGGGTGCCGCCGTCATCGCCGCGCGCGCCGCCCTGCGCACCGGCGTGGGACTGGTGACTGTGCATGCCCCCACCTGCGGCTACCAGGTGCTGCAGACCGCCGTTCCCGAGGCCCTCTTCGAGCCCGACGCCAACGATGTCGTGACCTCGTCGCTTGACCTGCGCCACAAGTACAGCGTCGTCGCCCTGGGTCCCGGCATCGGCATCAACGACGAGACCCTCGAAGCCGTGCACGAGTTCATCATGAACTTCAAGAAACCCTGCCTGCTCGACGCCGATGCCCTCAACTGCATCAGCCGCCGCTCGGTGCTGCTGCGCAGCATCCCGCCGCGCTCCATCATCACGCCCCATGTCGTCGAGTTTGACCGCCTCTTCGGCGAGCACAACACCGACGAGGAGCGCCTCAAAAAGGCCATCGAGGTGTCGCGCCTCTACAACATCACCATCGTCCTCAAGGGCCACTACACCATGACCGTGAGGCCCGACGGCACCGTGTATGTCAACAGCAGCGGCAACGCCGGCATGGCAACCGCCGGCAGCGGCGACGCCTTGACCGGTGTCATCGCCGCCCTCATTGCCCAGGGCTATGCCGCCGACTGGGCCGTCGTGATGGGCGTCTATCTGCACGGGCTGGCAGGCGACCTCGCCGCCCAGGATCACGGCACCTACGGCATGGTGGCCACCGACCTCGTTGACAACATCGGAAAGGCCTTTATCGAGGTGATGAAGTGAAAAATATTGCTTTCGGCCATTGACAGGCACAAAGCGCTGCAGCAAATCGCAGGGCTGCCGCAGGGTGTTGTTTGAAAAATAGTGCCCGCTGCCCGGTGGCTGTCCATTTTGCGGGAACTGCCTGCCGCAATCACTTTTTTCTTACACGACGCAAAACTCCCCCCTCTGCCTCGGTGGGCAAAGGGGGGAGTGGCTGGTGCTGACCAATCGGGCGCCGGAGGCCCCGCCGGTCAGCCGTCTTGAGGCGTCACTTACTTGATCGGCTGGCCGAGGGTGTTGTACTTATGGCCGTTGCGCACGATCACGATGCGGTTGTTTTCAAGGTACTTGCCAACCGTGGGCGCGTTGTCATTGGCTACATCCTGGATGCCGGTTGAGCCCTGGCCGTTCACGGTGACATGCACATGCACGTAGTTGCTGTTCAGGGCGTCGCAGTCAATGATGATGTTGCCGTTGGCATCATAGTCAACGTTGATGGAGCCGTAGGTGCAATACCACACGGGAAGGGTTACATAGCCATCTTCACCAAAGCGGAAGTACATGGTGGGATAGAGGGTGTCGCCGTAAATCAGGCCGGGTTGTGCCGTGCCGGGTGCGTAGCTCATGTCGATAGGATACTCGCCTGCAGGCAGTTCGTCACCGTCAATGAAGAGCATACATGCCCACGAGTCACAGCGCTCGGTGTTCTCTACCGCGATGTAGGCATAGCCCTCCATGGGCGAGATTTCGTAGTCAACGATCTCATCCAGAGTGAAGTTTACGTCAATTTCGCCATCCTCGGGGGCAGCGTCGTAGGGATCGCTGTTAGAGAGGAACACGCCCGTGATGTTGACGTCCCACAGCAGGTCGCCGCCCTGGCAGGTACCCGTCAGGGTAAAGGTTTCGCCATCGGTGTCCAGGTCAAAGTTGGCCGAGTACATCTGATATACCATTCCGTCGTAGTAAATGTAGCAGTAGCTCTTGTTCTCTTCCGACAAGGTGTCGTAGTGGCCCGAGACAACTGCATCGGCAGGCAGGGCTACCGAGAACTCATTCCAGTTCACGTCCATGGCATAAATCTGGAATGCGCCCAGGTCTGCCGTCTGGTCGTTCAGCTCACCGTCGGTCGAGGTGTAGCTGGCTTCGTCCTTGATGTCGGGGATGGTGAAGCACAGGTCAAGGTTGTACAGCGTGTTGTCCCAGCACAGCACCTTGCCCTTGATGGTCCAGCTGTCGTCCGCCTCCTGGATGTCGAGGTCGCTGGCAAAGCAGTCGGTACGGTTGCCGTCGGCATCGGTGATGAACAGCTCGTTGACCATGTGGTTGTAGTCGTCGTAATGGCCGGCGATGGTGGTGTAGCTCAGCAGCGAGCCGGTGATGGTGTACTCGTCGTTAGAGGCCGTGATGTCGGCCAGGCCATAGCCGTAGAAGCCCTTGTAAATCTCAAACATCTCGTCGTCGAGCTTGAGGTTGGTGGCTACGATGTCGGCTGTGTTCTGCTGGGTGGGCTCGATGTAGTCGCCCTTGACGAGATAGACGTTGCCGTCAAACGAGTACATCTTGGCGTCGATGTGGTAGTTGTGGCCGCCAAGCGAGGTGACATCCATCGTTACGTCACACAGTTTTATGGTCTTGCTGTTCTTGTAGATGTAGGTATAGTCACCTTCAAGCAGGTCGGCTGTTGTCCAGTGGCCCTCGATGCCCAGGTCTGTCTCGACGCAGATGCCCAGGTCGTAAACATCATTCGTTGCCATGAACTGGAACACGTTCTGCTCTTCGACATAGTCCAGCAGGCGGATGTCAACATCGCCCACTTCAACCTCGGTGAAGGTCTCGGGATATTCCAGCGGAGCATACGTCAGATGGTAGGTGTCGCCATTCTCGGCGGTGCACTGGGCATCTACCACAAACCTGCCGTCGGTGTCTTTGCTCAGCACCAGGGACAGGTCGGTGAACATTATCATCTCATAGGTGGTGTTGTTCGACAGGTAGGTGAAATACGGGTCGCAATCGTCCAGCGTGTAGGTCTTGCCCACTTCAAGGGCTGACTCCGGCAGCAGGATGTCGAAGTAGAACTTGTAAGCCTCATCGCTGGTGGTGATGCTGAACCATGTGTCAGTCTCGAAACCCTCATAATCGCACACGTTGTAGGTGTACTCATAGGCAGCGGCACGGCGGATGCGGGATATCTTGCCGTTCGCCAGCTTCTGGCTGGGCTTGCTGGCCGGAGCGATGGCAACCTTGGCCGGCTTTTGGGCGGCCTGGGCGGTGAGGTGACGGCCGTGAACAGGCGTCGCCTTGGTCACGTTTGCCCTCTTGGCAAACTGAGGTCCTGCCGCAACGCAGGTGAGCGTCGCGAGGACTGCTAAAAGAGTGAAGAGTTTTTTCATAATTTTGATTTAATTATTTAATAGTTACATCAATACTTAGTTAATAATTAATTTAAATATTTGAAAATCAATGAGTTATTTTAAC
>CALEJB010000033.1 GCA_937898675.1 uncultured Prevotellaceae bacterium
GAACACTCAAAGCAACTTTCTATTTGGGAGTAATCTTATCCCGAACTGGGGTAACTCCTCCTCCTGGACGGCGCGCTGCAGGCACTCGCGGCGGTAGGCGTCGCTGTACAGCTTGCTGCGCCCGCCGGTGAGGCGGCGCAACTCGTTCTCGCCCATGGCAAAGAACTGCTGCTCGCTGCCGACGACGTCAAGAAGCTTGCGGGCCAGGTCCACGCCCATGCCCTGCAGCGAGCCAAAGGCTATGCGGTAGGTTAATTCAGTCATGCGGCTTCAAAGTATTTGGCCTCATCGGGTTGATTCATGGTCACAAAGGTAGCAAACATTTCCCGAACAAACAATCCTGCCCGCCAGCAAAATGCCAGACGGGCAGGACGATTATGTTGACGCGCCTTGACCACGGCAGTGCCGCATTGTCAAGAAACGCATTGCTTACTTAAGGTAATCCTGAACCTTGTCGTTGGGGACCATGCGCGACTCAAAAACGTAAGCGCCAGTCTTCTCGCTGCGGACCATCTTGATGACTTTGCTCCACGAGCGGCCTTCACCGGTTTGAAGGGTTGCAACTACTTTTTTTGCCATATCTTATAAAAATATAAAAGTGTCGGTGTGTATTACTTAATCTCCTTGTGAACGGTAACTCGCTTCAGATAGGGATTGTACTTCTTCAGTTCGAGACGCTCGGTGGTATTCTTGCGGTTCTTGGTCGTGATGTAACGGCTCATTCCGGGAACGCCACTTTCCTTCTGCTCGGTGCACTCGAGAATCACTTGCACGCGGTCGCCTTTTGCTTTCTTTGCCATAATCGTGTTGCTCCTTTTTTACTTGTTGATGACTTTGATTTCGGTCAGGTGGCCTTCCTCGGCAGCCTTCTTGAGCGCTGCGTCGATACCCATCTTGTTAATGTTGCGCAAGCCTGCAGCCGAAATGGTCAGGCGCACCCACTGGTCCTGCTCGGGCCAATAGAACTTGCGGTTGAAGACGTTCACGTTGAATTTACGCTTCGTCCTGCGCTTCGAGTGCGATACATTGTTGCCAGTGATCGCCTTCTTGCCGGTAAGTTGACAAACCTTAGACATAGTTTCTCTTGTTTTTAGTTATTGTTAGAAATTATTTTTTACACCTAAATGACCCGCGGGACACGCCTGCCTGTGCACAGAAAAAACACAGGCGCAGCACAATATTCCGGGTGTGGACGCTTCGTCTGTCGGCCGACGGCGCGCTGGCGTGAGAAGGGCACCAGCACCGATGGCCGCAACAGCGACTGAAGCATCTCGCTCGTTCAAATATCGTCCTACGCTTGACTGCCAGGCTTTTAGCATCATAACCGTGGCATCGAAGTTTCAACGATCAAGTGTCACACTCTTGACTTGACTGACGCTTGGGCATCATCGACAGCAAGACATGTGCCGCGAAATCGGGTGCAAAGTTACAACGCTTTTTTGAACTACACAACACATTTTCATCACTTTTTTTGCTTTTGTGCTCATTTTGGCGTGGCCCTGCGGGACTAATGTTGGGCAGCAAAAAAAATGCGGGGACGCTTTCGGCGGCCGTGGCCCCTACTAACGTCACCGCATCGACAAGTGTTTCGCCTTCAGCAAGCATGGCTACTCAAGGACGGGCGATGCATCCATGTTCTTCCTTTATATTTCAATTCTATAAGAACTTGTTAGTCAGGCAGATCTAAAGAGCCAAGCGCAAGCCTATGGCGCCGTCGCGTTCCGCCGGGAGGCTGCTGCTGCGGTACGACACACGGCAACACACGGCGCTACCGCTCCAGCAGCCGCCGCGGTACACGCGGCGATAGCCCTCTGCACGGCCTGCGGGGTCAGTCTGAGCGGCATCGCTATAGTCATCGTACCAGTCGTTGCACCACTCACACACGTTGCCGCTCATGTCGTACAGGCCCAACTCGTTGGGGGACAAGACGCCAACGCGAAGAGTCACGTATCCGTTGTTGCCACTATACCACGCCACGGCGTCAATGTCGTTGCTGCCGGCGTACTTGTAGCCCTGGCTCTTGTTGCCGCCACGGGCGGCAAACTCCCACTGCGCCTCGGTGGGCAGACGGAAGGTCTCGCCCGTCAGCGCGTTCAGTTGGGCGATAAACTCCTGGCAGTCGTTCCACGACACCCGCTCCACGGGGCGCTTAAGGTCGCCCGTAAAGTCGCTCGGGTTGCTGCCCATCACCGCAAGCCACAGTGCCTGCGTCACTTCGGTCTCGCCGATGTAGAAGTCCGATAGCGTCACTTCATGCGTGGGCTTCTCGTCACTATGGATAGCGCTGCCCTGCTCCGCCGTCGCGCCCATCATGAACGTGCCGCCCTCGACGGGAACCATCGTGAATGATACACCATTGACGGTAAAAGTCTGGGACTCGGTTACAGGCTCGTCGCCCCACACGCCATTGAGCAGGTAGTCGATAAGGCTACTAATGTCGGTAGGAGTAACTTGGCCATCATAATTCACGTCACCGCGCAGAATTTCATTGTTCTGGGCCCAGGCGGGAATTGTGCAACACAGCGCCAGCATCAGCGCAACAATAATATTTTTCATTATAAATTTTGGTTTTGTGCCCTGCAAGCAGGACGGGGTTATAATTAACGTGAAACAAAATGAAATCTTCCAGATGTCTCTTAGTGTGCGATATTTTGGTTATCAACAGTTTGCGATTCAAACAGCAGAATCGGTTGATTGGTGCCCGCCGCCCCTAACAGGCAACAGGCTCTGACCAAAAAACATCTGCAAAGTTAGACAACAATTCTGAAAACAACAAATTCGGGGAAAAAATTGCATGCAGTGCGCTCTTTGGGGGTGGTTTAGGGTGGCTGGTGATTGGATGCTAAAACATCGGCGCAACGGGGGAGACGGGGTGCCAGCGCATATTCATTTTGGGCATTGCCAGGCTGGCGATTTTTGTTGAAAACCCTACCGAAAATAGTAAAAATTGCGCCATTTACAAAATCAAATAATTTTTTTTTGAAAATTTCATCATTTTGTTTTGTAAATCCAAAATATGTGATTACCTTTGTGCACTCAAGCAAATTCATGAGCTAAATCATGAGCTATGGAATAATAAATTGTCAAAGCAAGCCGGGAGGCCGCTGACAACTTTAAGTGCTTAGTAATGGTTTGTTTTACAGAACGATAACCCGAGCAAAAGACTCGGGTTTTTCGTTTTATGTACACCGGCAGTCGCCATAATTCCCAAAATTGCATTACCTTTGCCCAGTCGAATGCAGATTACACATTAAATATATATATATAGTAAACACTCATCATGAAATACAGTATCATTGCCATTGGGGATGAATTGCTTATCGGACAGGTCACCGACACCAACTCGGGCTGGATTGCGCGCCACATGACGCCGCTCGGCTGGGATGTGTTGACGGTGCAGGTCGTGCCCGACGACGCGAGCCAAATCACACTTGCCATCGACCGCGCCATGGAGCAGACCGATGTGGTGCTCATGACCGGCGGCCTGGGTCCCACCAAGGACGACATCACCAAGCCGACGCTGTGCCGCTACTTTGGCGGCGAGATGGTGTGGAACGACGAGGTGGAACGCAATGTGGCGGCCATGGCCCGCCAACGCGGCTTCGCCCTCAACGAGTACACCCGCCAGCAGGCACTGGTGCCCTCGTCGTGCCGCGTCATCCAAAACGAAGTGGGCACGGCGCCGCTCATGTGGTTTGAGCGCGACGGCAAGGTGCTGGTGAGCATGCCCGGTGTGCCCTTTGAACTGCAGGCCATGATGGAGCGCGCCGTCATTCCGCAACTGCTGTCCCGCTTCAACGACGGCGAGGACATCGAGTTCCGCACGATGGTCGTCACCGGCATCATCGAGTCGGCGCTGGCGATGCAGTTAGATGAGTTCGAGCGCGCTATGCCCGGCAACATTCACCTGGCCTACCTACCCGAGGGCGGCATCATCCGCCTGCGGCTGAGCGGTTCATCGACCGACGCGGCCACGCTCAATGCCGACATGCAGCGCCTGACGCAGCAGTTGCACGACATGCTGGGAGGCCACATCATCGCCGACGGCGACAAGCAGCTGCCCGAAATCCTGGGCGAGCACCTGAGGGACAAAGGCCTGACGCTGGCGACCGCCGAGAGTTGCACCGGCGGCAACATCGCCCACCAGATCACGAGCATCGCGGGCAGCAGCGACTATTTCAAGGGCAGCGTGGTGAGTTATGCCAACGAGGTCAAAATCCGCCAACTCGGCGTCAGCGAGGAGGACATTTCCGCCCACGGGGTGGTGAGCGAGCCTGTTGTGCGCCAGATGGCTGAAGGCGTGTGCCGCCTGCTGGGCACCGACTGCGCCATTGCCACCAGCGGCATCGCGGGCCCCGGAGGCGCCGTCCCCGGCAAGCCCTTGGGCACCGTGTGGATGGCGGCCAAGTGCGGCGACCGCACAGTGGCCCAAGTCAAGCGTCTGCCGGGCGACCGCAGCCGCGTCATCGCCCGCGCCACCACCGAGGCCCAACTGCTGTTGCTCGGCCTACTGCAATAATGTGACACCGACAGCCGTTTGATAATAAAAGACATCATGAAGTTGCGCCGTTTCATATTGCTGCTGCTCGTTGCGCTCATCGCTGCCCCCGCCGTGACGGCTGCCATCGTGCCCGACGACGAGGAGTATGACGTGAGCATCCGCAAGGGCATACGCCGCCTGCACCCCGAGCGTGAACAACTCAAGGCCCAAAAACTCCTGCAGGAACAGATGTCGCGCAAAGCCACGCCCAAGGAAGACCCCTGGGACACGGCTGGCGAGGCGTGGGGCACGGTGGACTATGTGCCCGAGACCGTCAAGGACAGCACGGCCGCCGAGGGGTGCCGCCTGGGCAACAGCGACCGCACCGAACTCGACCGCTTGATTAACACCGACTACTCCATCAAGGAATATGGCATGGGCATACGCCGCATGACCTGGCACGACGAGCCCGTCACCGACACCCGCGAGCGCCTGCTGCCCTACTTCGCCGTGACCGACAGCGGCGAATACCGCTCCAAGTACGTCAGTCTGGACACGGCGAGCAACGAGGTTTACTTTGCCTTTGCCATGCGCGACAGTGTTGCCGGCCCGCTGCGCCTGTGCGTGCAGTACTGCGCCGACGACCCGCTCATCTATGACCAGATCACATTCACCATCGACGACTTTGACTACATCTTCTACCCCGCGCCGCACCCCAGCGGCCAGCGACGCGACGGCATTTACTGGGAGGCCAGCGACGACGTGCTGCAGACGGGCTACAAGGACCTCGTCTATGCCCTCGCCCACAGCCATTGGGTTATCATGAAACTGCAGAGCACGCGCGGCATCAACCATGTGAAAATGCTCAACGACGGCCAGCGCCAAGACTTTGCCAACACGCTTGCGCTCTACCGTCTGATGGGCGGCACCCTGTGAGCATCCCCTTTTTTGCCAATCAGAAAATTTGACATACCTTTGTGGCGGTTTTTAGATTAAAGATTGCATTTTTAATAGGTAAAATTATGAACGTAGCAAGTATTGGTACCTGGGCAGGCCTGGTGTGGAATGCCCTCAACGATGCCCAAAAGGGTCTTACCCTGAAAGAACTGCGCAAAGCAACAAAACTCAAGGTCAACGAGCTGCATGCAGCCCTGGGCTGGCTCGCCAAGGAAGGCAAGCTCAACTTTGACGAGACCGAGGCCGACATTGTTGTGTCGCTTCGCTAATCGAGATTTCAACCCCGTTAAAGCAACGATGGCGCGGAAACATGCTTCCGTGCCATCGTTGTGTTTTATGCCCGCCGCGTTCATATCACCACGCGCTGGAAGGGCGGTGCAGTGATGTCACAAAACTGCTTGTCCAAATACTTGAAGTGGCCGGCAATGGCAATCATCGCGGCATTGTCGGTGGTGAACAGGCGCTTGGGAATGAACGCCTTGAGGCGATGGCGGCGCGCGTAGTCCTCGACGGCGGCGCGCATGCCGCTGTTGGCCGACACCCCGCCGCCAATGGCGATGGTGGTGATGCCCGTGTCCTTGATGGCGCGCGAGAACTTGTCCATCAGTATTTCGATGATGGTGCGCTGCAGCGATGCGGCCAAGTCGGCGCGGTTCTGCTCGATGAACTGGGGGTTGGCCTTGAGGTTGTCGCGCAAGGTGTAGAGGAACGACGTCTTGAGTCCGCTGAAACTGTAATTGTAGCCGTCGACATGCGGCTTGGCGAACTTGAACGCCTTGTCGTTGCCCTCGGCAGCCAGGCGGTCAATCACGGGCCCTCCGGGATAAGGCAGGCCCATCACCTTGGCACACTTGTCAAACGCCTCGCCGGCGGCATCGTCGATGGTCTGGCCCAGCACCTCCATGTCGGCGGGCGAGTTTACCTTGATAATCTGCGAGTTGCCGCCGCTGATGAGCAGGCACAGATAGGGGAACTCGGGCACGACGGTGCCAGCATCCTCCTTGACAAAGTGGGACAGCACATGGCCGTGCAGGTGGTTCACATCGACCAGCGGGATGTCGAGCGCAAGGGCCAGCCCCTTGGCAAACGAGGTGCCCACATGCAGCGAGCCGGGCAATCCCGGGCCGCGCGTGAAGGCGATGGCGTCGATGTCGCGGCGGTCGATGCCGGCCTGACGGATGGCCTCGCTCACAACGGGGACAATGTTTTGCTGATGGGCGCGGGACGCCAATTCGGGCACAACGCCGCCGTAGGCCTCATGCACCCTTTGGCTGGCGATGACATTGCTCAGCAGCACGGTGTCGCGCACCACAGCCGCCGACGTGTCGTCGCATGAAGATTCTATGCCTAATATCGTTACACTCATTAGAGTTAGGAGTTAGAAGTTAGGTGTTGTTTCACCAGTCAATTTCGCTGGCGGAGGCTTTTCTCACGAACTTGCCCTTGAGGTCAAACAACTCATAATCGTCATACTTGTTGCCGCGGGCAATGTAAGTCACGCCGTCGATTTCGATGGTACCGAAGTTGTCGCCATAATTGGCGGCAATCACGGGTTTGCCGTTCACGTCGATGAACATCACCGTCGAACCCTGGTTGACCATGGCAAGGCCACACGGCTCAAACTGGCCGTCGGCGCCACTGCCGGGACCAAATTCAGCGGGAATCACCATCTCGCTCTTGGGGTTGATGTAGCCATACATCATGGTGTCGCCGTCGGGCACCACCATGGCACGGCCGCAACTAAAGTCGCCCGCAAAGGCATACTGCGGCTTGACGGCGACACGGCCGCTGGTGTCCAGATAGCCGTATGCCGCCTGAGCCTCCTCGTCGCTGTCTTCATCGTCAACGGGGACAAAGGTGGCCAGGCCCTCGTGATAATCACCGATGAACATGGGCTGCCCATTGAGTTTTGCGCTGTAGCAAAAGCCCTCGTTGGGCTCAGTCCCCGCCACCTCGGTAAAGATTTCGCCCGTAATGGGCTTGTCGTCCATGTCATAGAAAGCATACATCTGCTTGCCGTTGACAAAGCGCGCGGCGGCATACATGCAGCCGCCGTAGTCATAGGCGATGTCAGTGAACTCCATGGGCAAACGCGCCTCGCCACGGCCGTTGAACACGCCGTAAATGCCCTGTTGCTCCACAAAGATGTGGTCGGAAGGAAAGGCGTCAAAAATGCCGTTGTAGCCAAGCGGCAGCACCATGTTGCCGTTGAGGTCATACACGCCCAAGCTGGCAGTCTCGCGGTCCATGGCGATGATGATGGCGGGCGAATCGGGGTCGTCGAACTGTCCCTGGCCGGTTGCAAACAAACAGGGATGCACGGGGGGGATAATGACCTGGCCCGCAGCGTCAATCATCGACATCTCGCTGTCAAAAAACTCGCCGTGCTCCAGGTCGGGCTCTTGTCCCTGCGCAAGCAAGACATAATAACGGCCCTCGCTCTGGATTACCTGCACATCGCGGTACTCGACGGGAGCCAGCACGCGGCCCGCAGCATCGGCCACGCCTTGCTTGTCGCCGCTGGTCATGACAAAAAGGGCGTCGTCGTAAGAGATGATAGCATCATACTGTACCGGAATGATGACGCGGTTGTCACCGTCCACGACACCCGTGCGGCCGTCCTTGCGCACCATCACGGGCGTGGTGCAGTTGTTGTAATAGATGACCACCTCGTCATACTGGGCGCGCAACTGCTGGTAGCGCGCATCGCCGGCAAAAATTTCGTCATAGTCGGCCCAAGCCATCTGCGGCAAGGCCATCAGCAAAGTCAGAAAAAGAAATAGCCTGTTCATTGTATTGGAGTTATTTGTTCGGTGTCGTTACGCAACTTGAAAGAAACTGGCAGCGTGTACCACACGGCGACGGCCTTGCCGCCATGACGGCCGGGGACAAACTTGGGCAGCGACTTGCACAGGCGGACGGCCTCGGCATCCAAGGTCTTCTCCAGCGAGCGCACGACCTTGACCTCGCCGACGCTGCCGTCCTGTTTCACGACAAACTGCACCACCACACGGCCTTGAATGCCATTGCGGGCGGCCTCGGGCGGATAGACGAGATGCGAACTCAGGTACTTCATCAGCGCCGCCTCGCCGCCAGGGAACTGGGGCATCTGCTCCACAGACCTGAACACTTCGCCGCGCGGGGCGCTTGTGCTCTGTGACATCGCCGCTGCGCTACCCAACAGTAGCATCGCGATTAACAATATGACTGATTTTATTCTCATTGTAAAAAACATTTAGACCTTAGAATCTGAAACCAGCAACGACATCGAGGTTGTTGCTGCAATTATAAAAACTGTATTGCCTGCTGCGGTACCAGTGACCGTCGTGCTTGAGGTGCAGGCCGTAAAACCAGTGGCCGGCATAGCGCACCAGCGCCATGCGTCCCGTGAGGTTGAGCGACAGCAGGTGTTTCTTGCCCTCGATCGACACGGGGAACGACTCGCGCAAGCCAATGCTGGGCATGACGGTGATGTTGTAAACCCACCCGTGGTGGAACACCCAACTGTAGCCATAGCCCACCAGCGCGCCAATGTCGCGGTACCGAAAACGGTAGTCGGTCACCGTGTCGGGCAACTGGGCCTTGAGATGCTCGTCGTCGAGCATGCTAAAGTCCATCACCACATCCTGGTGGCTCAGGTAGATGCCCGCCAGCAACGAGCCGGCGCTGCGCTTCTGGTACTTGGAGAAACAGTAGGCGGCCGCTTGGGCATAGTGGGTGTGATTAAAAATATAGTAGGCATCAAGGCCGTAACTCTCGCGCTTGAGCCCACCAAACAGAATATTGCCGCGCCAGTGTCCCAAGCGGTGCATATTCACCGTGCTCTCGTAGTTCTTGTCGTAGTAAGCATCCAGTGCAACGCGCGACGAGGTGAAAGAGAAAGCCAGACGGCGGTTGCGCACAAACTTGCCCTCAATGATATCACGCACATTCATCATATAACTCAAATTAAGAGCCATATAGGCAATCTGCACGCCAAAGAGGGAGGTCACATCGCTGTTCATCTGCACACCCATGCGCTGTGGCCCCAGGTGCCCGACATACAGGTCCAGCCAGTTGTTGTTCTTGACCATGATTTTCCACTTTTGCTTGGGGCTAACGACATAGGCGGTGTCATAGTAGTTGAGCGTATGGTCCACCCAGCGATAGACGTCCACGCACATGCCGGGAAACTTGGGATAAACGATGTTGGTGTCGTTGATGTTGTAGTTGCCCAGCACGATGGCCTCAATCCAGTCGCGCTTGTCGGGCAAGGTGTCCGACTCATCGACGATGCCCGTAAAGTCCTGGCACCAAGCCGGGGCGCCGCCAAGCAGCGCCACCACTAACAACACTATGCCAATCCTCCAGGCTTTCATCGTTTGTCGCTGTCTGGATTATTCCTGTCATTAAGCGAGCGCAGCGTGACCATGGGCGCGGGCTGGCGCGAGCCACTGCTGTCGGCGCCCTGTTGCCTGTGCGGCAATGTATCGTTCCTGGCAGGCTCGAGCACGGGCTTTTTCTCCTTGCGGAACAGGCGGTCAAAGTCATGTTTCCACACGATGCCCACGCCCTGCGTCGTCAAGGCATTGCGCAGGTAGTAGTTCTGGTCGTTGAAGTGGTTGTAGGCCTTGAGGCGCAGGCTGCCCTTGCTGTTGAGCAGGTACTCGATGTCAAAGTCACCGATGAAGTTGGTGTTGCTCGTGCTGTAAGTGTTGTCGCGGTATCCGAAATTGCCGTTGAGCAGCAGGCGGTTGTTGAGCAACTGGCTCGACAGCGCCACGTCCACCTCCATGTCGCTGAAGTCGCCCTTGTCGCTGCGGAAGTTGGGCGCAATCGACAGGTTGTCGGTCATCTTGCCCAGGATGTTGGACAACTGCGACGAGATGGTCGATGAGGCCACCGAGGTAATCAACTCGTTTTGGTTGGTCATCGTGCCCATGTATTCGGGCGTGTAGAAACGGTTGAGCGCCAGCAGATAGATAATCTGGCGGTTCATCATGTCGGGTGTAGAGATGATGCTCTTGACCTTGCGGTAGGCGTCGGTGGTGAGCGACGGAAATTCGAGGTCGAACGAAATCTCGGGCTGCGAGATGATGCCCTTGACCTGCAACAGCGCGTGTACAGGCACATTGGTGCGGTTGAGCTCGCGGTCCTCGCCAAAGGACTCGTCCAGGTCCCTGAGGTTGGCGTTGAGCGAATAGACAGCCTCGAGGTCCAGCACGCCGGCATAGGGGTCGCCCTGGAAACTGATGCTGCTGCCGTCGCGGATGACGAAATCCTTGATGATGACATCTTGCAGCGTGAAATTGTAGGTACCCTTGTCGAGGGTGTACTTACCGTAGGTCGTCAACTCGCCGTTGTTGTTGTAGGTCATGCGCATGTGTCCGCTGCCGGTGGCCTTGATGCGGTCGCCTCCCACGGGGTCCATCACCACCGTGAGGTCCACGTCGGGCGTGATGTCGCCCTGGAGGTCAATCAGGTAGGCGCTGGGCTCGGACTGTTCCTCTTGCTGCACCTTGTGCTGCAACTGGCTCAAAATCCAGTTGATGGTGTCGTTCTGCTCCCCGGTTTCCTGCGGCACGGGGTCGGAGGGCGCGTTGCGGTCCCTGAAGGTGATAAAGTTATAGTCCTCGGCATCCTCGGCATCGCTCATCACAAGGGTGAACTTGCTGTGTGGCGCCGAGGTCATGTTGACGCGTATCTGCACCATGCCCGGCACACCCTCGACAAAGCAGGCGCCGTTGCCGTAGATGGTGCCATACCAGTCGGGATTGATGGAGGGATTGGTGTCATAACTCAAGAAGTTCTTGGCATCGGTGATGGCGAAGTTGAACTCCGGTTTGTGGAAGGCGTCATGCTTGAGCCATCCGCCCAGTTTGGCCTCATGCCCCTCGCGGTCGTGGATGGGAATGTCGTTGAACTGAATCATGTTGGGCAGGCAGCGCACGGGGGCGTTGCTGGCCGTGTAGTAGCAGTTCACATAGTCGATGAAGAAGCGCAGCGAGTCGGCCACGACATCACCCTGCAGATTGATGGTGTGGAAATTGCCAAACAGGTTGGCCTTGCCCGACACCTCACCCTCGACATCGCTCGTAAAGGCCACCATATAGGGCTTGAGGAAAGCGATGTTGGCATGGTCGGCATCAAAGGTAATGTCCAGCGAGTCGTCGGCGATGTAGATGCCGCCATAGATGTTGCTGTGTCGTCCATTGGCCTGTGCCAGGTCGCAGTCAAGCATTACGCCGCGCGTCGAGGTGTCGAAATTGGCCTTGATGTTGCCATCGCCCATGAGCGCGCCGTTATAGGCCATATTCTTGATAAACAGGCTGGGCGTATAGAGCCGCGGAGAACCCGAGAAGAGTTCGCTGGCATAGCACTTGCTGGTGGCACGGCCACCAAAGTTCACATGGTCGATAGCCAGCGTCTCGAACACATAGTCGAGACTCACATCATTCAGTTCGAGGCACAATTCGACGTCGGGATTCCTTGACGCCTTGCCGTTGATGCGGATGTACTGCCCGTTGTGGCCGCCGGCAAGGTTATCGACGGTTATCACTCCGCTCTCCACATTGATGCGCCCCGGCTCCACATTCCAGATGGTGTCGTTGAACGCCATCGTCGAGGGATTGACATCGATATCGGCCTTGAGCTTGCCGTCATTGCCGCGGTCGAGCAGACCGTTGAGGCTCATGTTGCCAAAGAATCCGCTGCGATCCAGCCGCCAACCCAAGTTGGCGTCCAAGCGGTTGTCATGCCCGGTGAGGTCGATGTTGAGCGCCGCCTTGCTGGTTTTGAGGGGGTAAGTGGTCTGCAGATTGGCGGTGGCGAAGCCCGTGGTGTTGTCCACAGCAGCCATCAGGCGCGTGCCCTCGATGATTTTGTTGCCCTGCAGCAGGTAGGGAGCATCGACGGTGAGGTCAAACGACTTGTCGCTCTCGCTCATGGTGCCCTTGACCGTGGCACGGTAGTAGAACTGCACGGGCAGGTCGAGCATGTCGTTGAACGCATCGTCGGGCGTGACAACAAAGTCAAAGTTCAGATCGTTGGGAAGGCCGCTGTGGGCATAGCCGGCATATTTGCCAAAGTATTGCGGGAAGGCGCTGGCGAGGATGTGCTTGACAGCCGGCACGAGCGTCTTGAAGTCATACTGTCCCTCGATGAACCCGTTAACATGGTCGCTGCTCACGCTGATGACCTTGTTGGCGCCGTTGTTGTCGGCATTGACCTGCAGACGGTCGAGGTGCAAGCCATGGCCGTGGCTGTCGGCAAAGGCGACATCATTGAGCTGGATGTGCCCTGTGGCGTTGGAGGGAGAGTCGCCCCAGAACGAGGCAGTGGCATTGACCGTCAAGCGGCGGTCGGGAAATTTGTCGGTGGCACCCAGGCGCGCAAGGTTCAGGCCGTCACCCTGGAGGTTCACATCCCATGTCGAGTTGGAGCCGTCGAGCAGCGCCTTTCCGTCAAGGTTAATGCGGCCGTTGGGGTCGTTCATCGCCAGTGTGCCGGTAAATTCATTGCCCCGCTTGTCGATGTTGGCGGTGATGGCGTGGTAGCGCGTGCCCTTGATGTCCACAAAGGGGATGCTGCCGTCGAGGTGGCCCGACACATCGCCGCCACGCAGCACGGCATCGACCTGGGCATTGATGGCGACCTCGCCCAGCAAATTCTGCTTGTCGAGCAGGGTGCCCACCTTCAGGCCGGGAGTCTTGACGTGTCCGGCAAAGTGTGTCGTGCCCTGCTGCTTGGCCAGCGTGCCGTTGATGCCGGCCGACCCCAGCGAAGTGCCTACTGTGCCGTCAAACGACACCTTGGCGGGGGTGCCGTGCAAAGCGCCGTCGACCTTGACATCGCCGCAGCGGGCGATGATGTTGCGGGCTTGAGGCGACAGACCGGGGACCATCTTTGTCACGCGGTCCAGCGTGCCGCGGCTGGCGCTGAGGGCGATGTGGTCAAGGTCCAGCGCCGAATAGCCGCCGGATGCGGCAGGCAGCGTAACGCCGCCGCGGGTGGCGAGAGCCAGCGCGCCGTCGTTGCTGCGCACGGTCAATCGAGGAAACTCCAAGCGATTGCCGTTGCGCGCCACAGTGGCAGCGATGCGCAGCGGGTCGTCAAAATCGCGCAACCGGGGAACCAGCGCTGCCAGATCCGACGGAGTGACGGTGCTGCCGGGCGTGCTCACGGCCAGGGGCATAGCCTTGAGTTCATCGCCCAGGGTCTTGAGCGAACTGTATGCCAGGTGGATGTCGTCGAGATTGATGTCGCTGCGGGGCAACTGGATGTTGATGCCGGTGGCGTCAAGGTTCTTGTCGGTGATGTGAAGGTTGGTTGACAACTGCTTGAGCGACAAGCCGCTGGCCTCATCAAACGACAGCCGCTTGACGCGGATGTCAAAATCGTTGTTTTTTAGTCGGGGCAAAGACAAGTCGGCCCGCAGATTGCTCACGGCCAAATGGTGGGGGTCAAGACGGCCCGCGCGGCGCGGCTGGTCCAGCACGTCATAGGTGAGTTCAGTGCGGCGCAGCACCACGGTGTTGACTTGCACGTCAAAGGGTCTGGGCGGCTTGTTCTCCTTGGGCTTGAAGGCGTCGATGATAAACTGGATGTTGGTGGGACTATCCTTGTCGGGGCGCGTCACATGGCCTTTGAGGCCCAGAACCTCGGCCGCGGTGATGACAATGCGGCGGTCCTTGAGGTAGTCCTTGAGGCTGATGCCGGCGCCCAGCGTTTCCACGGTGAGCAACGAGTCGCCCTGTTGGTCCTTGACAAGCACATCGTTGAGTTCCACTTCGTCAAACGGCGAGATGTCCACACCGCCAATGGAGACCTCGGTATTGAGGAACTCGCCCAGCGCTTTCTCGCCCTCGCGACACAGGCGGTCCTGCACCGGAGGCAGCAACAGCAGCAGATAGGCCAGCGCAAACAGCACTACGGCAGTCACCAGCACGGTAACTACCACGCTGCGCAGCAGGTTATATGTGCCTCTGGCGATGTTCATCGGTTGATGCCTTTTATTCCTTTCTCAGCCATTGCAATATTAGTGCCAAAAAACATAGGCGCATTTTGCAACAGAATAACTTGCAAAATTAAGCATTTTTGCCGAAGTGACGGGCACGGTTGGCGGATTTTAATTGTTTTTTTGATTTTCCCCAACTCCTAACTTCTAACTCCCAACTGAAAAAAAATCCATTTGCTCTTGGTAGTGCGGAAATATTTTTATTATTTTGCATGCTTAATCTTACTGTTCTCACCATCAACAAACACGATTTTGAAAAAGATGTTTAACATATACAGCCGCATCTGGGCCGCAGTGCTGTTGCTCGGCATAGTGGTGTCGCTCAGTTCGTGCGGCAGCGACGAGCCCGATTACAGGATAGCCTATTATCTTGATATCAACTCACAAGTGGACATCGGCCTCATCGACGACGACTCCGAACAGGACATCTCCAGTTCCGACCCCTCGACATCACCGATAACCACTGCAGTGATTAACATGAGGGGTGCGCTGCACGATGCTTATCCCGAGCCCACCTACATCGGCAACGACAGCGGCGTGCTGTCGGCTTTGAACCAAATCTACTATAAGTTCCAGAGTTCCTATGCCCAGTTCACCACCGTCACAGTGTGCGTGGTCAAGCTCTGCCGCTCCCACATCGACGACGAGGGCGTTATCCAGGACAGCCGCGTGATGGCAGTTTACCAATTCGGGCTCCTGCCTCCAGGCATACAATAGTCAAGAAAAAACATATAACTATATCAAACACAATAAACTATGAAGAAAATCCTTACTCTTTTATTCTGTGTAACCGCATTGAGTGCCAGCGCAGCCAACCCCGTTGACGAGTGCGTCAACGTGCTGCTCGGCAACACCGCTCCCGCCACACTCATGGCCACAAACCTCGACGCCAACGGCGACGGCGCCATCACGATTGTGGATGTCGCCCTCCTCATCGACCAGCAGTTGCAGGCCGAAGCCCGCTCCGCCAGTGTCGATGCCATTGTGCAGGATGCCCTCAACGGCAACCCGCCCACGCACAATGTGAACGATGTGACAGAGGCCATTGAACAAAATCTGAAAAGCGACCAACAATGACCGGCAGCAAACTGACGGCATGGCGCCTGTTCACGCTGGCGCTGGTTGTGATGTGCTCGATAACGGCGCTTGTGTCGTGCGGCGACGACGATGAGCCCCAGGGCATGGTGATTGACTACTATCTGGAGGTCGAAGAGGATTTCCTCGTCAACGGCAGCACAAACGCCACCTACCGTTTCTACAGCCCCATCACCTTGACACGCGAAGCCATCCGTGCCGCCTACCCCACGACCGACGCGCAGGGCAACGACGATGCGGTGATTGAGGCATGCGACGAGGTGCTGGCACGGTACATCGACATGTATCAAGGCCACGGCGAGTGCGATCACCTCACCTGCTCGTTCAACCTGATGAGGGCCTCGATGAGCGGCGGCATCGTGCGCAGCAGCGAGTTGTTGAAGAGTTACAACTACAATGTCAATGCGCCCGAGCCTAACCCCTAACTTCTAACTAAAAAAAAGAGTTTCTCCACCAAGCGGGGGACGGCGTAATTTGAGATATCCTGCTCTGCCACCCAGACGTACTCTGGCGGCAGGGCAGGTTGCTTTTGGGGGCTGGCGAGATAGAAATCGGCAAGTATCACACGGTGGGTAAGCACGTGTTTCACGCCGCGCGCCAGCGGCGTGAGCGGGCAGCCCAGGTCGGGCAATACAGCATCAGCGCCCTCGACGAGCAGCGGTTCCCACAGTCCCTGCCAGATGTCGCCCGCCGGGCGGCGGTGCAGGGCAATGCGCCCCTCGTGGCGCACACAGATGTAGGCCATGCGGCGCTGTAGCACCTTGAGTTTCTTTTCCTTGACGGGCAAGTCACCCACGCGCCCGGTGCGCAGGGCGACGCAGGTTTCGGCAAACGGGCAGTCGGCGCATCGCGGCGCGCGCGGCGTGCACCATGTGGCCCCGAAGTCCATCATCGCCTGGTTGAATGCCGAGGGCCGGTCGGCAGGCAGCAGTTGGGCGGCCAGAGCGGCAAACTCGCGCTTGCCGCTGGTGGTGTTGATGGGAGTGACTATGCCGTAATGACGCGACAGCACGCGGTAGAAATTGCCGTCAACCGCAGCGGCGGGCAGCCCGAAAGCCATCGACCCCACGGCGGCGGCGATATACTCCCCTACGCCTTTCAGGGCGCGCAGGCCCTCGATGGTGTCGGGGAAACGTCCCAGTGCCACAATCTGCCCCGCGGCCGCGTGCATGTTGCGGGCTCGGCTGTAGTAGCCCAGTCCCTGCCACACACGCAGCACCTCGTCCTCGCTGGCGGCGGCGAGTGACTCGACGGTCGGGAAACGCTCCATGAAGCGCAGCCAGTAGGCTGTGCCCTGGTCGATGCGCGTCTGCTGCAGGATGACTTCGCTCACCCAGATGCCGTAAGGGTCGCTGATGCCGCGCCACGGCAGCTCACGGCCATGGACCGCAAACCACCGCAGGAGCGTTGATGTGAAGGGGCTGGCGGCCATCTACTTCATGAAAGCCAGCATCAGCACCCAGCACAGCGCGAGCAGGGCAAACAGCGACGAGAGCATATAGAGCTGGCGGCGGATGAACCGTCGCTCGGGACGCTGGAAACTGCCGTGGGCAAACAGGAATGCCGCCATGAACAGGAAATAGTCGTCCATGCGCCCGAGCATGAGCCCGCGGCTGTCAAAGTCACCGGGCCACACGAGGTAGGCAATGGCGCCCAGCACCAGCGCCACGCCAATGACGCGGCACGCCTTCAAGGCGGCGGTCACGACGGCCGGTTCACGTTTTTTATTGGTCTGTTGCATTTTAGTTAGGAGTTAGGAGTGGGCATCCGCGCGAGCGGCACGGGGCAACATCCATCAATATCCCCAATCCTCGCCGACCAAGATGACGATGTGGCGGCGGGCGGGGAAACTGTTGCGTGTAAAGTGGATGTAGTTGCAGATGCACGAGGGCAAGGTGCAGTTGTGGCACACGCCGTCGATGCGGCACGGGGTGTCACAACCCAGGCGCGCGGTGTTGATGGGCGCGGCGGTGTTGCGGGCGCGTGCCAGCGCGGCATCAACATCGGCACACACCTTGTTCATCCCGATGACATGAATCACATGCTCGGGGCCCCAGGTGATGGCGGCGACACGGTTGCCGCGGCCGTCGATGTTGACGATGACGCCGTCGTGGGTGATGGCGTTGGCGCTGGTGAGAAAGTAGTCCGCGGCCATGGCGTCGAGATAGCACTGGCGCTTTTGCTCGGGTGTCTCGGCCTTGTCGCGGTCGATGATGCGATAATCGCCGCACTCGATGAGGGCTTGGGCCATGCCGCCGTCGCGCAGGGTCTGCGAGCCGCCCCACGTAGCACTGCTGCCAGCGGGCATGATTGCGCGCACGGCGTCGATGGCATCGGCCATGGTGGCGCAGTAGCGGGCGTCAAAGTTGCGGCGTTGCAGGTGCTTGATGATGCCCTGGGCCAGCGATTGGTTGCGAATTTGGGTTGGAGTCATTTTTAGTTAGGAGTTAGGAGTTACAGGTTGATATCATATTGGTTTGAAGATAATTGCATCAATAAAACAGACTGGTAATCCACAGGGTGCCCCAGATGACAGCGGCATAGCGCAGCACCTTGCCCACGGCCATTGTGAACAGCACGAGCCACACATTGGTGCGCACATATCCCAGCGCCACGCTGATAGCCGTGCCCAGCATGGGCACCCAAGCCAGAAAACCCAGCCAGGCGCCTCGCTTCTCCATGTACTTGAGCGTGCGGTCGAGTTTCTCCTTGGAGACCTTGGCATAGCGTTCAATCCACTCGATTTTGCCCAGGTGCCCCAGCCAGTAGCACGTCATGCCGCCGCACACATTGCCCAAGGTGGCAGCGAGCAGGCAGACTAACTTGTCCATGTGCAACGGCCCGACGCAGGCAATGACCAGCGCCTCGCTGCTGAAGGGGAAGACGCTCCCCGCCACAAACGAGCCCAGGAACAGCCCGATGTAACCCCATTGGGCAAAAAATTGGGTGAATGCGTCGAGCATTTTTTAGTGAGGAGTGAGGGGTGAGGAGTGAGGCAACATCGCAATCACTGCCATTACTTAAACAACATGGGGACAAAGATGGCGAGGTAATGCCGCCAGTTGCGCCACGAGTGTCCGCCATCGGACTCATGGTAGGTGTACTTTAGCCGGTTGCTGTCCATCATCTCGCGCAGCATGACATTATCCTTGTAGAGGAAATCGTTCTCGCCGATGGCAATCCAGAACAGGCGCGGATGCAGTTTGGACTGCGCCTCCAACTTGCCCTGCAGGTCATCATAGATGGGAGACTTGCCATTATCCCTGCGCTCAACGACCGCCGACATCAGTCCGATGTAGCCAAAGTCGTCGGGCTGGTTAAGGCTGATGTACAACGAGTTGTATCCGCCCATCGACAAACCCGCGATGGCGCGGTTGCGCTTGGTGTCGCGCGTGCGGTAGTGGCTGTCAACCCACTTGACAATGTCGTTGAAACTTCTCTCAAACTCGCCGTCCATCTTGTGCTCAAACTGGTCGGTCGAGGTGACGAGGCCGGCAGCGGTCTCGCCCGGTGCGGCATCCTCATCCACATTGCCATTGGGCATGACCACAATCATCGGGGTTGCCTTGCCGCTGGCGATGAGGTTGTCCAGCACTTGGGCGGCGCGGCCCAGCACGAGCCAGGCGGTCTCGTCGCCGCCCGAGCCGTGCAGCAGGTAGAGCACGGGATAGCGGGTGTGGCCCTCCTCGTAGTGCGGCGGGGTATATACCGCCATGCGGCGCTTGGCCTTGAGCGTGGGCGAGTCATACCACACCATGTTCACGCTGCCATGAGGTACATCGTGCACCGCCGTGGGCAGGTCGCCCTGGGGGTCCACGATGAGCATATTCTTGACATCACCCTCGTCGCGCATCAGGTGCAGGTTGAGCGGGTCGATGGTCTTTACTCCGTCAACGATGAAATTGTAGCGGTACACGTCGGGCTGGAGGCCGGGAATAACGATATGCCACACGCCGTCGTTGCCGCGCTGCATGAGCGTGTCGAGCTGGCTCTCAATTTTCAGGCGCACCGTGTCGGCCCTGGGAGCATGGATAACAAAGGTCACATCGCCGTTGCTATTGACCTCGGGCTTGATTGGCCTCTCGTGGTTTTGAGCGCCTGCCGTGAGCGTCATCGCACACAGGGCACAGGCAAGAATAAGCATCCGTTTCATATTGCAGTGTTTTTATCGAGTCTTGCAGGTCGCAAATTTACTGAAAAAAAACGCAAGCGGCAACAATCGCCGCCCCATTTACATTTTATTCACAGACGAAGTGCCCACAAACTTGCAAAAACCCGTCAAAATCACTAAATTTGCAGTCAAAAACATCATTAAAAGAACATTTCACATGGACAACAAACTGACATTTATCGGAATTATCCCGGCCCGATATGCCTCGACGAGGTTTCCCGGCAAGCCGTTGGCGATGTTGGGCGGCATGACGGTGATTGAGCGCGTTTACCGCCAGGTGAGCCAGGCGCTCGACCACGTGGCGGTCGCCACCGACGACGACCGCATCATGCAGGCGGTGCAGGCCTTTGGCGGCACAGCGGTGATGACCAGCACAGCCCACCGCAGCGGCACCGACCGTTGTCAGGAGGCTTATATCAACTGCGGCGGCCACGAGGATGTCATCATCAACATCCAGGGCGACGAACCGTTCATCCAGCCCGACCAGCTGCAAGCCATCATGGCGTGCTTTGACGACGAGGGCACCGACATCGCCACGCTGGTGCGACCCTTTGACGCTGCGCGGCCCTACAGCGAACTGGAGAATCCCAATTCACCCAAGGTGGTGGTGGACAGCAAGATGCGCGCCCGCTATTTCTCGCGCTCGGTGATACCCTACCTGCGCTCCCAGGAGCGCGGGCAATGGCCCAGACTACACCAGTACTACACCCACGTGGGCATGTATGCCTACCGCGCCGCGGTGCTTGACGCCATCACGCGTCTGCCGCAGTCGCCGCTCGAACTCGCCGAGTCGCTCGAGCAACTGCGGTGGCTCGAAAACGGCTACACCGTGACCTGCGGCATCACCAACACCGCCACCATCGGCATCGACACGCCCCAGGATCTGGAGCGCGCCGAGCAATACTTGCAACAGCAGGGCCAATAAACACGTTTTTCAGTCATTCCCAATTATCGATGAAATCTTTGGCAATCATTACCGCCTGTCTGGCGATGGCATTGACCGCCAACGCCTCACTCCTTACTGCTGACGAAGCATGGATGAACCTGCAAGTCAACGGCGTGAACCGCCTGCCAGTGCACACGTCATTCTTTGCCTATGACGATGCCGAGCAGGCGCTATCGGCCCAGCCTGCCCGGTCGGGGCGCTATCTGTCGCTCGACGGCGAGTGGAAATTCAACTGGGTAGAAAATGCCGACCAACGGCCCGATGACTACTATCGCTTGGATCTTGACGACAGCGGCTGGGCCACGATGCCCGTGCCGGGGATGTGGGAACTCAACGGCTACGGCGACCCCGTTTACCTCAACATCGGCTTCCCGTGGAAAGGGCACTGGGAAAATGACCCGCCCCGCGTGCCCGTCAAGGACAACCATGTGGGCAGTTACCGCCGCCACATCACCATCCCCGCCGACTGGCAGGGCCGCCAGGTCATCGCCCACTTTGGCAGCGTGACCAGCAACATCAGCCTCTATGTCAACGGCAAGTTCGCCGGCTATGCCGAGAACAGCAAACTCGCCGCCGAGTTTGACATCACCCCGCTGCTGCACGCGGGCGACAACCTGCTGGCTTTCCAGGTGATGCGCTGGTGCGACGGCACCTACAGTGAGGACCAGGACTTTTGGCGCCTAACGGGCGTGGCGCGCGACAGTTATCTGTATTGCCGCGATGCACGCCACCACATTGATGACCTGCAGGTGACCGCGGGCCTGACCGATGACCTGCGCGACGGCACGCTTGCCGTGAGCCCCAAGGTGACCGGTGAGGGCAAAATCACTTACCGCCTGCTCGACGCCCAGGGCAACGAGGTGGCAATGACGCCTGACGGCGCGGGCCGCTGGACCATCATCGGCGCCAACCATTGGACGGCCGAGACCCCATACCTCTACACCCTTGTCGCTACGCTGCCGCCCACGGCAGGGGCCAAGGGCGAGACCGTCGCCGTGAAGGTGGGCTTTCGCCGAGTGGAAATCAGCGGCGGCCAGTTGCTCGTCAACGGCAAGCCCGTGCTGATTAAGGGCGTCAACCGCCACGAGATGGACCCCGACGGCGGCTATGTGGTGTCGCGTGAGCGCATGATTCAGGACATCAGGGAGATGAAGCGCATGAATGTCAACGCCGTGCGCACCTGCCACTACAGCGACGACCCCGTGTGGTATGACCTGTGCGACGAGTATGGCCTGTATGTCATCGCCGAGGCCAACATGGAGGCCCACGGCTTCTACTACGACCCCAACACGGCTCCCACGGCAACGCCCATGTTTGCCCAGACCATCATGGAGCGCAACCAGCAAAATGTGGCGGTGCAGTTCAACCACCCCAGCGTCATCATCTGGTCGATGGGCAACGAGACCTGCGACGGCCCTAACTTTACCGCCGCGCGCGACTGGATACGCCACACCGACCCATCCCGACCCATCCACTGGGAGCGTGCCCAGGGCGGCGACAACAGCGACCTGATGTGCCCGATGTATGCCTCTCCCGAGTGGTGCGAGCGCTATGCCAGCCGTACCGACGCCGAGAAACCGCTCATCCTGTGCGAGTACAACCACTCGATGGGCAACTCGGGCGGCGGAATGAAGGAATACTGGGACGCGGTGCGCCGATGCCCCAAGTTCCAGGGCGGATTTGTGTGGGACTTTGCTGACCAGGCACTGCGCGCCACCGACAGCCAAGGGCACTCCTGCTTCTTCTATGGCGGCGACTACAACGACTACGACCCCAGTGACTTCAATTTCAACTGCAACGGGCTTGTCAGCCCCGACCGTGTTTGGAACCCCCATGCCTACGAGACCGCCTACTATTACCAAAACATCTGGGCGCGCGGCGTGGATGTGCGGCAGGGCGACATCGAGGTGATGAACGAGTTCTTCTTCCGCAACCTCGATGGCGTGTACATGACCTGGCAACTGCTCATTGACGGCGAGCCGTCGGCTCACGGCGGCAGGGTGGACGACCTGGACATCGCCCCGCAAGGCACGCGCGCCATGCGTCTGCCCATCGCCGATGCCATTGCCGGCATCAGCCCCGACAGTGAGGTGATGCTCAACATCGACTTTTGCCTCAAGACAGCCGAGCCCCTCATGCAGCCAGGCCAGCGCATCGCCTATGCCCAACTGGCCGTCAACCAAGGCGCACCACATGCCTCGGCATTGCCTGTCGATAAGGCAAAAGTCGATGTCAAGAAATTGAATAATAACAATTTAATGGTCACCGCCGGCAATGCCGTCATCGAGTTTGACGGCACCACGGGACTGATGACACGCTACATCGTGGACGGCGCCCCCCTGCTTGCCGAGGGAGGCACGCTGCGCCCGAACTTTTGGCGCGCGGTCACCGACAACGACATGGGCGCGGGCCTGCAACAGCGCTTCAAGGCATGGCGCGACCCCGTGATGCGCCTCACCTCGCTGGTCGTGGACAAGAAAGCGTCGGGCAAGAGCCTCAAGACCGTCGTCGCCACCTATGACATGCCCGAAGTGTCGGGCACGCTCACGCTGACCTACCAAATCCACAACGGCGGCGCGATGCGCATCACCCAGGGCATCGCCTTTGCCGATAGCGCCAACGGGTTGCCCGAGATGCTGCGCTATGGCATGGTGATGGAATTGCCGCACGCCATGGAGCAGAGCAAATTCTATGGCCGGGGTCCCATTGAGAACTATGCCGACCGACGCTACTCCCAGCGCCTGGGCATCTACTGCCAAAACGCTGACGAGCAGTTCTATCCCTACATCCGTCCGCAGGAGACGGGCACCAAGGGCGACATACGCTGGTGGCGCCAGACCGATGCGGCGGGCACTGGCTTTGAGGTAACATCCAACAATCCGTTCTATGCCAGCGCATTGCACTACGACATCGGCACGCTTGACGAGGGCGATACCAAGCATCAGCGCCACCCGTCGCAGCTGGCCAAGTCGCGTTACACCATCCTCACCCTCGACAGCGAGCACAGCGGCCTGGGCAACATCGACAGCTGGGGGGCGCGCTGTCTGGAACCTTACCGCCTACCCGCTGTGGACCGCACCTGCAGCTTCACCATCACGCCAATCACAAAATAACGGGAGCAAATATTAGGTCATATTCAAAAAATGACTACTTTTGCAAATTATAACAAACAATACAACAACGACTGTGAGCAACAACAATAACAATAATAGCGGTTTTGACAGTTTCAGGAGCCGCCACCCGTTTTTGGTAAGCATCCCATTGATGATTCTTGCGCTTATCGCGCTGGGATACATCGCGCTGCTGTTTATTGATGTATTCACCTCCCACGGGCAGCAAGTGCAGGTGCCTGATGTGCGCAACATGCCGCTTGAAAAGGCCATCCAAATTCTGGACAATGCCGGTCTGAACTGGGAAATCAGCGACTCCACGACATTCTACGAGCAATACAAGCCGGGGCAGGTCATCGACCAGGACCCCAAGCCCAAGTCCTATATCAAGAAAATCCGTACAATCTACCTGAATGTCAACGCAATGCATGCCCCATTCGTGGCATTGCCCAAGCTCAAGGACCTGCCTGGACGACAAGGTGTTGCGTCACTCAAGGCCATGGGCTACAAGCACATTGAAGTGGACAGTGTGCCCAGCGAAATGGATGGCCTGATTTTGAATGTCACCGTCAACGGGCGCAATGTGGCACCCGGCACCAAGGTCAGCGTGAACAGCGTGATCAAAGTGACCGTGGGCGACGGTTCCATCAAGGACCTCAATCCCGAACAGATTCTTGACGAAGCCGCAATGGACTCTATCGACGAGGCCAACTTCAAGGACGAACAGCTGAACTACGAACAAGCGATGGAAGAACGCGCTGCCCGCGCCGAGCAGGAACGCAAGGAACAGGCCGCCCAAGAACGCCGTGACCGCGAGAAAGCCGCCAAAGAGCAACCCAATAACAACAAGGACAAGAACAAGAAGCCGTGACGATGATAGCGCCAGACGACGAATTGTTTGACGAGGGCCTGGACTCAGGCGGCAGCAAGGACGAAATCCAGTTTGACTACAGCGAGCCCGACTTCACCGAGGACGGGCGCGACTATTGGGAGCACTACCACTATGTGGTGGAGCCGGGGCAGGTGTTGCTGCGCATCGACAAATATCTGGTCGAGCGCATCAAGGGCACCAGCCGCAACCGCGTGCAAAACGCCGCCGAGGCGCAGTGCATACGCGTGAACGGGCACCCCGTGAAGAGCAACTACCGCGTGCACCCGGGCGACGAAATCAGCGTCGTGATGGACCGCCCGCGCTATGAGTGCGAAATCGTGGCGCAGGACATCCCCCTCGACATTGTCTATGAGGACGACAGCCTGATGGTGGTCAACAAGCCCGCCGGCATGTGCGTCCACCCCGGCCACGGCAACTTTGACGGCACGCTGGTCAACGCCCTCGCGTGGCACTTCAAGGACAACAAGGACTATGACGTCACCGACCCGCGCCTGGGCCTGGTGCACCGCATCGACAAGGACACCAGCGGCCTGCTCGTCGTGGCCAAGACACCCGACGCCAAGACATCGCTGGGCAAACAATTCTTCAACAAGACCACCAAGCGGCAGTACATCGCTGTGGTGTGGGGCGAGATGAAAAGCCCTGACGGCACCGTCACCGGCAACATCGGCCGCGACCCCCGCGACAGGGTGCTCATGAAGGTCTTCCCCGACGGCGACCAGGGCAAGCACGCCGTAACGCATTGGCACACAGTTGAGAATCTGGCCCATGTGGCAGTAGTGCGCTGCCAACTCGAGACCGGCCGCACCCACCAGATTCGCGTACACATGAAGCACATCGGCCACCCGCTGTTCAACGACGCCCGCTACGGCGGCGACCAAATCCTGCGCGGCGTCCGCTCATCGAGTTACGCCCAGTTCATCCACAACTGCTTCGCACTCTGCCCCCGCCAAGCCCTGCACGCCAAGACCCTGGGCTTCGTCCACCCCGCCACCGGCCAGCAGATGGACTTCGACAGCGACCTCCCAGCCGACATCGCAGCCCTCATCGCCAAATGGCAAGACTACACCCGCAACCTGGCCAACAAGTAACCTGATATCTTATCACCCGCTGACCATCTCTGATGTTTCAGCGGTGATGATGTATGAACACACCCCCAAGCGGCCATTGTCGCTTGGGGGTGATGCTTTATCCAATCCTGAACTGTTACTTGGGTTGTTCGATACCTTTCATTGTCAGGGCGATGCGTTGGCGGTCCATGTCGATGCTGGAGACGGCGACGCGCACGTGCTGGTGGACGCGCACCTGTTTGGCGGGGGGCAGGCCGCGTTGGGGCATCTGGGACACGTGCACCAGGCCGTCCTTGTGGATACCCAGGTCAACAAAAGCGCCGAACTGAGTCACGTTGGTAACGATGCCGTTAAGTTCCATGCCCACCTTCAAGTCCTTGATGTCATTGACATTATCGTCAAATTCCATCACCTGCACCGTTGAGCGCGGGTCGCGACCGGGCTTCTCGAGTTCGCTCATGATGTCGCGCAGCGTGGGCTCGCCTACCTCGGCCGACACATAGCGTCCCAAGTCAATCTTGCCGCGCTGGCCAGCGTCGGTAATCAGGTCATGGATGGCGCATCCGCAGTCCCGCGCCATGCGCTCGATGAGGGTATATCGCTCGGGATGCACCGCACTGTTGTCCAGCGGGTTGTCGCTCTCTGGCACGCGCAGGAAGCCTGCCGCCTGCTCAAACGTCTTGGGGCCCAGTTTGGGCACCTTGAGCAGTTGCTGGCGGGAGGTGAAATGACCATTGGCGGCGCGGTAGTCCACGATGTTCTGCGCCAGTGTGGGACCCAGTCCGGCGATATAGGTAAGCAGTTCGCGCGACGCAGTGTTCACATTCACGCCCACACTATTCACACACGACTCCACAGTGAAATCCAGCGCCTCCTTGAGCCTCGTCTGGTCCACATCGTGCTGGTACTGCCCCACCCCGATGGACTTGGGGTCAATCTTCACCAACTCGGCCAGCGGGTCGATGAGGCGGCGGCCGATGGACACGGCACCGCGCACGGTCACATCCTTGTCGGGGAACTCCTCGCGCGCAATCTTGCTGGCGCTGTAAATCGACGCCCCGTTCTCGCTCACCACAAACACGTCTACGGGCCGACGGTAGCGGATGCGCTTCAAGAACCGTTCGGTCTCGCGGCTTGCCGTGCCGTTGCCCAGGGCGATGGCGTCAACCTTGTAGGCCTCCACCAGGTTGTGCACCTTCTTGGTCGCCCCCTCGGTGTCGTAATGCGGTGCGGTGGGATAGATGACATCGTTGTGCAGCAGATTGCCCTGCTCGTCCAGACACACCACCTTGCAGCCCGTGCGGAATCCCGGGTCCACCGCCAGCACGCGCTTGTGTCCCAGCGGCGGCGCAAACAGCAGCTGGCGGGCATTTTGGGCAAAGGTGTCGATGGCCTCGTCGTCGGCCTTTTGCTTGGCGACGGCGGCAAACTCGGTCTCGATTGACGGCTTGACCAGGCGCTTGAAGCTGTCCTCGGCAGCCTCCTCGACCAGTTGGGCAGCCTCGCCGCGGCCCTTGACCACGATGCGCGCAATGTTGTCCATCGTGCGGTCGTCGTTGATTTCGATGCTCACCTTCAGGTATCCCTCTTTCTCGCCGCGGCGAATGGCCAGCAGCTGGTGGGACGACACGCGCTTCAACGGTGCCGAAAATTCGTAGTAATTCTCATAATTGCGGCCCTCAATCTCCTTCCCTTTCACGAAGTGCGACACCAGGCGCGCATCATACTTGAATCCGCGGCGCACGGCATTGCGCACCGCCTCGTTCTCGCTCACCCACTCGGCGATGATGTCCTGCGCGCCCACAATGGCGGCATCGGTGTCTGGCACCTTATCGCCATCCACAAACTGCTTGGCGCGGGCCTCGATGTCGTCGGCGTGCTGCGCCATAATGATTTTGGCAAGCGGTTCCAGGCCTTTTTGCCGCGCGGCCTCGGCGCGCGTTTTGCGCTTGGGCTTGTAAGGCAGATAGATGTCCTCGAGCGTGGTGGCATCCCAGCAGTTGTTGATGCGCGCCGCCAGTTCGGGCGTGAGCTTGTCCTGCTCCTCAATGGTCTTGAGGATGGTGGCGCGGCGCTTTTCCAAGTCGCGGTAGTAGCGCAGCCGCTGGTCGATGGTCTGGATGGACAAGTCGTCGAGGTTGCCGGTCGCCTCCTTGCGGTAACGGCTGATGAACGGTATGGTCGCTCCGTCGTCAAGCAGGCTGACGGTGCCCGCCACCTGGTTGATGGGGATGTTGAGTTCCTGTGAAATGAGGGTTGAAAGTTTATCTGCCATGGTTGTAAACGGGGGTTTATGGGAAGCCTGGAAATTATGGCTAATTCTGTTTCTTCTTCAATGTGATGACAGTGATTTCGGGTTTGGCGCCTATGCGCATCGGGATGCCCACCGTCCCGGTCCCGGTATTGACATGCAGCCGCTGGCGTCCCTCGCTGTAAACGCCGCCCCACTCGGGATAGAGGCTGCCGGCCGGTGACCAGCGCCACTCTCCCATGCCGAGCAGCATCTGCCAGGCATGGGTGTGGCCCGACAGCGTCAAGTCGATGTTGCTGTTGGGAATCACAAGGGTGCGCCAGGCATAGGGGTTGTGCTGCAGCAATATTTTGAAGTTGCCGTCACGCGTGCCGCCATAGGCCGAAGCAAGGTTGCCGCGCCTGTCACGCGCGCGCTCACCATAATTCTCCATGCCAATAACGACCAGCCGCTGCTCGCCGCGCTTGACGACGGCATGAGCGTTGTTGAGCAGTTTCCATCCCGCGGCGGCCTGCAAGCCGCACAGGGCTTTGCGGTCGGTACCCTTTGCAGCCTCATCGTCCCAATGCACATAGTTGGCATAGTCATGGTTGCCCAGCACCGAGTACACGCCGTCGCGGGCATGCAGGCGGGACAGCACGCTGCGATAAGGCTCGGCCTCGGCCGACACACGGCTCATGAGGTCACCCGTGAAGCATATCATGTCGGCATGCAAGGCGTTGACGGTATTGACGATATTCTCTACATCGGCCGTTGCCCCATTGTATGTGCCCAAGTGGGCGTCGCTCCATTGCACGATGCGGTAGCCGTCAAAGGACTCGGGCAGATTATCGAACGCCATCTCCACCTCGCGCACCTGCAACTGGTGCGGCGTCACCAATGCGCTCCACAGCATCACGGCAAGCACCAGCGCCGCCACGGCAAACGACACCACTGTCAGCCAGCGCAGCTTGAGCCAGCGCCCGACGGCATAGAACGGCATGGCCAGCACCTTGGGCACCAGCAGGGCAAAGAAAACAAAAAGCATGTATTGCGAAGCGGCCACAGCACCCGTTGGGGCATCAGCCTCACGAATCGGCATCACACACAGGGCGACCGGAATGACCGCCGCCGTCACGGCAAGCAGGGCATTGAGCCACGCCGCCCGGCGGTGTCCGGTGCGCCACAGGCGCCGGCAGGCACACACATCCATGACGATGCACAGCACCGCCACAACGATGAGTCCAACCCAGTGAATTTTCATTTGAGTGCTTCGAGGTGGTTGGTCAGCGGATTGCTGTACATCTGCAACATCTTGTTGTACATGTAGAAGCGGTCTGCCTCGCTCAGTTTCAGGCCCTCGGTCTTGTCGATCTGGCCCGAGAGGTATCGCTCAAACGCCTCGCGCTCCTCGGGAGTGTACTTGTCGGCAAAGTGCTTGTCGTCAAACAGGATGTCGTGGGCGATGAAATTGGTCTTATAGATTTTGTAATTCATGTGGATGGCATGGTCGATGATGGCGCAGACGCGGTCCACCATCAAGAACTTGTCCAGTCCCTCGGGCACCTTGTCCAGTTCCTCGTTGATGCAGGGCGTGAAGGCATAATGCACCTCGCCCTTGTGACCGGCCATGCCCGTCTTCATGCTGATGAGGTCGTCGTCGGGCGACTTGCGCCAATTGGGGTTCTTGCTCTTGAGCAAAAATTCCTTGGCCTTGAGGTAATCGTTGGGGTCGTACTCATAACTGATGGCAATGGGCGCAATATTCAACTCCTTGAGACTCTCGAGGAACGACTTGTCGCGGTTGCCAAAGGCGAGCATCTTGACGAGGCTCTCCTGGGTGCGGTCGTTGCTGTCCTTGCAGCGGCCCTCGCGCTGGGCAATCCACACCGACGAGCGCTTGTCGTTGAGGGCAAAATGGATGTATCCCGACAGCTGCATAGCGGCGGCAAGCGTCTGTATGCGACCCACGTTGCGCTTGACGATGAAACTCTTGTTGAGGCGCACCAACTTGGTAATCCAGTCATACACCAGCAGGTTGTTGCCGATGGCGATTTCGCACGAGTCACGCCCGCCCAGCAGCAGCAGATAACTCAACAGCGCCGAGTCGAGCACGATATCGCGGTGATTGGTGATGAACAGATAGGGTAAATCCTTGTCCAGGCACTCTGTGCCGCTCGTGGTGAGCGTTGTGCCCGTCTTGGCGTTCATCCCCTCGACAAAGGGGCGCATCACCTTCACCTGGAACTCATGCTTGGAATTCATCCCCAGCAGCACGCGCTTGAGTTGAGAGTACTTGTAGTTAGGCAGCATCATGTTTACAAGTTCCTGGAATCCAGGCTCCTGTACCAGAATCGACATCTCGGTCTGGAAATCCTTGTCAGCAGTCGGACAAATGTCCTGATACTCCACCGGAATTGGTATGTTCTCGTTCATAGCAGTATTGAGTAATTGTCTTGTAACCGACAAAGATAGACAATTTTTAGTAGATTTGCGCCACCCGAGGGAATTTTTCGGAAAAAATCACTCATCCAAAAACTGCCTGATGCGGTTTAGTCAATATAAAGGTAGCAATCGAGGTTCGCACCGCCCACGCTGATGAATGTGCATTGATGCACGCACACATATTTATCGGCCTCTGGGACGTAATCCTCGGTATAAACACCGTCAAACATGCCGATGTATTTTTCCTTCAAGTAGGCGTTGATGACGCAGCGGCGGGTTTTCTTGTCAAAGGACTTGAGCCTGAGCGTACGGCGGGCGCGCTCCTGTCCGTCGAGGGTGTAGTAGCCTGTTGTCCCCTCCATGACAAAGTCGGGGCAGTGCGTCTCGCCGATATTGCCCCACAGGCTCATGTACACCTTTTGCCGCTGTGCCTTTTTGGCACTCGCCGGCGCGGCGTTTGCACCCATCGGTGCGGATGACGGCATCTCCGACATCACCAGTGCGCTTAGCGCAACCAGTAATAAGAAAAAACTTTTCATAGTAAGTTTAGTTAACAACATCCGCAAAAGTATAGAATAATCTTCTCCATACCAAATTTTCAATTCCAAATGTTTGCCAAACAATACAAAAGTGCCGGCCCTGGCTGTTGCCGGGTCGGCACTTGATGATAAAATGTCGGTGGCTCACTTGAGCTTGCCGCTGTGGCTGAACTCGCCGCCATGGCACTTGAAGTAGATGTCGTAGGTCTTGTGCTCCACATCCACGTGGCACACCAGGTCGGTGACCATGAAATCGGGCGAGGGCACTGCCGTGGCACCCATCATCAGGAAAGGCACGAGACCGGTGCCCTGGTAGGTAAACACCTTGCCGCTGGCGGTGCAGGGCGCATCGATGCGGATGTTCATCGCGGGCGACTGGCGCTCGCCAATCGAGAAGCTCACATGGTACAGATATATGCTACTCAACTCATTATCGGTGTTGATGTCAAAGGTGAAATGCGTGTCGGTGTCGGGATTGTCGCACACGCTCTCGATGTTTTGCACGGGGCTGACGGGTTCACTCTTCTCGTCGTCGCCGCACGACCACAGCACCAGGCTCAAGGCGGCAATCATCATGATGGATAAAAATTTCTTCATTGTTCTTAATTATTGGTTTTTAGGAATCGTCAGTTGCTCCAAGGGAAAAATATCAACAATCATTGGCACATCAATTCAACGCAGGCGGCTGCCAGCAGGGCGATGACCGTTACCCATACTGAGCCTGCGACCAGGCGGGCGTCGATGGGGGTGTAGTCAATCGGCGACAGTTGCAGGCGTTGCTGGAGCGATAGGTATAGGCGATAGACCAGCCATCCGACCAGCAGACCGAGAATGGTGCCGCCCAAGATGTCGCCCGGGTAGTGCACGCCCAGGTACATGCGGCTGTAGCATTGCAATGCGGCCCACACAAACAGCGAGACCGCCACCACGCGGCGGCGCATCAGCAACGACACAAACATCACCGCTGCAAACGAGTTGGCGGCATGGCTCGACACAAAGCCGTATCTTCCTCCCTTATAGCCATTGACAATGTGGACCAGCCCTGTCAACGACGGGTCTTGGGTGGGCCGCAAGCGTTCCACCAAAGGCTTGATGATGGTTGCCGACACCTGGTCGGCAACCACGAACACCAGCACCAGCATGGCAATGGTAAGCAATGCCGTGCGGCGGCGTGAAGCATCGCGCAGCAGCACCCACAGCAAGGCAAACAGCAACAGCAAAGAAGCCCATAATGCTGTCAGCAACGGCCAAAAAGCGTCCTGGAAAGCATCGTTCAGCCCGTTGATGGCCAACAGCGCCTCGGTGTCAATATCGTTGAGGTATTCAATCATATCACTTCCACATCCTTGGCCATAATCCATGCCCTGTGCCCGCCGGCAGTGGACACATTGAGCCACTTTTCCTTGCCTTTTTCGCTCAGTGAATCGACAATCTCGACACGCGTGCCCTGCTGCAGTTCAAAGGCCTCTTCCTGCTTGTCGCGCGGCTCACGAGGAGCGGTGCTCAGCGTCACCTTTTCGGGCATGACGATGGCGCCGTTGCCCGCCGTGCCCTTGTGATAGACATGGAAGGCCGATGACACGGCGATGATGCTCAACACAAGCAACACCGCGCCGCCAAAGAACCCGACCTTGCGCACGGACACGCTGTCCACGAACAGATAGGCGGCAACGCCCGCCAAGAACAGGACAAACAACACGATGGCCATCACCGCCCATGTGTTGCTCGGCAGGCGGCACATCGTCTGGTCCACCCAGTTGCTGAACCACGAGTCGCCCGCGTCGTCGGGCAACTGCATCTTGCTGCGCACAAACTCCAGGTCATAGCGCGCGTCACCGTTTGACGGGTCCAGCACCAGCGCGCGCTCGTAGTACAGCACGGCATGGGCATTATCCTTGAGGCGGTAATAGGTGTCGCCGATGTTGGTGTACAGGTCCGACGACACACCGGTCTTCTCGGCCTCCTGCTGATACAGTTTCAGGGCCTCGTTATAGAGTTCCTGCTTATAGGCCTGGTTTGCACGGTCGATATTGGCATTGGCGGCCGCCAGCGGCAGCACGGCCAGCGCTATGATGATAAAGGCAATGATCTGTTTCATGACTGCTCGGTGGTTACGGAATCTTTTTTGCGGTTGACACGCTCCAGGCGGTCGATGATGCCCGCCGCCTCGTCCAGCACGGCGTTCATGTCGCCCGAGGCCAACTCGGGGGCATATTGGGCAAACTCGCATTTGTCTATCAGCACGATGGACTCGCCGCGCAGCGCCTCATCAACGCCATAGCGTTCCAACTCGGCATTGATGTTGTCCTTGCTCAGTTCGCTCACGGGAATCGACAGTTTGTCGCTCATGTATCCCCACAGGGCATTCAGCATCTCGGCATAGAAGCCGTTGCTGTCCTGCTTGGCGGCCAGAGCCCGGGCCGACTTCAGGCGGCGCTGGGCCACCTTGCTGGCGCGCTTGGAGCGCATGCGGCGCACATCGGCGCGTTCCCTTAACTGCTTGCGGTAGTACATCATCAAGCCAGCAAACGCCAACATCGGCAGCAGGAACCACAGCCAGTAAGTCCAACTGTCCACAAGATAGGTGTGCGTCTTCTGCAGGTCCAGGTCGCCAGTCTTAATGGGCCGGATGTCCATATTCTTCATGCGGTAATGGTTGCTGGGCTGGCCTGCGCCCTTGGCCACCTTGAGGTGGCGGGCGGGAATCTTCAAGGTCACATACTGGCCCGTCTCGGGGTTGAAGTAGGTGAAGTCGCCCGCAGGGATGTCAAACTCGCCCGCAAACTGCGGGATGAACGAATAGTCCACCACCACCTTGCCGCTCATGTCGCCGCCGCCGTCATTGACGCTGGCGTCGGTCTTGGGGTCATACACATCAAACTGCTCGGGAAACTTGACCTCGGGCGCCTTGATGTACTTGATGTTGCCCGTTCCGCTGATAATGTATCGCAATGTGGCGGCGCTGTAGGTCTTGAGTCCCGCGGCGGGCTTGACCTCACTGGAGATGCTGAACTTGCCCACGGCGCCCGTGAACGATGCAGGCTTGGGCTCGGGCAGCGGCAGCACATTGATGGTGGAGGTGTTGCTCGTGACCTTGAGCTGTTTTTCGACGGGCTGGGAGATGGTGCCAAAGATACTCCTGTAGGTATCGAACTGCACCACATTCACATCATAGTTGCCCGACGTGATGGTCAATTTGCCGCTCTGCTGCGGATAGAGGATGCACTTCTTGAGTGTGGCGACCATGTATTGCTGACCGTTGAGCGTCTCCACCTTGTTGAGACTGGGCTGCATGGGGATTTCCTCGATAAGGAAACCGTCAAACGACGGCTGGATGGTGGGCATGAACTGCGACACCTGGTACTTGGTGTACAACTTGATGGTACATACCACCGCCTGCTGCTCATAGACGCGCGGCTTGTTCAACTCAATGCGCACAAACAAGTCCTTGCCGGTCACGGCCTTGTCGGCCGTCTGTGTCATCGGGTCGCTATAAGCGGTCGGCGCGCCGGGGGTGCGCTGCTGCGGCTGTGATTGGCTGGGCCGGCTGCCTGATGCCACCACTTCGATGGTAACGGGATTGGTTGACATGCGCTTGCCGCCAACCGTGACCGAAGCGGCGCCAATGTGGCAGCGGCCCGTCTGGGTAGCCTTGTAGGTCATCGTGAACTCGACGCTCGAGCTCTGGCTGGTCTTGCCGTTGATGGATGACCAGCTGGAGCTGCGGGACTCGGCAGGGCCGTAAAGCAAGTTGGCGCCGCTCACCTGGGGCGGCGTGAAATTGCTGGCATCGGCATTGCTGAGCACAAACGTCACGCTGAACCTCTCGCCCTCGGCGACCTGCCTGGGAGCCCTGACGGTGAACGATGCCGCCTGCGACACCAGCACCGTGAGGAGCAAGATTGCTATGTAAAATATGCGCTTCATTGCATCAATTGTCTGTCGTAAAAACCATCACCACTTGTTGCCCGTGCGTCGGCGTTCATGCCGCTGCTGCTGTGCCTGCTGCGCATTGATGCGTTGCTGGGTGGCGCGCTCACGGTCCTGCATGGCCTTGAGCACCTGCTCGGCGTTTTGCTGGCTCATGCCGCCTTGTTGCTGTTGCTGCTGCTGGTTTTGGTTATTCTGGTTATTTTGATTCTGCTTATCTTGCTTGTCTTTGTTCTGTTGGTCTTTATTTTGGTCCTTGTTCTTATCTTTGTTCTGGTCCTTATCTTTGTTCTGGTCTTTGTTCTTGTCCTTATTCTTGTCCTTGTTTTGGTCTTTGTTCTTGTCCTTATTCTTGTCCTGCTCCTGCTTCTTGAGCTGGGCGAGACGCAGGTTGTCGCGTGCGTGGTCGTCATCGGGATTGCAGCGCAGGGCCTGCTTGTAGAATTCCACGGCCTGGTCATACTGCTGCCGGCCGTAGGCGATATTGCCCAGGTCATAACTGGCCTTGCCGCGCAACAACTTGTCGCTGGCGTTCTTGGCCACATTGGTGAGGAGTTCCTCGGCCTGGTTCATCGGGTTGTTGGCGTCGTCCTGCTTGGCGGTGGCACTGCCCTGTCGCATGAGCGCAGTGGCGAGGTTGAACTGGGCCTTCTCGCTATTGGGATTGGCCTGCAGAGCCTTGCGGTACTCCACCTCGGCCTCGGCATAGCGCTTTTTCTCATACAGTTTGTTGCCGGCGCGAAGGCAGGAACGCTCCTGCTTGGTCATCTTGGGACCCTGCGGAGCCCTGGCCTGAACAGGCATGACACTCGCCAGCGCCATCACGGCGGCGAGGACGCCCGCGAATAACCAGTTTTTGTTATTTCTTATCGTCATTTTGTTTCTTGATATCGATGATGTCGTTGGTTTTCTTGTCCTTGGTGAAGAAATTGTAGCGCTTGAGCCACGGGTTCTTGCGCTCGAGCAAGAGCAGCAAGGCGAGCAACAAGAGCAGTGCCAGGGCAGCAAACACGGGGAACTGCTCGTCGTGCTGAGTGTAGGTCACGGCGGCAAGGTCACTCTTGGCCAGCTTGTCGAGCGTCTCCTGCAGCGTCGCGAAGGCATCGCTCGCGATGCCCGAGATATAGACACCGTCGCCGGCATCGGCAATCTGCTGCGCCACCTTCTCGTTGAGGTAGGTGGTCACAGGGTTGCCCTGGTCGTCGGTCATGTAACCGCCGTCCATGGGAATGGGAGCACCCTTGGTGGAGCCCACGCCGATGACATCGACCTGGACACCCATCTTGGCCGCGTTCTTGGCCGCCTCGACGGCATCGTCCTCAAAGTTCTCGCCGTCGGTGATGATGATAATCGCCTTTTGGGCAGTCTTGCTCTGCGAGAACCCGTTGAGCGCCATGTTGATAGCGGCACCGATGGCAGTGCCCTGGGTGGGCGCCATGCTGGTGCTGATGCCGTCAAGGAACAGTTTCGCCGATGCGGCGTCACCGGTCATTGGCATCTGCATATAGGCATTGCCGGCAAACACGATAAGTCCCAACTTATTGTTCTCGAGGCGGTCGAGGAGTTTCTGCAAAATCATCTTGGAACGCTGCAAGCGGCTCACATCCTGCGGATTGTCGGTGCTGGATGCATTCATCGAGTTGGAAACGTCAACAGCCACCATCACCTCGATGCCGTGAACGCGGGCAGTCGTCTTGCTGGAGCCGGCGCGGGGCCGTGCCAGCACCACGATGACCATGGCCAGCAACAGCATCTCAATGACGAGCCTTATCCACGGCTTGTAGCGCGACACCTCGGGCATGAGCGGGTCGATTGACGACCGCTTGCCGTAGCGTGCCAGGCGGCCGGCGCGGTCGCGGCGGTTCCACAGCAGCAGCAGCAACAGCGCGGGCAGCAACAGCAGCAGATAGAAATATTGTGGATGAGCAAAGTTAATCATAACTCAATACATCTTCTATTAGTCGGTTAAGGTATGTGCCGCAACATGGTGTAGTCCAACAGCAGGCTCAAGAGCAACAGGCCCAGCAACAGCAGCGCCCACGGCTCGTAGCAGTCCTGAGTGTGTGTAAACCGCTGGACGTCCATGCGGGTCTTCTCGAGACGGTCAATCTCCTTGAACACCTCGCGCAACACACTGTTGCCTGTGGCGCGGAAGTACTTGCCGCCAGTGTTGGAAGCAATGTTCTTGAGCGTGGCCTCGTCGATGACGACAGGCATGCGCTGGTACTGGATGTTGCCGGCAAAGTCGATGGAAGCGGGATATAGGGCAGTGCCGTTGCTGCCCACACCGATGGTGTAAATCTTGATGCCAAACTTGCGTGCGATGTCGGCCGCCGTGTTGGGCGCCACCACGCCCGTGTTGTTGCTGCCGTCGGTGAGCAGGATAATGCTCTTGCTCTTGGCCTTGCCGTCGCGGATGCGGTTGATGGCTGTGGCAATGCCGTCGCCAATGGCGGTGCCGTCCTCAAGGGTCAGCATCTGCGTCTGGCCGATGGCGTTGACCAGCATGGCGTTGTCCATGGTCATGGGCACCTGGGTGAAACTCTCGCCGGCAAACAGCACCAGGCCGATATTGTCGTGGTCGCGTCCGCTGACAAACTGTGTCGCCACTTTCTTGGCCGCCTCAAAGCGGTTGGGCTGAAAGTCCTTGGCAAGCATGCTCGTGGACACGTCGAGGGCAATCACGATGTCGGTGCCCTCGACATCGCTGGTGGACCAGCTATCGCGTGTCTGCGGGCGGCACAGGATGACGATGAGACAGCACAGGGCCGCCAGCTTGAGGGCAAACGAGAAGTGCTTGAGCCACACTTTCCAGCTCGTGCCCAAGCCGTCGAACGCACGCGTCGACGACACATTCATCTCGGGCTCATTCTTGTCCTGGCTGTAAACATACCATGCGATGAGCGGGATGAGCAGCAACAGCAGCCACAGCCAGCCGGGATGAGCAAGATGGGAGAACATAGAGGTCATCATCGCTTGTCCTCCTTCTTTGCGGGTTTGGTGTCGGGGTTATCCTCCTTCTCGGGTGCATCGGCAGCGGGGCGCGTGGCCTCGACAAAGTTGACGGCACGCTGATAGGCCACTTCATTGTCGTCGGCCAGCGGGCGGGCGTTGGCAAACTTCACGATGTCGGCCACCTCGAGAATCATCTCCAGCTGCTCGTTCACAGCCTTGGTCTCGTTGTTGTGCTTGAGGGTGTCGATAATCTGCGACGAGGTCATCTCCACAGCGTTGACGCCAAAGCGGCGGTCGATGTACACGCGCAGGATGTCGGTCAGGCCCGTGAAATATTCCTTCTCCTGGCCTTGCTGCCACAACTGGGCGGCCTTGAGGCGCTGGAGGTTGGCCATCGCCTCGTCGTAGGGCGGCAGGCGCTTCTTCACCGACTTGAGCGGGTTGATGCCCTTCTTGAAGTACTTGAAGTAGGCCCAGATGCCGCCGCCAATGAGCAACAGCGCCAACAACCACAGCCACCAGTAGTCGGGCAGCCAGTCGGTGAGGCTGAAAGGCACTTCCTCCACGGGCTTGATGTCGTGGACATCCTTCAGTTTACTCACATCAACGAGCTTGACCTTGATGGCCAGCTGGTTGCAGTAGGCAGTGTCGCCGTTCACCACATAGGCGATGGGCTTGATCACCCAGTTGCCCGAGTCAAAGCACTGGATGATGAGGTCGCGGTTAATCTGTATGCGGTTGTTGTCCAGGTCCACAGTGTCGGCCTTGGGACGCCCGGCTATCTCAATCATGGCGCTCAGCGTGTCGGCCTGCTCGTTGGTGAAAAAGCCCCTCGCATTCTTGTCCTGGGTGATTTCGAGGTGCAGCGCGGTGGTCTTGCCCATGAGCAGCGTGGCACTGTCGAGTTTGGCCCTGAACGTGACATTGCCGCCCCACCCTGTCGCCGCTGTGGCGAGGAACATGACGGCAGTGATCACGATATGTTTCATTTTTTGCATTTTAATCCTTGGTCCTTAGTTCTTGCGGGTTCCCCTGTTCTTGAACAGCCCCATCAGGGCAGCGACATAGTCCTCGTCGGTGGCAACGGTCGCCATGTCCACATTGCAGCGTTGCAGTGTGCCGTTGACACGCTGCTGCTGTTGGTACCATTGGCGGCTGTAGGCGTCGCGCACGCGCTTGCTGCCGGTGTTGACCCACCGCGTGGTGCCTCGCTCGATGTCGCGCATGCGCACCAGTCCCACATCGGGCAACTGGGCGTCGCGCTTGTCATAGACCTGCACGGCGATGACGTCATGCTTGTGGTTGGCGATGGACAGCGACTGGCTGTAGTCGTGCTCGTCGATAAAGTCGCTCACGACAAATGCCGTGCAGCGCTTCTTCAATGCACCGGTCATGTACTGCAGCGCCATGTCGATGTCGGTGCCGGTGCCGGTGGGCCGGAAGTCCAGCAGTTCGCGTATGACGAGCAGGATGTGCTTGCGTCCCTTCTTGGGCGGGATGAATTTCTCCACCTTGTCGCTAAAGAAGATGACGCCCACCTTGTCGTTGTTCTCGATGGCGCTGAACGCGATGGTGGCGCCAATTTCGGCCATCATCTCACGCTTGGCGACCCCCACGGCTCCAAAGTCCTTGCTGCCCGACACATCGACCAGCAGCATCACCGTCAGTTCGCGCTCCTCCTCATAGACCTTGACATAGGGGCGGTTGTAACGAGCGGTGACATTCCAGTCAATGTCGCGCACGTCGTCACCATACTGGTACTCCCGCACCTCGCTGAAGGTCATGCCCCTGCCCTTGAAGGCCGAGTGGTACTCGCCGGCAAATATGTTTTGCGACAGGCCCTTGGTCTTGATTTCAATCTTGCGGACCTTGCGCAACAGTTCGTTAGTGTCCATGTGTCAATCTCTGGCTGGCGCGCCTGCATCAGGGCACTGCAATTTTGTCCAGGATGTTGCTGATGATCTCGTCGCTGGTGATGTTGTTGGCCTCGGCCTCATAGGTCAGTCCCAGGCGGTGGCGCATCACGTCGTGGCACACGGCGCGCACGTCCTCGGGGATGACATAGCCGCGGTTGCGCAGGAAGGCATAGGCCCTCGACGCCAGCGCCATGTTGATGGACGCGCGCGGTGAGGCACCAAAGCTGATCATGCTCTTCAAGTCATTCAGCCCGTAGTCGCTCGGGAAACGGGTGGCAAACACGATGTCCACGATATACTTCTGAATCTTGTCGTCGATGTAAATCTGCTGAACCACCTTGCGTGTGTCCACGATGTCGGCGGGCGACACCAGCGGGCGCACCTGCACGGGGTCGGGGTCGATGTTCATCTTGATGATGTCTCCCTCCTCGGCCTTGCTGGGATAGCCGATGAGCACCTTCATCAGGAAACGGTCCACCTGGGCCTCGGGCAGCGGATAGGTGCCCTCCTGCTCGATGGGGTTTTGGGTGGCCAGCACGAGGAACGGGTCGTCGAGTTTGAAGGTCTGCTCGCCGATGGTCACCTGTCGCTCCTGCATGGCCTCGAGCAGCGCGCTCTGCACCTTGGCGGGGGCGCGGTTAATCTCGTCGGCGAGGACAAAGTTGGCGAACACGGGGCCTTTCTTGACCTCAAACTGTTCCTTCTTGATGCTGTAAATCATGGTACCCACCACGTCGGCGGGAAGCAGGTCGGGGGTGAACTGGATGCGCGAGAAACGCGCGTCAATCAGTTGTGACAGGGTGCTGATGGCCTTGGTCTTGGCCAAGCCGGGAACGCCCTCAAGCAGCACATGCCCGTTGGCGAGCAGCGCGATGAGGAGTGAGTCGACAAGGTGCTTTTGGCCCACGATGGCCTGGTCCATACCCTGACGAATGAGGTTCACAAAATTGCTTCTACTTGCAATCAGGTCATTTAATTCCCTGATATTGACTGATTCTGCCATAAGTCTTATTGGTTAAGTCTATTTTATCCAAATTATATTTTGATAATGTGGTGCAAAAATACTGCGTTTCATGGTATAAAGGTCAAAAATCCGCGTTAATTTAACAAATATATTGTTAAAAGATTAACAGCCTGCGGCAGTCGTCTGTCCAAGCCATATTTTTCAACACGGCAGCATGTGACTTTTTCTTATAAATATCTAAAAATGCTGATTTTAATTTGTGTGTCAATTAAAAAGGTTGTACCTTTGAGGTCTGATTTAACACAACCATACCACAAAACAAAATCATAGCTATGCCGAGGACCATAACATTCAATGAACTCAGGCGCATCAAAAACAGCCTGCCCGAAGGTTCAATCCATGTCATCGCCGACAAACTCAACCTGCCGGTTCAGTCGGTGAGAAACTATTTTGGCGGGTCAAATTATGATTTAGGGACCAACATGGGTTTCCATCTGGAGCCTGGTCCCAACGGCGGACTGGTCGTCCTTGACGACCCTCAGATTCTGGATATGGCACTTGAGATCCTTGAGCAGTCAGGCAATCCCGTCCAGCAATAATCCCACACTGGAGCGCTCGGCGCTCTGGTTGCACGATGCATAGGCCTCGGCACACGGCCCAGGCCCAGACAATTAAAACATATCATTGCCAACCACCCTCCACATCCCCCCGATGGACAATAGTAAAAACATTTCCAACGACCCCAACCGGTTGATCACCGTGGCAATCCACACCTTTGACCACGCCGTGAACCTCAAGAACACCCTTGAGGAAGAAGGCATCGAAGTCGTCCTCCACAACGTCAACCTCGACGAGAAAGTCATCTCGTCGGGCGTGAGGGTGCGCATCCGCGCCCGTGACCTGCCCCAGGCGCTCGAAATCATCGAGTCCCCGACGGCCGCCACAAGCGACCGCCGCTATGTGCTGCTGCCGGTGGACTTTGGCAAAAACACCATGAAGTCATGCCGACTGGGCATGGAATATGCCCGCCGCATCCGCGGCAAGGCGCTGTTGCTCCATGTTTACACCAATGACCGCCGCACCATGTCACTGCCCCTGGGCAGCGACCGCTACGACAGCCCCGAACTCGACGTCAAGGACATCAAGCGCGCCGCCAGCGAGCGCATGGAAGACTTCAGGCAGATGCTTCAAGACATGATTGCCGCTGGCAAACTGCCCAAGGTACAGATTGAGAGCATTGTCACCGAGGGCATTCCCGAGCAACAGATTTTGCACTATGCCGAGAAATATGACGTGTCGCTCATCGTCATGGGCACCAGCGGCACCAACCACCGCCGCCAGAACGTGGTGGGCAGCGTGGCCGGCGAGGTGCTTGACGCCTGCAAGTTCCCCATCTTCACCCTGCCCATGGGCATGCCCGATGTGGCGCTTGCCGACATCAAGCACATCGTGTTCTTCTCCAACCTCATCCAGCAGGACATGCTCTCGTTTGACCGCATGGCGCGGCTGTTCAACATCCGCGGCATTAAGGTCACCATCATCCCGGTGGTCGATAAAAAGGAACGCCACCTCGTGGACCAGTCCCTGCAACAACTCGTGCAATACTGCCGCGAGCGCTACCCCGAGTGCACATTCAAGACCAAACGGTTGGCAGCCAAGACATTTATGGAGACATTCAACCAATTGGTCAAGGACGAGGACATCCAGCTCATCACCGTCCCCAACAAGAAGGCAAGCATCTTCTCGCGCCTGTTCAATCCCAGCATCGCCCACCGCGTGCTGTTCCAGACCGACACCCCCATGCTTGTCGTCCCGGTGTGACGCCGCCGCGCATCATTGGCAACGCTAATGTCACCGGTGGGCCTGCTCACTGGAGCCCCCCCCTCACTCCTTACCCCCAACAAAAAAATAAATCCCCGGCTCGCGCCGCGGATCATTTGTAAAAAAACTAATTAACCTCTAATACCATTAACATAAACCTTAAAACTTAATTTTTACCTTAGAAAATCATTGAAATCCTTGCCTCACGGCAACCTTTCGCAAATTGTCATTTGAAAACTGGTGCAAAGGTAATGTGTTTTATGTTATAAAACATGGTTTTTGAGCAAGAAATTTTATTGTTTAACATTTATTTGCAGTTAATTGGTACACAAAATTAGTGCAACGGGATGTTACAAACTCCTGTTGCACTACATTTTATGCTCTAATATTGCCGAATATTATGGTTTGAGCAGCAGATAAGCATAAGGCATCAATCGCGCCTCGTTGCGCAATGTGATTTCCTTGCCGCTCATCAGGTCGATCACCTTCTTGCCGTGCCACGACACGGGCAAGTCAATAGCGCATTCCTTGTCACGCACATTGACCACCACAAGCACATTATCGTTGTTGAGCACGCGCTGCACACACAGCACATTGCCGTCGGGGTCGCGCTGCACGGTCATCTTGCCGCTGGCACGCAGGGCGGGATGCTCATTATATATATTAATGAGCCGCTTGTACTCGTCGCGCATCTGGGGATTGCCGGCCCAGTTGACGGGGACATACTTGAAGAAACTGATGGGGTCGGGGTGTCCCACCTCCTGTGAGCCATAGACAAGCATGCCGCCATGTAGCATCGTAGTGGCGACAAATGCCGCCATCGAAGCTTTGGGACCGCCATATTGCTTGACGGGCGTCGCCTTGGTGGACTCGTCGTGGTTGGTGGTAAAGCGCAGTTTGTACTTGCCGGCGGGCAAGGCCTTGTACTCGTTCTTGTCGGCCTCGAGGAGTTTGTCAACAGGGGCCTCACCCTTCATCACCTTGTCGATGGCGCCCATGAATTCCCAGGCATAGTTCAGGTCGAAACCCGCCTCAAAGTTCTCGGGTTTAGCGCCCTCGGCGAGCATGATGAGTTCGCGGGGCTTGGCGGCATCGCGCAGGGTGCCGATGCACTCTTTCCAGAAGTTGGCGGGCACCTGGTCGGCGACATCACAGCGGAATCCGTCAACGCCCACGCTGTCCACCCAGTAGCGCATGGCGTCAATCATCGCGGCGCGCATGTCCATGTTGTCATAGTTGAGGTCGGCGACGTCGGTCCAATTAGTGCCAGGAGGATAGATGACGTTGCCCTTGTCGTCGTGGGTGTACCAGTCCTCGTGCTCGGTCATCCACACGTTGTCCCAAGCGGTGTGGTTGGCCACCCAGTCAAGGATGACACCCATGCCCTTGGCATGGCTTGCCTGGACAAGGGCCTTCAAGTCGTCCACTGTGCCGTACTCCGCTGCCACGGCCTTGTAGTCGCGCACCGAGTAGGGCGAATTCTTGCTTTTGACCTCGCCGATGGGATAGATGGGCATAATCCATATCATGTTCACCCCCAGGTCGCGGATGCTGTCGAGGCGGGCGGTGACGGCTTGGAACGAGTTGTTGGGGGCAAACACGCGCGGGTTGACCTGGTAAAGCACGACATCGGCCACATCGGGCACCGCAAAGTCCTCGCTCACGGGCACCGCATTGTGCTTGGGCTTGCACCCGCCTGCCGCCAGCAGCAAAGCCGCCAGCAACGCTATCAATGGGATTTTTTTGGTAATCATAGTGTTATGTTTTTTTGGATGGATAATCCTTCTATTCGGCGGCACGGGCCGACCTGAAGAGTTCAAAGTCCTCGCCGCTCACCTCGGTGACCGTCAGCGTGACATGCCCTGCCTCGTCGCTGCCGATGGCGAAAACCAGCACATGGCCGTCAACGGTATATCCCGTCTCGACGGCACCGTTCTGCCCATTCACGCGCCAGGGCATGGCCATGCGGGCGTCGCTGCCCTTGAGGGCATTCTTTATCGCAAGTTTAGCCATATCGGCGTCGGTGACGGCAGTAGAATACATCACGGTGCCGCTGCCATTGTCGCTGACCTGGGTAAAGCCGTATTTCTCACTCAGCCACAGGGCCACATCGGTGTAGTGGTACTTGCTGGCGGCGGCAGCGGCGGCCTTCTTGTCTTGCTTAGCCCGCTCACGCTTGGCGGCAGCTTTCTCCTGTCGCTCGGCCTCGCGCAGGCGCTTTTCCTCGGCCTTCTTGATGCGCTCTTCCTCCTGTCGCTGCTTTTTCTCTTGTGCCTTGCGGGCTTTTTCCTCGGCTTTGGCCTTCTTTTCCTGCTCGCGCTTCAGCGCCTTTTGCTCACGCTCACGGGCCTTTTGCGACTCGCGGGCGGCACGGGCACGCTCCTTCTCGCTCACGGCAGGAGCCTGCTCAACATCGTCACCCTCGTCGGCATTGTCTTCTTCGGCATCGAGGGCGGCATCATTGCCAGTGGCCTGAATTTCGTCCTTTGCGGCCTTGCGGGAGCGGGCGGCACGCTTGGTGGTGCGCTTGCCGTCTTTGTCAGCGCTGCCGTCGTCATCCACCGACTCGTCCTTTTCCTTGCCCTTCTTGCCCAGCGTTTTGTAGTAATTGGCGCTCTCGGTTACGCTCACAAAGTACACCCCGCCCTCTTCGACCGCCTTGCGACCCACCGAAAAGCGGAACTTGTTCCTGTCGAAACGGAATTCACGCCAGTAGTTGCCGTCGCCCTGGTACCAATCGCCCACGGCGATGATGTCGTCGTAACTCGCCATCAGCCTGTCGATGGTTTCGCGCGTCTTCTTGACGGTATATCCAGCAGGGGTATTCAGCATGTAGGACACCTCGCCCTTGCGGCGCATCGATTCCATGTCGCTCGCGCTGGGCGTGTAGTAGTATTCAAAGCCGCTGTGCAGCACAAACACGTCGTGCACCACATCGTTAAGGTACCACTCGGCTTGGGGCTGCTCGGCCTGGGCCGGTGCGTTGCCCTGGGCGGCGGCAGCCAGCGCCAGCAAGGCAGTCAGGCCCAATATCAGTTGTCTGGTAAATCTCATGAACACATTTGTTTGTTGCAATATAGGTCACAAATTTAACGCATTTTTTCAACAATAATATATATTGAATGGATTTTTTCATAACTTTGCAGTTAAATAACACATGATCTTTACACTGCAAGACAAGATGAAACCACGACACCTCCTGTTCGCCCTGATGACGGCGATGGCCGCGGCACTGCCCGCCGCCGCCGATGTCAACCCGCGCTACACCGCCATGGTTAGCGACGCCACCAGCGCCTATGTGACCAAGCGCCCGCCCGTTGAGGAGCGGTTGTTCACCAGCGCCGCCATCGACAAGAAAATCGAGCAGGTGCTTAAACTCATTAAGGGCAACGCCAAGTTGGCCTGGATGTTTGAGAACTGCTTCCCCAACACCCTCGACAGCACCGTGCATTACCGCCTGCTCGAAGGCGACGACGACACGTTTGTCTACACGGGCGACATCCACGCGATGTGGCTGCGCGACAGCGGGGCGCAGGTGTGGCCCTATGTCAAGTATGCCAACAAGGACGAGAAACTGCGCCACATGCTGCGCGGCGTCATCCTCAGGCAACTGCGCTGCATCGTCCTGGACCCCTATGCCAACGCCTTCAACGACGGTCCCACGGGCAGCCAGTGGGAGAGCGACCTCACCGACATGAAGCCCGAGTTGCATGAGCGCAAATATGAAATCGACTCGCTGTGCTACCCCATCCGTCTCGCCTATGAGTACTGGCTGGTCACCGGCGACGACAGCATCTTTGGCGACCTGTGGACCCAGGCCGTGCAGGCGGTGCTGCGCACCTTCAAGGAGCAGCAGCGCAAGGGCGGCGACAAGGGCCCGTACAAGTTTATGCGCCGCGACATCGACGCCAAGTCGTCGCTCACATGGTATGGCTGGGGCCCTCCCTGCAACCCGGTGGGCCTCATCGTGTCATGCTTCCGTCCCAGCGACGACGCCACGGTGATGCCGTTCCTCGTGCCCAGCAACTTCATGGCCGTTTCGTCGTTGCGCAAGGCGGGCGAAATCCTCGACAAGGTAAACCACAACGGGGCACTCTCGGCACAGTGCCGTGACCTGGCGCAGGAGGTCGAAGACGCCCTGCACAAATATGCCGTCGTGGACCATCCCAAATACGGCAAAATCTACGCCTACGAGGTGGACGGCTGGGGCGGCCGCGTGCTCGCCGACGACGCCAATGTGCCCAGCCTGCTGGCCATGGGCTACCTGGGCGATGTGCCCATGGATGACCCCATTTACCGCAACACGCGCCGCTTTGTGTGGAGCGAGGACAACCCCTGCTACTTCCACGGCACAGCCGGTGAAGGCGTCGGCGGAGCGCACACGGGCTATGACCTCATCTGGCCCATGAGCATCATGATGAAGGCCTTTACCGCCGACAACGACGAGGAAATCGCATACTGCATGCGCCAACTGCTGACCACCGACGCCGGCACGGGCTTCATGCACGAGTCCTTTGACAAGGACGACGCCAAGCACTACACCCGCGCCTGGTTTGCCTGGCAGAATACCCTCTTCGGCGAACTGGTCATCCACCTTGTCGACAACGGCAAGGCCGACCTCCTGGTCCACTGCCTGGACAAGTAAAGAATCTTTCAAAAAATATTTTTACAATTCCTATCATAGGTTAAAGCGGTGGGAATTCCGCGATATTCGGCGGCAAAGAGTTAATTTTGCCACCGAATTTCACACACTATTTCTCAAATCTAACACATGAAACAATACCGACACCTAACCGGTGATCAAATCGAAGCCCTGAAAAGCAACGACTGCTGGGCCCGTGACTGGAATGAAATCATGGTAACCGACGGCTTTGACACCCATCGGTGCCACCGGGTGCAATTCTATGGCAGCGCACGGCTGGGCAACTGCGACGGCACCGTCGAAATCACAGATGGTTTTGTAAAAAACTGCGGCATCTACAATGCCACATTGCGCAATGTCACCATTGGCGACCGGTGCCTCGTGGAGAACATCGGCAACTATATGAACAATGTTGACGTGGGTGACGGCTGCTACATCTCCAACGTGAGCATCATCGACACCGCGGGCGAGCCGTTCTATGGCCAAGGCCACCTCATCGCCGTGCTCAACGAGGCGGGCGACGGCAACCTGATGCTGCTCAACGACCTCAACAGCCAGTTGGCGGCTTTTATGGTCAAGCATGGCGACAACAAGCCATTGATGAACGCCCTTACCGCAATGATCAACGAGTCGGTTGCCGCCTCACGGCCGGCTTGCAGCACCATCGGCAACGATGTGCGCATCGTCAACAGCGGCACCATCACCAACACCATTATCGACGACGCCTGCCGCATCTGCGGCGTGTCACGCCTGCACGAGTGCACCATCAGCAGCACGACGGAAAACCCCATCACCATATCCACGGGCGTAATCCTGGAAAAGACCATCGTGAGCAGCGGCTCACGCATCAACGGCAGCGTGAAACTGATAGACTGCTTTGTGGGTGAATGCTGCCACCTCGAGAACGGCTTCACCGCCGCAAGCAGTGTCTTTTTTGCCAACAGTTACATGTCCAACGGCGAGGCATGCGCCGCCTTTTGCGGCCCGTTTACCGTGAGCCACCACAAGAGTTCGCTGCTCATTGGTGCCATGTTCTCGTTCTACAACGCAGGCTCGGCGACCAACTTCAGCAACCATGCCTACAAGATGGGCCCCATGCACTACGGTTCGCTCGAACGCGGCACCAAAACGGCCAGCGGCGCCTATCTGCTGCTGCCGGCCAACATCGGCGCATTCAGCGTGTTGTTTGGCAAACTGATGTATCACCCCGACACGCGCGACCTGCCGTTCAGTTACCTCATTGCCTATAGCGACACCATGTTCCTGGCGCCGGGCCGCAATTTTGCCACCGTGGGCCTGTACCGCGACATCCGCAAATGGCCCAAGCGCGACCGCCGCACCAAGAGCGAGCAAAAGAGTGTTGTCAACTTTGATTGGCTGAGCCCGTTCACCATCAGCGAGGTGCTCAGGGGCAAGACGATATTGGAAAAACTGCGTGCCGCCAGCGGTGACCGCGTGAGCACCTACAACTACCACGAGTATGTCATCAAGGCCCCGTTGCTGCGCAAGGGCATCGAGTACTATGACATGGCGTTGCGCATCTATATGGGCGCCGTGCTCAAACGCCACAAACCCGAACCGCCCAAGAGCAACAACGGAGAGGGCAACTGGATTGACTTGGCGGGCCTGCTCATGCCGCAAAGCGCCGAGGACCAACTCATCGATGACATCATCACGGGCCGATTGAGTTCCATCGAGCAGGTGAACGCACGCTTCAAGGACATCGACGCCAACTACAACGAGTTGCGCTGGGCATGGAGCTACCGCATGATTCTGGACTACTACGGCATCGACGAACTGACCGATGCCGCCGTGGAACGCATCCACAAAGACTATGTGAGCGCCCGCCGGCAGTGGATCTCGCTCATCCGCCAGGATGCCGAGAAAGAATACTCGCTGGGAGATGTTGATCCCGATGTGCTCGACAACTTCACCACCCTGCTCGACCGCGAGGTGGATTTCGAGAACCAGAAATTGTATATGTGATTGCCAAATAACAAAAAAAGCGATGCGCCTCAATATTGAAGCGCATCGCCGTGCTATTGGTAGCGGGACTGAGAATTGAACTCAGGACCTCCGGGTTATGAATCCGACGCTCTAACCAACTGAGCTATCCCGCCATTTCCTAAAAGCGACTGCAAAGGTATAACCATTTCCACAACCGACCAAATTTTTTGGCAAAAAGTTTTTTCGTTTTTTTTGAATTTAAGAAATTTCACTACCTTTGCCGTGAGATGAAAATCAACCATTTTACACGATTGCTGGCGACTTTGACAGTGGCAGCGGCGCTCAATGGCGCGGCCCAGTCGGTCGTGTTCGATTCCGCGCCCGCCAGCGGCCGGTTTTACCGCATCCCCGCCATCGTGCAACTGCAAGACGGCAGCCTGCTGGCCATGGGCGACGACCGCCACGGCAGCGACAGCGACATCGGCGGCAACCACGGCATCGACATCGTGGGCCGCATGAGCCGTGACGGCGGCGCCACGTGGGGCGAAACCGTGATGATTGCCGACGGCGACGGCTCGGGAGCGGGCTTTGACGACAACCACGGCGACGCCGCGGCGGTTGCCGACCGCGAGACGGGCGACATCCTGGTGATGTGCGCCTCGGGGGCGGTGGGCTTCGGCGCCTCCACGCTGCAAGAACCCCTGCGCGTGGGCCGCTATGTGAGCCGTGACGGCGGCGCCACATGGTCGGGCGGCGAGGCCACAAGCGCCATCTACGGCATCTTTGCCGGTCATCGCGAGGTAAACGGCCTATTCTTTTCCAGCGGCCGCATCTGCCAGAGCAAGCGCATCAAGCGCGGCAGCCACTATCGCATCTATTCGGCCATCGACGGCCCGTGGGGCACCGGGTGCCTGGTGCTGTACAGCGACGACCTGGGCATGACATGGCAAGCCCTGGGCGGCCCCGCCGCGAGACCCACGACAGGCCCCATGGGCGATGAAGCCAAGGTCGAGGAACTGCCCGACGGCAAAGTGCTGCTGAGTTGCCGCTCCAAACTGGCCGAAACCAGCGGCCGACTGTTCAACATCTTTGATTACGCCACGGGCACCTGGGGCCGCATGGCGGTGAGCAACGACAGCATCGAGGGCACATGGTCACAGGGCTGCTCCTGCAACGGCGAACTGCTCGTCGTGGCAGCCTTGCGCACCAGCGACGGCCGCAGCCTGCACTTGGCGCTGCAGTCCGTGCCGCGGGGTCCCGGCCGCCAGCGCGTAACCATATATTATAAGGAGTTGCTCACGCCCGAGGACTATGACCAGCCCGAGGATTTCGCATGGGGATGGAGGCCCTATCAGGTGACCGGCAATTACTCGGCCTACTCAACGATGGTTGAACTCGAGAGCGGCGACATCGCCTTCATGCACGAGGACTGCAACGACAACGCTGGCACCGCTTACTACGACTTGCTGTGCGAGCAATTAACCTTACAACAAATCACCAACGGCCGCTATCGCAGCGCCAAGCAATGACAAAATGATGACCGACAACAAATTACCAATATATGCCGCCCCGCTGCAGGGCGTGACCGACCGCGTGTGGCGCATGGCGCACAGTAGCGTGTTTGGCGGCGTGGACGCCTACTTTGCCCCCTTCATGCGCGTGGAGCGCGGCGAGGTGCGCCGCAAGGACCTGCGCGACGTGGACCCAGCAGGCAACGCGGATATCGCGCTCATTCCTCAGATTCTCGCCTGCGCGCCCGAACACGCGCTGATGATGGTTCACGCCTTGCGCGACATGGGCTATGACCGCATTGACATCAATCTGGGGTGCCCCTTCCCGCCCATCGCCCTTCACCGCAAGGGTGCGGGCATGCTGCCCTACCCCGAACTGGCCGAGGATCTCTTCAAAGCGCTGGCCACCGTCGAGGGCGTGACCTACAGCATCAAGATGCGCCTGGGCTGGGACTCGGGCGACCAGTGGCTCGCCGTGCTGCCGCCGATGGACATCATCAAGCCGTGCCACATCACCGTGCATCCCCGCATGGGCAAACAGCAGTACCGCGGCGACCTGGACATGGAACAATTTGAGGCACTGCTGCATGCCTCGCCGTGGCCCGTGGTCTATAACGGCGGCATCCGCACCACACAGGACATCGACGCCATCACCAGCCGTTACCCCACCCTGGCCGGCGTGATGATTGGCGAAGGCCTGGCCGCCAACCCAGGGCTGCTGGCCCCCGGCGCCGCGCCCGACGACTACCGCCGCTTCCATGACCTGCTCATCGACGGCTACAGCGAGCAACCCAACGGCGGCGAGGCCCAGTTGCTGCGCCGTTTTCAGGACATCTGGCAGCACTTCCTGCCCGGCACCGACCGCAAACTGCTCAAAGCCATCAAGAAGTCGCGCAAACTCGAAGCCTACGAAGCGGCAGCCACTGCCGCCCTGGCCACATTTAGTGAGGAGTGAGGAGTTGCTATTTTACCCAAATTTGCGCAAAACAGGGCATTCATCTGATGCATCCGCCACGATGAAAGCGGACCAGTTCTTGCCATAGCCAGAAATTTCCATTAACTTTGCGCCAGAAATAAAAAAACTAAACCGAATTATCATGCAACTGAACTTAATCACATTTTCGTCGGCACTCGCTTCCAAAGAGTCAGTCATGGCCGACCACCACGAGTTGCTCGACGCCATCGCCGAGAAATACGACATTCGCTTCATCTTCCCCAACGAACTGACTAACAGGCCCATCGAGGGTCCAACGATGGTCCTGGTGGGCAGCGGTGGCGTGGAACAGATGATAAAAGATAACATCGACAAACTGCCGACTGTGATCATCCTCGTCGCCGATGGCCTGAAGAATTCGCTCGCCGCATCGCTTGAGGCACTGTCGTGGATGCGCATGCATGACTACCACGGCTATGTGCTGCATGGCACCACCGACCACATCATGCGGTATATCAACGCCTATATGGACACACAAAAGGCCTTTAACAAACTGCGCGGCAACCGCGTGGGCATCATCGGCAAGCCCTCGGACTGGCTCATTGCCAGCGATGTCGCATACATCAATCCGCGCAAGCGCCTGGGCGTGCAAATGGTGGACATTAACCTCGACGAGGTGGTCAAGGGTTATGAGAGCGTTCCCGACAGCGCCGTACAGGACATCACTGACAAGTTCATCACCGAGAGTGCCGGCATGAAGGAGCCCGACCGCAACGAGGTGGTCAAGGCCATGCGCCTCTATGCCGCCCTCAAGGACCTTGTGGCCCGCCACAATCTGAACGCGCTCACGCTCAACTGCTTTGACCTCATCCCCAAGACCGGCACCACAGGCTGCGTAGCGCTGGCGCTGCTCAACCAGGACGGTATCCCCGCCGGCTGTGAGGGCGACATGCAGACGATACTCACCATGCTCGCCGTCAAGGCCGCCACAGGCGAAATGTCATTCATGGCCAACCCGTCGACCATCACCGACCACGACAAGCACGAGATGGTATTCGCTCACTGCACCATCGCCCCTGGAATGACTGACCGCTACATCGTGCGCAACCACTACGAGTCGCAGAGCGGCGTTGCCATCGAGGGCATCATCGAGCCCACCGACGTCACCGTCGTCAAGTGCGGCGGCCTGGAGATGGAGCGCTTCTTCCTGAGTCGCGCCAAACTGCTGGAATGCACCAGCAGCCCCGACATGTGCCGCACCCAGTTGCGCCTGCGCCTCGACGAGCCGCTGGACTACTTCATGCAGCGCAGCATCGGCAACCACCATGTCATCGTGCGCGGCGACCACTACAACCGCCTCATTGCCATGTTCATGATGCTACGCGCCGTCATGGACAAGAATTAAGGACCGCTCGATGCTCCTCAACCCCAAATACGCCCACCTGCGCGACTGGCTTGAGCGCCTGCCCGAAGAGTTCTCCCGCCTGGGAGAGGTCATCTATGACAAGCGCAACCAGCTGCGCGTTGTCACCGCCCCCGACGGCACGGTGGTCAACATCAAGCGCTACCGCACGCCGCGCCAGCCCAACCGCCTGGTCTATTCGCTGGGCATAAGGCAGCCCAAGGGCCTGCGCGCCTTTCGCTACCCGTCGCGCCTGCTCGAGCGCGGCATCGACACGCCCGAGCCCATCGCCTACATCGAGCAGCGCCACTGGGGCATGCTTGGCGAGTGCTACTTTGTGAGCGTGCAGTCACCGCTGTGTCACACGCTCTACGAAGCGGGCAATGCCGCCGAGGGCACCTACGAGGCCCTGGCCGACGCCCTGGGCCGCTTCACCGCCGCCATGCACGAGAGCGAGGTGCTGCACCTCGACTATTCGCCGGGCAACATCCTGTGGGACACCGACGAACAGGGCAGGTACCGCTTTGCCGTGGTGGACATCAACCGCATGCGATTCGGCAAGGTAAACATGGAAGACGGCTGCCAAGCGCTGTGTCGCCTGTGGGGACCCAAGCGGTTCATCGAACTGGTGGCGCGCAGTTACGCCGCCGCCCGCGGCTATGACACCGCCCGCGCCGTGGAGCTGACGATGCAGGCCCGCGTCAAATTCTGGACCCGCTACCGGCGCCGCCACCCGGTGGAATTTGACCTGGAACTGTAGTCCGCCTGCCCAAAAACAAAGTTGTACACTGATAATTTATCTGCATATATTGCAGTTATCATAAAAAAATCATATCTTTGCGGCATAGATAAGGGGCATACCGACTGATTTGTATTCCCATTTTATTCATCATTAAAACCACAGCAATATGAAAGTATTACGTTTATTTGCAATTTTAGCACTCACATTGTGCATAATGTCCTGCGGTGGCAACAAGGGCTTTGACAAGGCCACTATGGACGCGTTGTATGAGAAAGTACTCCAAAACAGCGAGAATTATGCCGACGACCCCGCCATTCTCACCACTGCCATCGAACAGGCCGAAGGCCTGCTCAACTACTTTGGTGAGAAGTACACCCCCGACCAGATGAAGGCCGCCGTAATGGAGGTTGCCAAGGGCAATGAGCCCCTGGGCGCCGAAGACACCGAACTCTTCAGGTGCTACAACAAGATGAACAACATCCTCTTTGGCCAAGATGCCAAGATGGACGACGCGACAAAGGAGGCTTACGCCAAGTTCCAGGAGCACGCCAAGGCTGTCATGGGTCAGTGATTGCGCGCATTATTCTAAAAATCACCTGACTGAAAATGAAAGCATTGCGTTTAGTTTCCATAGTTGTTGCGATTATCATTGTTGCCACCCGGGGCAATGCCCAGGAAGCCGCCACAGCGCCCGCCTTTGATAAGGCGGTCATTGAGGCCCTCTACGACAAGGTGCTCCAAAACAGCGAGACCTACACCGAGGACCCCACCGTCTTCACCATGGCCATCGAGCAGTCCGAGGGTCTGCTCAACTACTTCGCCGAGAAGTACACCCCCGAGCAGATGTCGAAAGCCGAAATCGAAATCATGAAGGGCAATGAGCCCCTCGGCGCTGAGGACACCGACCTCTTCAGGTGCCTGAACAAGATGAGCAACATCCTCTATGGCCAAGACGCCAAGATGGACGATGCCACCAAGGCTGCCTACGCAAAGATGCAAGAACACCGCACAGCAGTGGTCGGCAGGTAACTAAAGTACAACCGAAACACTAAAAAACAATGCCATGCCGGGGCACTCGCCTCGGCATGGTTGCGTTATTACCACCGCCAGCAACAAAATTTTGGCCGCTTTTCTTGCCACAGTGGGGCAAAAGACCTATCTTTGTGGCATACAACAGATTTATTATAACCTATAAGACACATTAACAAATCAACTTATGAACGAAATTGAAAAACTGAAACCGACGTGCATCTGGCGCAACTTCTATGCGCTGACGCAGATTCCCCGTCCCTCGGGACATGTTGAGAAAGTGCAGAAGTTCTTGCTGGACTTTGCCGAGAAATGCGGCGTTGAGGCCTTCCAGGACCCCGCCGGCAACATCGTGATGCGCAAGCCCGCCACCCCGGGCATGGAGAACCGCAAGTGCATCACCATGCAGGCCCACATGGACATGGTGCCCCAAAAGACGCCCGAGTCCAAGCACAACTTTGAGACCGACCCCATTCAGCCCTACATCGACGGCGAGTGGATCAAGGCCCGCGGCACCACCCTGGGCAGCGACGATGGCCTGGGCGTAGCCGCCATCATGGCAGTGATGGAGGACAAGACCTTGAAGCATGGTCCCATCGAGGGCCTCATCACCAAGGACGAGGAAACCGGCATGTACGGCGCCAACGACCTGCCCAAGGGCGAATTGCAAGGCGACATCCTGTTCAACCTCGACAGCGAGACCTGGGGCAAGTTTGTCATCGGCAGCGCCGGCGGCATTGACGTTACCGCCACCCGCAACTATGCCGAGGTAAAGACCACGAGCGCCGACCAGGCCGTGCGCATCACCCTCAAGGGCCTGAAGGGCGGCCACAGCGGCCTCGAAATCCATGAGGGACGCGCCAACGCCAACAAGCTGATGGCGCGCCTCGTGCAACTCGCCATCAAGGACTACAAGGCCCGCCTGGTGAACTGGCACGGCGGCAACATGCGCAACGCCATCCCTTTCAAGGCCGAGACCGTGCTCGTGCTCCCCAAGGACAACCTCAAGGGCATCAAGAAATTGGTCAAGACCATGAAGGCCCTGTTCGAGAGTGAGTTCAAACTCATCGAGGACACCGTGGACCTGACGCTCAAGGCTATCGACCGTCCTAAGATGAAGATGGCCGTCGATGACCAGACCACCATCCTGCGCGCCCTCTACGCCTGCCACGACGGCGTGGTGCGCTTCATTCCCGCCTATCCCCACGTTGTTGAGACCTCGAGCAACCTCGCCATCATCGACATCGAGGACGGCAAGGCTGTGGTGCAGATTCTCGCCCGCTCGGCCCGCGAGGACATGAAGGAATACATCACCAAGATGCTCATGACCTGCTTCCACCTCGCCAACTTCAAGGTTGAGACCGGCGGCGACTACGTCGGCTGGGACCCCAACCCCGACAGCGAAGCCCTGCACATGCTGCTCGCCCTGTACAAGAAACTGTTCAAGAAGGAAGGCATCGTGCAAGTTGACCACGCTGGCCTGGAGTGCTCGATCATCCTGGGCAAGTATCCGCACATGGACGTCGTGAGCTTCGGCCCCACGCTATGCAGCCCCCACACCACCATCGAGCGCTGCCACATCCCCGCCGCCGAGCCCTTCTGGGAACTGCTCGTCAAGGCACTCGAGGAAGTTCCCGTGAAGAAATAAACATCCATTGCAAAATCAAGACAAACGATGCCAGCCAGAACGGTGGGCATCGTTTGTTGCTTGTAAGCCTCTGCACCTTTTTTTGCCTTTTTGTTGCACAAAGTTGACAAAATCATATTATATTTGCGCCGCAATACATCCAAACAATCATCACCACTATGAAACAAGTACTCATCCTCATTGCGGCTCTCTTCTCGCTCAATGCCTGGGGCGTTGACGCCGCCTATGCGGCCTATGTGGCCGACATCAACTCACTGCTGCCCCTCATCCCGACCGAGAAAGGCTGGAACGGTGAAGACGTCCTCAACCCCAACGGCGCAGACCCCTATCAACTCGCCGAGGCTTTCATGGCCACCAAGCTTTACAAGGACATCGTCGCCACCGCCACCCTCGCCGAGGGCGAAATCCACATGAACGACAACTGCAAGATCACTTCCCGCACTGTCAAAAACCTCACAGTCACCTACCAGGCCGGCCACACCGAATACATCCTCACCCTCGGCCCCAAGCGCTCCTGGAATCCGCCCTCAAAGACCAATCCCTGGAAACTCGACTTCTGCAGTAATCCCCAGATGACGGCCCTGCTGTGCGACGAAATCACCTTTGAGGTCAACGGGTCGCAGGTCACAGCCAAGGCCCCCAACGGCGAAGCCTTCACCACCCACGGCTATGTCTCTGTCAAGCACACCACCGCGGGCGAGAGCGAAGGCCTGCGCATCCAAGACTCTTCGGCTGCGATGGCTGCCATCGGCACGATTGACCAGCTTGGCACCATATCGGCATGGACAAAATAATATCCTAGCACCCAACATCAAACAAATACAACCAACAGCCAAGGTTTTAGTCAAGGACCTTGGCTGTTGATTTATCGCATGAAACCAAAACAATTCGAGGAACATATTTTTGGAAATATATACCTTGTTAAATAAAAAATGCGTACCTTTGCACCTTGAAAAATCATCAATAAAAATTCACGACTAATAACTAACAATATCGGTTTTTTACAACAACGTTTTTTATGAGTAAAGAAAAGAAATTCATGACGTGTGACGGTAACCAGGCCGCGGCACACATCAGTTACATGTTTACCGAGGTAGCAGCCATCTACCCCATCACTCCGTCATCGACGATGGCCGAGCACGTGGACGAGTGGGCCGCTGCAGGTCGCAAGAACATCTTTGGCGAGACCGTCATGGTCCAGGAGATGCAGAGCGAGGGTGGCGCAGCAGGCGCCGTTCACGGCTCGCTGCAGGCAGGTGCGTTGACTACCACCTACACCGCATCGCAGGGCTTGCTGCTGATGATTCCCAACATGTACAAGATTGCCGGTGAGCTGCTGCCGGGCGTATTCCACGTATCGGCGCGCACACTGGCCAGCCACACGCTGTGCATCTTTGGTGACCACCAGGACGTGATGGCCACCCGTCAGACCGGTTTCGCCATGCTGTGCGAAGGCAGCGTTCAGGAGGTTATGGACCTCGCCGCTGTTGCTCACCTGAGCGCCATCAAGGGCCACGTTCCCTTCGTCAACTTCTTTGACGGTTTCCGCACCAGCCACGAGATCCAGAAGGTAGAGGCCATGGATCAGGAAGACCTGCGCCCCCTCGTTGACATGGAAGAGCTGGCCAAGTTCCGCAAGAACGCCATGAACCCCGACAAGCCCGTTACCCGCGGTACCGCCGAGAACCCCGACGTGTTCTTCCAGCACCGCGAGTCGTGCAACGACTATTATACCGCTGTTCCCGCCATCGTTGAGGAATACATGAACAAGGTGAGCGAAATCACCGGCCGCAAGTATGGTCTGTTTGACTACTACGGCGCCAAGGATGCCGACCGCGTCATCATCGCCATGGGCAGTGTGACCGAGGCCATCCGCGAGACCATCGACCACCTCACTGCACAGGGTGAGAAGGTGGGCCTCGTTGCCGTGCATCTGTACCGCCCCTTCAGCGCCAAGCACTTCCTCGCTGCCGTTCCCAGCACTGCCAAGCGCATTGCCGTGCTCGACCGCACCAAGGAGCCCGGCGCCAACGGCGAGCCCCTGTATCTTGACGTCAAGGACTGCTTCTACGGCACCGAGAATGCGCCCCTCATCGTGGGCGGCCGCTACGGTCTCGGTTCCAAGGACACCACGCCCGCCCAGATTCTCGCCGTTTACGAGAACCTGGCCCTGCCGATGCCCAAGAACCAGTTCACCATCGGCATCGAGGACGACGTGACGTTTGCCTCCCTGCCCATGAAGGAAGAAGTCGCCATGGGCGGCGCCGGCATGTTCCAGGCCAAGTTCTACGGCCTCGGTGCTGACGGTACCGTGGGCGCCAACAAGAACAGCGTCAAGATTATCGGCGACAACACCGACAAGCACTGCCAGGCCTACTTCTCCTACGACAGCAAGAAGTCAGGCGGTTTCACCTGCTCGCACCTGCGCTTTGGCGACACGCCCATCCGCTCGACCTATCTGGTGACCACCCCCAACTTTGTTGCTTGCCACGTACAGGCCTATCTGCACATGTATGACGTTACCCGCGGCCTGCAGAAGGGCGGCACCTTCCTGCTCAACACCGTTTGGGACGCCGACAAGCTGGCCGAGAACCTGCCCAACAAGGTAAAGAAATACTTTGCCGACAACAACATCAAGGTTTACTACATCAACGCCACCAAGATTGCTCAGGAAATCGGTCTGGGCAACCGCACCAACACCATCCTGCAGAGCGCATTCTTCCGCATCACCGAGGTGATTCCCGTTGACCTGGCCATCGAGCAGATGAAGAAGTTCATCAACAAGTCCTATGGCCGCAAGGGCGAGGATGTGGTGAACAAGAACTATCAGGCTGTTGACCGCGGCGGCGAGTACATGGAACTCACCATTGACCCCGCATGGAGCAACCTCACCGTTGACGCTCCTGGTGCCGACAATGCTCCCGCATTTGTCCACAACGTGGTGCGTCCCATCAACGCCCAAAACGGCGACCTGCTGCCCGTGAGCGCATTCAAGGGCCGTGAGGACGGCACTTGGGATGCCGGCACGGCTGCCTATGAGAAGCGCGGCGTGGGTGCCTTTGTTCCCGTGTGGAAGGCCGAGAACTGCATCCAGTGCAACAAGTGCGCGCTCGTGTGCCCGCACGCTGCCATCCGCCCCTTCGTCATGGACGAGGCCGAGGCTGCCGCTTCGCCCTTCAAGGCCGAGGACAAGCTCAAGGCCATCGGCAAGGGCTTTGAGGGCATGAGCTTTGTTCAGGTTGTTGACGTGATGGACTGCCTGGCTTGCGGCAACTGCGCCGATGTTTGTCCGGGCAAGAAGGGTGAGAAGGCCCTCGAGATGGTTCCCATGGAGGGCCACGAGCAGGACCAGAAGCTCTGGGACTACTGCGTTGAGCATGTGACCAGCAAGCAGCACCTGGTGGATGTGAAGAGCAACATCAAGAACAGCCAGTTCGCTCAGCCGCTGTTTGAGTTCTCGGGCGCTTGCTCGGGTTGCGGCGAGACTCCTTATGTGAAGTTGATCAGCCAACTGTTTGGCGACCGTCAGATTGTCGCCAATGCCACCGGTTGCTCGTCAATCTACAGTGCATCGGTTCCCTCGAGTCCCTATACCACCAACGCCAAGGGTCATGGTCCCGCTTGGGCTAACTCCCTGTTTGAGGACTTCTGCGAGTTTGGTTTGGGTATGTCTATCGCCGACGAGAAGATGCGCACCCGCGTTGCCGGCCTTGTCAAGGAGGCCATTGATGACGCTACCGTTGCCGCCGATGTCAAGGCGCTCTATCAGGAGTGGCTCGACAACTTCAACGACGGTGACAAGACGCGTGACCTGGCCGACCGCATCCTCGAGGCTATCGAGAACAGCAACAATCCCGCCGACATCAAGGTTCGCGACCTGGGCCAGTACCTGGTGAAGCGTTCGCAGTGGATCATTGGCGGTGACGGTGCCAGCTACGACATCGGCTTTGGCGGTCTGGACCACGTGATTGCCAGCGGCAAGAATGTCAACATCCTCGTGCTCGACACCGAGGTTTACTCCAACACCGGCGGCCAGGCCTCCAAGGCCACGCCCATCGGTGCCATTGCTAAGTTTGCCGCTGCCGGCAAGCGCGTCCGCAAGAAGGACCTTGGCCTCATCGCCAGCACCTACGGCTACGTTTACGCCGCACAGATTGCCATGGGCGCCGACAACGCACAGTGCCTCAAGGCCATCCGCGAGGCCGAGGCTTATGACGGTCCCTCGATCATCATCGCCTATGCTCCGTGTATCAACCACGGCATCAAGGCCGGCATGGGCAAGGCCCAGGCCGAGGAGCAGGCTGCTGTAGCATGCGGCTACTGGCACCTGTGGCGCTACAATCCCCAGCTCGAGGCCGAAGGCAAGAACCCCTTCACCCTCGACAGCAAGGAACCCAACTGGGACGGCTTTGAGGCATTCCTCAAGGGCGAGGTGCGCTACGCATCGGTACTCAAGCAGTATCCCGAGGAGGCAGCCGAGCTGTTCGCAGCTGCCAAGGCCAATGCCCAGTGGCGCTACAACAACTACCGCCGTCTGGCCCGCCAGCAGTGGGGTGTTGATCCCGAGTAAGGAAACAGGGCGCTGACCCTTCCATTACCATCATCGTCCGCCGGAGGAGCAACACCCTCCGGCGGATGATTTTTTAGTTTGTGTCCACCAAGAAAAACTGTTGCAATTTCTTGTGATTTTGGCAAGAAATCTCTAAATTTGCCCCTATAAAAATATTTTTCTCACTTAAAACAGTAATATTACTCACCTTTAAAAATTAGCAATATGGGACTACTTGACGAAATCCAAAAAAAACTTGAAGAGGCAGCCCGCCAGGCTTCGGGCGGCGGCATGAGCGTTGACACTGGCGGCAACGACGACATCCCCAATCCGTGGCCCCAAAACCCGACCACAACCACCCAGCAGCAACAGATTCCCAACATCCCGACGCAACCGGCGCCGCAGCCGCAGATGCCCAACCAGCAGCAACAGTACCAGCAGCAGTACAGCCAACTCGTGCAGCAGATGCAGCAGACCGCGCAGCAGATTTTCCAGTTGGGCTACCAGTATGGTGTCCAAACCGCCCAAGGCGTCATCCGTTCAGGCTTGATGGACAACCCTGAAGAAAAGTAACATCAAACGGCAAATGCTGTTTGAGAAAGCACACCAAAATCAGCAGCGGGACGCCCTCATGAGGATGTCCCGCTGCTGTTGATATGCTAATGACAAGCGTCCGGATTAACCGCACTGGAAGTACTTGTTCACTTGCTCCTGGATGCGGTTGTGGTCGTTCTCGATGTCGGCGCGCAGGGTGCGGTCGTCGAAGGCGCGCAGTTGCTCGATGATGCCGTCAATCATGTGGGGGCTGAAGACATCCTTCTTCTCAAAGGCGGCGCGCTGTTTCTCCAGGCAGTCGGCGCTGGCCACGCAGCTGTCGGGCAGGCAGTCGAGTTCGCCCAGGCGGGCAGCGTTGGCGGCGTCATGGATGTTGACATCGACATAGGTCTTGGCGGCCAGGTCGAGGGCGCCTTCCATCTCAAAGCCGTGGCGGCATGCTACGCACAGGCCGGCGAGCAGCTGGTAGATGTCGGCCGAGCCATCCGGCGAGCGCATCTCCACGGTCTGCTTTTGGGTGGTGTCAAAGTTGCTGGCGGGCTCCAGCGGGTTGGCTGTGCGGCACATGTCGGCGCCTGCGGTCCAGCCCAGCGGCACGCGCACGAGCACCGAGCGGTTGCGGTCGCCCCAGCACACGTTGGTGGGAGCCTCCTGGTGGGGCACCAGGCGGAAGTATGACATCGGGTTTTTGTTGCCAAAGGCGGTGATTGACGGAGCCAGTTCCATCATGCCGGCGATGGCGGTGCGTGCCTCGTCGCTCAAGACGCCCTTGTCGTTAATCATCATGTTGCGGCCATCCTTCATCAAGCGCATGTGGATGTGCAGGCCCGAGCCGGCCTTGCCAGTCGTGATCTTGGGCGCGAAGGTGACGTTGAGGTTGGCGCGGAAGGCCAGGTTGCGGATTACCCACTTGGCAATCATCAGCTGGTCGGCGGCGTCGCACACGGGCACGGGCAGGAACTCAATCTCGTTCTGCTCATACACCAGGCCGTCCTGCTCAAAGTTGCCCACCTCGCTGTGGCCGTACTTGATTTGGCCGCCTGCCTTGGCAATATACTCCATACAGCGCTGGCGGAAGTCGTTGGTCTTGGCATAGGGCATCGACTCGTGGTAGCCGTGCTGGTCGATGGCGGGGTAGAAGTCAACCGACGGGCGGATGACATAGTACTCCAGTTCGCCCATGGCGTGGTAGTCCATGCCGGTCACCTCCTTAAACGCCTTGGCGGCCTTGACCAGGGTGTGCTCGGGTGAGCTTTCCAGCGGGTTGCCGTCCTTGTCAAAGAACGAGCACAGCAGGCACAGGGTGGGAATCTCGGCAAAGGGGTCAACAAACGCGGTGCTGAAGCGGGGCAGCACATACAGGTCGCTGGACGAGGCCTGGATGAAGCTGAACAGGCTCGAGCCGTCAACGCGCTCGCCGCACGACAGGATGGTGCGCAGGTAATCCTTGTTGCTGATGACAAAGTTGAGGGTCTTCAACTTGCCGTCGCCGCCAGGGTACATGAAATTGACCATGCGGATTTCGTTTTCCTCGATAAAGCGGATGATGTCCTCCTTGGTGAACTCCTTGGGTTCTTTCTGCAGGTAGGCCACTACCTGGTTGGCGTTAAGCGCCAGAATTTCGTTTTCCAATTTAATTTTAAGTATTAATCGAAGACGCCCCTGCCGTGGCTGGGATGGTCTTCTCAGGTTAATTATTAGTGGTTTTTGTCTCGTGGTACAGCGCGGGGCATGAGGCCCCGTAACGCTGTGCAAAGGTACTCATTATTTTCGTATGCGCAACGATTTTATCCTCACGATTTTCACTGCCGTGATTTTGGATTGATCCATTATTGCCTTAAATCATTGCCCGCTCCTGGCCCCGTAAATCAGCACGACCACAAAGCACACTGCAGGCACGACAAACGAAGCGTTGACGGCGGGAATGGCCTGGATGCCGCTGTCGATAATCATTGCCTGCACTGCGGGCAGCAGGCTGCCGCCCAGGATGGCCATAATCAGACCCGCCGAGCCGACCTCGGTGTCGTCGCGCACGCCACCCAGGGCCAGGCCATAGATGGTGGGGAACATCAGGCTCATGCAAGCCGACACGGCCACCAGGCAGCACATGCCCGTGCGTCCGCCCACAAAGATGACGCCGCACAGCAGCGCCAGCGCCAAGGCGGCAAACACCGCCATCAGTTTGCCCGGTTTGATGTATTTCATCAGATAGATGTTGACAAAGCGCATCAGACAAAACAGCACCATCGCCACGATGTTGTAGCGCTGTGACAGCACCTCGGCGGCCTGCTCGCCCATGCCCTCGGCGGTGAAGACGCGTGTGCCGTACTGAATAATAAAAGTCCAGCAGGTAATCTGCGCGCCCACATAGAAGAACTGCGCCACCACGCCGTTGCGGTACACCTTGTTGCTGCACAGGCGCTTGACGGCAGGCCACAACGGCTCGTGGCGCTCGCGTGCCGCCTGGCGCACGGCGGGGATGGGCACAAACCACATGAGCAGCAGCAGCACGATGAGCACCACGCCCAGCATGGCATAGGGGTGGACGAGCACTGCCAGGTCGCTCTGCTTCAACGCCTCAAACTGTGTGTCGTCGAGCGCGGCGCGCTGCGCTGTGTCGAGGGGCGAGAGGCGTGCCTGGATAAAGTTCATCGCCACAAACATGCCCGCCAGCGAGCCGATGGGGTTGAAGGCCTGGGCAAGGTTCAGTCGCCGCGTGGCGGTCTCGGCATCGCCCATATTCAGGATGTAGGGGTTGGCGGTTGTCTCCAGCAGCGACAGTCCGCAGGTGAGGATGAAGTACGCCGCAAGGAAAGGAGCAAAACTGCCCAATGCCCGCGAGGGGATGAACAGCAGCACTCCGGTCGCATACAGCGCCAGGCCCATCAAGATGCCGCTCTTGAACGAGTGGCGGCGGATAAACAAGGCAGCAGGCAGCGCCATGCAGAAGTAGCCGCCGTAGAAGGCGACCTGGACCAAAGCGCCATCGGTGACGCTCATGCGGAATATCTTGGAGAACGCCTTGACCATGGGGTTGGTGATGTCGTTGGCAAATCCCCACAGCGCAAAGCAGCAGGTCACGACGATAAAGGGAAGCACATAACTCACGCCCTCGCGGGAGACGAGGAGTGAGGAGTGAGGGGTTAGGGGTGAGGTGTGGGGTGTCATAATGCTGTGTCGAGTTTGAAGATGCGTTCCATGAGTTGCCACTTGGCAGTCGAGGGCGCGCCGGGGTCACAGCCCTGGAAGCGCGCCACATAGGCCTCCCACTCGGCTTGGCGGGGCAGGGCGGCCAGGCGGGCGTTGTCGGCCTGCCAGTCAAAGTCGTCGGTGGTGTCGCATATCATGAACAACTGGTTGCCCAGGATGTAAATCTGCATGTCAAGGATGCCCACCGAGCGGATGCCGCGCTGGATTTCGGGCCACACATGGGCGTGGGCCTCGACATATTTCTCAATCATCTCGCGGTCGTCGCGCAGGGTGAGGGTTTGGCAGTAACGTTTCATTCTTTATTGTTGCTTTGAGGTTGATTTAGGTCACATTTCTCCGCGCCTGATGGTGAGCGCGATGGCTTCCTGCGGGAAATCGACGCGGCTGCGGCACACCAGGGCGAGATAGCCACCGCCGCCGGCGCCGGGCATCTTCCACGCCAGCACGCCGTCGAGGGCACTGTAGCGGTCGATATACTCCTGCACCCCGGGTTGAATCATGGCAGGGAACATCGCCAGCTGGGCGTTGAACGAGGCCTTGTAAGCGCGGGCAAAGGCATCGAGGTCACGCGCCATGATGGCATCCCAGCAGTCGCTGGCCGCAGCGGCAAGCGCGCGCACCTTGCCGGGGGTGATGTCCTTGCCCTCGACCACGCTGCACCCCGGCCGGCGCGGAAACATGGGCACCAGGCACAGGTGGTCCTCAAGCCACTGCAACGTGGCGGGGTCCTGGGTGTATTCCAGTTTCTCGGGCCAATAGTTGCCGTTATAATAATGTCTTGCCAGTCCGGGCACGCAGATGCCAATGGCGTCTTGGGCGCCGCTCACGATGCCGTCGCTGCGCTCGGGGTCGTTCTCGAAGCAAAAGACCAGGCGCGCCAGCGTCTCGGGGTCCATGTTGGGCAGCTGGTAGGGCCAGATGCGGCGGATGGCGTTGCGCGTGCTGGTGGACAGTCCGCAGCGTTCACGAATTTCAAAGGTGGGTTCCAGCGACACAGTCAAAGCCCAGCCGGGGGCGTGGCACGAAACATAAGGCTGGTCAATCCAGGTGCCTGCCAGGTCGAGGCGCGTGGGCAACCGGCTGGGAGTCTGCTTGAGTCCCGTGCTGCTGCGCGCGTCCAAGCCCTCGCCGGGAGTGCGCTTGAGCACGATGTACTCCATGCCCCGCTGGTGGCACAGTTCTCGCTTGTCGTCACGGTCGCCGTCCTCGTTGACCACGAGGCAGTCGGGGTGCACCAGGTCGAGCGTAGGTACAAAGTCCAGATAACCATCGCCCTGGTTGATATATGCCTCGGTCACATAGCGGATGGCGCGCACCATGAACAGGCGCTCCTGCTCGCTGTACACGGTCTTGTGGTGCTTGAGGCGCTCGATGGTGCGGTCGGACCCAATGCCCACATACAGGTCGCCATACAGCGCCGCCTGGCGGAAAAACTCCACATGTCCCGAGTGCAGCAGGTCATAGCAGCCCGAGACAAAGACTTTTTTCCTGGTATTGTTTTTTTCGTTAGCCACGGTTGTGAATCTGTTGGTTTTGAAAAACAAAGGTACTACATTTTCTTCGTGCCGCGCGGTGATATTCGAGAAATATTTCGTAACTTTGTAACCTTGTGTCAACAAAGCAATCATTGCAACCATAATAATACGGATAACATCATGTACACTCAAGAAAACGGATTCTACATCGCCCACGGGCCAAACGGCCCCATCAGCATGCTGGGCAGCATGGCCAACCGGCACGGCTTGATTGCCGGCGCCACGGGCACGGGCAAGACGGTGACCCTGCAGGTCATCGCCGAGAGTTTCAGCAAGGCTGGCGTGCCGTGCTTCATGGCCGACATGAAGGGCGACCTGTCTGGCGTGAGCCAGCCCGGCGCGATGTCAGGGTTTATCCAAAAGAGGCTGCCGGAATTCGGCATCGACGAGGCGAGCCTGACATTTGAGGGCTGCCCGGTGCGCTTCTATGACGTTTATGGCGAGCAGGGCATACCGATGCGCACGACCATCGGCGAGTTGGGTCCCGACCTGCTGGGGCGCATCATGGACCTGAACGACACCCAGACGGGCGTGCTCAACATCCTGTTCCGCATACTGGACGACAAGGGCATCCTGCTCGATGACCTCAAGGACCTGCGCAGCGCCCTTGACTGGCTAAGCAAGCATGCCAAGGAATACACCACCCTGTACGGCAATGTGTCGAGCGCCAGCATCGGCGCCATACAGCGCGCGCTGCTGCAACTCGAGAACCAGGGCGCCGACAAGTTCTTCGGCATCCCGTCGTTTGACATCCAGGACCTGCTGGCGCAACAGGACGGCAAGGGCGTGCTGAGCGTGCTCGCCGCCGACAAGTTGATGCTGCAGCCCAAATTATACTCCACCTTCCTGCTGTGGCTGCTGAGCGAACTCTACACCACGCTGCCCGAGGTGGGCGACCTGGAAAAGCCCAAACTGGTGTTCTTCTTTGACGAGGCGCACATGCTGTTTGAGGACACGAGCAAGGCGCTGACCGACAAAATCGAGCAGGTCATCCGCCTGATTCGAAGCAAGGGCGTGGGCATCTTCTTCATCTCGCAACTGCCCACCGACATTCCTGACATTATTCTGGGCCAGTTGGGCAACCGCGTCCAGCATGCCCTGCGCGCCTACACGCCGCGGGACCAAAAGGCCGTAAAGACCGCTGCCGAGACCTTCCGCGCCAACGAGGCGTTCAAGACCGACGAGGCCATCCTGAACCTTGAGACGGGCGAGGCGCTGGTGTCGTTCCTCGACGAGAAAGGCGCACCAAGCGTTGTCGAGCGCGCCAAGATTCTGTTCCCGCTGAGCCAAATCGGCGCCATCACCGAGGGACAGCGCCTGGACATCATAAATGCCGCAAGCGACATCAGCGGCAAGTACAAGGAGTCCAAGGACCGCGACAGCGCGTTTGAAGCCTTTGCCCGCGAGGACGAAGCCGAAGCCAAGGCCGCCGAGCAGGCCGCCGCTGCCGAAGAGGCCGCCAAGCAGGCCGAACAGGAAGAGAAAGAGAAATCAAAGAAGAAGAGCATCTGGTCCAAGGTGTGGAAGGCCGTTGTCACCGCCGTGACAGGCACGCTGGCCACCATCCTGGGCTCGGCCGTCTCGGGTGCCGTGACGGGCAAGAAAAAGGGCACGAGCGTAAAAGATGCGGCGGGGAGGGCCGTCAAGAACGCCACCAGCGCCGCCACGCGCCAAATCACCCGTGACATCCTGGGCAACCTGACCAAGTGACCGGCCGTATCACTGGTTCCTTACAGGCAAAGACACATACAGGAACGCCAAAACGAAACCGACTCAAGGACGCACCTTTGAGCCGGTTTCTGGCATTTTGACTTACAGTTTGTTCAGTTTATTGTTTTATTTGGCAGTTTAATGTTGCTGTGCTTGTAATGGTTGTTGTGCTTCGATAACCCTTGTTTCCTCATTCATTGGTTTGCCGGCTGCTCTTCTGGCAATGGTCTGTTATTATATATTTGCATGGTTTGCTTTACTAAATTAATGTGCGGCAAAAGTCGTTGTTTCATAAGTTGGAAATATCTGCCGCAGCCGGCAAACCGCATGAATGAAAGATCAACATTATTACATTTTTATAAATCTCATTTTTTTGAAGTTATTCTAAGTTATTTTGATGGTCCAAATTGTTCGAATCGTCCGTCGCTGTAAAAAACCAGTATGCTTTCCACGCGCCGCCCGTCGGCCGAAGCGTTGCCTCGGGGGGCCATTCGGCCCATGCCGCTGTGGCGCATGAGGTCTTGGATAGCCTCCAACGACGGCTGGCGGGAGCGCTGCTGGGTACTGTGGGCGGGAGGGAACCCCGAAGCATCATCATCAACAAACGAGATGGCTCGCTGGCCCTTGTCGTCCATCAAGCTTTCACCGTTGCGCGGCGCGGCGTTATTCTCGCCGGCTGCCGGGGTGTCGGCACCTGACAGACACATCTCGCCATCACCAAACATGAGCCACATTATATTAAGGGTAGGATAAGCCGTATGGATCTTGTCGATAACCTCGTTGCTCACCTTCTTGTTGCGTCCGTTGAGCAACTGGGAAAGTGTCGGGCGAGGTATCTCGCAAGTGTCCGCAAACTGGGAGTTGGAAATCCCGGTTTGATCAAGGAACTTTTTTATCCGTGATACTATATCCATTTAGAACATTTATAATGCCGCCCCAAGTGAGCGAGACTGTCATAATTAGCGGGAGAAATATTTTCTGACCCAAACTATCATCCCAGGGATACCCCTGAAATCACCCTTCTTCCAAAAAAGCCGCTATTTGCTTTTCTTAATTTTGGGATTGCAAATTTAGAACAAGTTTTTGAAATGACCAAATTTAAAAACGAAAATTTTCAAATTTGCAATTACTTTTCCCAAAATCCGACAAATTTCGGCCCGTCTCAAAAGTAAACAAACAATCATAAAGTATCACTTGATTATTATGTAGTTATTAATCTTATTTATAGTCATATATATTGCGGTAAACTTATGCGATTCATGCGTCTGCCGAGAATGCAACCATTTTATAGAGCAATACTTTATAAATCTTCATTATTTTACTCTATTTCAGTGATTTACAAACAATGTAAATAAATGTTAATGTGATATTTTTGTGATTTTGTAAACTTTACATGTGAAAATTCCCGTTTTTTAAGTCGTGGGCACAAATGCAAACACCAGCCCACTGGCGAAAACTGCCGATTTTCACCTCCACCCTGGTGTTTTGAAACGCAAACCAAACGCGGTTTCGAATGCCAAACAGGGCGTTGGCGTTTTACCATTTTCTGTTATCTGATTGCTAAACTCGATTTCCTTGCGATTTTTTCCAGCAAACCCTATTGCGGTGCGAAATTCAGCATTTTTCCCAATTCTGCTTTAGTTAATATCAATGTTTGTATTTAGCATTTCGTTGTTGTTCAGTTATTTAATACTCTTTTTATCCTCCTGAAGACGATGCAGATACTGTGAGTAGAAAAATGTAAAATGGGGCCAAAGAAGCACCATCGGGCCTATATCTCGATTTCGAGCGGGAACAAAGGAAAAATGGAACATTTTGAACAAAATCAGGCCATATTTCGCCCGACAAGGGACTGCACTTCTCTCCCACCCCACAGACAATTAGGTCCAATTATCAGCTCCTGAAAACGATGAAAAAACCAATCAATTTTACCTAGCGCCATCGTCACAAATGCGAAAATCAGACTCAGAAAACCGGTATTTTCTGGATTTTTCTGGGCAAAAATCTGTGCATTTTTTGAAACCGCCCTGCTCCACCCCACTCCCAGCATCAAAAAAAAACGCTGAACCCACCTCGGCTGTCCGATAATTAAGGATGCCCATTAGCCACCGAAACGGTTATCCGATAGCCCAAGTTTCACCACAGGGAAACAGATTTGAGAGCGATTTACGCTGCCAAGCAACACCCAGAAGGAGGCAAAAACACGAATGAACCATCTGCTACGGCACCCAAAACAGGCCGCCAAAATTTGTCAAATTTTGACAAACACATCCTCTGCCCCGCCCCAGACGTGAACGCATCAACCCGCCCTGGCATGCCGTTCAAGCAGATGAACACCTGCCACTGCAAACAACCCGACGAGGCATTACCTGGCATGGTCATTGAAACGCAAAAGCCAGCAAAAACAGCAAAATTTTCTGGACCAAAATTCCGTACAAAATCACGCAATCTGACAATTCGGGAAAAATCCCGCTGATTTTCGCACAGATAATCCTTTCGAGTATCGCATTTTTATACTAAACATTATAATAAATATTCTCTTAATAAATGCGCTAAAGCAGGATATAAAAAATGCCGTGATGACATGAAACAGGGAAAAGCGAAAAAGACCGGTCACGAAATCCTGCAGCCGGTCATGGACCTATCGCCCAAGCGACAACTGGCCGCCCCTCCTGGGCTTGAACCCATCAAATGTAATGCCGCCGCATCCACACGGCATTGGCAGTAAAAGACAAGCGGGGGCCATCACGCCCCCGCTAAAAAAGATTCAATTATGTTATTACATCTTGCTCATGAGCACGGATTCGAACCACCTGTGCAACCATGACCCCTTAGGCAAGGCCCAGACCATAAACCTGCAAATCCAGAACCATAAATCCTTGACTAACACATAAGCCATCATGGCGGCAAGAACGTAGCCGACAATAACCAACAGAGCCAATGCAAGGACAATAATACGTCCCAGCACACCTTACAGTAAGGTAAAAAAATCAGAGAAATCATAATAAGGCCACATGAACATAAAAAATCCTCCTTTCGTTGTATTATACCGAAAAAATCGCTCCAAAGTGCGCCGCGGAAATATGTTATAAAACACATTTTTCTTATAAACATGGCGCAGAGTAGGCAAAAACGTTTGCGTCACCCTGCGTCACCCACTTTGAGCAACTAGCTCATTGATTTTCAATAGCCGCTATTTGATGGCAGAAAAAAGTGATGAAGTCAGGACAGGGCACGACAGATGGACCAATTAGAGCTTTGTGCCCAATTAGAACTTATTGGTCAGATTTATTTGATGTGGCTTGCTCCAATTCCCGCTTGAGGAATTTGGCAGTGATGGAATCAGGGAAGAGAGCAACCTTCTCGGGGGTGCCAGCAGCGACAACCTGGCCACCGCCCCTGCCCCCCTCGGGGCCCATGTCGATGATGTAGTCGGCACTCTTGATCACGTCGAGGTTGTGCTCGATGACAATGACCGTGTTGCCCTTATCGACAAGACGATTGAGCACGCCGAGCAACACCTTGATGTCCTCGAAGTGGAGACCCGTGGTCGGCTCGTCGAGAATATAGACCGTCTTGCCCGTGTCCTTCTTGGCCAGTTCACACGCCAATTTCACGCGCTGGCACTCGCCGCCCGAGAGCGTGCTGGAAGGCTGCCCTAACATGATATATCCCAGCCCCACATCCTGCAGGACCTTGATTTTGCGCAGAATCGACGGCACGGCGTCAAAAAACTCCACCGCCTGATTGATGGTCATGTCCAGCACATCGGCGATGGACTTGCCCTTGAACTTCACCTCGAGCGTCTCGCGGTTATAGCGCTTGCCGCCGCACTCCTGGCAGGGCACCAGCACATCGGGCAGGAAATTCATCTCAACCGCCTTGTAACCATTGCCGCCGCAGGCCTCACAGCGTCCGCCGCCCGTGTTGAACGAGAAACGGCCCGGCTTGTAGGCGCGGATTTTGGATTCAGGCAGGTTGACAAACAGACTGCGGATGTCGGTAAACACGCCCGTATAGGTCGCCGCATTGGAGCGCGGAGTGCGTCCCAGCGGCGCCTGGTCAACGGTGACCACCTTGTCCACAAACTGCAGGCCGTCAATCGAGCCGTAGGGCATCGGTGCCTTGTTGGAACGATAGAAACGCTGGCTGAGGATGGGCTGGAGCGTGGCATTGACCAGTGTTGATTTGCCGCTGCCGCTCACGCCCGTGACACAGATGAACACACCCAGCGGGAATTCTACGGTAACATTCTTGAGGTTGTTGCCGCAGCAACCTGTCAGGCGGATGCACTTGGCGCTGCCCTGTCGCCGCGTGGCCGGCACCTCGATGACACGGGAGCCGTTCAGGTAGTCGGCTGTGAGCGTGTGCTGCTTGAGCAGTTGGGCGGGCGTGCCCGCAAACACCACATTGCCGCCCTTGCGCCCCGCCATGGGGCCGATGTCGATCACATAGTCGGCCTGGACCATCATCTCCTTGTCGTGCTCGACAACGAGCACGGTGTTGCCGTCGTCGCGCAGGGTCTTGAGCGAGTCGATGAGGCGCTGATTGTCGCGCTGGTGCAGGCCGATGGACGGCTCGTCGAGGATGTACAGCACATTCACGAGCCGCGAGCCAATCTGCGTCGCGAGCCTGATGCGCTGACTCTCGCCGCCCGACAGCGACGCCGAGTTGCGGTTGAGCGACATATAATCCAGCCCCACCTCAAGCAGGAAGTCGAGGCGCGAACCGATTTCCTTGACGATTTCGCGCGCTATTTTCCACTGCGTGGGCGTGACGTGATTGTGCAGGTCGCCAATCCACTCCCGCAGTTCGCTGATGTCCATCGCCGCCAACTGGGCGATGTTCTTGTCGTGCAGGCGAAAGTGCAGCGCCTCGCGGTTGAGGCGCGCGCCCTGGCAATCGGGGCACACGGCGCGTGAGAAAAACTGCCCTGCCCACTTTTGCGCCTGGCTGGTGGCCGTTTCGTCCTGCTGCATCTCGATGTACTTGATCAAGCCGTCGAACGACAGAAAGAAGTTAGATGTGCTCAGCGTCTCGGTGCGGATGCTCAGGCGCTCCTCGGTGCCGTTGAGGATGTCGTCGATGGCTTCATCGGGCAGTTCGCCCAGCGGCGTGTCGAGCGTGCAGCCATACTTGGCGCAAATGGCGTCAATCTGCCAAAATATCTGCACATTCTTATACCTGCCCAGCGGCAAGATGCCCCCGTTGCGTATGCTCACGGTCATGTCGGGCATAATCTTGTCGCGGTCGATGATATTCACATATCCCAGCCCCTTGCAGCGCGAGCAAGCGCCCAAGGGCGAATTGAACGAGAAGTTGTGGGGCGCCGGCTCCAAGTAGGCGAGTCCCGTGACGGGGTCCATGAGCGAGCGGCTGTAATAGGCCACCTCGCCCGTGTCGGCATCCTGCACCATCAGTTGGCCGTTGCCCTGCTTGAAAGCAAGTTCCACCGTGTCGGCCAGGCGCTTGCCATCCTTGTCGGCCACCTTCAGGCGGTCGATGACAAGTTCCACGCTGTGGTTCACATAGCGGTCGAGCTTCATGCCGAATGTGATTTCGCGCATCTCGCCGTCGACGCGCACGCGGATGTAGCCCTTCTTGCGCAGGTTCTCAAACAAGTCCTTATAATGTCCCTTGCGGTTCTTGACCACGGGAGCAAGGATATAAATCTTGCGGCCGCTGTAGTTGTCGAGTATCAGGGAGAGGATTTTCTCGGTCGTGTATTTCACCATGCGCTCGCCCGACTGGTAGGAATAAGCGTCGGCGGCGCGCGCAAACAGCAGGCGCAGGTAGTCATAGACCTCGGTGGTGGTGCCCACGGTGCTGCGGGGGTTGCGGTTGACGGTCTTTTGGCCGATGGAAATGACAGGACACAGGCCCGAAATCTTGTCCACATTGGGGCGTTCAAGCATGCCCATCATGTTGCGGGCATAGGACGAGAACGTCTCGAGGTAGCGCCGCTGCCCCTCGGCAAAGACCGTGTCGAACGCCAGCGACGACTTGCCGCTGCCGCTCAGTCCCGTGACCACGGTGAGGCAGTGATGGGGGATGTCCACATCTATGTTCTTGAGGTTGTGCACACGCGCACCCAGCACCTCCACGCATTCAATGTCCTTGCCGTTGAGTTTCATTTAAGTCATTGTTTTATAGTCATTAAAAACAATGGAGGGAGTGCTGCCGGCTATTCAACGCCGCCGGTGGCCGTTCCGCCGCCCGACGCGCTGCCGCGCTTGTAGCGCAGAATGGTGATGGCGCCGCGCTTCTTGTAGTCGATGCCGTCGCTGCCCTTGGCTGTCACCACATAGTAAAACACGCCCGTGTCAACGAGCCTGCCGTGGTAGGTGCCGTCCCAGCCCTGTCCGGGGTCGGTGAACTCGCACACGAGGTTGCCCCAGCGGTTGTAAATCCAGCAATGGAACTCAATGAGCGACTTGTAGGATACCTTCCAGATGTCGTTCACGCCCTCGGTGCTGCCCGGCGAAAAGCAGTTGGGGCAGATGAGCTCGCTCTCGGTCACAGTCACGGTGTAGGTGTCGCTGTAGTACTCGCAGTTGCCGGCGGCATTGGCCACCACATAGCGCCAATAATAGGTGCCGGCCTCGGTCGAGACATAGTCCACCTCGTCCTGGTTGTATTGCAGCACAATGTCCTCAAATTCCTGGTCGCGTGCCATCTGCCACTCGCGATAGACCACGGCATCGGTGGGATAGCCCGTGAACACGATGTGCACCGGTGCGCTGCCGCCCAGGCCGCTGTCCAGGCCCTTCTCATTGTTGTTGCCGCGGTCTTCCTGCACCGCAGTGGCGCCGCAGCTCACGGCCTGGGTGACATAGGTCTGGCTCTCGATGCCCTCGCCCAGCCCCCATTGCTCCAGAAAACGGTCGCCCGTGAGCGTGAACACGGTGTTGCATAGCGGCGGGTCAATCTCGATGGCGTCGCTCAGGAAAGCGAACTTGTCCACCACGGGCTTTTCCTGCCACTTGGTGCTGTCGTCCCACTCCAGCGTGTTGTACGACAGTTTGATTTCGCGGTCCAGCACCTCGGTCGAGCCATTGATGCCGTAATAGATAATTTTCTCGCCCGTGCCGTCCACGTCGATGTGCGCCGTGCTGCAGGGCGACCCCTCGCCAAACGACATGTCATTCAGCTCCAGCACCCAGTCGGCATAGTTGCACACCCACAGGTAGGTCCTGTCGGTGCCCTCCTCGATGATGTACCCAGTGTTGGGCAGCACCTGGGCGAGCGTCGTGACATTGCCCGCGCGGGTCACGCCCTGAATCTCCTGGGCATATCCGCCGCCCTGCGGGCCATAACTGTACCACGTCACGGGATTGTCACTCGCGGCAGTGTAGGTCATGCCCACGCCCTGGGTGTCAAAGACTACATATATCGCGTTAAGCCCCGTGCGGGCCTCGGGTGTCACCTCGATGACGGGATACTGCCCCACGCCTGTAAATGCCACCTGGCCGTGAGCATACAGCACAGCCAGCACGGCAACCATGAGGCAAAAGAGATGCTTGTTCATAGTGCGCACTTGTCTTGATTTATACATTATATATAACGAGCACCCTGCCCCCGTTATTGCACGAGTCAAGCAGAATGGCAAGACGCATTCATTTTGGCCTACCGGTTTCACCAATTCATCCAATTGACATCAGTGGGCGTGATGAAAAAATCGTTTTGCCTTTAGGCAGTTTGCCCCAGCGAGGGATTCCGAAATTCAAAAATCTCGCAAAATTTGCATTAGTCCCGCAGGGTGTTTGTAGCCAAAATCCCCCATTTTTGGACGAAATCCCGAATTTAAGACACCCACAAACCCCATTTTTTCCCGTTTTTCCCCACTTTAGCCCTAATTTTGCGCCAAACAATTTTTTATTCACAATCAAAAAAACATTCAGCTTATGAAACACAATTTCATTAAATCAGTTATGATGCTTGTGCTGTGCCTCATGTTTGGCACCACGGCGGCACAAGTTATCGTCGTCAACAACAACGGCGCGATAAATGTGGGCGTGAAGCCCAACATCGACATGGCCAAATACGAAAAGTGCACCCTTGCCAACGGCATGGAGGCATACGTGCCCAGGCACGACAATTTCTACAAAAAATTGAACGCCGATGAAGGCAATCTCTTTAACGTGACATTCAAGATGAGTTACGACCAGTCAAAGATGTTCCCAAATGGTTATGTGACCATCAAAGGCGAGAATTTCTCAGGAGACGTGGAGATGGAATATGAGTGGCAAACCGGCCAATATAAGCTGACCTGCCAACTGCCTGCTGGGACCTATGATTTCATTTGTTCGGCTATGCTCATGAGCGGTGGTATGGCGTTCAATATTAAGGAACTTGCCGATGTCAGCAATGACATGACCGTCACTTTTGATTTTGCCGAGTGCGACATGATATATGGCTTCAAGACCCTTAAAGCCAACGGCGAAGAAGCGATTCTTAACAGGCGCGGAGTGGATGAGACCGGCCAACCAGGCATGATTCCAGGCAATACACACTACTTTACCGATGTCGTTATGCCTGTATTGAAAGGCATTGGCGTTGTCGGGGGTTTGTACAATTGGAGTTCACTTCAAGTGGACGGCAAGAATCCCAGCGGCACCATCATGCTCAACAACGTGAGCGACCGCTATAAACTGGTGTCGCAGAGGATGTTTGAAGATGACAACGACACCTACATCGTAAAGTATGAATCAACCAGCATGAGTGAAACCATGCTTCAAAACGACCCCGCAAACTATGTGCTATATGAAGAGAATTTCACCTCTATCGGCAACGACAACAACGGATTATTCCAAGGTTTCTCCACAGTCGGCATGATTGACAACATCAGCTGTGACGGCATCACTGGCGAAGCCTCGTTACCCATTTCGTCTCCCACTACACGGGTATATGTTGACGCTGCAAAGAGCACCGACAACCAGTTGAGTAGATTTGACATCATGATTCAGCCCATATTTCAGGACAATGTTTCAGACCCTGAGACCTACACCTGGATTGATTATGACTACTACAACAATCCCATCGTGCATGTTGACACCATGCAGATTTACCGTACCGTCATCGGCCTGCCCGTGATAATTGGCAGTGACGGCAGCCTGGAATATGTCAACGCCGGCCACGACGCAGGCGGCAACTATGCATTCCATGTTCCCGTGGGCGGCGGTGACATCGTGGAATATCCCGGTCACCCGCAGTTCTCATACACACCCCAGCAGAAAGTGCTTGAATTAGGCTCAAACAGCCCCATTTGCGCGGTAATGTCGCAAAACACCACCGACTCTTTTATGGAAGGCAAATACTCTTACCTCAACCCCTGCTTCATTGGTCGCTATGGCGAAATCGTGGATGGTTATGTCGCCACCGACATCAAGTACAATGATGAGGTCATCAGCAACAACTGCCTCACCATGGAAGAGGACATGTACAACTTTGCAGCTATGGGTCTCCCCGATGGCGTGATAACCGCCCGTTTTGAGACTCACAATGCCGTGGTTGACGGACTGCAGGGCAAGAACGTGACCAATATTTACTACGACCAGCGCCAGGAAGACTGGACCGCTCCCACGATGCAGATGCTGCTCTTCAAGGACCACGAGGGCAACATCATCGACCGTTTCGCGACGGCCGACGAGGGAATACTGGAGTTTGCCTGCGGCGACTTTGATTATCAAAGGCTATCCAGCGGATTCTGGTTTGATTGCAAGGAGCAAACCGTAGAAGTATCCTATTCGGCCTACGATGCCGACGACTGGACTGAGCTCGATGTGAACGAGGTTGCAAGCGAATTTTACATGCCAGGTTTTGGTTACTTCTATCGCGGCTCGTTGCAGAATGTAACCGGCAATAGCGAGACAGGCTGGTATGACCTGAAGATTAAGTTGACCGATCCCTCAGGCAACTGGCAAGAGCAGGTAATTTCTCCCGCATTCCGCATCGGCGAGGGCAGCATCACAGGCATCGAGACCGTCAATAGCGATAACGCAGCCGAGGTGGCTCGCTACACCGTCGACGGCCGTGCCATCAGCACACCCCAGGCTGGCGTGAACATCGTGAAGATGAGCGACGGCAGCATGAAAAAAGTGCTTGTAAGATAAACATAGAATTTCTTCACAAAGGCAAAATAGTGCTGGCCCACACGTGAGTCGGCACTATTTTATCTTTGATTTTTGACTTGTCCTGAATTAGGTTTACAAAATTGTAAACAAAAAGTAAACTCTTTTCAGGACGATACGGCCATCTTTCGTGTAATTCGTATAATTCCAAGACGCTGTTGTTTGAAATATTGTGTACCTTTGTGGTAGAACAAAAAAAACAATAGATATGAACTTTCAACGGCATATCATCATACTTGCAGCGGTGGCGATCGCCTTGACGGGTTTCTGCCGCAGTACCGACAATAAGACATTTGAGCGGTATTACAATCTTTCTCCCAAGGAATTTTTCAATCAACTCAATTACTACGCCCTGCATAACCAAACCGACAGCGCCATGCAGTGTGCCAATATCCAGGCCAGCAAATATGGCAAAGAAAAACTCACGACCGAGGAACTCGAAGCGTGCTGTGCCGCGTTCCGGTATATGGGGCTGGAATATTTGCAAAGTTATTGCAACTATCAACTGGCATCAGAGAACCTGCTGAAGGCCGAACAGATTGCCGACAAAAATGAATTCAAGCAGTTACAGACCCTTGTCACAATGGACAGGGCCATCCTGGCAGCCACGCAAAACGACCTAGAAAACAACTTCGCCTATAATAAAGAGGTGATAGATGGTTTCAAAAAATCATTCTATCGCACACTTGGCCAAATAAAAAAGATAGCCAACACAAAATACACCAGATTAAATCTGGAAGTCACAGCGCCCAACCTGCTTTACCTTGCCGTCAAGTTTGACAAAACCAAGGATGTGACCAAGGAAGTGCAGGCTTACCAAGAAGCGCAAAAGCAATATGGTGTCACTTGCAATGTGGCCAAAGTCATCTGCGACGCCATCGATGCGTACAACGCCGACAAATTTGACAAAGCACTTGAAACCTTGCAGACGCCAATGACCCGCACGCCGCTGGTCAACAGCCGAAATTCCGCACAATCACAAGCGATGCTCAAAGTCATCCAATATGCCGTGTTGCTCAAATGCGGCAAACGGGCCGAGGCATTGAACCTGTTGCTACAGCATGAGCTGTCCCTGCGTGAAAAGAGGATGACCTTCGAGCAGTTAGAGGCTCTGCAACTCATCTGGCAACATTATGAGACCGACGGGAACAAGGCGATGGCCGACAAATATGCCCTGCAGTACTATATGACCAAAGATGAGTTCATCAACAAAAGCCGCGTAGGCAAGATAGACCAGGCAAAACTCAATCTGGAGCTGGAACAGACACGTGAGCGCATCAGTGAGATGAGTTACCGCCAGCGGATGCAGGCCATCGTGCTGTGGAGCGCCATTATCATTGCCCTGTTAGCACTTGCCCTGCTGGGCGTGCTATGGGTGAACTACCGCAAAACCAAGCGCACCAACAGGTTACTCTATGAGAAAAACATCGCCTTGCTCAGCGAGGGCAAGGAACTGCTACCCGCGGCGACAGTATCCCCCGCCCCAACTCCAACCCCCGCAGTGCCTGCAAGAGCCAGCGAGAAACCTACCAGCGGCAAGCCGACACAGGCCGACCACGACCTGATGGAAAAGGTAATTGAAGTGATGGAAACGACAGACGAGGTATATAGCGAGAAATTCTCGCTGTTCCGCCTTGCCGAACTGATAGGAACCAATCCAAAATATGTGTCCCGTGCCATCAACACCTGCGGCAGACGCAACTTCAATGTGCTGTTGAACGAATACCGCGTCAAAGAGGCTTGTCACCGCCTGATGGATGCCGAGAAATACGGGGGATACACTATCGAGGCCATTGCCAACAGCGTGGGTTTCAAGTCGCGCAGCAACTTTGCCGCCGTATTCAGGGACATCGTTGGCATCACCCCATCGGCGTTCCAGAAGCTCACCCGCGAGGGTAAGACGCTTAACGCCTGACGCGAAATTTCTCTTGCTATTTTTCCTGAGGGAATGATGCGAATTACACGAATTTTAATAATTTTGCAGAAAAAACATTCACTCGCAAAATCGGCGGAAATTCGCCAGATTCGCATATAATAATTTCCCGACAAGGGAGTAAGGACAAAAGAACTATGTTGAGACAACTGCATTGCGCCAAGCGCGGACAGATGATATTGTACGGCACGCTGCTTGCCGTGGTGGTGGGCTGCATGGTGGCGCTGAGCATGTGCGACAAGCCCAAGGTCCCCGAGGGGGCTCACAGCGGCGGCGACACGCTGGATGTGGCCATCGAGTACTCGCCAGTGACCTACTACACCTATGCCGACACGCTGGGGGGCTACAACTACGACCTGCTGCGGCTGATGTCCGCCAAGTCGGGCCGCCCGATGAAGTTCCACCCCGTGGTGACGCTGGAAAAGGCCCTCGACGGCCTGGATGGCGGACAATATGACATGGTGGTGGCGCAGTTCCCGATGACGGCGCGCGACAAGTCGCGCTTTGCGTTCACCGACCCCATCTATGTGGACCAGCAGGTGCTGGTGCAGCGCCGCGACAGCCACGCCATCCACTCGCAGCTGGAGCTGGCTGGCGACACGGTGTGGGTGGTGAAAGGTTCGCCCATGATTGAACGCATCGCCAGCCTGAGCCGCGAGATAGGCGACACCATCTATGTGCAGGTCGAGGAGTTGTACGGCCCTGAGCAGTTGCTGATGATGGTGGCTGGCGGCGACATCCGCTATGCGGTGGTGAACCGTACCATCGCGCGCGCGATGACCAAGCGTCTGCCCAACCTTGACCGCTCGGTTGCCATCAGCCTGTCACAATTCCAGTCGTGGATGGTGTCGAAGCGGCGCCAAGGGCTGTGCGACAGCCTGAACATGTGGCACCGCCAGTTGCGCCAGGACACGGCGGTGCTCTATGGCCTGCAGCGGCGCTACTTTGGCGGCACATTCCCCACGTTGGCACGATAGTTGCAAGTCCAATAGCATTATTGTCCCTCCACATTTAATCTACACATATATGCTATTCAGGAAAAAATACGCCTCCATGACCAGCGACTTCGAGAACTACCTCAAGAGCCGCAACTGCCAGTATAATAAAGAGACTGAGGATGAACGCACAACCTACAGGTTTGACTACCAGGGTGGACACTTTGTCGCCAGCGTGCGCGACAAGTACAGCGACACGGTGATATACTTCCTCGCGTGTGGCGAGTACCCCTTGAGCCAACTAGACCAGGTGCGCAGCGCGTGCAACTACGTCAACGAGGGTCACATGCTCTTTAAGACCACCTACTCCATTGAGCACGAGCACAACTGCATCAAAACTCACATCTCGTTTTTTATCAACATTATCAGGCCCGAATCATTGGACCTGATGCTCTCGTGCATATTCCAAGCCAGCCACGAACTGAACAGCACCATCGACAAGGCCATCGATGCCGCCAAGCAGCACAATGCCGACGACTTGGAGTGGAACAACGTGCAAAACGCGCGTGAGACGTACCTGCTGCGCCAGCAGGAACTGCGGCACCAGCAACTGCCCGACGACCTCAATAGCGGCACCCAGGCACTGACGCTGCAACGCGTGCTCAACGTGATGGCACCGCAGTTGCAGCCGACGTTCCGGTACATGACCGTGAACACCGCCGACGGCCAGCAGCGCATCGAGGACGCCGGCGACATCCAGGGCTATGACCTGCGCCGCGTGCTCACTACCGGCGAGGGGCAGGATGCCGCCTTTGCCCGCGACTACGCCCTCATCGACCTGCACTACACCGAGGGCACCTGCACCAAGTCCCGCATGCTCACCATTGCCGTCACCGCCGAGGGCGCCGACGAGCACGCGCTGTACAGCCGCATCACCGTCACCACACCACCGCGCAATGTGAGTGCCACCGCGTCGCTGAACAACAAAGAGGCCCGCTATCCGCACAGCATGAGCCTGCTCACCGCCCTAGACCGCAGCACCGACAAGCAGCACTACCAGGAGTTTGACTACATGTGGACCGATGCCCAACTCAAGCTAAAAAACGGCGAGACGCTGGATGAGGACCAGATGCTGCTGTGCCGCGTCACCACCCCGCAGGTGGCCTACAACCTGTACTGGGGCCAGCAGATGTTCAACGATGAGCGCTACGTCGAGGCCATCATTCACTATGAAAATGTGTTCAACTACTGCCGCCGCCACTACTTTGACATGAAGAAAGAAGATAAGGGCATGTTACAGGAAGTGGCCTACAAACTAGGATTCTGCTATAACGAACTCCAACTCTACAAGCAGGCCTATTACTACCTGAACATGTGCTCGCGAGACGGCAAAATCGACCACATCATGGAGTTCGTCAACACCTTGGTCAACGGCAAGGACCACCGCACCCTCAACTTCTTGGACGAAATTATGGCGCAAGTACAGGAGAACTACAAGGACGATGAAGAAGTGCCCGGCAATGTCCTTCAGCTTGTCAACTTCTTGAAGCGCCGCCGCGCCTATACACTCATCAACTTTGGCCAACTCGACGCAGCCGAGAAGATATTCACCCAGATGCTCAACGAGGAGGAGAACGCCGACTATGCCATCAACGAGCTCGAATACATCAAGAGACTGCGCGAGCAGCAGGGCAACGGCGAGGACGGTGAAGAGTTAGGAGTTAAGAGTTAGGAGTTACTTTTGATGATTGTAGAGCGCTACAAAGAAAATGAGCATTCCAACCCAGCCCAGCAGCCCTAACACGGCGCTTGTCTTGTACCATGCCAACGCATTCATTGAACCTGGACCGGTCGCATATTGAATGATGTTGATGGAAATGTTGGCCAGTGCGCGCAATGCCAAGACACATGACGAAATGAGCGCCACCAGCGTGGGGGTGTTGATGGTCGTGGCTTGGGTTCTATTATAGAGGGACTTGAAGAAGAAGATAATGCCTATCCATGCCAGCGGCCAGATGACATTGGTAACCGTGGTGAGCACCATCAGCCCGCGCGAACCTTGGACATCGGCAAGATACAGCGCCGTGTTGATGGTGTCGCACAATACCATGACACACACCGAGGCGAGCGCGAACAGCGTGGCCCTGCGGGTGCTCGCGGCCCCGATTTTGACCGATTTCTTATATAGCGCAACGAAAAAAACTAAAATTCCAATCCAGCCTATCTCAAAAAGCACTTCGCTTGCCTTGTACCAGAGCACAAGCCGGCTGCCCAGAAAATGAATGAAACTGAAAGTAAAGTATAAAAATTGGCTTAACAAGATGGCGCACACCGAGATGAGCGCGATGAACGAGGCAGATTTTATTTTCATGTCAACATATCTTAATAATCACTGAGGCAAAAATAGCAATAATTTTGAAATTAACCATTGACACTGTCCACAAGCGAGGCGCGGACCATCATCCCGGACCGCGCCTCGCCTTATATTTCTGGTGTGATATTGCCGTCAGGATTTGGCGTTGACGGCGGTCTCGAAGTAGCGGGGAACCGGGATTTCAAACTCCATAGCCTCGCCGGTGACGGGGTGACGGAAAGCCAGTCGCCAGGCATGCAGGCACATGCGGCGCCCGGGCTGGTCCTGATGACCGTACTTGCCATCGCCCACCACAGGGTGGCCAATGTCGGCCATGTGGACGCGAATCTGGTTTTTGCGACCGGTGAGCAGGTGCAAATACAGCACCGAGCGCTCGGGACCCTCGTCCACCACTTCCCACTCGGTGGCGGCGAACTTGCCGCCATCGTCCACGGGGCTGCTCACCACCACCATGCGGTCGGTGTCGTGCAGCCAGCTCTCGACTTTGCCCGCTGGATGTTCCATGTGCCCCTCGACCACGGCAGCATAGCGGCGGTCGATGATGGTGTGGTGCCAGTCGGCGGTCATCTGCTGCTGCACCTCGACGCTCTTGGCATAGACCATGAGCCCCGACGTGCGGCAGTCGAGACGGTGCACCACATGGGCGGTGCAACGCTGGCGGGTCTCGGCAAAATGCTTGTCGAGCAGGGTCTTCATGTTGAGGCTGCCAGCGCCCACGGGCATCGACAGCACGCCCTCGCGCTTGTCCACCACAACAACCTGGCGGTCCTCATAGATGATGCGGTAATAGGGACTATTGGCCGCTGCGGGCTGCGCGTGGCGGCGAATCTTGACCACGCTGCCGGCGTCAAGGGGGAAGTCCACATGGGTCTGCACCTGGCCATCGACGGTGATGCCGCCGCGGGCGAGGATGGACTTGGCCTTGTTGCGGCTGATGCCGTCAAGGGTGTGCATAACAAAGTTGAGCAATTTATCTGCTTGCTTGACGGTAACGACAACGCCCTTGTCGTCGTTGCGCGGAACGCGGTGGTTGTGGCCTCGGTTAGGCATATTATGAGTTATTGTTTGTGGTGTTACAAGCCGCCATCAGTCAAAGATGTGGCGCAGACGAGAGAAGATGCGGTTCTTGTCCGACTCGGCAGGCTTGACATGCTCGCCGCCCTGGAGCGCTAAGATGGCCTGTTTCTCCTTGTCGGTCAATTTCTCGGGCATATAGACCATGACATTGACCAACAGATCTCCCGAGCCGTAGCGCTCGGGCGAGGGCAATCCCTTGCCGCGCAGGCGCAGGATGCTGCCGGGCTGGGTGCCGGGCTTGATGGTCACGCGTGCCTTGCCATCGACAGTGGGCACCTCGACCTTGCCGCCCAGGACCGCCGTGGGGATATCGAGCATGAGGTTGTAGATGAGGTCGTTGCCGTCGCGGGTAAGTTGTGCGTCCCGCACCTCCTCGATGACCACGAGCAGGTCGCCGGGCACGCCGCCGCCGGGGGCGTCGTTGCCCTGACGGGCCATGCGCAGCGTCATGCCGGCGGACACGCCGGCGGGAATGCTGATGCTCACCACTTCCTCCTTGCGCACCAATCCCTTGCCGCCGCAGTGGGGACAAGTCTCCCTAATGCGCTTGCCGCTGCCGCCGCAGGTGTGGCACACCGACTGGGACTGCATGGTGCCGAACATCGTGCGCTGCATGCGCACCTCCACGCCGTCGCCGTGGCAGGTGGGGCATGTCTCAAGGGCCGTTCCATCCTTGGCGCCAGTGCCGCCGCAAGGGTTACACGACTTCATGCGCGGGATGCGGAGTTTCTTTTCGGTTCCCTTGGCAACCTCGGCAAGCGTCATCTTGACCCGCACGCGCAGGTCGGTGCCGCGGCGCACGCGCTGGGCCTGCTGGCCGCCACCGCCGAACATGTCACCGAAAGCGCCAAAGCCTCCAAAGCCACCGCCAAACAGGTCGCCAAACTGCCGCAGGATGTCTTCCATCGACATACCGCCGCCAAAGCCGCCACCACCGCCCATCTGCTCACCGGCAAAGCCAAACTGGTCGTAACGGGCGCGCTTGTCGGGATCGCTGAGGACATTATAGGCCTCGGCAGCCTCCTTGAACTTCTCCTCGGCAGCCTTCTTCTCGGCATCGCTCTTGCCGTTCTGTTTATCGGGATGGTATTGGATTGCGAGTTTGCGGTAGGCCTTCTTCAGTTCATCGGCCGAGGCGTTCTTGTCCACGCCCAGCACCTCGTAGTAATCTCTCTTTTGAGCCATAATGTTCTCTGGTATGCTTTAACTGCCCACGACCACCTTGGCGTGGCGTAGCACCTTGTCGTTAATTTTATAACCCTTGATGGTGGTGTCGATGACCTTGCCCTTCATCGAGGGGTCGGGAGCGGGGAACATGGTCACCGCCTCGTGCTCATCTTCGTTGAAGTCCTTGCCTGTCGACTCGATGGGGGTGACATGCTGGCTGGCCAGGTACTTGACAAACTTGCCGTGGATAAGGTCCACGCCCTCCTTGATGCTGTCGAGGTCACCGCCGCGGGCAATGGCGTCGATGGCGCGTTCCAGATCGTCGACGACGGGCAGCAGGTCGCGCATGGCGCCCTCGGCGCCGTTCTTGATGAGTTCGGCTTTCTCGTTGAGCGTGCGGCGTCGAAAGTTCTCGAAGTCGGCCATCAGGAACAGGTATTCCTTCTTCTCCTTCTCGAGCGCGGCCTCCAGTTCGGCGATGCGCTGTGCGGGGTCGGCCTCGGGCTGCTCCGTTTGCTCAATCTGCTCGGCCTCGGGCTGCTGCTCACTGGCAGCCTGCTGCGGAGTTTCCTGGGGGGTGTTCACTTCCTCGGGAGCAGCAGGTTCGCTATTGACTTTGTTCTTTTTCTTCTTAGACATGAGTGATGTTGATATATTTTTTGATTTGATTTTACTTGGTTTTGCGTTGCGTGCCCCGCAGCGATGCCGGAGGGAGCGCATTACAAAAAGCACACTGCAAGAACCACTCCAACGGCCAGGCTGTGGCGGTTTCGACCCGTTGGCGGTGCCGCGCCTATAGTTTCAGGACAAACGTGGCGCAATCGGTAAAAGTGTCAGCAGCCTGTTCTGCCAGTTTGTCATTATCAAAAATGCCAAACACCGTTGAACCCGAGCCCGACATGGCGGCATACGGCGCCCCAGCATCGATGAGCATCGACTTGACGACCCACAACTGCGGCAGCACGCCAAAGACGCTCGGCTCAAAGTCGTTGACCATCAGTCCATCCCATGCCGCAACAGGCATCTTGATGACACGGCGCAGGTCATCGGCGGGCGCATGGGGCGAGACGCGGCTGTAGGCCGTGCGGGTGTCCACACCGACGGACGGCTTGACCAGCAGCAGCGTGCGGCCCTTGAGGTCCACCTCGACTGGCGTGAGCACATCGCCGATGCCTGTGGCCATCATGGGGCGGTTGTAGATAAAAAACGCGCAATCGGCCCCCAAGGTTGCTGCCATCGCGGCAAGTTCGGCATCGCTGATGCGCAGGCCAAACATCTTGTTGAGCACCACCATCGCATGAGCGGCATCGCTCGAGCCGCCACCCAGTCCGGCGCCGTCGGGGATGCGCTTATAGAGGTGCATCGCCACAGGCGGCAGGCCGCAGCGCTGCTCCATCAGGCGATAGGCCTTCATGACCAAGTTTTTCTCCGCTGGGCAATCCACGGGATTGCCATAGCAAGTGAGTGTCGTGCCCTCGCCCTGTGCGGCTGGAACAATCTCCAGCACATCGGTCAGGGGAATAGGGAAAAACACGGTCTCGATGTTGTGGTAGCCGTCGGGGCGGCGTTCCACGATGTTCAAACCCAGGTTGATCTTGGCGTTAGGAAATGTTATCATCGGTTGTCGGTAAATTACAGGATGGGGCTGATGAGACGGACGACGGACTCGAGGGCCTTCTGCACGAGCGGGCGGCGTTTCCAGCGGCCCATGCTCATGCGCGCGGACTGCTGCATGTCCTGCTCAAAGATGTCCTTCATCTGGCGGTTGAAGCCCTTGTCATAGACCAGAGCGTTAATCTCGAAGTTGTGCTCAAAGCTGCGGAAGTCGAAATTGGTCGAGCCCGAGGTAACGAACTCGTCATCGATGATGAGCACCTTGGCGTGCAGCATCGTGGGCTCGTAAAAGTAAATCTTAATGCCCGCAAGCAGGCACTCCTTGATGTAAGACCCAGTGGCCAGCTGCAGCAGACGGGAGTCGGTGCGGGCCGGCAACATCACGCGCACATCCACGCCCGACAACGCGCCGCTCTGCAGCACCTGCAGTAAGGCGTCGCTGGGCAGGAAATAGGGCGTCTGCAGATAGACGCTGCGCTTGGCCAGCGAGATGGCGTTGAGAAAAATCATCGAGATGTTGTTCCAGCGGCTGGCGGGCCCGCTGTTGGCCATCTGCATCAGGCATCCGCCGCCGTCGGGGCGGGCGATGGGCTGGGCCTCCACATTCAGCAGCTTGCGCGTAGTAAAGTTCCAGTCGATGGCAAACGAGGCCTGCAGCGCCGACACCGCCTCGCCGGTGATGCGGTAATGGGTGTCGCGCCAGGGACGCTGCTTCTTGCTGCCCGTGACATAGCGGTCGGCGATGTTCATGCCGCCCATGTAACCCACCTTGCCGTCGATGACCGCCACCTTGCGGTGGTTGCGCCAGTTGATGCGGAAGGGCATGTTGGCCAGCGTCACCTGCATGAAGGCATGCACCTCGATGCCCGCGCTGCGCATGAGTTTGAGCGCCCTTGCCGACATGGGATGAGAACCCACATAGTCATACAGCACCCTCACGGCGACGCCCTGGCGCGCCTTGTCTGCCAGCAGACCGATGATTTCCTTGCCGATGGCGTCGTACTCGATGATGAAATACTGGATGTGGATATAGTCTTGGGCCGCGGCGATATCGCGCTTGAGGGCGTCAAACTTGTCCTGCCCCGAGGTGAACGCATCGATGCTGTTGCCGGCAAACAGGTGTGGCTCGATGAGTTTGTCAACCATCGCGATAATCTGGTGCGACTCGTCGGTCAGCCCCTCGGGCAACTCGCCGTGCTCGGGAAAGTGATTCATCGCCCGCAGTTCTCGCAGGTCGGAGCGGGAAATAAGCTTCATGCCCTTGAGGCTGCGGCCAAACACCAGATAAATGATAAGTCCCGCCACAGGCAGCAACAGCAGCACCAGCACCCACGCCATAGACTTGACGGGGTTGCGGTTCTCACTGATTACCACACCAATTACCGTGAGCGACGCAAGCAAATACAAAATCGTGAAGACTTTGAATACCACATGTGCGTATGGGAACAACTCGGCCAGTATCATCTCACAGGTTTTGAGGTATTTAGTTCACTGGATATATCTAATTTATCAACAATGGACGCGACCATGCCACGTCCATTCAAAGTCGTCTCAACAGCCGCACGGCGGCGCATGCCCTGTCACAAAGGCTCATCCTTAACGCACTACCACCTTGCGGGACCACTGGTTGCTGCACTTGACGATGTAGAAACCCTTGCGGATTTCCACCGTGACGCGCTGGTCGGCGCTGACGCGCACCACCTTGACCAGTTGGCCGGTAATCGAGTAGATGTTGAACGTGGCATCACTGTTGCCCGCCGTGAAGATGATGCGCCCCTCCCCACCCTGGGCCGTCGGACCCGCAGCGAGAGTCTCGACGCGCTGTGGCAGGAAGCTGTCAGAAACAGGCACAGCCTGCACTGCGGCAACGGCCAGCATCATGGCGGCAACTATGTAAAGCAATCGTTTCATCTTGTTGTCAATTCATTTACAACCTGCAAATTTACTGCTTTTTTGGCAATTATCAAGCCTTTTTACCGAAAAAAGCATGTTTTAGGCATTCGCCAAGAAATGACGGGAACAATCCCGCTTCCTGACTGCTCATTAGACTCGGCGGGAGTGGGAAAGTTACATCGCCTTGCCGCAAATTAACAAGAAATAAGAAAACAAGCCGGCCGGGAAAAACATTCCCGGCCAGCCATGCTATAGAAATGTCAAATGTCTCGTACTGCCGATTACCACTCGCCGTTGAGGAGATAGTTAATCAGTGCTGCGATGTCATCAATGTCCACCGCGCCGTTGAGGTTGCAGTCGGCGGCTGCAGCGTCAATCTGATCGCCGTTGAGCAGATAGGAGATGATGGCTGCAACGTCATCAATGCTGACGTTGCCATTGGCGTTGGCATCGCCGCGCAGGGTGTCGCCACCGGCAAGCAGTGTCACTTCTTTGACATTGCTCCAGCGGCTCTCGGTGCCGTCGATGTAGATGTCCTTGACGCGGTAGAAATAGTTGCCGCCGGCGAGCAGGCCGCCCACGGTGTAACTCATGCCGGTTATGCCCTCGACGAGGCGATAGGAGCCGTCGCCCTGCTCACTGGACTTGAAGGTGAAGGGCGCAATGTCGGCAATCTCGCCACCGTAGACCTGAATGCTCTGAATCTCGGGGTAGTAGCCGCCAATGATTTGCACCGTCTGGTTTTCGCCCAGGTCGAGCACGGCCAGATAGGCCTCAACGTCGTTGGTAAGGTCAAACTTCTTAGAGCCCTCGCTGGTGGCGACGGTCAAGTCGGTGGCCTTGTTCTGATAGTTCTTAGCCTTGATAATGACGCTCACCTTGTTGTAGCCGGTGAGGTCGCAGTTGGCGTTGATGATGTCACCGCGTCCGGGCGAGATGAAACCGCCGTCGAGGTAGAGGTGCGAACCCTGGTAGGTCCAGTCCGCGGGCAGATAGTTGGCAGCGTCGGCAGCGTGGTTATTGTTGTCCTTGGGCAGGTTGCTGAAGTCGGCATCGCCCACGAGGGTGACAGCGGGCTTGGTCATCACCTCAAGGGTGCGGCTAACCACATTCTCGCCGGGGGTGTTGTCGGTCCAGTCAGCGCGGAAGGCGTTGGCGGTGACCGTAGTCTCATCGATGTCGAGCATCACGGGACGGTAAATCTCGAGGGGGCTGGCACCGGTCAGGTTGATGACAACGGGTTCGCAGTTGGACGACGTTGCCGTGACGGTGGCGGTGAAGGTACCCACAGCCTGGGGTGCATAGGTGACGGTGAAGGTGCGGCCCTCCTTGGCGGCCTCGGCGGGCATGCTGTTGGCGTCAATGCTGAAGCAGCCATTGGCATCGTTGAGGGTCAGCGTAACGTCGCCCTCGAGGTTGCGGCCGTTGATGGTAAAGGCAGCCGTAGCGGTCTGGCCCTTGTAGCATTCCATCGTCAGGTCGGTGACATTGGCCTTGATTTTCGGGGTGGAGACGGGGGGCTGGATGCCGATGACCATCTGCTGATACTGGTTGAAGGTGCTGCCGCTGCCGCGGAAGGCGTTCAACGCAAACCAGCCGTTGCCCGAACCGCTCCAGCCAAAGTTGACGTGGTACTTGTTGTCGCTCACGCGGTAGCCGTCGACATTGAAGGCATGGCCTCCCGCGTTGCTAATGGCGCAGAACTCGATGGGACGGCCCTCGGCGAGCTCGTCCTGAATCATCTGTGCCCACTCGGCGTCGGTGTAGTTGGTGTGGCCACCGCTATAGGCGCTGGTCTTCTTGTACAGTTTCACGCTCTCCTCGTCATAGCCAAAGAACTTGACGGCATTGACGATGAGCTGGCAGCTGTCGGCGTCAATGCCGCTGCCGTCGGTGCCATACTCCATGTGCTCGGCCTGGCCGATGTAGCGCATGAGCGCTGCCACGGCGTCGCCCTGGGCGGTGGAATACTGGCCGGCGTGGTACTCGTTGAGCATGTTGTTCCAGTCAAATGTGATGCTGGGCAGCGCGTCGAGGTGGCGCGTCGTCGAGCTCCACCACCAACTGGACTCCTCATAGTTGTAAGCGGGCACTACTCCGGTCTCCTCCACGGGCCACTGCCAAAAGTGGAAAATCATCGCCAGCGAGGTGGCGGGGCAACCCGTGAGGCTGCGGCCGCTAAAGTTGGGGCACTGGTTGTAGTAGGGGGCTTCCTGGTCCCAGCGCTCCTGAAGCAGCTCGTCAACATCCACGGCGTGGAGCGACGGGGTCATGAGCGACGCCTGGAAACCGGGGTTGGCCTGCAGGTACTCGATATCCTCACGGTAGCCCTGCAGCAGGGCCTTCATGTTGCACGGAATTTTGTTCACGTCGATGTTGCCGTCGCCGTAGGCGAGAATCTGCTCGCCGCGGTCTTCGCCGGACACAATCACAAAGTGGTTGTTGCTGTTGAAGATGTAATAAACATTCTTGGTAAAGTCGTTGGTGTTCTTCTCGGCCAGCGCGAGACGCACATCACTTGAGCCGGCTGCCATGAAGCGGCCAGCGGCATTGCGCAGAAAGTTCTGCGCCTTGCTCTGGGCTGTCGTCACATCGACAGGTGCAGCCATCAATTGCATTGCCGCAACCAAGACCGCAACAGTGAAAAGGGTTCTCTTGATCATAAAGATGTAAAATCTGATAATTGTATAGTAAAAATTTAATTTATTGTTCTCGGTTTTAGTAACTTAATATCGCTTTTTCATCCCCACTCAACAAGTAAAAGACTCAAAGACGCTCGCAAAGGTATATAATACCCCACACACCAACAAATTTTTGCCACAAAAACCCCGCCCCCAATGGCATTTTGTCACACAAATGCAACCTCATCTAAACAACCGCGCGCAGGGGACTGTCAAACAACTTGAACAACTTGGTTTTTACCCTGCGGGGGCATCCCTGCGGGGGCTATCGCGAATTGCGCGAATAACGGCGAATTAAAGTGAATTATTTTTTAGACCCCGTGCGGGGGGGCATCCCCGTGCAGCATCCATCCCTGCGGGGGTGTTGCGTGTGCGCGGGCGGGCCCGCGCACAATTTGTCCCCTTTCGCAAAAATTCGCATTAAGCCCCGCAGGGATGTTGTTATTGTTGTTTGATATTGCGTCCATCTGGGCTTTGCCGTTTGCAGAATTTGTTCTAATTTTGCAACGTGGTTGTAGTGTATGCATTACCCCCACGAGGCGCTAAATTACTTATACTCAATAATATCTTTTAATAACTCTTTAAATCTTATTTACAATGAAGAAAATCATTACTCTACCCCAGTTCGGGATAAGATTACTCCCAAATAGAAAGTTGCTTTGAGTGTT
>CALEJB010000034.1 GCA_937898675.1 uncultured Prevotellaceae bacterium
ACTCTTTCTTTAAGCCATTAATGTTTAACCCGTCCAACTTTTTGGGGTCACTTCACCTTGCTGATAAACACAAAAAAAGAATGTAACATCACCAATATTGATATATCATACTCCTCTTTCTTGAGTATAACATATTCAATAAACAAAAAAGTTGATGATAAAATTTCAGGATAAACCTTACCTGCTGCTATTTTGAATCAGTTTTGCTTCGGGCAATCTTGAGGTATTCAGATGGAGTAATGCCAACCTCCTTCTTGAATAACTTTACAAAGTTACTGCGGCTTCGGAACCCAACACTTTGGCCTATGCTCTCAATCGTATAGTTTCCATAATTTGCGACATCGTTCATTCGTTGACACGCCTTCTTGATGCGATAGTGAGCCAACAAAGCAAAGAATGTCCAATCACCCTGAGAGTTGATGACTTGGGATATCTGATGAGACTTGGCTCCAACCAATTCTGATAATCGATTCAAGCTGAACAACTCATTATATATTTCTTGTGAGTATTCCATCACATGAACAATATTTTGCCATAACTCCTCAATCGCGTCATCTTCCAATTTATTCGCGCCATATTTACTTGACGCTTGTTCATCATTGACATGCGTTTGTATTTTTGCCTCACAACGCCTTTGTTCATCTGCAGCAAGAAGTGCCAAATTGTTCTCATATAGCACACAGTTCTTTTGATGGATACGCCTATAATTGAGAGCAAGCAAAGCAAATGACACCAAAGCAAAAACCAAAAATGCACTCAAAATCCATAACATTCTACTGCGGTGCTTCTGCTCAATTACTAACTGCTTATGTTGGTCGTGCATTTTATCAATTTCACGGAGAAAACGAACAGTATTAACCTCATTGAGCCGGGAACCATTGACAACGCTGTCCCGCAGGTGGTACCATTTTAATTGATATTTATCTGACAATTTTTGGTCATTAATTCCATCATAGAAATTAATATAATTGGTATAAGCCGCAGCCAATCCGTCGATTACGCCATCTTTGACAGATTCAACTTCTAACAGTCTCAATTCTTCAACTGCTTTTGTTCTCTGGCCCATTTGTAAATATGCATTATGTAGAATGATGTGTTTGACCAAATTATATGAATTTATTGAGTTGCAGTCAATATTGCCATCCTCGTTGAAAGAAAGGGTCTGAAAGATATTTATAGCTTTGTCCTTATCTCCTTCTTTCCACAATTCCAATCCTTTGCACAGCATTTGGACATATTTGCCCTCAGGAATGCTATCGGGAATATCAAGTTTCTTGAAAACTTCAATTTCCTTATTGACAGCCAAAAGGTTACGATCTCCAAAAGCAATTTCAGCCATTGACGTAAAACTTGGGAATATTGGTGTCCATTCTTTGTACTTGATGCCGATATTAAAGGCTTTTTTATAGGTGCATAATATCCTGTCAGTGCTTACATCCGATGTGTTTAGTTCATGCTCAAGAAGATACAAATTCGCCAAATCTATATATACATATGAAAGCATTTTTTCACGATGGTATTTCTTAGCCAATTCTTCAGCATCAATAAGGAAAGAATATGCTTTGAAATAATCATTATAGAAATACAGGTATAAACTGCCAATATTGCGAACTACCCCAATATACTGATCAAGTTCTTCTTCATCCAAATCATCTGGTTGCCTGTTTGCCACAATAGTATAACAAAGCAAGGCGCTATCAATTAACATGTCCTTATATACAAAATCATAACCCATTTGCCTCAGTTTGGAAATAGGCAAATTTTCCCATTTGTTGTAGTTTGCAATATTAGGAACATCTGATGCCGCCGCAATAAAATTACTAAATATCAGCATTGTAACTACTGCTATCCAGTTTATTAGAGACCACCTAAATCTTTTAAAAAAGAGTTTTGATAAAACGGTAATATATTTGATGTTTATTCGGTCCATTCTTGCTTGTTATTTTCAAGGCAAAATTAACCGAATTATCTGGGTTGGGCAAATTCTCAACACAATTTCTACTTTCAGGAATATTGATCAAAAATAGCCTCCAAAATTCCACACTTTTGGAGGCTACTGTCTTTATTAAATGGATTTTGTTCCCTTACCTCAGTATCATATCTATCACGGCATTGACGTCGGCGATGTTGATTTCACCGTCGCCGTTCACGTCGGCGCGGCGGCTTGTGGCACCGCCCAGGATGATGTCGATGACAGCATTGACATCAGCGATATTGACCTCGCCGTCACCGTTCACGTCACCCGCCACAGCCATGCGATAGAGGAAAGTGCGCACATCGGTATAGTCGGTGTACTGCAAGTCCTCGCCGGTGGCATCGGTGCGGTAGGCATAGCGTGCGCGGGCATAGTAGGTCTTGCCGTCCACCAGTTTGCCAGTGCCCTTGATGTCGCCCAACGGGGGCGTCATGAATGTGCCGCCCTCGAGCGAGCCATTGTAAGAGGTGCGCGTGGGGAATGACTCGCTGGCGCTGATTTGCACCTTGAGCGCCGCAGCGCCCTCGGCAGGCTCGAAACTCACGGCATCGGTTGAGTAGAGCACCTCGTCGGCCGGTGTCGGGAAGATGAACACGGGCACGGGCGGGATGGCCTCGACGGTGGTAAACGATGTGACGGGCGTGGTGACGGAGGCGCCGCAACTGCTGGCCGTGACGCGGACAAAGTAGGTGGTGGAGCCGCTCAGCCGGTAGCGCGGAGCTGTCCACTGTGCCTCGCGGGTGACGACACTGTCGGCCTTGTTCATCTTGGACGACTCGGACAGTTCCAGCACATAGGCTGTGCCGGGCGCCGCTGCCGTCCAAGCGATGGTCGGCGTCAGGGGCACGGCGGCGGCACCGCCCTCGGGCGAGGTAATGCGCATCTCACCCACGGTGAACCGGCGCAACTGGCTGGCGCAGTCCCACTGGTTGAGGCCGCGGGCTATCACGCGCCACCAGTAGGTGCCGGTCTTGATGCCCGGAATCCTGGGCAGCGGGCAGGACAGCGAGTCAACGGCGAGTTGCGCCACCATCGAGTCCATCTGCGCGTCGGCAAACACCTGCAGGGTATAGTTCATGGCCGTGCCGCTCCACTGCAGCGCCGAGAGTTCGAGCACCGTGGCGCCGTCGTCGGGATAGACCAGCACAGGCCGCTCGGCCTGGGACGGCACGGCACCCGGGGTGGCCGGCGCATACTCGTTCTCCCAGCGGTCGAGGATGGTGACGGCATAGCGGTAGCCCTCGCGCTTGGCGGCGGGCAACTCATAGGAGGCGGCATAGGTGACACCGTCGATGTAACACGCCTGGCAAGCGAAGCCGCTGTCGGGCACTGTGTCGGGCCAGGCATACACGACATAGCGCACATTGGGGATGCTGTCCCACGAGAGCGTGCCGCCGGCGTAACTCAGGCTGGCCACGGTGGTGTATTCCTTGTCGGGCTTGAGCCACGCGGGAGCAGGATTGAGCGAGACATGCTGATAGACGCTGTCGCGCAGCCACGTGCGCAACTGGCGCACCTTGCCGTCGATTTTCTCGCTCTTGTTGCGCCACGAGTAGTAGCGGAACCACGTGAGGCCAGGGTTGCCGCTCGTCATGGCATCGCGCACGATGCGCGCCTGCTTCACGAACTCGTTGAGCCCCCAGCCGTCCTCGTCGGGAATCCACTGGCTCACATACACATGGCGGTTAAAGCGGTCGCCCATGCGGCCCCACCAGCGGGTGATGGGCTCAAAGTCGGCCGAGGTGTTGCGATAGACCTGCGGCGACATGAAGTCGACGGTGCCGCGCGTGAGCCATGCCATGGGGTCGCTGTAAATCTGGTTATACTGCCAGTCGCTGCCCGGGCAGGGGTCCACGCCATACTTGTCGGCCACCGACTGGGCGCTGCATGCCACGCCCGCCGGACCGATGCCAAAGCGCACCCACGGCTTGACCGACTTGACCATGGCATTGACATCACGCACCATCATGTTCACATTCTCGCGTCGCCAGTCGCCCTGGCTCATCGTGCCGCCCGCGGCCTTGTAGGCGCTATACAGGCCGGCATCGAGCGTCATCGAGGGATTGTCCTGATTGTAGAAATAGTCATCAAACACCAGTCCGTCCACATCGTACTTCTCCAAGATGTCGCGGCACACATCCACCACGCGCTGGCGCACCTCGGGGATGCCGGGGTTGAGCACCGTCTCATAGTCGGTGGTGAGCAGCCACTCGGGATGGGTGTGAACATAGTCTCGGTCACTCTGGCCCCACATGTTGGAGCCGTGGCCATAGCGGTAGGGATTGACCCAGGCATACACCTCGATGCCGCGCTTGTGGGCCTCGGCAAGGATAAACGCAAACGGGTCGAATGGCGGCGCTACGCCGCGCGTGCCCGACACATACTCCGACCACGGCTCGTAGGCCGAGTTGTACATCGCGTCGCACATCGCCCTCACGTGGTAATACACCGTGTTGATGTGGTTGACGCGCATGGTGTCCAGCATCTTGCGGCAGGCATTCTGCATGATGGGGGTGTTGGACTCGGTGATCTTGCCGCTGGGCCAGTCGCTCAGGTAGGCCGTCATCCACATGCCGCGCTGCTCGCGCTTGGGCGGGTGGGCGGCGCGGATTACAAAACTGGCGGCAAAAGCCGCCAGTAATGCTATCATGAATAATCGCTTCATAATCAAGAACAATGAGGAGCGACGGGCGGGCCTGCGGCTGCGCCCAGCGCCCCTCGGTTAATTTAGAACAGGTTGGTCAACCTCGGGTTGATGCACACGCCCAGGATTTTGTCCTTGTTGTCGTTGAAGTTGTACACCTTGCCGTCGTCGGGGTTGAAGTAGTAGAGGCCTGTGGTGTAGTTCTTCTCGGTGCTGGCGGCACGGAAACCGAAGTAAACATAGTGCGTCTGGGCATCAACGGCCATCTGGGTGGTGTAAACGCCCTCGGCATCGGTGGTGTTGATGGGATCGGCCTCCATGGTGATGAAGTTGATGTACTTGTCATAGGCCGCCGTGGCGTTGTCGCCGGGGATGGCATACTGGGTGAAGCCCACGCCCGGCGTGGTGCCCTTGGTCATCCACACATACATGTAGCCCAGGTCCTCGTCGAGCGTCATGGCGCGCGGCTGGGTGGTCTCGAGCACAATGGGATAAGGAATGGGCACGCCGGTGCCGGTCTTGCCGATGTCACTGGCCTTGAAGCGGTAGATGCCGTTGCCCGAGTAGTTCTTGCTCCACCAGAACTTGCCCGTGCGGTCGAGATACAGGTCGGTGTGGATGGCGCCGTAGGCGATGCCCTGGCCGTAGTAGCTCAACTGGTTGTTGATGACAAAGTAGCCGGCGGTGGCCGTGTAGATGGTCTGCTCGGTCTCGCCGCGCGTGCTCAGGGGGATGCGGCGGATGCCCGTATTGCGGTCGGTGTAATACAGGTAGGTGCCGTCGGTGCAGCCCTGGAACGGGTCGTTGAACGCCTGGCCGCCCACATTGGTAATCATCACATTGGCCGTAGAGCCGTCGGCGCTCATCACGGTAATCTTGCCGTCGCCCAGGTTGCCGGCCTCATCGTTCACATAGTAGTACTGCTTGCCGCAGTCGAGGATATACACATTGTCCTGCTCGATGACCTCGCCGTCGGTGGTCGTCGTCTTCTCGGTGGCAAACACGAGTTGAGTGGGCATGTTGCCGGCGCTCACACCCATGTCGAAGGGCAGATTCTTGGTGCCGGCGGGGAGTTTGGACAGGTCCACGAGCTTCATCGCCATGATGTTGCCGCCCATGGCAGCATAGTACAGCGTGGGCGCGGGAATCGACGAGCCCACCTGCACGTTCACATAACTGTCCTCGAGGCGGCGGTTCTCGCCGTCAAGGTCAAACCAGGTCTGGAGCACAATCTTCTGCGAGCCGATGTTGCTGAAGGTGAGTTTGCCGGGATTGTCGATGGTGCCGTCCTCGTGGCTGTAGCCCTCGAAGGTCGAGATAATCTGGCCGCTGGCATCACGGGTGCCGTCGGGGAAAATCCACACATACTTGCACTTGAGGTTCTCGGGGTTGGGCAACTCGATGTCGAGTTTAACCTTCACATCGTTGATGACGACAATCTTGTCGCTCTGCTCGGCAATGCTCAGCACGGGGGCGATGTCGTAGATGAGCAGGGGATAGGTCCTGCTGCCCACGCCATCGACGGTGAGCGTCACCTCATAGATGCCCGCCTTGGCGAACTTGTGGGAGGGATTTTGCTCGGTCGAAGTCGTGCCGTCGCCAAAGTCCCAGGTTACCGCGCCCGTCTTGGACGAGGTATTGGTAAATTCCACGGTCGAGACCACATAGAAGTCGAGACCGTACTGCTCGTCATCCACCCTGTAGGTGAAGTCCACGTCCTTGGTGGCGAAATTGCCGTAATCGGCCTCCTTGTCGATACACGACACGGCCATTACTGCCATCAGGGCGAGAATCGTAAAGTGATTGAAAATCTTCTTCATGCCTATTAGGTTTTTAGTTGAGAGTCACTTCTTTGTTGTCGTTGGTCACACCCACCTTGCCGTCGGTGTCATACACGCGGAAGTCAGGTTCCAGGTAATACTGGCGGTTGTAGTTGACGGTGTAGGCCTTGTCGCTCGAGTTATAAATCCACGAGGTGAAGGGGATGAGCGAAATCAGGCTCTTGAAGTAGGGCATGTACTCGCTGCGCACACTTGTCTGCTTGCCGCCCGTGTCGTCGCTGTAGCGCGAGAAGAGCCAGAACGCTGACTTGTACACAGGCTGCACATTGGCACCATCGGGGGCGTCGGCCTCGGTTGCAATCTCGTGATAGACCGCCTTGCCGTCGTCGCCCACGGTGGTGTAGTAGTAGTGGTCAATCTCGTCATTGGTGTACCAAAGGTCCGACTTGTCGGCCGTGGCAGTTGCCGTGGGGAAATCGATGCCATACTCGGCATTGAGGGCGGCAAACTGCTCCTCGGTGAAGTCATACTTGATGTACACATTGCGCAGGTCGTTGTAGTAGGTGTTGTCCTTGGTCAAAGCGTTGACCATGTAGTTGAGGAACTCCTGCTGGAACGTGGCGGGATAGTAACTGTCAAACTTCTCTTGGTCCCACTCGGCGGGGTTCACCCAGGTGACGGGTGCCAGCGTGCGCGAGGTGGGAAAACTGTCGGTGAGCACATACTCGTGTCCGTCCCACTCGGCCTTGCTGTGGTCAAACTTGGCTACGCTCTGAGCCGAGCGCACGGTGTCGGTGAGCGAGAAATTCTTGGTGTAGGCCAGCGAAGTGGTGAGTTTGCTGGTCGCCGTGGCGCTCTGCGAGCGCTTGACGAGGCACCACACCTCGCTGTGGTCAATCGCCTTGTCGGCGGTGGTGTAGTACTTGCCCTTGAAAGTGGCATGGCGGCCCGCCTTGACTACCGTCGAGCCCTGCTCCCAGTCCACCGTGGGCAGCACCTGACCGAGTTCGCCGTTGTCGGCAAACGGGTCATGAATCGCGCACGACGAGGTCACCAGGGCCATGAGTGCCAACAGGCCTATTATCTTGTGTCGTTTCATTGTTTTCTTACGTTTTTTAGTCCTTGGTTGTTAAGTCCTTAATCCTCGTTTACTCTTGAGTGAGCGAGGCCACCTGGCCATAGTCGCGGGCCCAGATCATGGGCTCTTGCAGCCACTTGTAATTCTTGTAGGCGCCCAGGCGCTCAAGTTCGGCGCGGTTGTACTTCTCCTCGGTCTCGGGGTCGTAGTTGATGCGCTGAATCCAGGTATTCTCCTTTTGCTCCTCGGTCAAGCCGTCGATCCAGTAGGCGGCATACAGGTTATAGGGCCTGCGCAGCGTGGGATAGACGATTTCCTGATTGTCGCCGATGCCATAGCGGTTGCGGTTGTTGCTATAGTGGTAGCGGCGCATGTCGGTCCACTGCTCGGGCTGCAGGTACATGGCGATGTACTTTTGCTGCATGAGGTCGCTGAGCGAGAACTCGCTGGGATTGAAGAACCAGTGCTTGTTGCCGCGGTCGGTCACCTTGTGGGGCGACAGGGTCTTGCCGTGGTAGTAGTCCTCGTTGTTGAGGAAGGCGTTGACCTGTGCTTGCCAGTACTCGGCGGGCTGGAAACCGGGCTTGCCGCCGGTGACAGCATTGCCGGGGTACTTGTTGTCGGTGTCGGGATTGTAGTTCTCGTTGGGATAGTCGCGCAAGAAGGCGGCGAGGTGGCGCTGGATGTTCCACTGGGTGGCTTCCTTGGCCAGTGCGCATGCCTCACTCTTGTTGCCCAGCCAGTACTCGGCCTCGGCCTTGATGAAGTACAGCTCCTCCATGGTGAAGATGGGGTTGTAGGAGTCGGCGGTGCCGGCATAGGCGCCCATGTACAGGTTGGGATAGTTGGCAATCTTGAACGAGGTGCCCATGCCGATGTTGTTCTCGAGGTAACGCATCTTGATGCGCTCGCTGGTCACCGACGCGCTGGCGGGACCCGTGCGGGCAATCATCAGCAGGCCGCAGCGCGGGTCGTTGGCAAAGCCGTCGTGGCTTCCCTCGCCGGCAAACATGCCGCTCTTCATCTCGTCGTCGGGCTTGCTGATGCCCATCAGGTCAACCATGAAGAACTTGGAGGGGATGGCGCTTCCCAGCAGATTGCCGCGCGACTCCCACGAGTTGATGACGGGCTGGGCGACGCTCCACACGGCGTTTTGGGTGCCAGTGCCGCCGTCCCAGTAGTAACGGGGCTCGTTGCCAAACCACGCATCGCGGCTGCCCTGATAGTCAAAGACGTCGCCCTTGCGCCACTGGCTGATGGCAGCGTCGGCGGCGGCGATAATCTTTTGGCACATGGCGGCACTGCGGTCCACATTGGGGATGTTGCGCAGCAGCAGGCGGGCCTTCATGGCATATACCAGGCCTTTCCACTTCTCGAGGTCACCGGCATAAACGCGGTCCTCGGCGACGGTGATGGGCTGGTTGTCGGGGTTGTTGACGATGGCGGGGTCGTCATACATGGCAATGAGGTCGTCACACTCCTGCATCATCCAGGCATAGATAGAGGCCTGGGTGTCGTAGTGTGGCGAGTTGCTCGTGTAAGCCTCGCTTTGGGGAATGTCGCCAAAGGCATCGGTCGTCAACTGGGTGGACATCAGCTTGATGGTGCGGCCAATGAGCTCGTAGTTGGGCGAGTTGATGGCCTGCGAGTTGTTCACCAGGTTCAGGCAGTTCTTGCCGATGTCATAGAAATGACGGCGCCACATCGGGTGGCGGTTCATCGTCAGCATCTCCCACTCGCACTTGTAGCTGTAAGCGCCCACCGAGCTCTTGCCGCCGGTGGTGAGCATCTGGGAGAAGTAAGCATAGTATTCACTGTGGTCATATACAACCTGCTGTGCATAATAGATGAGCACGGGCAGGCCGTCCTTGGCGTCGATGACATGCGCCTTGTCGGGGTTCACATTGTCGTCGAGCATATCGTTGCAGCTGACCGAAACCAGGCCGACCAGCATCAACATTGCTATCAATTTAATCTTCTTCATAATTCAAATGCCTCCTTCCTTTTAGAATGTTGCCTTGAGGGTGAAGTTGAAACTGCGCGTGCTGGGCACATTGTAATTGTCGATGCCTGCACTGCCGGTACCGCCGCCAGTGCCTGCCAGCACAGCGGGGTCATTGCCGCGGTACTTGGTGAGCAGGAACAGGTTGCGCGCCGTGGCAGTGAGCGACAAGCCCTTGATGGGCCAGGTGCGCTTGAACAGGTGGCCAAAGTCGTAGTTCAGCGTCACATAGCTCAAGCGGATGTAGGAACCGTCCTCGATGAAGTTGGAGGAAACGGTGGAGTAATAGGTGCTGATGTAGTAGCTGTCAAGCACGATGGGGGTGGTGTTCTTGACATAGGCCGTCGTGCCGTCGGGGCCGGGAACAGCCTGAACGCCGTCCACGATGTACTCGCGGTTGCGGTACTTGTCATAGAGGTTGCTCATGCCGTTGGTAATCTGGCTGCGGCCGGTCACATTCACCACATCGCCGCCCTTGCGGCCGTCGAACAGGAACGACAGCGCGGCATGCTTGTAGCGCAGGGTGCTGCCCACGCCCAGCAGCCAGTCGGGCTCGCGGTTGCCGATGTACAGGCCCTTGGCGGCGCTGATGACGGGATAGCCGTTCTCATCGACGATGACATTGCCGTCGGGGTCGCGCTCGTAGTCCTTGCCTGAGATACCGGTCGAGGACTCGCCCAGGCGGGCAACGGGGAAGATGTCGCCATACTGGGTGCCCTGGATTTCGGTGATGTCGTCGGGCAACTGCAGCACCTTGCTGCGGTTGAACGAGAAGTTGGCAAGTGCCGTCCACGACCAGTCGGTGCTCTTGATGATGTCCTGGTTGAGCGATATTTCCATGCCGTGGTTCTCAAGGCTACCCTCGTTGCGGGTCTGCAGGATGGTGCCCGAGGCGGGCGACACGCGCACGCTCACGATTTGGTTGTCCACGGTGGTCGAGTAGTAGGCCACGTCGAGGCGCGTCCAGCTGTTGAAGAAGCGCAGGTCGGCGCCAATCTCCCACGACTTGGTCATCTCGGGCTCCAGGTCGATGGCGCGCGAGGTGGTGGGGTCAACGCCGTAGCCGCCGTCGGGGAACAGCGTCCACTGCTTGTAGGTGTCGGTGAACAGGTAGCGGGGACTGTCCTTGCCCACCTTTGCCCAGTTGCCGCGCAACTTGCCGTAGCTGAACCACTTGTTGCTCAGGTGGAACAGTTCGCTGAAGATGACACCCGCGGTGATGGAGGGATAGAAATAGTTGGTCTTGCTCGCCTGCTTGAACGCCGACGAACCATCCATACGGCCCGTTACCGACAACTGCGCCATGCCCTTGTAGTCGAAGCGCAGCTCGCCAAAGTGGCCGTACTTGTTATACTTACTGTGATACAGCGTGGGGTGGTTGCTGATGAGCAGGTCGCCGTTGGTGAAGTCGGTGTTGTTGAAACTATAGAACTCGCCGCCCAACTGGAAATGCTCGTTATAAATTGACGACTCCAGGCCCTGAACCTCCTTGTACTCCAGACCATACAGCGCACTCACCGTGTAGTCCTCGCCAAAGGTGTGCTGGTAGTTGGCCAGGAATTGGGCGTTGAACAGCGAACTGCGCGAGGGCTGGAAGCTGTAGGAGCCGTACTTGGATTGCAGGCTCGAGAGCTTGGTCTGCACGTCCTCCGACGTCGGGTCCATCAGGTCGCCCTCGTAGAGGCGGGGCACTGTGTAACTGTCATACATCGAGTAGCCCTTGTCATAGCCCACCTTGCCGGTGAACACGAGGTTCTTGATGGGCTCGTAACTGATTTGGCCGTTGACCACAAAGCGGTTGCCCTCGGTCAGGCTCCAGTCCATGTAGCGTCCATAGTAGGGCGACACGGCGCCGCCCAGGCGCTCGGTGTCAAGCAGGTTCTCCCAGTGGTCGTAGTATGCCCACCAGTTCACATGGCCCTCAAGGGTGCGGTAGTCGCTCATGTCCTTGTTGATGCCCCAGTTATAGATGGTGGACATCGAGTTGCCAAAGCTGCGGCTCGTGCGGTTCACAAAGTTGGTGCTCAGTTGCACGGTCACCTTGTCGCTGGGCTTGTAGATGCCCTTGAGGAACACGGTCCACTGCTTGCGGTAGTCCTTGGGGACGATGCCCTGGTTGTCCTGATAGGACAGCGAGGCGTAGCTGGAGAACTTCTCGGTACCGCCGCTGACGCTCACGTCATACTTTTGCAGCACACCGGTCTGGAGGAAGTTGCCCAGATTGTCATACACGGTCTCGTTGGCACCCAGATAAGGGCCCCAGCCGCCGCTGCCGCTGTTCTCCTTGTACATACCCTTGCTGCCGGGGGTGAAAGTGCTCTGAATCATCGGCAGACGGAATGGCGTGTTGAGCTCGAGCGATGCCGATGCCGTCACATGGATTTCGCCGTTCTGGCCGCCGCTCTTGGTCGTAATCATGATAACGCCGTTGGCGCCTTCCTGGCCGTAGAGTGCCGATGCGGCGGCACCCTTGAGCACGGTAATGTTCTCGATGTCATTGGCGTTGAGGTCGGCCAGCGTCGAGCCGCCGCCGCGGATGGCCATGCCGTCAACAATCATCAGCGGCTCGTTGCTCTGGCTGTTGTTCATCGACGAAATGGCGCGGATAATCACCTGCGTCGAAGAGTTGGGCGAGCTGCCGCCGGTGCTCACCTGCAGACCGGCAACCTTGCCCTGAAGCGTGTTGGCGAAGTTGGTGCTGCCGCCGGCAGTCACCGCCTCCTCGTCAAGGGTCTGAACGGCAAAGTTCAGTTTTTTCTTCTCCTGGGTCTGGCCCATGGCGGTTACCACGACCTCACCCAGCACTTGGGCGTTCTCTTCAAGGGTGATGTTGATGACGGACACGCCGCGACCAACCTTAACACTCTTGGGATTCATGCCCACATACGTCACGTCGAGCACATCACCATCGTTCACCTCAATCGAGTAGGCGCCGTCAATGTCGGTTGCTGTGCCGCGGCTCGTGCCGTGCACCTGGATTGACGCTCCGATGATGGGCTCGCCGTCACTCGACTGCGTGACCACGCCGGTCACCACGCGCGCGAGGCCCGTGAGCGACAACATGCTGGACAGCAGTAGCAACAGTAGCTGTTTTCTCATCTTGTTTGGTTTTTTATAGTTGGTAAAAATAATATTAGTCCATTCCTTATTTTGCCAATTATCCACCGCCGGGATAAAGCAACTGCAAACATACACATTATTTTTGGTACTTTAAACTTTCTGCACCAATTTAACGCGGTTTATTGCATTTTTTTAACATTAACAACACATTTTTATAGTTTTTTGCTATCGGGCAAAATAACAGGGACCTGGAGCCGCGCGCGGCTCCAGGTCCCTGTTATCGGGATGCATGTTAAAAATCCTCTCTCCTAACTCATCACTTGAACAAATAGGTCACAACACTCTGGCGGCCCAGGTAGAAGGCGCGGGCCTTGATGACCGCGGGCTGTTTCTTGAGTGTCACGGGAGCCGTCCAACGCGGGCTGGCGGCGGTGGGCTCGCTGCCGTCGAGAGTATAGGTAATGATTTCGCCGGGGTACTGCGAGTTGATGAGCAACTTGCCGCCTTCGACCTTGATGCCCGGAGGCCCCACGCGGAAGTTGTAACCCAGCGACTGTAGCAGCGGCAGCTCGCGGGTGCCGATTTTGAGGTTGTACTGATGGCGCGCCTCGTTGTATGCGGCCTCGTCGGCGAGGTTCTGTCCCCAGGCGGGCTGGGTGTTCCAGGCACGCTCGGCCACGCCGAACATCTTGGGCAGCAACATGTACTGCACCTGGTCAAATGAGCGCAGCGTCTCGCCCCACAACTGGGCCTGAATGCCGATGATGTTCTCGGGTTTCTCAAGTTTCACCTTGCCTTCGGCAGCCCTGGTCACATCGATGGGCGTGCCGTCCACGGCGGTGCGGGCGCTGGCATAGATGTTGGCAGGCAGGGCGCTCCAGGCGTCAAACTCATCCACCTTGCCGCCCCAGTGCAGGCCCTGCTCGTCCTGGTGGTGGCTGTAGCCCATGTCCATGTAAAAATTGGTGACGTTGGACAGGATGACGGGGTAGCCGTCGTTGGCCAGCTGGTAGGGCACGGTGTTGCGCGAGCCCACGGTGCTCCAGGCGTTGACGCCTGCCACGCGGGGCGCCACGGCGCTGTTAAACGCCGCGCTGTGCCCCAGCGCCACCTCTTGCCATCCCTCGATGCGGATGCCGCGCTCGGCCAGCAGGCCGCTGATGCGGTTGATGAAGTACTCGCTCACCTCGTGCTGGTTCTTGAGGCCCTCGCGCTGCATGAGCGCCTGCACGTCAGGGCTGTTGTCCCACGCGTGGCTGGGCACCTCGTCGCCGCCCAGGTGCACCACCTGCAGTTTCAGTCCGGCCTCCTTGTACATCTTCTCCAACTCGTCGACCACCAGGTCAATGAAGCGGTACACGTCGTCGCTCGCCACGTTCAGTACATTGTCGTGGTAACTTTGGGCGCTGGTGTAAAGTGAGGTATTTTTCTCGTCCCACAGACGGAACTGCTGGGCGAGTTGCGGATATTTCTTCAACTGCTTGGCATCGGCCGTGACGGGGCCATTGGCAGCACGGCTCTTCATCGCCACGATGGCGGCACGCGCGTGGCCCGGCGTCTCAATCTCGGGAATCACGCTCACGCCGCGCGACCACGCGTAGCGCAGCAACTCGATGAACTCGCTGCGCGTCAGATACCCGTTGCCGCTCTGCGACAGGTCGTCGGGATTGCCGTTGCCGGCAAAAATCTGCGACATGTATTCCTTCTCGTCAAGCGTGCAGCCGCGGCGTGCACCCACACTCGTCAGTTCGGGAAATCCGGGAATCTCCACGCGCCACGCCTCGTCGTCGGTAAAGTGCAGTTGCAGGGTGTTGAACTTATAGTAGGACATCAGGTCGATGAAGCGCTTGAGGTCGTTGAAGTTCACCACATAGTTGCGGGCGATGTCGAGCATGATGCTGCGGTAGCCAGCGTCGGGCCAGTCGATCACAAAGCAGTTCTGCAACCGGTGTCCCTTGCTGTGGTCAAGCGCGGCTACCAGCGTCTTCACGCCGTTCATGAGGGCGCGCTGCGAGCAGCCCAGGATGGTGATTTCGCCGTCGTGTATGCGCAGGCTGTAATATTCCTTGTTGGTGCTCATCGTCTTGTCAAACAACAACTTGATGACCGTATTTTGTCCGCTGGACACATAGATGCCGCGCTTGCCCAATTCCTCCTTGAGCAGGCGCTTCACGCGGCTGTATCCGCCCCACTGCCACATCTTGCCCGACTTCACGGTCACCAGGCTACCCACCTGAGTGAATCCCGCCTCGACGTCCACCTGCTTGGGAGCGGGGAAGATGTCATAGTCGTTGCCCGTGTAACCATCGCCAAAGCCGTTGATGGCCTCGTTGTAGGCATACATGTAGTTGCCGTCGGGGTAGGCCTTGTGGTCGCGCCACTGGCCGGGCTTGTCGAGAGGCGCGCACTCGATTTTCACGGCAAGCGGATGCGCCATGTCGCCGCCCAGCACCACATGTCCGCCGTCGGGCATATAATTCCTGTTGACCAGTGTGCCGCCCATCACCACGTCCACCACCAGCGAGTCGCCGGCGGCCAGGGGGCGGTAGTTGCCGTTGGGCCTGATGCGGTAGTAGGTGGTCTTCACCTCCTCGATGTCAACGGGGCATCCCGCGGGCAGCGTCACCGAGCGCGAGAACTGGTTGAAGAACAGTTGCCAGCCGCCGTCAAGTGTCTTGCCCGACACGTTCTTGATGACAAACCGCGACGAGTAGTTGCCCGCAGCCGCGTTGTTCTGCCCCATCAGCCACTTCACGGCAAGGGGCGACTGGGCGCTCGCCGTCAAAGCGGCAAGGGCACAGAGTAGGATCGACAAAAGATTGATTTTCTTCATTTTATATCTTATTTTGTTGTAATATGCTATCCAACAGATGCTCACAGGCATCCTCAAGCAGATCGAGCACCAGCTCAAAGCCCTCGGCGCCCTCAAAGTAGGGATCGGGCACATAGTCATACTGGCGCAGGCGACGGATGTAGTCGCCCATCATCACCACCTTGTCGCGCTGCTCAACGGTGGCGGCCATGCCGCGCAGGTCGTCAACATTGGCAGCGTCCATGCCGACGATGAGGTCGAAGTCGTCAAAGTCCTCCATCCTCACCTGTCGCGCGCGGTGCGTCAACTGGTAGCCTCGCGGCTGGGCATGGGCGCGCATGCGGTGGTCGGGCAGGTCGCCCACGTGCCAGTGGCCGATGCCCGCCGAGTCGAGGGCAAAACGCTCCGCCAGCCAGCGCTCGTCCACGATGCGCTGCATCACCGCCTGGGCCGCCGGCGACCGGCAGATGTTGCCCAAGCACACAAACAGGATGCCATATTTTCCGTCAGCGCGTGACATTAACCGCAAAATTACTCACAATTGTTGAAACCGCAAAATTTACAGTGCCTCACAGCCCCAGGTCGCGCAGTGCCGCTTGGGCCTTGGCGTGTCCCTGGGCGGCGGCCATGCGGAACCATCGCGCGGCCTCGTCGTTGCTCTGGGCGACGCCCTTGCCCTCCAGGTACAGGCGCCCCAGGTCGTACTGCGCGTCGGCGTCTTCGGCCTCGGCAGCCTTAAGGAACCACCGCGCGGCCTCGCTGCAGTCGAGATAGGTGCCCGTGCCGTCGCGGTAGCACACACCCAGGTTGTACTGCGCGTTGACATTGCCCTGCTCGGCAGCCTTGCCATACCAGTAGGCGGCCTGCTCAAAGTCCTTGGGCACGCCCTGCCCCACCGAGTACAGCGTGGCAAGGTTGTACTGGGCATAGGCATCGCCCAAGTCGGCGGCACGGCGGTACCACCGTGCTGCCTCGTCGCGGCTGGGCGCCACGCCCTCGCCAAAGTAGTAGTAAAACGCCACGTCGCACATGGCGTCAACGTCGCCCGCCTCGGCCTTGGCCAGCAGTTCGGGGGTGAACATTTCATCGTCATCGGCCTGCGCCTGAAACACAACGCCAAGCGAGAGAACCAGGGCAATCGCATGCGCAACCCCGGCGATGCTTGAGAGGTTAATCCATTTTTTCATATCGGTTCCATTTTTGTTGTGAATTACTTTGCAAAGATAATCATTAATAATGGTAATTTATGGCGCAAAAATAAAAATCACCGCAAAAATTGATTCACCTCACACGGAATTTCTCATTATTTATTTGTAACTTTGCTACCCCAAACGAAGATACTAACGACAATGATTCGATACTGCTTGCGCCTGCTACCGTTGCTCTGCTTGATGGAATTAGCCCTGGCAGGGGGTTCGTCGTGTAGCGGCAAAGGGCCCCAGCAAGACACCACGGCATGGGACTACAAGGCGCCGCTGCCTATGGGCAGCAACCCCAACATCGCCGGCGATGGCATGGGCCTGATCGAGGGCGCCGTGGTGCACCGCCTGCCCACCTACATCGAGATGCGGCCGCTCAAGGAAATCTTTAACGACAGCAACTCGCTGCAGCTCCAGGCCGCCAAGGCAAACGGCTTCAAGCCCGTGTTTACCCTGCGCGACGCCTATGACATCGACAAGCCGCTGATGCGTATCTACTCGTGCGACGCCTACATGGTCGATAACCTCACCGCCTCGGTGCCCTATCTGGTGCCCAAGGCGGCGCAATTGCTCAAGGAAATCGGCTACGCTTTCCAGGACACCATCAAGGCGCGCGGCGGCAAGGCCTACCGCTTCAAGGTCACCAGCGTGACGCGCACGGCCCACAGCGTGTCTAAACTCATCCACCGCAACTACTCGGCATCGGTCAACTCATGCCACCAGTACGGCACCACATTTGACATCAGCTGGGTGAAGTTTGACTGCATGGACCCGAGCATGGTGATCTCGCTCGAGGACCTGAAGAACATCCTCGCCGAGGTGGTGGAGGACTTTCGCAGCAGGGGGCGCTGCTATGCCATCTTTGAGCGCAAGGCGGGTTGCCTGCACATCACCGTGAGATAATAATCTGAAGATACATTATACATAATAACACCTCAACACCAAAATGACTCTACAATCGACCATCGCCGAGTACCTGAAATATACAGGTCAAAAAGGCATCGACATCAGCGCAGCCCTCATCGACTGCGACGGTGTTCTCTATGACTCCATGAAGTTTCACACCCAGGCATGGATGAAACTCATGAAGAAGAACGGCATCAAATGCACCCGCGACGAGTTCTATGAACTCGAGGGCATGACCGGCAGCGAAATCATCAAGACGAAGTTCAAGGCCGGCGTGGGCAAGAACATCACCGACGACGAGGCCCTGGCCCTGTATGGCGTGAAGACGCGCTACTTTAGGGAACTGGGCGAGGCCCCCGTGATGCCCGGAGCCACCCGCGCGCTGGAGGCGCTCAAGGCCGCCGGTGTAGAGCGCATTCTCGTGACCGGCTCGCAGCAGGACACCATCGTGCAACGCATTGAGAATGACTTCCCCGAACTATTCAGCGACAACAGGGTGACGGGCCATGACGTGCGCCACGGCAAGCCCAATCCCGAGCCCTACCTCAAGGGTATGACACTGGCCGGCAAGAAGGGCAACCAGTGCATCGTCATCGAGAACTCGCCACTGGGCGTGCAGGCAGGCCATGCCGCCGGCTGCTTCACCATCGGCGTGACCACGGGCCCGATTCCCGAAAAGGATTTGTACAAGTCCGGTGCCGATGTGGTCTATAAGAGCATGGACGAACTGGCAGACGCCATTCCCGAACTGCTCAAGGAACTCAACGCCGCAACGGCATAAACAAGCACTCACAGGCAACGGGTTTCTCTGTCATCGGGGGAAATCCGTTGCTTTTTCCTTAATCAAGCACACCGCCATGACCCAAAACCTCATTTTTACCAATGATGTCTTTAAGGCGCTGGAGCAGATTGTATTGGCATCTGGCTGCAACAAGACCATGTGGGTCGCCGACAGCAACACGGCGCAGTTTGCACCCCACACCGATGCCCTCGTCACCATCCCCGCCGGCGACGAGAACAAGTCGCTGCAGACCGTACAACGGGTGTGGGACGCGCTGGAAGCCGCCGGCGCCACGCGCCGCACGCTGGTCGTGAACCTGGGCGGCGGCATGGTGACCGACCTGGGCGGATTTGCCGCAGCCGCCTTCAAGCGGGGCTTGCGGTTCGTCAACATCCCCACCACCCTGCTGGGCGCCGTTGATGCCGCAGTGGGCGGCAAGACGGGCGTGAACTACAACGGACTGAAGAACGAAATCGGGGTTTTTGCCCCGGCGAGCGATGTCATCATCTCGACACGGTTCTTCGACACACTGCCCGCGCAGGAGATGAAGTCGGGATTTGCCGAGGTGGTCAAGCATGCCATGCTCGGCGACCGCGACGAATTGCTGCGCCTGCTGGACCACACATTCGGTGCGCCCATCGGCCATGACGACATGCTGGAACGCCTGCGCCGCTCGGTGCAGGTCAAGGCCGACATCGTTACCCGCGACCCTGAGGAGCAGGGCGAGCGCATGGCCCTCAACCTGGGGCACACGGCAGGGCACGCCTTTGAGAGTCTTGCCCTGGAGCGCGGCAAGCCCGTGCCGCACGGCTATGCGGTGGCCTGGGGACTGGTGACCGAGGCAGTGCTCTCGCACATGAAGTTGCAGTTCTCCAGCGAGGATGTGCAGCGCCTGGGGCATTTTGTGCGCGACAATTATCAGGGATTCCCCTTCACCTGCGACGACTATGACGCCCTGCTCGGGCGCATGCGGCGCGACAAAAAGAGCCGCAACGGCGAAATCGCCTGCACCCTGCTGAAAGCCGTCGGCGACTGCCGCATCGGCCAGACCATAACAGCCGACGACATGACCGCCGCGCTCGACATCACGCGCGATCTGCTGGGGGTATAGTGCCGCGCGGGATTTTCTATCACATCAAATATACATTTTTACCGCTTGAACCTGCTCATCTCGTACAGGGCAGGCAGCGCGCATCCTGTGGCGCTGTTGAACAAGCCACGGTTAAGGCCGCCGCGCCCCTGCCACGGGGTGCCGAAACGGTTTTCCTCGGGGAACCACCACAACAGGCCCTGCACATTGGTGTGGCGGTTCAGCTCGGCGACCAGTTGGCGGGTAAACTCGCGCTGGCCTTCGACGGTGGCGGGCAGGCAGTCCGTAAAGTCCTCGCTGTCCCACGAGCGGCCATCGTGCTGGTAATAGTAGGCCGCCTCGACAATCATCGCGGGCTTGTCGGGGTAACGCACCGCCAGCGAGTCAAGCGTATTGCCCAGGTTGGGTATCGTCTTGTGCCACATGGGGTAATAACTCAGGCCGATGATGTCATAATCGACATTGGCAGCCGCCAGGCGGTCGTAGTAACTGCGTGTCACGACCCACTCGCCGGCCTTCTCGGTGTGGATGATGATGCGCGCCTGGGGGCACACCTCGCGGCATGCCTTGCAACCCGCCTTGAGCAATGAGGTGAAGGCATCCCAGTTGTCGCCGCTCGTGGGATCCACGCGCCCCACGGGCCAGTCCATGCCGTAGGTTACCTCATTGCCCACCTGAATGGCGGCAGGCACCACCCCTGCCCAACGCAGGGCCATCAGGCAGTCGCGGGTGTAGCAATAAATGCTGTCGGCGAGCGTCGCCGCATCCAGCCCAGTCCAACGCTGCGGGGTGAACTGCTTGGCGGGGTCGGCCCAGGTGTCGCTGTAGTGGAAGTCCAGCATCACCTCAAAGCCCCGCTCGCGGATTGTCTGGCACAGGCCGATGACATAGTCCAAGTCCTGACAAACGCCCTGGTCGCGATGGGCGCCGGGGGCATGCTGGGGGTCAACAAACAGGCGCACGCGCATCATGTCCCATCCCTGTTCACGAAACAGGTCATAGGCATTGACCTTGACGCCCGCGCTGTCCTTATAGACAACGCCCATGCGCTCGTTGGCGGCCATCATCGAGATGTCGCCACCCAGCCACGACTTGGCCGCGGTAGGCGTCACCGCCGCCAGCACTAACAGGAATACTGCAATCAGTCTCATCATCACAGTTTGGCTTTATTGACATTAAAAACATAAAATAAAAAGCGCCGATAGTCACAGACTACCAGCACTTTTGCGATGTCGGGGTGACTAGATTCGAACTAGCGACCCCACGCCCCCCAGACGCGTACTCTAACCGGACTGAGCTACACCCCGATCGCACTTTGCGAAACAAGGATTGTTTCTAAAAGCGGTGCAAAGATAATACCCTTTTTAACGCCGACCAAATTTTTTCGCATCTTTTTTACGGCAACATTTATCGGAAGTGGTTTTTGCGCCCTGTGATTGAGGGAGTTGCGGCAGCAAAAAAGTTCGGAGCCGCCTGCCTGCTGGCAAGCGGCTCCGATGATAATTAGGCCTGTCGAGCAAGGATTACTCGGCCTTGCCAGCGCTGCCCAGCACCTCAACAATCTTGTGGGTGTAGAGCTTGACCATCTCCTCGCGTGCGGGACCCAGATACTTGCGGGGGTCGAAGTAGTCGGGGTGCTCGGCCAGTGTCAGGCGCACGGCAGCGGTCATGGCCAGGCGGCTGTCGCTGTCGATGTTAATCTTGCAGACAGCGCTCTTGCTGGCCTTGCGCAACTGCTCCTCGGGGATGCCGACAGCATCGGGCATCTTGCCGCCGTGGGTATTGATAATCTCAACATACTCCTGGGGCACCGACGACGAGCCGTGCAGCACGATGGGGAATCCGGGAAGCTGTTTCTCGACAGCCTCGAGCACGTCAAATGCCAGGGGAGGAGGCACGAGCAGACCGGTCTGCGAGTCGCGTGTGCACTGCTCGGGCTTGAACTTGTAGGCGCCGTGGCTGGTGCCGATGCTGATGGCCAGCGAGTCGCATCCCGAACGCTGGGCGAAGTCAATCACCTCTTCGGGCTTAGTGTAGTGCGACTCCTCGGCGTGCACGTCGTCCTCAACGCCGGCGAGGACGCCCAACTCGGCCTCGACGGTGACATCGAACTGGTGGGCATATTCCACAACCTGCTTGGTCAAGGCAATGTTCTCCTCGTAGGGGAGCGACGAGCCGTCAATCATTACCGACGAGAAACCAAAGTCAACGCAGGATTTGCAAAGCTCAAAGGTGTCGCCATGGTCCAGGTGCAGGCAAATCTGGGGATGTTCCCAGCCCAGTTCCTTGGCATACTGTACAGCACCCTCGGCCATGTAGCGCAGCAGGGTCTGGTTGGCATACTTGCGGGCACCGCTCGACACCTGCAAGATGACGGGCGACTTTGTCTCGGCCGAAGCCTTGATGATAGCCTGCAGCTGCTCCATGTTGTTGAAGTTGAACGCGGGGATGGCATAGCCGCCATCGATTGCCTTAGCAAACATCTCGCGCGTGTTCACGAGACCTAAATCCTTGTAATTTACCATAATTTGAAATATATTAAAAAACTGATTTCTCTTAATACAATCATATTTTACTTGGCACAAAGGTACGGTTTTTTTCGCCCTCTGACAAAGAATGAGGCGGTTATTTTTAGTTAAAAGGGCGTCAACGGGCGCACACTCCGCATCGGTGGTAAAATTTCAAAAAAGTTTTGAAGACATAATAAAAAATGTTAATTTTTGGAGGTTTCACATTTTTTTATTACATTTGCAATCAGTAAGGGAGCAAAAGACCCTCCCTTGCGTTAAAAAAGCGCTCTGCCGTCCCGAGGCCACACCCCGCAACGGCACTATTCATGGTATCCCGGCCGCCGTTACCAGGCCGGAAGATTCGGACCGTTTCCAACCTTGGGCCGCGTCTTTCTACCTAAACCTGAAGACCAATATTTTTTATCAACTTTATTAATAACTAAATTTTTACAATTATGAAGAAAATGTTACTTATCGCTGCCGTTGCAGCCATGTCGATGAGCGCAAGCGCTCAGGACACCTACACCCTCGAGAAACTGTGGGAGCACAATGCCGCTGACCTGGGTCTCGTTACCAACGACTGCCGCCAGGGCTTCGGCATGGACGGCAAGTTCTACATCAACGACAAGACCGCTGACGCCGAGAAGGTTATCGTAATCGACCGCGCAGGCATCAGTGAGGTTTCCTATGAGGGCGGCAAGAACTGCGGCATCACCCGCGACGAGGCCGGCAACATCATCGTGAGCAACGCTTCATTCCCCGGCTCGTGGGTAGAGGCTGGCATCAAGGTCATCAACCCCACTACCGGCGACGTTGTTGAGTACACCGTTCCCGAGGAGTGTGGCCTGCTGGGCCGTTGCGACTTCATCGGCTTTGCCAAGGGCAACATGATGGAAGACGGCCAGTTGTACCTCACCGGCGGCAACACCGGCACCGACCCCTTCACCGATGGCGTAGCGCTCTTCACCGTATCGGGCGGCGAGGTTGACATCGACAACTGCTACCTGGCATCGGTTGACCCCGCTGTCAACACCCAGACTTCGACCGTTATCAACTACTACCAGGACCTCAACGGCGATGACGCTCTGGTTCACGCCTATCGCAGCGGCGCTCCCGCCAAGCTGACCTGGGACGGCGACAACTTTGCAAAGGCTGCCATAACACTGCCCGCTTACAACGAGAACGCCAAGGGCGCCTGCAACGGCACCTTCCCCATCGTTTGGGACGGCAAGGAACTCTTCATCTATCCCCTGATGCCGAACTATCTGGACGGCTGGGCAATTGCCGAGGACGGTGCTGAGGCTCCCATCGCTGCATTTGAGGCTACTGCTGCCGCTAACCCCAACAGCTTCCAGGCCAACTGGCTCAACGCCGAGGCTGACGCTGACGGCATGTTCATCTATCAATACATGCCGGGTCTGTGCCTGCGCGTGTTCCGCCTGACCAAGGTCGTAGAGCCCGGTCCCACCGCAGTTGACGAGGTTGCTGCCGGCAAGACTGTTGCCAGCGTGAAGTACTTCAACATGGCTGGCCAGGAGATGAGCGAGGCCAACGGCATCTGCATCGCTGTTACCAACTACAGCGACGGCACCACCAGCACCGCCAAGGTTATCCGCTAAGCCAAATCTGCATTACCCAAAAATGCGTAATAGATTATGAAGAGGTTATTTCTGATTCTTGCTGTTGCAGCCTTGTCGCTGAGCGCAAGCGCTGACACCTATAACCTGACGAAGGTGTGGGAACTCAGCGCCAGCGACCTGGGTCTGGTCACCAACGAGTGCCGCCAGGGCTTCGGCATGAACGGCAAGTTCTACATCAACAACAAGATTGCCGACGGCGTGCAGGTCGTCTATGTGATTGACCAGAACGGCATGACCAGCACCTCCTATGAGGGCGGCTTGAACTGCGGCATCACCCGCGACGAGGCCGGCAACATCATAGTGAGCAACGCAGCCTTCCCCACCTCGATGTGGATGGAGGCCACCATCAAGGTCATCAACCCCGCTAGCGGCGACGTTGTTGAGTACACCGTTCCCCAGGAGTGTGGCCTGCTGGGCCGTTGCGACTTCATCGGCTTTGCCAAGGGCAACATGCTGGAAGACGGCCAGATGTACCTCACTGGCGGCAACACCGGCACCGACCCCTTTACCGATGGCGTTGCCATCTTCACCGTCACTGACGGCGAGGTTGACATCGACAACTGCTACCTGGCATCAGTTGACGCCGTTATCTACACCCAGACTTCGACCGTTATCAACTACTACCAGGACATCAACGGCGATGACGCTATAATCCACGCCTATCGTAGCGGCGCTCCCAGCAAGCTGACCTGGGACGGCGACAACTTCACAAAGGCCTCTATCGCTCTGCCTGCCTATAACGACATCAAGAAGGGCGCATGCAACGGCATCTTCCCCATCGTTTGGGACGGCAAGGAACTCTTCATCTATCCCTTGGAACCCAACTATCGTGACGGTTGGGCAATTGCCGAGGATGGTGCCGTGGCTCCCATCGCTGCATTTGAGGCCACCGTTGCCGCTAACCCCAACAGTATCCAGGCCAACTGGCTGAACGCTGAGGTTAACGCTGACGGCAGCATGACCATCTACCAGTATGTGCCTGGCTTGTGCCTGCGCGTGTTCAGCCTGACCAAGGAGGGCGCACAGCCCCAGGGCCTGCGTGGCGATGTTAACGGCGACAGCAGCATTGATCCCGCCGACATCTCGGCCCTCATCGACTATCTGCTGAACGGCAACGAGGTTAACGAGGAGAACTCTGACTGCGACCTCAACGGCAGCATCGATCCCGCCGACATCTCGGCCCTCATCGACTATCTGCTGAACGAGATTTGGCCCGAATAATCAGAGGGTCACAGCAAACCTGAAATAAGGCAGGGGACCGCTGAGGTCCCCTGTTTTTTTGTGCCTATGCAATATATTTCCACGGCCTTTTGCAGGCAATACCGACAAAAATCGCTAACTTTGTGCCCAATGTTTAACCGATAACAATTCTGCATCGTGTCAGCAATCAACAAGTGGCGCATCGAGGACAGCGCCGAACTCTACAACATCGGAGGCTGGGGCCTCAAGTATTTCTCCATCAACGAGGATGGCCATGTCACCGTCACGCCCAAGAGCAACTGCGTCGCCGTGGACATGGTTGAAGTGATGAATGAACTGCATTCCCGCAAGGTCACCGCACCCGTGCTGCTGCGTTTCCCCGACATCCTGGACAACCGCATCGACAAAATCAGCAGTTGTTTCAAGAAGGCGGCCAAGGAATATGAGTACCAGGGCGCCAACTTCATCATCTACCCCATCAAGGTCAACCAGATGAGGCAGGTGGTGGAGGAGATTGTGAACCACGGCAAGAAATTCAACATCGGCCTGGAGGCCGGCAGCAAGCCCGAGCTGCATGCCGTGCTGGCCAGCAACATGACCGACGTGAACGCCAACCCGCTCATCGTGTGCAACGGCTACAAGGACGAGGGCTACATCGAATTGGCGCTGCTGGCCCAGAAGATGGGACGGCGCATCTTTGTCGTCGTGGAGAAACTGAGCGAACTGGCGCTCATCGACCAGGTGGCCCAGCGCATCAACATCAGGCCCAACATCGGCTTCCGCATCAAGCTCTCGAGCAGCGGCGCCGGCAAGTGGGAAGAGAGCGGCGGCGACAGCAGCAAGTTTGGCCTCAACACCAGCGAGCTGTTCAGCGCCATCGACTACCTGCGCGAGCACAAGATGGAAGACTGCCTCAAGCTCATCCACTTCCACATCGGCAGCCAGATCACCAAGATACGCCGCATCAAGAACGCCCTGCGCGAGGCGGCGCAATTCTATGTGCAGTTGTCCAAACTGGGCTTTGACATCGAGTTTGTCGATACCGGCGGCGGCATGGGCGTGGACTATGACGGCACGCGCTCCAGCGCCAGCAGCCACTCGATGAACTACACCATCCAGGAATATGTCAACGACGCGGTCTATACCCTCGTCGATGCCAGCAACAAGAACGGGCTCAAGCACCCCAACATCATCACCGAGAGCGGCCGCGCCATGACCGCCCACCACTCGGTGCTCGTGGTGGATGTGCTCGAGACCACCTCGCTGCCCAAGTGGGACGATGCGGTGGACACGGTGAGCCAGGACGACGATGAACTGGTGCGCGACATGTATGAGATTTGGGACAAGATTAACCAGGCGCGCATGTTTGAGGACTGGCACGACGCGCTGCAGATACGCGACGAGGCGCTCAACCGCTTCTCGCTGGGGCTCATCGACCTGCGCACCCGCGCCATGGTCGAGAAACTCTTCTGGTCCATCGCCCGCGACGTCGATGACATCGTGCGCGGCATGAAGCATGCCCCCGACGAGTTGCGCGCCGTGAGCCGCATGCTGCCCGACAAGTACTTTTGCAACTTCTCGCTGTTCCAGTCGCTGCCCGATGCCTGGGCCATCGACCAGGTGTTCCCCGTCATGCCCATCGACCGGCTCAACGAAAAGCCCACCCACTACGCCACCCTGCAGGACATGACCTGCGACAGCGACGGCAAACTCAACAACTTCATCTCGCCCACCCAGGGCATCGCCCACGAATTGCCCGTGCACAAGGTCAAGCCCGGCGAGCACTACTATCTGGGCATCTTTCTCGTGGGCGCCTACCAGGAAATCCTGGGCGACCTGCACAACCTGTTTGGCGACACCAATGCCGTGCACATCAATGTCTTCAAGGACCATTACGAGATGGACCAAGTGATTGACGGCGAGACGGTGGCCGAGGTGCTCGACTATGTAGAGTTCAACCCCAAGCAACTCGTGCGCAATGTCGAGACTTGGGTGAGCGAGTCCATCCGCTCGGGCAAGATTACCGCCGAGGAGGGCAACGAGTTCGTGCGCAACTTCCGCTCGGGCCTCTACGGCTACACCTATCTGGAGAAATGAGATACTTCATGCGGTTGAGTTACCGCGGGGCGGTTTTCCATGGCTGGCAGATTCAGCCCCACGACGCTTCGGTGCAGCAAACCATCGAGGAGGCTCTCGCCACGCTGCTGCGCGCACCGACGCCCATCACCGGAGCGGGCCGCACCGACGCCGGCGTCAATGCGCGGCTCATGGTCGCCCACTTCGACACCGCCGCGCCCATCGCCGACCCTGACCGCCTGGCGCACAGCCTCAACGCCCTGCTGCCCGCCGACATCGCCATCCACGGCATCGTGCCCGTGCATGACGACGCTCACGCGCGTTTCGACGCCACCAGCCGCACCTACAAGTACTTTGCCGTCACTGGCAAGGACCCGTTCCGCTACCCATTGAGTTGGCGCTGCGCTCCCGACCTTGACTTCGACTTGATGAACCAGGCTGCCGCCAATCTGTTGGACTACACCGACTTCACATCCTTCTCCAAACTCCACACCGACGTCAAGACCAACAACTGCCGCGTCACCCACGCCGCCTGGACGCTGGAGGGTGACGGCCAGTGGGTGTTTACCATCACCGCCGACCGTTTTCTGCGCAACATGGTCCGCGCCGTGGTCGGCACCCTCGTCGAAGTGGGCCGCCACAAGATGACCATCGAGGAATTTTGCCAGGTCATTGAGCGCAAGGACCGCTGCGCCGCCGGCACCTCCATGCCCGGCCACGCCCTCTTCCTGTGGGACATCACCTACCCCTACCCCATCGGCTGACGGCTTAATCTCCTTTTTTTCAATAAAAAAACGCCCGTTTGCGCTTGCAGTTTCGGGAAATTGCATTACCTTTGCACCCGCATTAGTGCCCGCGGGGCCCAACGAAGTGTTGTGCAACTGTGCGTGACCGCCTCAGGGACAAACATTTAAACTACAACAAATTTCAATGTACGCAATTGTAGAAATTCAGGGACAGCAGTTCCGTGCCGAAGCCGGCAAGAGCCTTTATGTCCACTATCTCGGCGACGAGCGCAAGGAAGGTGACTCGGTAGAGTTTGACCGCGTGCTCCTCATCGATGCCGACGGTGCCGTTAAGGTTGGCGCACCTACCGTCGAAGGTGCAAAAGTCGTTTGCGAGGTTAAGACTCCCCTCGTGAAAGGTGAACACGTGATTGTTTTCAAGAAGCGTCGCCGCAAAGGCTATCGCCGCTTGAATGGCCATCGCCAGCAATTCACTCAGGTAGAGATTAAAGAAGTCATTGCTTAATTAACCATTAAAAAATCACAACTCTAGATTATGGCACATAAAAAAGGTGTCGGCAGTTCAAAGAACGGCCGCGAGAGCGAAAGCAAACGCCTCGGCGTGAAGATTTTTGGTGGTCAGTTTGCCAAGGCCGGTAACATCATCCGCCGTCAGCGCGGTACTGTTCACCGCCCCGGTCAGAACGTAGGCATGGGCAAGGACCACACTCTGTATGCACTTGTTGACGGTATCGTAGAGTTCAAGCGTCGCGCTGGACACACCTACATCAACGTCATCCAAGAGACTCCCAAAGAGGAACAGAACTAAAGAAATTCAACAATCCAACCCAAGGGACGGGGGTGAGCACCAGTAATGGCGCCCACCCCCGTTGTTTTTATTCAACTTTTTGTCTTGCCTCATTGTTCAACGGCCTCGACATCGATGACCAGGCCGTCATCGTCGCGGGGCGACACCGCCCACTCGCAATCCTTGGCCCTGGCATCGCCAAACCACACGTCCACGCGCTGGCGGGCTCGCTCGCGGATTTCGGGCGTGATGTATTTGCGCGCCGAGTACAATGCCCATGCGATGGCAAGCAGGTCATCGCCAAGTCCCAGACCAAAGAGGATGAAATCGGGGATAAAGTCGATGGGTAGGATGAAATATCCCAGCGCGGCCAGGATTTTCAGTTTTACCTTGGTCGGCATGTGCGGGCTGCGCGCTGTGTAATACAGCACCATGACATGATAGACGGCCTTCTTGCCTATCCTGCCCGCCACCTTTTTCAGCTTCTTGCTCAAGCGTGAGTCGCTGAAGTGCTTGGCAAAGCCCTTAAGGTTGTTTTGCTTGTTTTGTGCCATTTCAGTCCATAATGATTGTTCGCATCTAATAACCATCATGGCAAAATCCGTGCCAAGTCACGCTTACTGGGCCATCGCGGCCTCGTGCATGGTCACCTTGACCTTGGCGATGCGGTACTTCACCACCTTGACGACGGTGAACGTGAAGCGGTCGTGGTTGACCACCTCTTTCTCTTTTAGGAACTCGCCCTTGAGGTCGAGCAGGAATCCCGCTATGGTCTCGGCGTCCTGGGCATGCTCGCCCAGTTCTTCCTCGTCGATGTCGAGCACACGGGCAAAGTCGCTGAGCAGCACCTTGCCGTCGAACAGCCAGGTATCCTTGCTGATGCGGGTATAGAACTTCTCCTCGGTGTCGTACTCGTCGTTGATGTCGCCCACGATTTCCTCGAGCACATCCTCGAGCGTGGCAATGCCCTGGGTGCAGCCATACTCATCAACGATGATGGCCATGTGCATCTTCTTTTGCCTGAAGTCCTCCAGCAGGTCGTCGAGCATGCGTGCCTCGGGGACAAAGTAGGCGGGTCGCATCAGCGTCTGCCACTTGAAGGTGCTGTCGCGCTCGCCGATGTAGGGCAGCAGGTCCTTGGCATAGAGGATGCCCTTGATGTTGTCGGGGGTTTCCTCATACACGGGCATGCGTGAATAGCCCGTGTCGATGACCTTGCGCACCACCTGGTCGAAGTCGTCGTCCTGGTCGATGTCCACGACATCGACGCGCGGGCGCATGATGTCGCTTACCGTCTTGTCGCCAAACGAGAGTATGCCCTCGAGCAGTTCCTTCTCGTCGGGGTTTTTCACTTCGCTCACCTCGAGCACACGCGTCAGGTCATCGACCGACAGCTCCTCGGCCTGGGTGGGCACGACGCGGTTCACCAGATTGGTGCTGCGCACGAGCAGCGCGGTGAACGGCGTGAACAACTTCTCGGCAACACGCAGCGGCATGGCAGCCATCGCGGCAAACTTGACATTGAAGTTGGTGGCATATAACTTGGGAATCACCTCGCCAAAGAGCAAGATGAGGAACGTCAGGATAACGGTCTGGAAAAAGAAACTGAGCACCGTGCTGTGGAACACAAACATCTGGTTCATCGCAAAGTTGAGCACAATGGCAATCATGATGTTCACCAGGTTGTTGCCCACCAGGATGGTGGCCAGCAGTTTCTCGGGGCGTGACAGCAACGACTTCACCTGCCCGCGGCTGTTATTGTCCTCGATGTCGTCAACGTCGCCGGGCGTGAGCGAGAAATAGGCAATCTCACTGCCGGAGTTGAAAGCCGACAGTACCAATCCAACGATAGCAACGATGATAGCGATGATACTGCCCATGTCGGGCGCGTGGAATTCCACAAGAGGCTGTGCGGATGTCTGGCACAACAGCGACAAGAGGCACGATAAAGGGTCTGGGTCCAAAATTTCTGTTTCTTATTTGATTTGCGCGACAAAGGTACATCATTTTTCATTATCAACCAACAAGTAACACAACAAACTGGAGGCACCGCGCTCATGGCGCACGATGCCTCCGGGTGTTTCTTGATGCCGCGCGGCGTCACTGCACGGGCGTGACGGTGTAGCCCGCGTTGCGCAGCAGCTGCAGCAGGCCCTGGTCGCCGGGCAGGTGGCCGCAGCCCACGCACACGAGGCACGCGCGCTCGGGCATCATGCGCTGCAGTTTTGTCGCCCAGCTGCGGTTACGGCTATAAATCAACGACTCCAATTCTGCCTCGCTGTCGCCCGAGGTGGCGTTGTTCATCGCCGCCCACACCTTGTCCAGGTTCTGTGACAGGTAGGCTTCGTTCAATTCCTTGCACTGCTGCTCAAAGTATTCATCCTTCTTACAACTTTCAAGCAGGCTGTGGGCCTGGTCCTTGAGCGAACCGTTGAACAGGATTTCGCACTGTTCCTTCACGGTCTCAAGGCCCTCGGAGGGACGCCCTGCCTCGTTGGCGCGCGTCAGGACAGCCATATCAATCATGCCGTCGGCTCCATTGAACTCGGGAAAATACTTCATCATCTGGATGGCCTGCATCTGCGTGCTGATGGCCACAGGCTTGAGGTTCTCCATCTGGTTCAGTCTCACGCCCATGGAGCCAAAGTACTTGTTGAACACCGTGGCCACAATCTTGTATTCCTCGTCGGTATATAACTTGGACAGCGTGCTGTCGGCGGGAGCCATCATATAGCCGGCCATCATGCCCTGCACCTCGTTGCTCAACAGACTGTCACGCGCCACCTCACCCACAACAATGTCACAGGCCTGGATAGCATCGTCCAGCCCGTGCACCTGGTCAATCATCGTTTTGGGGGCCATGTGGTGGGTACCGAAAATGTAACTGGGTCTGGCCAGGTTGCCGCCGCTCACTTTCCACAGTAATTGCGCTTGCGACGCAAGGGCGACAAGCGCCACGACAAGAATAAGGGATAAGCGTTTTGTCATAATCGTCATGATTCGTTTTGATTTAACGGGTTATTTGTTTGAGCAAAAGTAGCAATAATCCTGCAAAACCGTGCAAAAAACAACCGATTTTCTGCAAAATGCGGAAATAAATTCAGGCGGCCCTATCGGTGGCCGCCTGAATAAATCTTCAGAATCAGGAAAGATTCTGCCCCGTCACAAGGGAGGGGTGCCTTACTTCATCACCTTGACAGCGCTGGTGGTGCCGTCGGTGTAGGTGGTAACGGCGATGCAGATGCCGTGAGCCTCGCTCATCTCCTGGCCTGCCATGTTGAAGTACTTCACGCCGGCAACGGTCTTGCCGCCGTTAACCTCGTCGATGCCAGTGCTGCCGGGAGTCCTAAAGTCGACGCGTGCCAGGGGGCCCCACTCGCCCTTGGCGTTCATGCCAATGGAGAATGCAATGTAGTCGGTGTCGGGGTCGGCGCTCCATTGTGCCTCATCCACGCCATACTGGTTCCAATAGGGATCCCAAGGGTTGTCCTCCTTGAGGTAATTCAGCAGGTTCTCTTCGCCCCACTCTTCGCTCTCGTAGGCCGACTTGACGATGATGACATCGCGGTGCAGGCTAACGTTCTCGTTGGGGGTGTAGGTTACCCACTGGTAGTAGCCGGTCTCGGCGTTGCCGCCAAATTCGCCAATCTCGATAAGCATCTCGGCCTCACCGTCGCCGCCAATGCCCTTGGTGGTGATGGGCAAGATAATCATATCAGCATAGTTGCCCTCGGCGTCCCAAGCCTGCACATACATTTCATAGTCGGTGTTGGGATTGTTGCCGGTCCAGGTGTGGGTCATCACGTCGGTAGCGTTGATGCCCCACGACTTGATCATGTCGCCCATGCAGGTAAAGCCCATCCATGCGCCGAACATGGCAAACTGCTGCTCGGCAGTGCCCGCGTCAAACTGGCAAGCGGCATAGCCAGCCACCTCGTCATTGGGGGTGAAGGTGAGCGTGTAGCTGTCGGTATTCAGTTCGTCGATGTTGATGGCTACATAGGGTGCTGCCAACATGCTCAAGCCTGCGGTCAGGGCTACTGCGATAACAAGTAAACGTTTAATCATAATGGTAAATGGTTTATGTTGCCGGGCTCGAGAAATTGGATTTGCGGTGGGCGGAGAGAGCCCGCCGGCTCCGTCCAACGCAATATTACACACAATTAATTTGCAAATGTATCACAGAATGTTGAGTTATCAAATATTTTTATGCGTTTTTTTTTGGGTATTTGGCAAAAAAAAATGCCGCGCCGATGCAACGGCGCAGCATTTGGTAGCAGAAAAAAACAGGCTGGTTACTTCTCAGGCTCAATGACCTTCAAGCGGTCGCCACTGCCGTGCGGGCCCTTAACGAGTCCATCGTAGTACTCCTGGCTGTAGCCGGGCTGGTCGGGGAACTCGGGCATTCCGGTCGCCGTGCGCTCAAACACGCCATCCTTCTCTTTCTTGACATTGCCGTCGAGGTACTTGACAAACAGGAACTCACCCAGTTTCTTGTAGGCCCGGGTGGCCTCCTGTCCGGCATTGCATGAGTATTCGGTCAGCAAATCAATGGCGGCAGCACGGTCGGTGGTAAGCAATGCGGTGGCCTGAGCCTCGATGGCAGGCTGACGCTTGGCAAAACCGTCCTCCAGACCGCCCTGCACCTTGCGGATATCGCCAATCATCTGGTTATAACGGTGGTAGGCCTGGTTGGCCACCCAGTTGTTTACCCAAAAGGCGTGGTCCCAATCCAAGGTCAGCATGTCGCTCTTGCCCTGGCGATAACTCTCGGGCACCTGGGTGATGCAGCAGTACATGGGCACGAACACTGCCGTGTTGGCGTCATCGACACCAAACCAGAAGCAGCCGCCCACCTCGTCGGGCATCCATGAACGCATCTGGGCCACATACACCCATCCGGTCTGCTGGGTGGCAATAGCGCGCTCCTGGCTGTACTTCACGCCGTCAACCTCAAAGTCCATGGGACGCCAGCGGTAAGGCACTCCATAGTCGGCGGTGGCACCGGGGTCCTTGGTCATGTCAAACGGGGTGCCCTCGAAGTGGTCGCGCATCATGTCCTGCATGTCGCGCACGCTCACTTTGCGGTCGGGCTTGATGTAGAGGGGCATCACCTCGGCGCCCTTCTTGCCGTTGATGAACGGCAGGTAGGCATCCATGCCCTGGTGGAAGCGGTTGAAGTAACTCCACACGCGGGCATCACAACCGCGCAGCGCACCGAAGTCGATGTTGGCATACACGGGAGCAAACTGGAAGTCGGCGTCCTTGCCGGTGTACAGGCCTTTCTTGCGGGCAAACGAAATCACATCCTTGCTGTACATGCAGTTCTTCTTATCCTTCAGGGGAATGGACCAAATGCGGGGGTTGTTGGCGTGGCCCGAGATGCAGTCGTCGGGAATGCGGATGGCAACCCACACGGCACCCTTCTCGCCAGGGCCCTTGCCAATCATGTCCATCACCCAAATCTCGTTGGGGTCGCCTATCGAGAACGACTCACCCTCGCTGGCATAGCCGTACTGGGCAACCAAGTCGGTCATCACCTTGATGGCCTCGCGGGCGGTCTTGGAACGTTGCAGAGCGATGTAGATGAGGCTGCCGTAGTCAATAATCGACTGTCCCGTAGTGTCCCACAATTCCTCGCGTCCGCCCCAGGTGCTCTCGCCGATGGTCACCTGATGCTCATTCATGTTGCCCACGACGGCATAGGTGTGGGCAACCTCGGGAATTTCGCCGAGCAGGCGGCCGCTGTCCCAGTCGATGACCTTGCGCATAGCGCCGGGAGCATGGTCGGCGGCGGGCAGGTACTGCAGGTCGCCAAACAGGGTGTGGCTGTCGGCGGCATAGGTGATAATGGTCGAGCCATCGGCACTGGCGGCCTTGCCTACCAGCAGGTTGGTGCACGCGTCAGCGGCACTCCAGGCCATGAGGCCCATCACTGCCGCGAGTAACAATTTGATTGAGATGTGTTTCATCTTGTTGTTTGTGTTTATTGGTTTATGTTGTAACAATTATTTGTAATCAGTTCCCTATCGGGATGTCATAGCCCGTGAGCCTGAACGCCACTTTGAAGGGCGTGGCCTGCTTGCGCGGCTTGGGACCGGCATAGAAATAGAATAGGCGCTGCACGTCAAAGGACTTGATTTCCACCAGCTTGGTTTCTCCTGGCATGAGGCTGACAGGCACAGTAACCGCGCGCTGGGTGAGCATCTCGCCATTCATGGTGGTGTAGCGCAGCAACAGTCGCACGGCACTCATGCGTTGCCGGGTGTTGTTGGTGACAAAGAAAGACTCCTTGCTGTCGCTGGCACGCTTTGAAAAACCCTTGATCGACACGGCGTTGGGGTCCACCTGTCCCAAGCTGTCGGGCAACAGTTCATCACCCGCCTCCACCATGGCGACGGGAATTTCGCTGGTGTGCAGATTCTTCTGCGTGGTGCGGGTGCGGGCCTCCAAGCCCGCCGTTGCCAGCACCACGACCAGCATAATCAAGGTGATATTTCTCATCAATATTTTCATCACAGGTATCGTATTCGGTTAAACGGGTTGCCGTCGCCGCCCTCGGGCCACACCTTGCGAAAGCCGATGGGCAGGCTCTCGCCCACCCGCTCGGGGACGATGCTAATGCCCCTGAACAGCGTGGGGAGAAAACGGGCGATGTTGACGCGCACCTTGACCTTCCAATGCGGCGGGTCGAAAGTAAACGTCGTCGCCTGCCGGTTGAGGGTGGCGACACACTCGAGCGGTTTCATCAACGTGACGCGGTCACGCTGGCTGTAGAGCCACAGCTGATACTTGCTGTCCACGGCACTGGCGGCGACATAGCCAATGACCGTGCCCGGCACAAGGCTGATATCGGGCGAGGCGAGCAGGATGATGCGGTAGCCGATGTTGTGGCCGCCATTGTATCGCTCGATGCCCAGCGTCATCTCTTCGTCGGGATAATACCAAATGCCCTCAAGCGGCTGGAGGTCGCTCTCGGCAAGCCGTGTGCGCATCGAGTCCTCGTCAAGCCCCTCGAGCACCACCGACTGCTTGGGCACAGCCTTGTTGCCGGCTGCCGCGGTCAACGGCAACAGCATGACGGACAGGAGCGAGATAATAAAACCGCGGCGCATAGGTTATCGGTTAGTTGACAGTGGCAAAGCGGTATATGATGCCCAGGCTGAGGATTTCCTTGAACTGCCAGAACTTCCAGTCGTCGTCCCAGGGATGCGACTTGTCGTAGCGCAGGTGGGTATAGACCTGGGTGGTCAGATACTTGTTGATGGACATGTCGAGAGTGTTCTCCCAGTCGCCCTGGACATACTCATAGTTGGTGAACGCATACACGCGGCTGGTGAGCATGATATTGCGCGAGAAACGCCACCGCAATTTGGCCTCGATGTTGCTACCAAAGGTGCTCTTGGTATGATGTCCGGCGCCAATGCCATAGTTCACAGGGTCCAAGTCATCGATATTGCGGCAAATCTTGAGGTTATAGGACATCGGCGCGATGGCAAGCGTAAGCGTGCGGTCGTCGTTCTTCTTGAGGTCGTAGGTCATACCGAGACCAAGGTTCAGTTCACCGGGCGAGAGAAAGGCCGCGGTCATCGTGCGGGTGTTGCTCTTGTAGTTGTTCAGGAACTGGGTGGTGAACTTGAGCATGGCACTGTAGTACCAGTGCTTGACGGCCTTGTATCCCAACTGGGAGCTGTAAAGGAAGTTATCCTCGTTGATGATGTAGTTGCGGATGCTGTCGCCGTGGGTGGTAGATACGCCCAATTTATAGGTCAACGCGTTGTTAAACAGCCAGTTGGGATGCAAATCGGTGTTGAGATTGCAGTTCCAGTTGATGGTTCCCAGCAATGCCAGGTTGTTCTCGCCGCCCTGATACCAATTGCCACTGATGTAGGCCTGGGTGAACTGCAGCGAGGCGTTGAACACGTGCAGCCAGTTGTGGACACGCAGGTCGGGCGTGTTGACGGGCTGGGCCTCGTCGGGCACCGACACTGTGGGCGGCGCGATGGTGAGCATGCCCTGGTGGGGATCGCCGGGGATGATGCCCTCGGGCGGCGCAGCGGGCAGGCTGCCCGCGTTGTAGCGCACGAGCTGCGGGCTGGCAAGCATGGCGCGCTGGCGCATGGCGCCCACGCGCTCACTGTCCCTCATGGCATTTTGCAACCATTTGTCGCCGGCATCGAGGCGGTACAGGGCTTTATCGTCATCGGGCTTGGCGGTATCAACGGCGGCATAGTTGTCATAGACAAGCGGCACATACAGCATGCTTGACTTGATGCTGTCCTGGGCCACGGCAAATCCCGCAATAGCCAGCAGGACGAATGTAAGACCTGTTTTTATAATTGTTCGCGTCATAATCATATAATTAAATGTGCGCCGCGTCACGCATCATACAGATGCTCATCGTGCTTGGCGGCGGGGTTCTGCTCTTCTTTACGTTTGGCTTTCTGCTCTCGCTCGGCGTCCTCCTTGCTCTGCACTTTTTGGCGCTTGGGCTCGTGGTTGGGCTGTTGCTGTTTGTTCTCGGCAAAACTCTTGATGATGTCCTCAACCGCCTCGCGGTTGCCAAACAGATAGTTGATAGTCACCTCCACAATGAGGTCCTGCTTTTTGGACACCAGGTCGGCGATGATGGCACGGCTGCCGTCGGGCATAGTGCCGTCGATGGTATAAACGGCTTTGAATCCCTTCACCTTCATTTTGCCGCTGTTCAAGTCATACATGCTGTAGCCCAATGCTTTGCGCATCAAGTTCTCGTTGAGCAGTTTCTTTTCCTTGCCCTGCTCCCCGGAGGTCTTGCTGAACAGTTGCACCGTGAGCACCATGTCCTCCCACTGGATTTCGAAGCGCGTGGCGCTGTTGAAGGTAACAAAACCGCCGTCGGGGGTTTCGAAGGTCAAGTCGTAGCGGCTCCAGGTATAGACCGAAGCACGGGCAGCGGGGCCGAATGCGAGTGACATCAGCATCAGCAGGGCCATCGTGATGAGTTGTTGACTTCGTTTCATAAGCAGAAGGTTTATTAATCTGGTTATTTGACTTAATCCTCAGGTTTGGACTCGCGGAGGAATTTCTTCCATTCGCCATTAGAACCTATAAAGACATCAATGTCGACATCGCCGTCAACGCCCTTGACGGACCCCTCGTGGCTCACCTGCTGGATGCGGTGAGGCTTGCTGGAAAGTTTATCGGGATGGGTAAACGAGCACAGCCACAGGTCATAGTCCTCCATCATGTCCTTGTAGTACTTCTCATAGCCGTCGCCGTTGGTGTAAATCATCACTTTGTAGCCATTATCGGTGAGTCGTTTGGCCATCTCCATGACTTGCCGCTGGGCCGTCTTGCTGTCCACGCCGACCCCCGAGCTCCAGGGCATCGGGTCCTCAAGGTCGATGACCAGCGGCAGGTCCAGCCGCTTGTCCCTGACGGCGGCGAGCAGATTGGCGGCCTGCTCATCGCCCGTGCGGTTCTTGCGGAAGAAGTGGTAAGCACCCACCTTCAGGCCCGCTTCCCTGGCCTCCCTGTAGTTGCGGTCAAAGGCCGGGTCCTTGTAGGTCTTGCCCTCGGTGGCTTTGATAAAGACAAACTGATAGTCATCGTCACGCACGGCGGCATAGTCGATATCGCCGTTGAACTTGGAGACATCGATGCCGGCAACAGGATACTGGTAGCGGCTCACGTTGACCGAGTGCGGCAAGATAAACTGCCACACGAGATAACCGCACAGCGCCAAACCCAAGCAGACCGCTCCTGCCAGGAGCAGCCACTTGATGTAGTCGGGACGCGTGGACGGGCGTTTCGCCATAGGCAATCAGCGTTTTAGAACAACGGGAAGGTGTTGGCCGCGTTCACCCACTTGCGCTCAAACTCGTCGGATGTCATCGTGAAGAACAGCACACCCTGGATGACGGCGACCACCTGAACCAGGCTGCCAAGAACGAAGCAGGACAGTATGGTTATCAACAGGAATGTAATGCCTGCCCCGGTCTTGCCCAAGTAGAAGTAGTGCAGGCCAAAGCATCCCAGCAGCAATGCCATCAACCCGGCTACGCCACGGCTCTTGCCCGACGGGCCGTTGCTGAACACGCTGTCGGCCGCACCGGCAGCCTGGCTGCCAGACTGCTGCCACTGGTTGGGGCCGGACTGCTGCTCGGCATAGGACACGTTGGTCTCATGCCCGCAATAGGGACATTTAACGCGGGCCACCTGCTCGGTGGTACTGTACTGGAGCCCGCATTGGGGACAAGTGTGAATATACATATCTCATTTGTTTTGTGGCTTTGGACTATTGCCTTGAGCCGTTAGTATTGTTATTAAACTCGCTCATTAGACGCATCAAGTCCTCAAAAGGTTTCATTCCCCTGCGACTTTTTTCGCCGGCGAGCCTAAAGCATGAACACTCAACGCTTGCGCTTGCCGCCCTTGTTCTGCTGCTGGCGCTGCATGGCGGCTTGCTGCTTCTGGGCCTCCTCGAGGCGCTGCATCCACTTGCTCTTCTTCTTGGGCTTGGCCGAGTTGGCGGCGATGGTGGCGCGCACCTTGTCCTCGGTGACGAACAGACGGCAGCTGTAGGTCTGCAAGATGGTGATGAGCAGCGAGATAAAGTAGTAGTAGCTCAAGCCCGACGCATAGTTGTTGAAGAACACGAGGAACATCAGCGGCATCAGGTACATCATCCACTTCATGCCCGGCATCGACGACGAGGAGTTCTGCGACTTCATCGTGATGTAGGTGTAGACGATGTTGGTCACGGTCATCAGCAGGCAGAACAGGCTGATGTGGTTGCCAAACGAGCCCGAGATGAACGGGATGTGCTGGCTCCACTCGACAATCTTGTCGGGGGCGCTCAGGTCATTGGCCCACAGGAACGCCTGGCCTCGCAGCTCGATGCACGAGGGGAAGAACGTGAACATCGCGAACAGGATGGGCATCTGCAGCAGCATGGGCAGGCAGCCGCCAAAGGGGCTGGCGCCGGCCATCTTGTAGAGTTCCATCGTCTTTTGCTGCTTCTTGATGGCGTCGGCCTGGTCGGGATATTTCTCGTTGATGGCGGCGATGTCGGGGGCCAGGATGCGCATTTTGGCCTGCGAAATGTAACTCTTGTAGGTCAGCGGCGACAACACAATCTTGATGATGATGGTGAGTACCAGGATGATGAGTCCATAGTTGCTCATGAACTTGCCCAGCCAGTCAAAGATGGGGATGATGACGCCCGTGTTAATCCAGCGGAACAGTTTCCATCCCAGCGGGATAAGGTGGGTCAGGCGCAGGTCCTCCTTGGGCGAATACTTGTCGTAGGCCGACAGCATGTGGTATCTGTTCGGGCCCATATAAAAGTAGAACGAGGCGGCCGTCGGCTTGTCGCTCGAGTAAGGTATCAGGGTATGGATATTGACCTCCTTGACATATTTCTCATACATGCCGGTCTCATTGTCGGCGTCAAAGGCATGGCTTGTCATCTTGGCCGTGCTCATCGTGCTGTCGGCAATCAGCACAGTCGAGAAGAACTGGTTCTTGGCGCCCAGCCACTTGAGCTGGTCCTTGATTTCCTTTTCATCGTCACCGCTCTCCTTGGTGTGCTTGACCTCGCCGCCCTCGCCGGCAAACTTGTAATAGATGCCGCTGTTGCGTTCCTCAAACATCTTGCCCTCCTCGTGGCGCGAAATCTTTTGGTGCCAATCCAGGTCAACCAGGTTGATGTTCAGTGGGATGACCTTGGTCATATTTTTCTGCACCATCTCCATGCGCACCATGTAGCTGCCCGGCACCAGGGTATATTTCAGTCCCCACTCAGCGCCGCCGTCAAGCTGCAGGTTCATCACCATGGTGCTGTCGTTGAGCTTTTGCGGCGTGAAGAAAAAGTTCTTGGTCTCAAAACGCTGCGTGTTGTTGCTCAGCGTGAAACTGTAGTCGTTGTCACCCTTGTCAAACAGCACCACCTGGGGCGTCTTCCAGGTCTTGTAGCCCTTGAGCGTCGCCCTGGTGATGATGCCGCCCTTGGTGGAGAATTCCACGGCCATCGAGTCATTCTCGAGCTTGACGGTCTGCTCGGTACCCGTCAGCGATGCGGCAAACGAGCCATTCTTGGCATAGGTTTCCAGCACGCGCTGCACCGCCTGCACCGCCAGGTTGTGGTTGGCGGGGTTGGCGCTGGTGCGGGAAGTCACCTCGGCCCATGTCAGCACGCTGTCGCGCACGGCGACCGTGCCGTCAATCTTGCCGTCCTGCAGCGAGAGTTTCACGCCCTCGTTGCTGATGGCGGCGTGGCCGGCGGGCATCGCGCGCAGCACGCTCTCCAGCTGTGCCAGTTCATCAACGCTCAAGGTATCCACGTTGCCAGCGGCAATGGCGGACTTCTCCTGTTGCTTTTGCACGGCGGCAATCGAGTCAATTTGATGCTGACGTTCAGCCAGTTCGGCCTCGCTGGGCTTGTTCAGCCAGGTGAAGCCAAAAATGACGACACCCATCAGCAACAATCCAATCAATGTGTTTTTATCCATTCTGTGTTCTATATTGTTTTGTTTTTATTAATTTCTCTACAACAACCCGCGCGCGGCACGTTCCAGGCTGCGCCGTTGCGCGGCAGTGTCATGCCTGCTTGTTGGCGATGGCGGCTTGGATGAACGACATGAACAGCGGGTGTGGCGAGAGCACCGTGCTGGAGTACTCGGGATGGTACTGCGTGCCGATGTACCAGCGCTTGCCGGTGAGCTCCATCACCTCGGCCAGTCCGCTGCCGGGATTCACGCCCGCCACCGTCATGCCCGCGGCCTCAAACTGCTCACGGTAGTCGTCGTTGAACTCAAAGCGGTGGCGGTGCCGCTCCTCGATGTCCTCGGTGCCATAGGCGGCGGCAACCCGCGTGCCGGCCTTGAGGTGGCAGGCATAGGCGCCCAGGCGCATCGTGCCGCCCATGCTGGTGATGGTCTTTTGCTCCTCCATCAGGTCGATGACGTTGTTGGGGGTCTTGGGGTCCATCTCGGTGCTGTTGGCATCGTCGATGTGCAGCACGTTGCGGGCAAACTCGATGACCATGCACTGCATGCCCAGGCAAATGCCAAAGGTGGGCACATCGTGCTCACGGCACCACTTGAGGGCCACAAACTTGCCCTCCACGCCGCGCTGGCCAAATCCCGGTGCCACCACAATGCCGTCGTGGCCCGCCAGCAGCTGCTCGACGTTGCCGTCGTTGATGTGCTCGCTGTTGATGTAGTCCAGCTTCAAGCGGCGGTCGTGATAGGTGCAGGCCTGCAGCAGGCTCTCGTCGATGCTCTTGTAGGCGTCCTGCAGCGACACATACTTGCCCACGAGGCCGATGCGCACCTCCTGGGTCGCGCTCTTGAGGCGCGAGAGGAACTCGTTCCACTGCGTCAGGTCGGGCTCGCCGTCCACGTTCAGGCCCGTCTTTTCGAGCAGGATGTTGTCCAGCCGCTGCTCGTGCATCATCAGCGGCACCTCATAGATGGTGGGCACGTCCAGGCTCTGCGTCACGGCATCGGCGCTCACGTTGCAAAACTGCGCCACCTTCTTGAGCATGGGTGCAGGCAGGCGGTGCTCGGTGCGCAGCACCAGGATGTCGGGCTGGATGCCCTCTTGCTGCAACAGCTTGACGCTGTGCTGGGTGGGCTTGGTCTTCAGTTCCTTGGCAGCGGCGATATAGGGTACATAGGTCAGATGCACACAGATGCAGCGGCGCCCCAGTTCCCACTTGAGCTGGCGCATGGCCTCGATGAACGGCAGGGCCTCGATGTCGCCCACGGTGCCGCCAATCTCGGTGATGACAAAGTCATACTTGCCCGTCATGCCCAGCAACTTCACGTCGCGCTTGATTTCGTCGGTGATGTGCGGCACAATCTGTACCGTCTTGCCCAGGTAGTCGCCGCGGCGCTCCTTGTCTATCACGCTCTGATAGACGCGGCCCGTGGTGATGTTGTTGGCGCGGGTGGTCTTGATGTTGGTGAAGCGTTCATAGTGCCCCAGGTCCAAGTCGGCCTCGTGGCCGTCAACGGTCACATAGCACTCGCCGTGCTCATAGGGGTTGAGCGTGCCCGGGTCGATGTTGATGTAGGGGTCAAACTTCTGGCACGTCACGCGGTAGCCGCGCGCCAGCAGCAGCCTGGCGAGGCTCGAAGCAATGATGCCCTTGCCCAGCGACGACACCACGCCGCCTGTCACAAAGATGTATCTTGTTTCCACTTTTATTGTTTCTTGTTGTTACGGTTAGTCCATATTATTTCAAACTACAAAGGTAATATTTTTTTCCGAGACTATAGGCCTTTTTTCTGTGAGTAGTTTTTCCAGTATGGTGCGAAGGGCGAGGCGGCTGTGGGGCAAAAAAAATTTAGGCGGCCCGGTGAGGGGTCGCCTAAATTATGATTTAGAATCTGTTAGGATTCTCGGGGATGTCTTACTTCATCACCTTAACAGCGCTGGTGGTGCCGTCGGTGAAGGTGGTAACGATGATGCAAACGCCATTGGCCTCGCTCATCTCCTGACCAGCCATGTTGAAGTAGCGGGTGCTGGCAACGGTCTTGCCACCCAGGATCTCAGCAGCGCTGGTGTTCTCGTCGAGGTAGAAGCCTACCGAAACGGGGTTCGAAACATCCTTGCCATCAGCCTGAGCATAAGCCTCAACTTCATAGTAGCCAAACTCGGTGAAGACAACCTCGCCGGTGTACGGCATCCAATCGCTCCACTCGCCGTTCTCGTAGCGTACCCTGTAGAACAGATCTGCATCGGGGTCGGTAGCGGGAGCGGTAACAACTACGGTGTAGCTCTGGTCGCCAGCGTTAGCCGAGATGCTGGGGTTGCCAGTCTTCTCCATGGGCTCGGGAGCAGCCTCAACCTTAACAGTCTCAGTAGTGATGTCAGATGCTACATAGTCGCCGCCATTGTCAGCCTTAGCATAAATGGTGTACTCACCAGGAACGTCGATTACGATAGCGTCGGTGTACTCATCCCAATTTTGGCCATCGAAGCTGTAGTAAATGGTGCCCTCACCTTCGATGGTAATGGTAGCGCTGGTGTTGTTCTCACCATATTCCACGTAAATTGTGGGTTCGGGAGTTACGGGACGCTCCAAAGCGGGAATGATGAAGGTCTCCTGAACGGTCGCACTGTTCTGCATGTTCTCACCATAGCCGTAGCCGGTAACGGTGATGGTCTGCTCCTCGTAGGTCTGCTCAACGACGTAGGGCAGAGTTACCTCCTGGCCGTTAATAAAGGCCTTGTAGTCGTTGTCGCAGGTTGCGTCGATTACGTTGTCCTCCATCACGAAGAAATCGGGAGCGTCAGCAATGGGCTTCTCCTCAATGGTAACATCCTTAGATACGACGCCAGACTCTACATAGTCGCCGCCATTGTCAGCCTTAGCATAAATGGTGTACTCACCGGGCATCTCGATGAAGATACTTTCGTCGTACTCAAGCCAATTTTCGCCATCGTAGCTGAAGTAAATGGTGCCCTCACCTTCGATGGTAATGGTAGCGCTGGCGTTGTTCACACCATATTCCACGTTAATTTCGGGTTCGGGAGTTACGGGACGCTCCATAGCGGGAACGGTGAAGATGTATTCAACGGTGTCACTGTTCTCCATTTCCTCGCCGTAGCCGTAACCGGTAACGGTGATGGTCTGCTCCTCGTAGGTCTGCGCAACGGTGTAGGGCAGAGTTACCTGCTCGCCGTTAATAAAAGCCTTGTAGTCGTTATCGCAGGTTGCGGTGATGGTGTAGTTCTCGTCCATTTCAAAGACGGGAGCCTCGGCAACAACGGGCTCGAGCTGCTCAATGCTAACATTGCAAGTCTTGGTGATGTTAACACCTTCCGCACAAGCGCCACGTGTGTCCGACATGGCAACAGCGTTGCAAATGACATCGATGGTACCGCCAGTGAAAGTCGGGTCGAACTGGAGGGTGACAATGAACATCTCATAGTCGCCAAGGGCGAACTTAACAGAACCGTAGGTCACGGGGTCATCCTCGTCGGGGTCGAGGCCCTCGGGATACCAATAACCTGCCATCGTCAGAACGCCGATGAAACGGGTACCACTGTCGCTGGAGTTCAGTGCTACAGAAGCGGTCTTATTGTTACCCATCTTGTCCAAGTAAGGAACAGTCATGCCTTCGCCTTCAACGCCGATCTTTAAGGTCATAGCCTCGGTAGAGGGAAGAACGTCGGTCATCCATGTGTTTACATAGCCCTCGAAGTGAGCCATTACGGAAACGTCCATGCGGCGAGCCTTAGCGGTTGCGCCCTGAAGAACACTCTGAGGAACAGTGAAGTCCTCAATGTACATGTAGTCCTCTGCGCAGATCGAGCCTGCCATCAGAAGAGCTGCAAGAGTAAATAAAAATTTCTTCATAATAATAAAAGAATTAAGTTATAAAGTGAATAAAAACAAAAAATATATTTTATGTCGTCTTCATTGCATTAGAGTCATAATCTTCTTAATTTTCAAAGAGTTACGGAATAACGTTCAGTATGGTTGATAAATCAACAGGTCGGAACATATCTTAAAGTTCTCATTTTCTTCATCTCAATCACGAGCCAACTTTTTGAACCAAAGACTTTGACTCGTGTGGCAAAGTTAGTACTATTTTTTTAACCGACAAAACAAATCGGCATTTTTTTTGCAACAAAAATGTGATTTTACCTATTTTTAGTGATGTGATAGGAGTGGGAACTAAAAATGGCAGTGATATAATAGATGTTGTCCCAGACCATGGCGAAGTGCCCCCAACTGAGGCACAGAGCACTGAAAGCGAGACAGTTCGCTTCGCTCACATGTCGCGCTTTCAGCGCTCACTCCCCACGCGCGAAGATGGCAACGACAAGGACACCCACCGCGATGACATGGGCACCGGCAGAGGCACAGACGACGCACGGCACGCACACGCCACGAGGGCGGCAGCACCGGCAGCGGCAGAGACGCAGATGCCACACCCGTCGCTCTCAAGCGCAAGGCCGGAGACCTTTGACTTGCAGAAAACCCCACGGCGCACAGGCCAAAGGCCTGGGTGGCGTGGGGATAGGGGCGCTATATATACAAGGGGCCTCGGAGAGGGCCAACATCTATATTACCACTCAATAAAAAAATTTAGGCGGCCCTGTGAGGGGTCGCCTAAATTATGATTTAGAATCTGTTAGGATTCTCAGGGATATCTTACTTCATCACCTTAACAGCGCTGGTGGTGCCGTCGGTGTAGGTGGTAACAGCGATGCAGATGCCGTTAGCCTCGCTCATCTCCTGGCCAGCCATGTTGAAGTAGCGTACGCCGGCAACGGTCTTGCCACCGTTAACCTCGTCAAGGCCAGTGAAGCCAGCCTGTGCAGCGTAAACGTACTTGTCACCGGTCTCGTTGTCGATAGCGATGCCCAGGGTGTAGTTGTAACCAACGAGTACCCAGTACATGTTGTCGTTAGCATACAGGGGGTTCTCCATAGCGTTGCCAAGAACAGCCTCCTGCATAGCCTCTTCGCCACCCATGCGAACGCCGTCAACTACGAAGTAGAAGGGAACAGCGGGACGCTCCTCGGTTGCGGGATTGTAAGTGCCAAAGATGTCATACTCGAGAGCAACGGTGGTGGTCCAGTCGCCGTTAGCGCCCTGGTTGAGCTCGTACCATACGGGCTCGCCGTTCATGTCAATGATTACCAGCCAGTAACCTACCATGTGAGGATCCTCGGGGCCGGGGCCTTCAACGGCGGGAACGGTGATGGTCATTTCAGCGCTGATGCCCATCTCCTGGCCATCAACCTGTGCGGTAGCGTAAACCACGATGTCATAGTCCTCGTCCAGACGGGGTGCGGTGTAGGGGTTCTCAACCTCCTCGCCGTCAACGTACAGAACAACGGTGCCCTCACCGGTAGCGGTAACGACAACGCCGTCGGCGGTAACCTCATAGGATACCTCGGGAGCGGGGGTCACAACAGGAACAACCTGCTTGGCAGGAACGGTGAAGGTCTGCTCAACGGTCTCACTGTTCTGCATATTCTCGCCGTAGCCGTAGCCGGTAACAACGATGGTCTGCTCCTCCTCGGTCTGCTCAACGGTGTAGGGCAGGGTTACCTCAACGCTGTTAACATAAGCCTTGTAGTCGTTAGCGCAGGTTGCGGTGATAACGAAGTTCTCGTCCATAGCAAAGACGGGAGCCTCAGCAACGGGCATCTCCTTAGCGGGGATAACGAAGGTCTGCTCAACAGTCTCACTGTCATTCATGCCCTCGCCAAAGCCGTAACCGCTGACAACGATGGTCTGCTCCTCGTAGGTCTGCTCAACGGTGTAGGGCAGGGTTACCTGAACACCGTTGATGAAAGCTACGTAGTCGTTGGCGCAGGTTGCGGTGATGGTGTAGTTCTCGTCCATAGCGAAGACGGGAGCCTCGGCAACAACGGGCTCGCCACCCTCAACGGTGATGTTGAATGCGTGGTGGGTCTTAGCTGCGTCGGTGACGGGACCGCGGGTGTCGGCACCACAGGCGGGCTGGGTGTAAACATCACCCTCGCCGCCAGCGAAATTGCTGTCGAACTGGATGGTAATGACGAACATCTCATACTCGCCAAGGGCATACTTAACAGAACCGTAGCTCACGGGGTCATCCTCGTCGGGGTCGGTACCCTCGGGATACCAGTAACCACCCATCGTCAGAGTGCCGATGAAACGGTCGCCAGAGTCGCTGATGTTCAGTGCGGACTGAGCCAACTTGTTGTTACCCAACTTGTCCAAGTAAGGAATGTCAATCATACCTGCGCCTTCAACGCCGCCCTTAATGGTTGCGCCTTCGGGAAGAGCGATGTCACACTGCCAAACGTTTACATAGGCATCGAAGTGAGCCATTACAGAAACATCCATGCGACGCTGCTTTGCGGTCGAACCCTGGAGCACGCTCTGGGGAACCTCAAAGTCGTTGATGAAGAGATACTCCTCAGCGCAGATCGAACCTGCCATCAGAAGAGCAGCAAGAGTAAATAAAAATTTCTTCATTGCAATAAAAATTTAAAATTAAGTTAATAAATAATGTTATTATAAATAATGTCTCGTCAAAGTTGCATAAAGTTGTTTTCGTCGGTTCTGATTCATCAAATCAATCTCGGATTAACTGTCCTGTCGTTAATGCTTAGCACTGCGGCTGTTAGTTTTTATTGGGGTTGCTCAATGTAGCTCGTTGTGGCGCGGCCGGCGGTAAAAGTTGGGATGTGTACGAATAGTATGGCAGAAGGTACAGGCCTGTACGCAACAACTGCCGATGCCAGCTACACCGGTGTTGAACTAATGGAAATGCATTAAACAACTCATTTCTATATATTTAATCTCAATTACGGTTGTGAATTCACTATATCGTACGGCACAAAAGTACTACTTTTCGATAAATTGATAAAAGAACTCAGGAAAATAATTCCTTAAAAAAAGTTAAACAATTACCAAAAACCATGATTTTCAGTCAATAGACGCCTCAAGTCCGTGCCGCATGGGGCTATCTCCCCCCAAAAAAAGACAGCCGGAGAATCCGGCCGTCTTTGTGCACCCCAGTGAGGACTGTGCGGTGATTCACACCTCCAGGTCGATGTTGAACTGCTCGTGCCAGGGCAGGCCCTGCTGGTTGAGCACCTCCAGGAACGGGTCGGGGTCAAACTCCTCGACATTGTGCACACCGGGCTTGCGCCACAGTCCCTTGAGGAACATCATGGCCCCCGTCATGGCGGGCACGCCGGTGGTGTAGGACACGGCCTGCATGCCGGTCTCCTCATAGGCCTTGTGGTGGTCGCAGTTGTTGTAAATATAATAGGTGAGGGGGTTGCCCTGCTTGTCAAATCCGCTGATGCGGCATCCAATGCTGGTCTCGCCGGTGTAGTTCTCGCCCAGGTCCTGGGGGTTGGGCAGCACGGCCTTGAGGAACTGCAGCGGCACGATTTCCTTGCCCTCGTAGTTGATGGGGTCGATGCGCGCCATGCCGATGTCCTGAATCACGCGCAGGTGGGTGAGGTACTCCTCGCCAAAGGTCATCCAGAACCTGGCGCGCTTGATGGTGGGATAGTTGAGCACCAGCGACTCGAGTTCCTCGTGGTGCATGAGGTAACTCTCGCGTGGGCCGATGTTGGGATAGGTCAAGGGCATGTGCACCTCGAGGGGAGCGGTCTCAATCCACTCGCCGTTCTCATAGTAGAGGCCCTTTTGGGTAATCTCGCGGATGTTGATTTCGGGGTTGAAGTTGGTGGCAAAGGCCTTGCCGTGGTTGCCGGCGTTGCAATCCACGATGTCGAGGGTGTGCATCTCGCTGAAGTGGTGCTTGGCGGCACGGGCGGTATAGACGCCGCTCACGCCCGGGTCAAAGCCGCATCCCAGGATGGCCGTCAACCCCAGTTGCTCAAAGCGCTCGCGGTAGGCCCACTGCCAGCTGTACTCAAAGTGCGCCTCGTCGCGCGGCTCATAGTTGGCGGTGTCCAGGTAGTTGACTCCGCAGCGCAGGCAGGCGTCCATGATGGTGAGGTCCTGATAGGGCAACGCCAGGTTGATGACCATGTCGGGCTTGTGGCGCTCAAACAGGGCCACCAGCTGCTCGACGTCGTCGGCATCCACCTGGTCGGTGGTGATGTTGTCCTTGCCGATAGCGCGTGCCACGGCATCACACTTGGCGCGGTTGCGCGAGGCAATCACGATTTGGCTAAACACGTCAGGATTTTGGGCGCACTTGTGGGCGCACACGGTGCCGACGCCACCGCATCCAATGATAATGACTTTGCTCATCTTGCGTTCATTTTTGTCAGTTTTTCGTTTCGGCAAAGTTAAGTCAAACTGGCGAAAGCACCAAATTTAGCGCAAGCCAACCTGTGTGAGTTGGGCGATTTGTCTATAAAAAAAGTGAAATCGTCTATCTTTTTTGCGGCATTCGGCACAAAAAGAGTAATTTTGCCGCACCAAAAAGCCACACAATCCGGCATTAACCAAAAATATGTATATGAAAAAGATTCTTACTGTGTTGTTCGCAGTAGCCATGCTGGCACCGATGACATCGCGCGCCGCGGTCATCAACGGCATCCTGGTGGACTCCCAGGACACCACCACGCTGATTGAGGCAACCGTGAAACTGCTCAAGCCCACCAAGGACAGCACCATGGTCAAGGGCACCACCACCGACATGAACGGCGTGTTCAACCTCAAGGGCGTGAAGCCCGGCAAATACCTACTGCGCTTTAGCTACCTGGGCTACAACGACGTGATAAAGCACGTGACCGTGGACAACGACGGCCGCGACGTGAACATCGGCGTGGTGAAGATGGACCCTAACAGCATCATGCTCAAGGAAGCCGTGGTGATGGGCGTCAAGACCGCCATCACCGTCAAGGAAGACACCATTGAGTTCAACGCCGACACCTACAAGACGCAGGCCAATGCCGTGGTCGAGGACCTGCTCAAGCGCCTGCCCGGCGTGGAGGTGGGCACCGACGGCAAGATTACCGCCAACGGCAAGGAGGTGAAAAAAATCCTCATCGACGGTAAGGAATTCTTCAACGACGACCCCACCGTGGCGTCAAAGAACATCCCCGCCAACATGGTGAACAAGCTGCAGGTCATCGATCGCAAGAGCGACCTGGCGCGCCTGACCGGCGTTGATGACGGCGAAGACGAGACCGTCATCAACCTCACCGTCAAGAAAGGCATGAACAATGGTTGGTTTGGCACCGTGAACGCCGGCTACGGCACCGACGACCGCTATGCGGGCAACGTGATGATCAACCACTTCAAGGACGGCAACCAGTTCACACTGCTGGGCGGCGGCAACAACACCAACAATATGGGCTTTGGCCAAGAGGGGCAGCGCAACTTCCAGCGGTTTGGAGGCGAGCGCGGCGTGACCACGTCGCAGTATGCCGGCATCAACTTCAACGTGGGCAGCAAGGACGACGAGCACTTTCGCGTGGGCGGTGACGTGATTTACAGCCACAGCGACCGCGACACGCGCACCACGACTGCCCGTCAATACCTCTTTGAGGACTCAACAAGCTACTATAACGCCAACACGGCAGCGCGCGACAAGAGCCACAGCCTGCACAGCCACTTCCGCCTGAAGTGGGAGATTGACAGCTGCAACACCCTCGACTTTGTCCCCAACATTGAGCTGGGCTTCAACAAGAGCATGCGCAACGACACCTCCTACACCCAGGCCGGAGACCCGCAACGCACCCCGGTGAACCACAGCAGCAGCAACTACCTGAACGACGGCCACAGCCTCGAGTGGGGAGCACGGCTGATTTACAACCACAAGTTTGCCAGCCATCCGGGCCGCAGTTTCAGCGTGATGGCCAACTACAACTACAGCAATGTTGACGAGGACGGCGACACCTATACCAACAACACCTACTACCTGCTGCCCGAGAAAGACGAAATCATTGACCAGAACAACGACACGCAGCGCAAGACGCACAGCTTTACCGGCCGAGTGTCGTGGACCGAGCCCATCGGCAACATCAAGAACGCGCGTTTCCTCGAGTTCACCTATCGCGGCAACTACCGCTACTCCACCAGCGACAAGATGGTGTATGACAACACCCGCGACGGCGAGTGGAACGAGCGGCTGAGCAACAGTTTTCGCAACACATTCTACAACCAGGAGTTCAGCGCCGGCTTCCGCCAGGTGCGCCAGGCCTATAACCTGAATGTGGGCATCGCCGTCAACAGCGCCATGTCCAAGAGCAGGGACCTCATCAACAGCGAGCGCGACATTGCCGAGCGCTGGGCGTGGTCGGTAGCCCCCTATGCCCGGTTGCGCTACAAGTTCAGCGACACCCGCAACCTCAACTTCAACTACCGCATGCGCGCCAGCCAGCCCAGCATGACACAGCTGCAGCCCGTGGCCGACGAGAGCAACCCGCTGAACATCGTCATCGGTAATCCTGAGCTCAAGCCCACCTTCAACCACAACATCAACCTGCGCTACAGCGACTTTGCACAAGGCGCGCAACGCAGCATCATGGCCATGGCCAACGTGTCGTTTGCACAGAACAGCATCATCTCCACGACCACCTATGACGAAGTTACCGGCGGACGCACCACCAGCTACACCAACGTCAACGGCGTGTGGAACGCCATGGCAATGAACATGGTGAGCTTCCCCTTTGGCTCGTCCAAGGCGTGGTACTTCACCAACCACCTGTTTGGCCGCTACTCGGTGACCAAGGGTCTGAACAATGGGGTCGAGAACCGCAGCAACACGCTCAACCTCAACATCTCGCCGGGCATCGCCTACCGCACCGGCGTGTTTGACCTGGAACTGCGCCCCCGCTACAGCTTCCAGAACACCACCAACACCGTGCAGGAATCGAGCAACCGCGACATCCACACCTGGGGCGGCATGTTTGACGGCACCTACTCGGCGCCCTTTGGCCTGGTCATCAGCACCGACCTGAGCTACAGCACCACCAGCGGCTACACCAGCGGCTACAACTCCGACCAGTGGCGCTGGAACGGCTCGATTGCCTACCAGTTCCTGCGTGACAAACAGGCTGCCGTCACCATCTCGGTATATGACATCCTGGGCCAGCAAAAGAACATTTACCGCAATGTCACCGCCGAATACATCGAGGATGCCATCTACAACAACCTGGGCCGCTACGGCATGGTCACCTTCACCTACCGCTTCAACACCTTCAAGAAAGGCGAGACCCCCGAGCTGCACGACGATGGCTACCACAACCACGGAGGCCACAACCATCCGCCCATGGGCGGACCTGGCGGACACAGGCATTTCTAACATTCCAGACAAGACATCAATCGGGACCCAAGCAGATTTTTCACTGGCATGGGTCCCTTTTTCGCGCGCACACATTAATAATGAGGATACCCTTCGTAAAAAACACACTAAATCTCAGTTTCAGTTGGCATAAAATTTGCTGTAAATAATATACTTTTCCAAAATTTTATTAACCCTTAAAAAAACTTTTTATGACAATTACGGTTAAGTCAAACAGTGTCAACAACATCACTCGTTATCACAACTACTTTTGCAACAAGGGTTTGCACTGCATGAAATGCAACAATGACACCGAAGTCACGGTCTTCGATCTTGATCCCGTCCAAGCCGAGATGCTCATTAAAGCATTTGCAAAGCACTTCCGCCTAAAGCGCACCGAGCCTGAATCACTCGCAGCATAATTTCCGATTTGTTGGCTTTTGAGACGGCACCGGCGGTGCCGTCTCAAAAGCGCAATTGACTACTGCCGCACAAAAAAGAAAGAACACGCGCCGCACTTCACAACAGCTGTCCTTAGGATAAAAATAGTAACTGTTTCTATCTCATTTTGGTAATATTGCACGCTGCAAGGCCATAACCCGCCGCAGATTCATTCATATTTGGTGTCCCTTAAAACTCGTTGCGCGAAATCGCTCCCCCCCAAAAAATCTATCCCACAATTCCAATATTTGGATACAAATTGCAGGGTTTTAATGATGATTAAAAAATATTGTGTACTTTTGTCCAGTGCACGTCATGCCGTGCACTGGACCGCAAAACAGAAAATTAATCAAAAAATAGCGCTTATGAAAAAAATGATTGCAATTATCGCTGGCGTGCTTGCCCTCAACGCACATGCCCAGCTGACTGCCGAGGGCATCATGGCCCTGCTCCCCGACATGCCCTCGCAGGCTGTCATGACAGCAGTTGCCACCCACAGTCCCGAATTCAATGACCAGTCGGCAGCCACGCTGGAGTGGGACAACTATTTCAACAAGCTGCAAGAGGTTATCAGCCAAGCCGAGAAAGCCGTGGAACGCGAAACCACCAATGCCACGGCCACACCGTCGCGCGCAGCGATGCAAGCCCGGGCCGAGGCTCAGGCAGGGATAACGGCCGAGCAGGTCAAGAACATGACGCCCGAGCAGCTCGCAGCGTTTGCCAAGGCCAAGGCTAAAGCCAACGTCGGCAAGGGCACGAACGGCCTGACTACCGCCGACCTCACCGCCATGGCCAACATGAGCGAGGCCGACCGTGTGGAATATGCCATGCTCAACGGTCTCACGCTCTCGCCCGAGCAGGCCAAGGCCATGAAGGCCAAGGCCGCCAAGGCGCACAAGGCAGGACAGGCCGCCATGAACTACCAAGAGCTGGTGACCAAGGGCCTAGAGATGTCGCAAAAGGCTGAAAAGATGCTGGACGAGGCGCGCACGGCTATCCGCGACATGTGGAAGAACGGCTATCAAAGCAACTATGACGCCGCTTGCAAAAAGGAAAGGGAAGTGTGGGCAAAATACGGCGAGGACCCCGAGGGCGTCACCGAGTACAACGCCGCCTGCCTGCAGATCTACAAGATAACCAGCGAGTTCAACGAGAAGAGTTACACCCTGTGGCGCAATGCCGTCACCAATGCCATGACCTATTTCAAAACCGATTACCTGCTTTATGCCCGCCAGTTGATGGATGCCATGGAGGGCGCAGGCAATCCCATGCCCAACTACGACATGGAAATCGCCATGCAATACCTCAGGCAGGCTTTGGCATTGAGAGACATCCCCAATCCCATCAACGAATAAATATAACAACATGAAAATGAAACAATTTCTAAAGTCAGTTCTGCTCGTTGCCACTGTGGCAATGAGCACGACAAACGGTTTTGCCCAGGCAAGCTTCAAGATTGACCTGGGTGACCTGGCCAGCGGCACCGAGTTTGACGGCGGCGGCCTGTGCGCCCTCATGAGCGAGTCGTTTCTGGAATCACCCCAGGGCCAAAGCCTCATCACCAGGCTCACAGAAGTGCGCCAAGGCGCGGCCTATGCCGACGTTGTCAATGAAGCGACAAAGGGCCTTGAGTCGCTCAAAAACGGCCGCAAACAGTATGCCGGCAACACCGACGAAACTTCGATAGCGCTGCTACAGGAAATTGATGAACGCATCAGCCAGTACGAGGACATTATCAGGCAGTACTCAAATGGGGGCTCGGCGCTCAATGCCAACGACCTGCTCAAGGAGGCCGCCACCCACTCGGCAGGCGGGCGGCTGTACTATGGCGCCGAGGACATAGGCCACGGCTACTGGGCGGTGTGCATCACTCCCGAGGTCAAGAGCGCCAACTCCAAGTGGGGCGTGATAGACTGCGAGGGGCGGCAAATCGTGCCTTGCAAGTACAACTACCTTGAGAACTACCCCGAACTTGAAATGCTGCATACCTTTGACTTCAGCGGCGACTACACCGAAGGCATCATCCGCTACGACGGCTCGGTAGTGCTGGACTGCAAATACAGCCATGTGAACAGCGCCATGACTTCTTTTGTGGTGATTGACAACACCCCCAGCGGCAGCAAATGGGGTGTCGCCGACCTTGACGGGCACATGCTCATACCGCAAAACTACGCGGAGATAGAACCCTTTGTCTATAACCTCTCCTCTGGCTCTTACTACTTCTATGTAATTACCGACGGCACGTCGGGGCTGAAGGCCGTCTTTGACCATCATGGCAAACAGGTGACCGGTTTCATCTATGACGGATGGCTCAACGAAGCACCGTATTTTATCGGCGTCAAGTCTGCGGGCACCAACGATGTGTTTGACGCACGCACTTGGACCAGGACTGAAATCCCCGACGACTACTGGAACCACAGGTGGGAAGAATAACACGCCACGAGACACAATGAATGCCAGACAGCCTTGAACTGCCTGGCATTCATTATAACATGAACAGAAGCGGGCAGCGAATTGTTTCATGTTACGCTCGGCGCCGATGCATAATGCCCCCGAAAGCATTCTTCAACTTTCGGGGGCACTGTGTGTCAGGATTTTGTGTCGCTTGTTTACTGGAAGGCGTTCTCGCTCAGACCCTTGCCGCCCAGGGCGAGGTCCTTCATATAGGACGGAACGGGCTTGCCCAGATATTTGTCCACATACAGTTTGGCCAGATACTGGCTGAGCATGAAGCCGTGTCCGCGCAGGCCGGTGAGCAGACCCGCATCGGGGTCAATGATATAGCGCGGCTCGATGTAGTAGCCCGCCCACACGGCATGGAAGCCGACGGATGCCAAGTTGGGTATCCACTGGGCAAACATCTCGCTTACAATCTTGAGGAAGGCCTGACTGTTGTACTTCAGGTTTTGGCGTGCCTCATAGGGGTCGCAGTCGGGCGACGCACAACCGATGATCTGGCCGGTGTGCAGGAACTGCTGGCCGTAAACGGCGTTGAAGCCCTTGTAGTGGCGACGGTCGATAATCATGTCGAGCGAGTCGCCGTTGATGCCCATGTTGGGCAGACGGCGGGTGATGAATGCCTGGTGCTTGACGGGATAGAGCTGGGTGTCGATGCCGAGCATGTCGGTGAACTTCTCCGAGCCCCAGCCCATGGCGTTGACAAAGTGGTCGCAGGTATATTCCACATAGCGCTTGTCGTGGCGGCGCACCAGCACGCGGTATTTGTCGCCGGCGCGCTGCACATGCAGCACCTCGCAGTCCTCGAGCACCTCGCCGCCGTGCTGCTTGCCCACAGTGCGCACATACTCAATCGTGCGCCCGGGCGTGGCCTGCCAGCAGTTCTCCGAAATCAAGGCGTGGCTGTAGATGTTGTCATTGGGATTCCAGTAGGGCGAAATCTCCTTAGTAAAGTCCTTGCGGTCAATCATGTAGGCCTCGCTCCAGGCACGTGACGCGTCAAGGGAGCGGTAGGTGGCGTCGTCGTGAACGAGGTTGACATAGCGGGTCATCTTCAGGTCGATGTTGCAGTGCTCTTGCACGTCGCGGAAGATTTCCAGGTTGTGCATGGCGATGTCACTGATGTCGGGGTTGGAGAAGGCGGGGCGTCCGCCGCCAATGCAACGCCATGTCGAGCCGCGGTCGTAGTTGACCAGGATGACGCGCTTGCCGGCCTCGGCAAAGTAGCGGAATGCCGCGCTACCGGCCATGCCGCCGCCGGCGACGATGACCTCGGCCTCGGCTTTCTCGACGACAGCGCCGTGCTCAAAGACGAAGGTCTCCTTGGACTCGCCGTTATACACATCGCCCAATGTCACCTGATTGGCCAGCGGGGCGCGGGGCGTGCTGTCGCCGGTTACCTCGATGCCGTGGGCGCGCAGTATCTGCCTGGCGCGCGACACGCAGCGCTTGCCGCGGCAGGGACCCATGCCCATGCGGGTGGTGTGCTTGAGTTCGTCCACCGATATGTACTTGCGGTCGCCCACAATGGCGAGCAGGGTTTGCACATCCACGTCCTCGCAGTGGCATACAAAGGCCTTGCCTTCCTCGGGATGGGTGAGTGGACGCATGTTCAGGGGCTCGGGATAGCGCTCCTTGAGGATGAAGCCGTGCACCTGGTTCAGGTCGTCGGCCTGGGTGGCCTGGACGCGGGCCACGTTGGTCTTGTTGTCCTTCTTGAGCACCTTTTCGATGACACCCTCGCCCACCTTGGCGCCGTTGTCGTCAACCAGGAACACTTCCTTGCCTTCTTCTACCTCATATTCTACTGGCAGGAACACCACGTTCTTGCGCTTGTCGTAGCCAAAGATGGCCAGGCCGGGGCAGTGGTTCACGCACTGCATGCAGCCGATGCACTTGTCGTAGTCAACCACGGGCACCGACGAGGTGGTGGGCTTGGTGATGGCTCCCTGCGGGCAAGAGAAGGTGCAGGGGTTGCAGGCAAAGCCGTACAGGCAGTTAATCTGCACATAGGGCTTGGCTGCCATGCGCTCCTCGCTGGGGATGCGCGCCTGTTCGAGCAGGCGCACGGGACGCTGCTGCGAGTCGATGTACTGGCGGGACACCTCCAGGTAATCCTCGTAGGGGAAACGCAGGCCCAGTTCCTGGGCCACTTCATAGGCCACCTGACGGCCGCGCAGCACGGCACTGGTGCCCTCGCCGATGCGGACAGCATCGCCGGCACCGTACACGTTGCGGCCAAATACCGAGCGGCCCTTGACGAGCAGCTGGTTGTCGGGGATGAGGCCCGTGCAGATGTTGATGATGTCGATGTCGTCAATCACGCGCTCGGTGCCGGGGATGGGCTGGAAATTGCGGCACTCGGCAATCACGGCGCCCGTGATGCCGGTGTAGTCTTCGTTGGGGATGGCGCGCAGCAGCACGTGCGAGGTCATGATGGGGATGCCCAGACGGCGCACGCGGTTGGCCTGCACGGGGAATCCGCCCTCGTGGTCCATGCCCTCGATAATGGCCTTGATGGTTGCTCCTGCCTGCATGGCCTGGTAGCTGGTGAGGTAGCCGATGTTGCCGGCGCCCACGGTGAGCACGCGCTTGCCCAGCAGGGTGTGCTCCTGATTCATCATCTTCTGGAACACGGCGGCGGTGTAAACGCCCGGCACGTCATCGTTCTCAAACACGGGCATGAACGGCACGGCGCCAGTGGCCACCACCAGGTGGTCGGCGTCGATGTAGCTCACCTCCTGCGTGACGATGTTCTTGAGCGCGATGCGGCGGCCTTCGAGCAGGTCCCACACGGTGTTGTTGAGCAAGATGCCGTCATGATTGTCGCCGGCAAGGGTCTTGGCGATGTCAAAGCCGCGCATGCCGCCAAACTTCTGCTCCTTCTCAAAGAAGAAGAACTGATGGGTTTGCATATTGAACTGGCCGCCCTCGGTGGCGTTGTTGTCCACCACGATGTTGGGGATGCCCAGCGCGGTGAGCTGCTCGCGGCATGCCAGTCCGGCGGGACCGCCGCCAATGATGGCGACGGTGGTCTTGTAAATCTTGGTCTCGCTGGCGGCTCGGGCCTTGGCCTCGGGCATGTAGTCCTTGGAAATCTCGCGCACCTCCTTCACACCGTCAACGTTGGTGATGCAGATGCGGCGCACCTGGCCATCGACGAGCATCTCACAGGCACCGCACTTGCCAATGCCGCACTCCAGGCTGCGGTTGCGGCCCGTGATGCTGTGGCTGTGAACAATAATTCCTGCCTGGTGAAGGGCGGCGGCGATGGTTTTGCCCCTTTGCCCGCGAACGGTCCTGCCTTCAAACTGGAATTCAACGAATTCTTCTTTTGGTAGGTCAAGAATGGGATGTTTTTCTATCTTGTACATGATAACGGTTATTGGTTATTGTTTTTACTGTCAATCAAAATCCGCCAGAAGACACGCTCTGACGATGTGGCAAATTTACAAATAATTCCCGATTTATCAGCACTTTTCTCAAAAAGAAATGTCAAACCACTAAATTACAGTAATTTGACATTTCAATTTGTGCGTCTGATAGGACTCGAACCTACACAACCGGAGTTACCAGATCCTAAGTCTGGCGCGTCTACCAATTTCGCCACAGACGCAAGAACTTTGCAATTGCCTGCAAAAGTACTACATTTTTCGGACTCAGCGCGCTGTTTTTCCGAAAAATCGAGCTGGTGTCAACCCTGCTGCTCGATGGTGGCGAGGATTTGCTCCAGTTCCTTGTCGGCGGCGGTGAGCTTGCTGCGGCAGATGTCGAGCAACTCCTTGCTGCGCCGGGTGTAACCCGTGAGGTCATCGATGCTGCACTCGGGCGACTGCATCTTCTGCACAATCTGCTCAAGTTCGTCCACGGCCTGGGAATAGGTCATTGTTGCGTTTTCTTCCATTGTTCTATCTTGTTTCAGTTGTTATCGATTTGGTTGACAGTTGCATTGGCGGTGCCGGCGGCGAACTGCACCGTCACTTGGTCGCCCGGCTGCAAAGCGGCCGCGGCGGTGACGCACTTGCCGTCACGCGTGACAAGCGCATAGCCACGGCGCAGGGTGCCCTCGGGCGACAATAGCGCCGCCTTGTCATTCAGCGCCTGCAGGCGCTGTTTCTCTTGCTGCATGAGGCCGGTGACAGCATTCCCTATGCGCTCGGCATTGCGGTCGAGGCGTGTGCGCTGGACGGTGATGAGGCTGGTGGCCGCCATGGGAATGGTGCGGGCAAAGTTGTCAAGGCGCAAACGGTTGGCATCGACAATGCGCCCTGCGGTGGCTGGAATCATGCTGGTGTAATAGGCCATCTGCTCCTTGGCCTGCCCCAGCTTGTCGCGCACGGCAGCGGTGACATCATCCTGAAATTCAATGAGTCGGGCAAGCGCATTGGTGCCCCGCTGGATGAGCCACTCGGCAGCAGCGGTGGGCGTCTTGACGCGCATGGCAGCCACATAGTCGAGCACCGTCTCGTCGCGGTCATGCCCAATGCCCACAATCACGGGAATGGGGAACTGGGCGACAGCGGCAGCCAAGTCGTAGTTGTCAAAGGAATTGAGTTCGGAGGTCGCCCCGCCACCGCGTATAATGACCACGCAGTCAAACAAATCAATGTGTGCATTGATGCGGTCAATCGCGGCAAGCACGCTGGGAACAGTCTGCGTCCCTTGCATCAAGGCAGGAAACAGGCAGGTATAATACTGCAGCCTGTAAGCATTGCGGCGCAACTGGTCCATGAAGTCGCCATAACCCGCTGCCGACGGCGACGAGATGACGGCAATGCGCTGTGGCACATCGGGCCACGGCAACTGCTTGTTGTCGTCGATGATGCCCTCGGCGGTGAGCCGGTCAAGGATTTCCTTGCGCTGGCGGGCCATGTCGCCGATGGTATAACTTGGGTCTATGTCATTGACAATGGCCTTGATGCCGAACTGTCGGTGGAAGTTGGCCGAGACATTGACGAGCACCTTCATGCCTGTGGCAAGAGACTGCCCCGTGGCTCTGCTGAACTTGTGATTGAGAACACCGTAGATGCTGGACCAGATGATGCCGCCAATCTTGGCAACCGTATTGCCGCCGGCATCCTTTTCCAGCAGTTCCATATAGCAATGCCCTCTGCTCGTACGCACGTCGCTCAACTCGGCGGTCACCCATTGGCGCAACGAAGGTTTGCCGTTGACTTCACGCTCGATGAGCGCTGTATATTCGCTCAGGCTGATGCCTTTAGACTGGGTGTCCATATATCACTTGACGGTTTTGATCTTCACGCCATTGATGCGGTAGTTGAGCGTTTCCTTGATATAGGGAGCAAAGCGCATATACTGGCCCGGACCAATGCTCTCCTTGGCCTTGAATACCGCCTCAAGTCCATCGTGACGCTCGCCCGAGAAATGCATCTCGATGAACGGGAACGGCATCAAAACCGAAAGTTCGTCGCGCATGTCAGCCGACATGGACTTTAAGATAAAATCGTCAAGTTCAGGCGTCTTGAAAACCTTGCCAGCCTTCACGGGCTGCCACTGGGCATTCCAAAAAGTGATGCGGCTGTCAGGGGTCGGGGTGAGTACCGTCTCGATGAGAGCGACAACAGTGTCGCGGCCATTGACCATCATGCGCATCTCCACCGTCTTGCTGGCGCTCGACTGAACTTTGAGCCACGTGCTGTCCATATCCACCAAACGGCTATCGCCGTCCTCAAGATTTGATATGGCGACATTCTGACCGTTGAGATGGTAATCTACCATGTCAAGACGGTTGGTGCGGGTGAGCAGGACAAAGATTTTTCCAGGCTCGCTCGCAAACAGGTCACCGACAGTGCGCGCCGCCACTGTCGAGGGCAGCAGCGACAACAGCAACAGGATGATTGAGGCAGTTGATTTGGTCATCTCTAATGAGTTAGGGGTGTGGGGTTAGGAGTGTACTGATGCTACTCCTGACTCCACACTCCTTACTTCTCACTATTATTTGCCGTACTGCTTCTTCACTTCGGGCAGCCACTTCTTGATGTCGGCGATGCGGGTCTCATGGCTCGGGTGCGAACTCAAGAACTCAGGCACGCTAGTCGACGAGGAGGCCTCCATCTTCTGCCAGAAGGTAACAGCGACATCGGGGTTGTAGCCGGCGATGGTCATCAGCACCAGACCCATCTTGTCGGCCTCGCTCTCGTGCTTGCGCGAGAACGGCTGCATCACGCCATATTGGGCGCCAAGGCCATAAACCTGCTGGGCAATCTGCTGGGTTGCAGCACTCTTGCCGCTGGTAAAGATGCTGACTGCGCTGGCGCCATACTGGGCGAGCACTTGCTGGCTCATGCGCTCGTTGCTGTGCTTGGCAACGGCATGTGCCACCTCGTGGCCGACGACAACAGCGAGTTCATCGTCGCTGCTCACCAGGTTCATGATGCCCTCATACACGACAATCTTGCCGCCAGGCATGCACCAAGCGTTGATTTCGTCACTCTTGACAAGATTGAACTCCCACTGGAAATTCTGGATTTCGCTCTCATAGCCATTAGCCCTGAGGTAAGCCTCGGTAGCGGCAGCAATGCGCTGGCCCACACGGGTCACCATGGCACTCTGGGTCTTTTGGCCCGAAACTTTGGCGGTCTGCATAAAGCTTGCGTACTCCTGGAGACTTGCCTGCAGCACCTCGCTGTCACTCACGAGGTTCAACTGCTTGCGGCCTGTGATGGGAACCGAACCGCAACTGGTCAGCAGCAATGCCGCTACAGCCAGCATAGTGATGATTTTTTTCATAATCAATGATATGGTGTTTGATGAATAACTTCTGATTTTTTTACTTATGCGTTTTCACGACCTGTGTGGGCGGCAATGTCTCGTTGCGGCGGTCAACGGCGCCAATGACGCGCGTTGCGAGCTGCTTGAACGCGGCCCCCGACACATCGCTGGCCATGACCACGGGCTTGCCGTCGTCACTACCCTTGCAGATGCCTGCCACGAGGGGAATCTGCCCCAGCAGTTCCACGTTCAGCGTCTCGGCCAGGTTCTTGCCGCCGTCACGGCCAAAGATGAAATACTGCTCATCGGCATGGGCAGCAGGCGTGAACCACGACATATTCTCGACAATGCCCAGCACGGGCACATTCACATGCTCGCCCAGGAACATGCTGATGCCCTTGCGCGCGTCGGCCAGGGCCACCTGCTGCGGCGTGGTGACCACGATGGCTCCCGTGATGGCAAGCGTCTGTACCAGCGTCAGGTGAATGTCGCTGGTGCCCGGCGGCATGTCGATGATAAAGTAGTCCAACTCGCCCCAGTCGGCCTCGGTGATGAGCTGGCGCAAGGCGTTGCTGGCCATGGCACCGCGCCACAGCACGGCCTTGTCCTTGTCAACGAGGAAACCGATAGAGAGCATCTTCACCCCATATTTCTCCAACGGGATGATGAGATTCTTGCCGTTAACCTCGTGCATATAGAGCTGCTCCTGCTCGGCACCGAACATCTTGGGCATCGAGGGGCCAAAAATATCGGCATCCAGCAGACCCACGCGGTAACCCTGCAGTGCGAGAGCCACCGCCAAGTTGCAGGCGATGGTGGACTTGCCCACGCCGCCCTTGCCGCTGCTCACGCCGATGATGTTCTTCACGCCGGGCAGAACAGGCTCCTCTTCACCGGCCTCGGGATTGGCCTCACGCGTCTTGACGGTGATATTGCCCTTGATGTCCACTTCCTCTCCCACATGGGCCAGGATGGCGGCCTCGGCGGCGCGCGTCACGCTCTTGATAAAGGGGTCGGTAGGGCGCTCAAACGTGAGCGAGAAGCTCACGCGGTTGCCGTCGATGCGGATGTCGTCGTTTACCATGCCCATGTCCACGATGTCACGGCCAGTGCCGGGATAGCGCACCGTGCTCAGGGCGTCTATAATCAGTTTTGGATAGATGGTCATATTAGATTTTTTAGAGTCCTTGGTTTTAAGTCCTTATTTGTTTTCTTGGTCCTCGTTAGCCACGAGTTGCGGCATCTGTATGTAGCCGCGGTTGTAACTGCGGTAGGTGTCGGGCTCGAGGTCGATGTCGGGCTCGACGAGTTCCAGGCCGTGCGGCAGACCAAAGCGGATATATTTGATGGTCAGGCCGCGCTGCAGCCACTGCATCTCATAGTGCGTCTTGATGTCCAGGATGTCGTTGCACAGGCCGCTGGCGTACAAGTCGTCGGTGTCGGCGTCGACGGGCAGGCGGTTCTGTTCCACCAGGGCATGGGTGTAGGCATACAGGAAGGGGCTGTCGGTCTTGAGGTGGACGATGCCGCCGTCGCGCAGGATGTGGCGGTAATTGGCCAGAAAACGCGTTGATGTCAGACGCTTGTTCACCTTCTTCATCTGCGGGTCGGGAAATGTAATCCACAGTTCTGACACCTCGTCGGGGGCGAACAGGCGGTCGATGAGTTCGATGCTCGTGCGCAGGAATGCCACATTGGGCAACTGCAGCTCGGTGGCGAGTTTGGCACCGGTCCACATGCGTGCGCCCTTGATGTCCACGCCGATGTAGTTCTTGCCGGGGAAACGCTGGGCGAGGCCCACGGCATATTCGCCCTTGCCACAGCCCAGTTCCAGCACGATGGGATTATCGTTCTTGAAATACAGCTCGTTCCACTTGCCGCGCATGGGGCATGCTCCCTGCTCCAGCACCCCAAAGGGATATTGGAACACGCATGCCATCGTGTCCATGTCGGCAAACTTCTTGAGTTTGTTCTTGCCCATTTTTATTTTACTTGGTTCGTCTGTTGATTGACCGGAATCGACGTGGCCAACTCCTCTCTATCGATATAAAGGATGTTGCGGGTGCCAAAGATGATGTTGAGCACAGCGTTCACATCGGCGATATTCACTTCGCCGTCCTCGTTGACGTCGGCGCGCTTCATCGTGTCGGCATCGACACGGCCGCCCATGATAATGTTCAGGATGGCGTTGACATCGGCGATGTTCACCTCGCCATCGAGATTAACGTCACCCTTGAGCCAAGTGCTGCCAAAGAGGAATTCCTTCCACTGCTCGGCGGCTGCATAGCTGTCTCGGGCCGACGCGGGCACATAAAGCAGCACAGCGCCCTGATTCACGCCGTCCCACACATTCTCACCCAAGGCGGGAACATTGGCGGCATTGCTCTTGAGTTCGGCCAGGCCAGTCATGCCTGCCATGGAACGAGAGCCCAGCCATGTGATTGTCGTGGGCAGTTCCACAACCGAGAGCGTCGAAACATTATACATGGCATAGTCGCCCACAGCGGACATGCCCCCCATCTGGGGAGACGTCGCCAAGGCGGTACCTGCCAGGGTATAGTCGTTGAGAGAGCCAAGTTTGCTGCCCAATGTTACATTCTCAAGCCGAGTGGCGTATAGAAACGCTCCGTCGCCCAGTTGGGACAAGGTGGCGGGCAACTTGACCGATGTGGCCTGCGAGCCTGCCATGGCCCACGCGTCAACGGCGGTGAGGCCCTTGCTGGCGGTGAGGTCCAACTCACCCACGCCCGAACCGGCGAGCGCACGTTCTCCAATGGCCTGCAGCGATGTGCCGAGGTCGATTGCCGTCAATGCGGGGCAATCCATCAATGCCCCCTCGCCGATGCTGGCCAGACGGCTGCCCGATGCCGCCGTGAGCGATTTCAGGCTCGTGCAGCGCATGAATGCGCCTGCACCCACCTGCTCGACACTGGCGGGCAGCATGACGTCTGTGAGCGACGTACAGCCCGCAAAGGCATATTCGCCGATACTGGTTACCGATGCGGGCAGCGTGATGGCACTGATGCTTGTACAGCCGGCAAACGCGGCGTCACCAATTACCTTCAAACCCGAAGGCAAGGCAATGCTGGCAAGAGTCTTCTTGCCAGCAAAAGCACCCGCGGGCAATTCCCCGGCAGCAAAAGCGCGTTGTCCGTAGCGCAGGCTCACCGATCCCGGCACCACTTCCACCCCGCTGAGGTCCACCGTGGTGAGGCAGTCCAGGTTGTCGGCAATAAAATAGAAGTCATAGGCATCCATGGTGCCCGTGACAGTGAGACTGGCAATACCCGTGTCGGTAATCCGGGACGACAGACCGCCGGCGGTGTTCTCAATGGTCACGGCTTGAAGCTGAACCGCCACGGCTGCTGCTATGAGTGATAATGTGAGTTTACTAATCATCGCAAATCTTTTGTGTTGTGAAAAAAACATTCGCGGTCGTTCTGCTGTACAAGCTGGCAGCCTGTATATTTGCCGGCCGACGTTATTTCACCACCTTGGCCGTGCTGACAGAGCCGTCGTTGTAGGTGGTCACCACGATGTTGATACCCTCAAACGGCTCGCTGCTCTGCTGGCCGGCCACATTGATGTAGCGCACCGCGGCAACACTCTTGCCCGTGCTGATTTCATCAATGCCTGTGGTGCTGACCACGGCCTGCGCATCGGCTGCGGCAAACAACTGGTGACGGCGTGTCACGAGTTGCAGGTTGGTAAATTCGACATCGGCAACAGCGGCGCCAAAATCGTCACTGGCGGTAACCGTCAGCTGCATGATGTTACCCGTGGCTATGCCATAGGTGTGCAGGTTCATCGACATGCCGATGATGGTATAGACATTCTCGTCCAACTTATTCTGCCGCGAGAAGTAACTGTGCCCGTTGCCGCGGTCAATGCCCGAAACAGCTTTGAGGGTGACGCCCTGCGGCAAGATGAGTTCGCCCTGGAAGCCCACATAGTCGTTCTCGGTGTTGACAAGCGCCACGTCGATGGTGCGCGTCTCGCCGGGACGCAGGCTGATGGACTGGAGGGTCATCACATCGATGGTGGCGTTGCGGTGCAATACGAGATGGTGCAGGTCGTCAAGCGACATGATGGAGCTGCCGTTGAGCATCAAGTCGATGAGCGCCGAGATGTCCGAGGGACTGATTTCGCCATCCTGGTCAACGTCGCTGTTAGGCAAGTTGATATCGCCGGTGCCGTTGAGCAGGTAGTCGATGAGCGCCGAGATGTCCGAGGGCGACAGCGAACCGTCGCCGTCCACATCGCCAATCAGCACGTCGCTGCCGCCAAAGAAGAAGTACATCCACTGGTCGGCGGCCTGATACAGCGCCTTGCTGTCGGCGGCAGTGACAAGGAGCACACTCTCCTGGTCCACGCCGGCCCACACGTCCACGCCGAGTGCGGCGGGCTCCAAAGCGTCGGCCTTGAGGGTCACCATGCCCGTCATGCCGGCCATGGCGCTGTCGCCCAGATAAGCCACAGTCTCGGGCAGGCGCATGGTATCGACACACTGGCTGTTGTCGTAGAACGCATAGTCGCCCACATAGGTCACGCCGTTGCGCAGCACGTTGCCCACGGCAAGCAGGGTGTCGCTGGCAAAGGTGTAGGCATTGACGCGCTCCAGAGCGCGGCGGGTGCGGCTGCCAATGCGGTTGGGGCCGCCCGCGTTGCCCACGCCAGGCAGAGTGACGCTGGCAAGTTCATAGTCATGGGCAAAGGCGCCCTCGCCCAGCTGTGTCATGCCATTGGGCAGGGTTGCGCTGACGAGAGGGGTCTGGGAAAACGCCCAGTCACCAACGGTGCCGATGGGCGCCGACTGGATGTCGACGGTCTGCAGGCCCGAGTTGATGAAAGCTTCATTGCCGATGTGGGTGAGCACGCTGCCCTCGTCAATGGTGATGCTGTGCAGTGCCGTGCAGCCGTTGAACACGCCCTCGAGCACATGGGTCACGCCCTGTCCCAAATTAACATCCGCCAAACGGGTGTCGCCCAAGAAGGCGAAATTGCCGATGATGGCATTGTCAAGCGTGGCGCTGACAAGCGACTCGCAGCGCGAGAACACGCCCTTGCCCATGTCCAGCACAGTGGCGGGGACACTGACGCTCGTCAAACCGCTGCCCGCAAAGGCGTAGTCGCCAATGCGGGTCACCGATGCGGGAATGGTGACGCTGGTCAGCTGGCGGCAACCGGCAAACGCGGCATAGCCAATCGCTGTCAGCGAGTTGGGCAGCACCACGCTTGTGAGCTTCTTGCCAAAGAAGGCCGTGCGGGGAATTTCGTTGATGCCATAGTCGGCAATGGTCGAGTAAAGTGCCGTGCCGTGGTAGGCCACGATGCTGGCTTGACTCAAGTCCAGTTGGGTGAGTTCATCCATTTGGTTGGAAATAAACAGGAAGTCACGCGCATCCATCGAACCGGTGACGGTCAACGCGGTAGCTTCGATGTCATCGCCCACTGCGGCAGCCAGGGTACCAGGAGTGATGTCCACCGTGATAGCCGTCGCCGTCAGTGCCGTGACCGCTGCAGCAAGCAGCATGAAAATGTGTTTACGCATAGTCGTAGTATCTTATTGTTGTTTTGTTTTTAGTCTTTAACTTGCAAATATACACATATTTTATTAAACGCTTGCAATTTTAACAAAAAAAAGTCAAGCGGCCCAGTTTGGGTCGCTTGACTTTCAGTTATAGGGAATCTCGTTTTTTACCGATTCTCAGGCAGCTTAACGCATCACCTTGACAGTGGATGAAGTGCCGTCGGTGTAACGGGTGACAACGATGTTGACGCCCTCAATCGGCTGCTCGCTCTCCATGCCCATGATGTTGTAGTAGCGCACGCTGCTCACGGTCTTGACGCCGGTGAGGTCGGTCACGCCAGTGGGATCGAGGTGCACGGCGGGGATATCCAGAGGATAAACCTTGAAATCAGCGTCATTGTCGCTGTCCTTGACCGCTGCACGGCGGGGACCATAATTGGCGCTCGTGCGGTTCACGGCAACGTGGAAGGCGTAATTTCCGCCAATTGCAAGCGCGAAATCGCCAGAGACATCGGGACGGCCATAGCTGTTGTCAGTGGTGTTGAGCTTGTTGTAAAGCCAACCGTCGTTGACGGATACCCAGAACGAGCCGCTCAGGTCATAGAAGTTCTGGCCATCGGCGCATTCATAGACATCAAACTTGTCATAGCCGTTGTCGGTGCCGGCATATACTGCCCACACGTGGGCAATCTCCTGAATCTTGGGATTCATGAAGAACATGGGTCGGCCGGACTGAGGCGAGGCGGCACCTGCTACGGCGCCCTCGTTGGTGCCCACGTTCAGGTTGTCGGCCACAAAGTTAACCGTGGTGTACTGGTTGTACCAGTAATCGGTGCCCGTGTTGGACTCAAAGGGGTCGCTGGTGTAACCGGGATAGCCGGTTGCGGTCTCGCCAACGACAGCCGTGGGAGCCTCGCCCAGCGCGATGCGGAAGTTCATGTCATCCACATACTCACCCTTGACGGTGGTACTCTGAATCCTCATGCCTACATAATCCTCAGGACTGATGTCGGTGCTCAGGCCGCCAAAGTCGAGGATTACCCAGTTGCTCTGGTCCCACTCGCGGGTCTGGCCCATGGCAATGTCCTGATCGGCAAGGGCGCACATGTAGTCGGTCTGGTCGGCGCGGGCAAAGGTCTTGTCAATCGAGAGGTTGCCCTGGTCCTTGGCCCACAGGTAACGGTGGGTGCCGTCGTTCACGGCCCAAGCGCCAATCAGCTGGTCGCTGATGGTGTACTGCTTGCCCATCTCGCCGCTTGCCTCGACATAGGCCAGCGGGGTAGCCTCGATGCCGTACAGGAAGACATCCTCGTTGAGGGCGCCGTCGGTGTAGGTCGAGAAGATGTGGCCGTTGTTGAAGTAGCGCAGGTAACGGGTAACACCGTTGTAGCTGTAGCTGATGGTGGCGATGTAGCTCTTATCAACATTGTTGTTCGATGCACCAATGCTGACGCTGGCCACGTCGGCGCCGTTATCGTCATGCGCAGCCTCGGTCACGAGGTTGGCGCGGTCGTTGGTCTCGACGCACAAGTAACCGGCCTGGTCGCCGTTGAGCGTCTTGAAGTAGTAACGGCCGCCAACTGCTGCCTCGAGGGTGAACTGTGCCAGCTCGTCGTTGCCATAGACAACGTCCTTGCCGGTGTTGTCCTTGAACATAACGCCCACCGAGCCGCGGTTGTTGGCGTTCTGCTGAGTGCTCAAGCCCATCTGGTGGGCCTTGTTTACAATCACATATACATTGCCCACAACGGGAGCGGTCTTGCACAGGGTGTACTCAACACCGTTCTTCTTGACGAAGGTGTAGGTCTCGCTCACGGGGTTGCTCCAGATGGTCTCCTCACCAACCACGATGTAGCTGATGGCGGTGACCGTCGTGGTCTCGTCGATGGTCAGGTTGTCGATGCCGTCGGTGACGGTGTAAACCTCATCGCTGGTGCGGGGGTCCTCGCCGTTGGTGGTGTAGATGGTCACGGTGCCGGCGGCGCTGGTGGAGTTGGTGGCAACCGAAACGCTCACGCTCGTGCCGTCGTTGACCTCAATCACGCAACTCTCGGGAGAGATGACGGGATCGGCGATGTTGGTGAAGGTGTAGGTGGCCGAAACGGTTACCGAACGCACGTAGTCGTTGTAGTCGGTCTCGGCCGTGTCATTCTTCTTGGCGGGAACCTCGGCATAGGCCTGCAGCGTGGTTGTCGAGCTGATGTCGAACGGGCCGTTGTACACTGCCCAGTCCTCCATGTCATCGGTCTTGTAGTAGATCACCACGCCCTCGGCAGCCCACTCGGGCTGAGTGGCGGTGAGGTTGATGGTCTGCGTGCTGGTGAATTCACCGCCTGCGGGAACAACGGGCTTGTAAATCCACAGGAAGTCAATCGGGCAGATTTCGAAGGGCAAGTCGTAAGGCTTGTAGTAATCTACCACGCCATAGACGTCGAAGGTGGCGCCGGCATTCTGCTTTGCCGTAAAGAATTCCTGGTCGTAGTCGCCCAAACAGTTGATGGCTTCATTATGGTTCTGGTAGGAGCATGTACCCGCACTCCAACGGTAGAACTTGTCATAATAGGTGTCAACGCCAGAGGGGTCATTGATGTAACCGGTGTGCTTGGGGTCAGAGGTGCTGTAATCATGAACGTCGCTCATGGTGGTGTAGCGCACGTGCACATAGTTGCCCCACAGGTTGGCGCCGTCGGTGGTGCCGCCGGCAATCTCAGCACAGGTGGCGGTGTTGGGGATAACCTCACTCCAGCCCAATGCCTGGCTGGGCCAGCTGGTGATGCTGTGGCTCGAAGTGCCCAGCTGGTTGTGGAAGTTGTTGTCCCAAATATTGACCTCACCCTCAATTTGGCTGCCGTCAATCCAATCACCCATCTGATAAATGGTCTTGTTGCCGGTGTCGCGCTTGCCAAAGTAAACGCAAGCATAGTCGCTGTTGTCGCGAACGTAGCAGTACTCGGCAAACTCGCCGTTGTTGGTATAGGTCGAGTGGTAAACCACCTGAACGGGATTCATGAAGCGAACCTTGACGCCAGTGGTCGTGAGGTCGTTGAACTCCTTGCAGCTCTTGACGTAGGTCACGCCGCTCACGCCTTCAAACTCGCTCTCGTCCTTAATGATGTACCAGCCTTCGCTGATGGTGCTCGGGGTGCTACCCACATAGGCAACAGCCTTCACATAATAGCTGTGGCCAACGGTCATGGGCACGGGAGCGTTGTAGAAGGTGGAATTGTTGCCCGGGTCGCTGACGCTGCCCGCAGCGGGTGCCGTGGCGCCTGTTACCTCGGTAATCTCGTAGTAGATGTCGGCATTGTTGGTCGTGCAGCCAATTTCGAGCGTCTGGTCACCGTAGTAGGTGTTGTTTACCAGCGGCGAGAAGAAGGGTGCATTCACATTGACGAGTTGCTCGACATATTTGTAGGTCGCGGTAGCGACATCGCTGGTCAGGCCGTTAATCACGGCGATGGCCTTGATGACCACTTGGTCGCCGACCTCGTTAAGGCTAACGGGGATGGCGGTGCCGTCATACTGCGCGCTGGACGCGGTGGGAGTGCTGCCATCGGTGGTGTAATAGATGGTGCAGCCCTCGGGCTCGGCGCTAAGCGATACGCTGATTTGAGTGGCGGTGGTCACGTTGCGTGAACCGGGATTGATGCTTACGGCGGGCTTGCCCCAGGTGTAGGTGGCAGTTACCACCTCGCTGGCGTTGCCGATGCTGTCGATGGCGATGGCCTTGACGGTGGTGGTGCCGCCAGCGGTGTAGGTGGCGGTGAACTCGCCGGTGTACTCAGTGCCGTCTTCGGCAGTAGGCTCGCTGCCGTCGGTGGTGTAATATACCGTAGTGCCCTCGGGAACATCGATGCTCACCGTCTGGCTCTCATAATATGTGCCCGTGGCGGGAGTGATCTCCGGCTCCTCAACATCAATAATGGGAGTGCAGATATACTCAATCGTGATGGACTTGAGGTAAGCACGCTTGAGTGCCGCAATCTTAAATCCCGTGATGTCACGGCCATCTAAGTCAAACTCATAATCAGCAAGACTCTCGGTCAATGATTGAGAATTTGGTGTTTGTGTTCCTTGTTCAGAATACGCTGTGAGTTTGAGCGCAGCAGCATCACCACCATACTTCTTGGCATTCAGCGTAATCTTGGTTGCTCGCCAACCATCGGCCTGCTCAGCCAAATTGAAAGTGATGTTACCATTGACACTGCTTGACGAGAATTTCAGGCCAGTAAGGCCCTTATAAACCTTACTAATATCTGTAATAGATGAGATATAACCAGCGCCCGATACATAATAATCCTTTATACTGTTATCTGTAATATCTGTCCCTGCATCCGAGTCATTGTTTTTAAACTCGATGACGGCTTCACATTTCACACTGGGAGCGGCAATGGTGAAGGAGTAGGAGACCATCGTGCTCTGGGTGCCCTCGCTGTTGACAGCATAGGCAGTAACGGTTTGGGCCTCGTCGATGGTCATCTCGTATGGACTGGTCACCGCGGTGCCGTTCACAAACAGCGTGCAGCCCTCGGGAGCGGTGATGGTGACCACGGTGCCTGCCTCGACTGCGCCGCCTTCAACCGTGAAGGTGGGAGCAGCGGGGGCGGGAAGGGCCTCGCGGGTGTAGGTAGCCGTGTCGGTCACAGTAGCGCCGCCCTTGGTAGCACGGGCATAGACCGTCACGCTTTCGTCAATGTCAACATCGGGAGTGGTAAAGCCGTCAGTATAGGTCACCCAAGTAGTATTGTCAAAGCTGTATTCTACAGTAGCGTCGCTTGGGGTGGCGGTAATGGTGCCGCTCACGGTGCTGGCGCCGCTAAAGGTTTGGGTAGCGGGACTGATGGTCACCGAGAAGGTGCCCCAAGTGTATTCAACACTGACAACATCGCTCTCGTTGCCGTTGCCGTCGATGGCGATGGCCTTGACGGTGGTGGTACCGCCAGCGGTGTAGGTGGCGGTGAACTCGCCGGTGTACTCAGTGCCGTCTTCGGCAGTAGGCTCGCTGCCGTCGGTGGTGTAATATACCGTAGTGCCCTCGGGAACATCGATGCTCACCGTCTGGCTCTCATAATATGTGCCCGTGGCGGGAGTAATCTCCGGCTCCTCTACGTCAACAACGGGAGTGCCTGCCCTGTGATAGATATAAACGCGCTTTTGGGTTGCACCGCTGTAGCATGAAAAAAGATGGCTGCCTGAGTTATATTGCAATACATTGTGAGTATTGTCGCCCTGGAATATCACCGAAGCGACGTTATCACTTATCGAGATGGCCGCCTTGGCATTGTCATCTTTGGTGGTTTTGGTTTTTATGTGGTTTGCATTGCTGCTGGCGGCATAAAGATAACCATTGCCAACATTAAAGTACCAGCCATCGGAATTGCCCTCAAGCGTGATAATCTGGACGTCGGACGATGGATTGGTGATTTTCAAATCGTTTGAAATCGTAACAGAAGTTTCGCCGCGATTGTTGGTGGTCTGATTGGTTGACAACGCAACAGCAGAACCTGCCGCGCCACTGTTTGCAATAATTATCTCGTCACCTGCCGCCAGTTGGCTGGCATCAGTAACCAGCGTGAAATCAGTGCTCGGGGTGGGAGTACTCTCAATCGTGTAGGTGGCCGTGGCGACTTCACTGTCGGTCATGCCGCTCTTGACGGCGATGGCCTTGATGGTCGTGGTCTCACTTACAGGGATAGCAGCGCTATATACATTGCTGCTTGTCGTGGGGGTCGTGCCATCGGTGGTGTAGTAGATGGTGGCACCGCTGGTGGCACACGAGATGGTTACATTCTGCGCTGCGCTATAGGTTCCGCCTGCAGGCGAGAACGCAGGAGTCGCTACAGTATCGGGAACGATGTTAATCGTATAGACTGCCGTGGCAACTTCACTGTTGGTCATGCCGCTCTTGACGGCGATGGCCTTGATGGTCGTGGTCTCGCTTACAGGAATAGCGGTGCTATAAACATCGCTGCTTGTCGTGGGGTCGTTGCCATCGGTGGTGTAGTAGATGGTGGCACCCTCAGTAGCGCACGAGATAGTTACATTCTGCGCCGCGCTATAGGTTCCGCCTGCAGGCGAGAACGCAGGAGTCGCTACAGTATCGGGCGTAGTGCCTTGCACCAGTTTATAGAGCTGGATGGGTTTTTGACCAGTGTAGGTACTACTTTTAAAGTAACGGAAGCGCCATTGCCCATTGGTAGCATTGTAGCGAAGATATGAGCCACCACTTGCTTTTATAGTAGCATCACCGCTAACTGTAATAGACAACGTGTTAGTTAATGCGTTTGTGGATGTTGACAATGCATTGGAATCAGAGCCATTACCAATGTAATTTCCACTGGCACTTTTGATTGCTCCATTGGAAACATCAATAGTAAATGACGCGGCATCGGTAGTTGCTGTTGATTCAATTTTATTATTTGAGATGGTCACAGGAATGGTGTTGCTCACGGCATCAAGTGTAGCTAATCCGCCATTGAAAGCAACATTTCCATCTTCATTTTCAGATACAATCAGATACTGCCCATTAGTAAGACCAGTTGTGGATGTTACCTTGACATAATAATTGCCAAGCTCGGGAGTGGCGGAAATCGTGTAAGTTGCCTCGGCAACTTCACTGTTAGTCATGCCGCTCTTGACGGCGATGGCCTTGATGGTCGTGGTCTCACTTACAGGGATAGCAGCGCTATAAACTGCGCTGCTTGTCGTGGGGGTCGTGCCATCGGTGGTGTAGTAGATGGTTGCACCGCTGGTGGCACACGAGATGGTTACATTCTGCGCTGAAGTATAGTTTCCTGCTTCAGGCGAGAACGCAGGAGTCGCTACAGTCTCTTGCGTGGTGCCTTGCTCCAGTTTATAGAGCTGGATGGCTTTTTGGCTTGTGTATGTAGAACTTTTAAAATAACGGAAGCGGTCTTGTCCACTGGTAGCATTGTAGCGAAGATATGCACCGCCAGACGAAACGATTGTTGCGTCACCGTTTGTTTCAATAGACAATGTGTTGGTGTATGCTTCGCTTGTGCTTGCTGACAATGCATTGGAATTAGATTTATTACCAATGTAATACTTACTGGCGCTCTTGATTGTTCCCTGGGAAACATCAATAGTAAATGATGCGGCATCGGTCGTTGATGTTGATGCAATTTTACCATTAGAGATGGTCACCGGAATGGTGTTGCTCGGGGCATCAAATGTAGTTAATCCGCCATTGAAAGCAACATTTTTGCCTTCATAAACAATCAGATACTGTCCATTGGTAAGACCCGCTGTGGATGTTACCTTAACATAATCTGCTGCCCAGCCCACGCCGAAGGCGAGGAGGGCTGTTAAGAGAAAGGTTAGTAATTTTTTCTTCATAATAATTTGAAAATGTTATTTATTAATTGAGTTTATTTTGATTTTGAATTATCTGTCAGCGAGGCGCCAAGTGGCCGGGATGCGGCGGCGCCATATAACAAAAATCCAGCCGCAATCCATGCAAGTCATGGTAATTGGGCTGGACGTGCCGTAAGAGTGTGCTCCGCGCAGACTGACTGCCGTGGAGGTTATCCACTATGCAAAAATAGCAGAACTGCTCATGGCCAATCGATTGCCGGGTGCAAACTCTTTTTTGTTTCATCGTTTTGACTCCATCCAGGCATCAATTTGGCCTGAATTTGACCGCAAAATTAGACATTATTATATAATTAGACAAGAAATCAATGCTAATTTATTGCGACAACATGCCATTTTTTTCGGCGGCTCCGCCCTGCAAGCCGCCCACAAGCCAAAACAATGAATGTGATAACGTTTTTTAACTCTTTGTTTCGGTTCCAATGACGGGAAAGGCACTATTTTTGCATAATTTACGGGATAGTGTTCCCGCATCAATACCGAGAAAAAGAAATATCATGGTAAAAATGAAACGATTACCAGCCCTTGCAGGGTTGTTGCTGATGCTGCTGTGCGGCATGTCGTGCGGCGGTCACGGCGCGCTGGAGAAGGCGGTGCGCGCCGCGCTGGTCAACGGCGACACGACCAAGGCGATGTATGACTCGCTGTGCAGCATGGTCACCGCCAATGCCGACAAGTACCGTGACCTGGTGACCGATGCCGGCCAGGTTGACCACAAGAAAATGGCCGATTTCATCGAAGAAATCGGGTCGCACCTGCGGCCGCCCATGCATTGGGACACGCGCTCCTATGGCGGCGTTCAGGACCTGTCGCTGACGGTGTACTTTGAGCGCAGCGGCTCGATGGTGCCCTATGACTCGCGCAGCGGCGGCGGCCAGTTGAAAAAGACCGTCAACGACCTCATCAACCGCTTTCCGGCGGGCAGCAAGGTGGACATCAACATCGTGAACGACGGCATCTACCCCTACCGGCACAGCGTGGACGAGTTCCTGCAGGACCGCGACATCTACCAGAGCACGGCGGGCATGGGCGATGCGGCATACACCGACTTCCAGCTGATTTTCAACAAAATCCTCGAGGCGCAGCAGCCCGGCAACGTGAGCGTGCTGGTGAGCGACCTCATCTACTCGCCGCGCGACACCCGCGGCGTGAGCCTGGACAAAATCTTCAACGAGGAGAACTCCCTCGCCACCCGCGTTTTTGCCAAATACAAAGGCAAGAGCGTGGTAGTGCAGCAATTCATGGGCGACTACAACGGCAAGTACTATCCTTATAACAATGTGCCGTTTGAATACAGCGGCAAGCGTCCCTACTACCTGGTCATCATCGCCGACACCGAGGTGATGAACCAACTGGCCAGCGACAGCCGCTACAAGGGTACCCTTGAACCCGACGGCTGCACAGGCAGTTACCGCTTTAACCAAGGCACCAACGAGGTGCCCGTGCAAGTGCTGCCCGACTGGAAAGACAACGCGGGCCGTTTCCGCGCCAAGCACGGCAACGAACTGGTGCTGGACAACTGCCAAGGCGACCGTCAGACGGGCAAGCTGTGCTTCTCGCTGGCAGCCAACCTGGGCGGCATGATGCAGGACGATGCCATGCTTGAGGATGCCAACAGTTATGACGTGCAAAGCGTTGACGGATATACCCTTAAGGTTCAGCGCATCACCCCCGACATGGTGACCGCCAACAACAAGGACTATCTGGAGGGCATGACGCACATCCTGACGCTGACGGGCGACCAAAAGAGCCCCCGCGACGAGGTGCGCATCTCGCTGCGCAACGAGTTGCCGCAGTGGATTGCCCGCTCGTCGGCCACAAGCGATACAAGCGCTGCCGGCGGTTTCGCATCGACAACCCTCGGTCTGGACCAGCTGCTGGGCGGCATGTTCCAGGCGATGCGCGGCGGCAACAGCTACTTTGACATCGTCGTCAAACTGCAACGGTAACATCTTCAACCCACGACATCACCAACAACAAGAATATGAAACACTTAGTGTATTTAATCATCGGCGTTGCCATCACGATTGTCTTTTTTGTGCTGAGCTGCAGCGACAGCTTCAACATCTATGAGCAACTGTTCTTCAGCCAGGGCTACAACGACAAGATGTTCAACCTGGACATGTATCCCGTGATTGCCGCCATCACCATCGTGGTGGCATGGGGCGCCGCCGCCTTGTACTACTACGCCATCGACTCGGTGAAGTTTGACCGCTGGTATCACTGGCTGGCCGTGCTGGGCATCGTGGCGGTGTTCACCCCCGTGGTGTGCTACATCTACAACGACACCAAGTTTGCCGCCGCCGGCCTGATGTATGCCGGCGAGGCCATCTCGTTTGAGTTCCAGACCGCATTATTCTCGGCGCTGCTGTTCATCGTGGCGTCCTACTCGATGCGCTGGTGGAGCCGCAACTGCCGCCACACCCCGCTGCCGCAGTAAACTTTCCACGCGCCATGCTAGAAATTTTTCACGCTAAGGCGCTAAGGCGCAAAGATTTAAAGGACAAAGAATTATTATGATTGACAAAAGAGTTTGGGCCGATGATGGAACCCGACCGATTTTAGACGCAATCTATGAGGTCTACAGTCAGTTGGGACCGGGATTGCTTGAGTCAGTCTATGAGCGGGCGCTCATGATTGAACTGAAATCACGGGGCATCAAAGCTCAAAACCAAGTTCCAATCAATGCCTCCTACAAAGGTCAGGACTTAGGATTAGAATTTGTTGTCGACATCCTTGTAGAAGATAAATTCATCCTTGAACTCAAGTCTGTAGAAGAACTACATCCAGTTTATAAGAAGCAGTTGCTTACCTATTTGAAACTTTCTGATAAACATTTAGGTTTTTTGGTAAACTTCAACCAGGCTTTGTTGAAAGATGGCATTAAGCGAATCGCCAATAATTTTGTTGAACCAAAACAAAACGATATATAAATAAACTTAGCGCCTTAGCGCCTTAGCGTGAGAAAAAGGCTTGGGGCTTGGATGGCGCGATAATATATTAACAAACAAGAAATGAGACTATTCTTATTTGCTATCGGAGGTACGGGATCGCGCGTGCTCAAGTCGCTGCTAATGCTGTCGGCAGCCGGCGTCAGGCCCCTGGACGAGAACGGCAAGGCCGTGCGCGACCTGGAAATCGTGCCCGTCATCATCGACCCGCACAAGGCTAACGAGGACCTCAAGCGCACCGAGGCGCTGCTCAACGACTACCGCGAAATTCGCCGCAAGCTCTACGGTAACGACCCCAACGCCGACGGATTCTTTGCCAACCGCATCGTGACCTTGAGGGAAATCATGAGCAACACTAGCGTGGTGCTCAACGACACGTTCATCTTCAACCTGGGCGCCGTGGAGAACAGCAAGTTCCGCGAATTCATCGGCTATGACACGATGAACGAGGCTAACCAGGCCCTCACGTCGCTGCTGTTTGCCGACTACCAGCTCGAGAACAAGATGAACATCGGTTTTGTGGGCAGCCCCAACATCGGCAGCGTGGCGCTCAACCAAATCAAGGACAGCAACGAGTTCAAGGCCTTCAGCAACATCTTCCGCCAGGGTGACCGCATCTTCTTCATCAGCAGCATCTTTGGCGGCACCGGGGCATCGGGCTTCCCCATCATGGTCAAGAACATCCGCCAGGCCGCCAACCTCGAGGGCATCGAGAATCGCGACGCCCTGAGCCGCGCGCCCATCGGCGGCCTGACGGTGCTCCCCTACTTCACCCTCGAGGGCAACAAGAACGACCAGCGCATCGCCACCAGCGACTTCATCGTCAAGACGCAGAGCGCCCTCTATTACTACATGAAAACGCTCACGGGCGCCAACGACAGCAACGTGAACAGCATCTACTACCTGGGCGACCAGGTGAGGAGCAAGCCCTACATCTACGACCCGGGCGAGCACGGCCAGCGCAACAACGCCCACCTCATCGAGCTCATCGGTGCCCTGGCGCCGCTCAACTTTGCCGGCGTTCCCGACAACAAACTCACCGACATGGACGGATACCCACTGGACACCAAGGCCTATGAATATGCCCTCGCCAAGGACGAATTGAGCATCAACTTCCTGTCGCTGGGCCGCCGCACACGCCAGCTCATCTACGAGCCCCTGTGCAAGTTCCACCTGCTGTACCTGTTCCTGGCCACCGGCTTTGAAAACATCATCGGCCAGGGATTCACCAAGGACCATCCCCAAATCACCGACGACTTTAAGATGTCGCAGTTCTACCGCACATTGAAGGACCAGTTCCTTGAGAGCTACACCATGTGGCTGAGCGAGATGAACGACAACATGCGCAGCGTGGCGCTGTTCAAACCCGGCGAATTTGACATGAGCAACGCCATTGAGGGCGTGAGCGTGAAGAAGAACAGCTTCTTTGGCCACAAGAAGGTGGACAACGACGTGCTCAAGAGCGAGATGAACAAGTTGAGCCTCAACAACGCCAAGTACAGCGACCACACCGTCGAGTTCAAGTTGATGGACCTGTTCAACCAAGCGGCCCGCAACGTGTTCAAAGACCGTTATGAAAACATCAATTAGAATCCCCAAAACTCTCAACCAATGAGCGAGATATTATCATATAGCAACAACAACACCAAGAATGGTGAGGAGGACTGGATTGAACGCGGCCCGTACTGCGACGACGACATCGCGCGCATCAAGGACCCCGACGGCGGCCTGAGCGAGAACCCGCGCACCGCCATCCCCAGCCCGCTGGCACAGCTCGACCTGGTGAAAAACGCCTTCAAGCAACTGGCCAACGACCGCCTGCGCGGCGCCAGAATGAACGAGCGCCTGGTGAGCAACGCCCTGGATGTGGCACAGCTGTTCTTTGACTACGAGAACCACAAGGACTACCTGCGCATCATCCGCTGGAACCGCGAGGAGTGCCTGGAACAACTGATGGCCAACCCGCAACACAAACTGTACGGCGAGACGCTCAACCTGTTCCTGATGAGCGACAAGGTCTATAACTTCGACATGCTCAAGGACTGGTACATCCTGATGTGGGACCGCAAGGTGCTGGGCGGCACGTCGCCCGCCTCGGTTGTGATGGCCGCCCCCGCCGTGAGCGCCATCGACGCCATCAAGGTTGAGCAAGGCGTGAGCCTGTTCAGCGAGGTGCGCCACCTGTGGCAGCGCGACGAGGACTTCGTCTATTACATGTACCTGCTCATGAACGCCTACCCCGCCCTGCGCCTGCACTGCGGCGAGGTGTATGCCTATATGCAAAAGAACCTCGAGCCCCTGCGCGCCAACCGTCCCGCGCTCTATCAGCGCCTCACTGCCGTCATCCCCAACCTGGATGCCCTGGACGAGGGACGCGCGAGCGCCGTGCTGGAACAACTTGAGCACAGCTACGACCCCTTTGGCGGCGGCATCGACGTGAGCGTGCTGGGCGCGCGTTTCTACCACAAGCGCGTGCTGGACATCCGCACGGCAGCCAGCGAGAGCGACTTCGTCATTGCGCCGACGCTGCCCCAAGGCCAGGGCGAACTGCCGCTGGTGCTGGTCAACGGCTTCAACGGCAGCGTGGAACAGTACCGCTACATTGACAAGGAATGGGACAGCGCCACACAGGTCTATGCCGACAACCTCGCGCTCAACGACCGCAAGTTGCCCGACACCTCGATACAATACCCGTTTGTCACCACCGACGACTTCCTGACCGACACCATTGTACGCCTGGACAGCGGCTGTGTGATTGACACCGACCACTTCTTTGACGGCAACATCAAGCCGCGCACACCACAACCCACCTGCGGCTACCTGTTGCCCATCAAGCCATTGCTGTTCACCTACTTTGACACCAGCTACATCAAAGGCACCATTGCCGGCAGGAATGTGATGGACATCGAGGAGTATGCCGACGGCAGCGTGATGGTAACCCTGCGCATCCGCGTCAAGAAAGGCGAGAACCGCTTCATCGAGATGTCGCGCAAATACTTCCCCATCAACGACCACACCTGGACCTTTGACGAGCACCGCGGCACAGGCCGCGTGGTGGGCGCCACACTGTCTGCCTCGATTTTCCCGTTTGTCAAGACCGACACCAACGACGACTACACCGTGGAACTGTTCACCATGATAGAAAACGGCGGCGCCACATTGCGCTTTTACAAGGAGGGCATGAAGATTGACGGCCTCAACGTGCGTGACAACGACCGCTCACACGCCGGCTACAGCACCACTTACTATGACGTTGACGGCTCGTTTGACTACATCGACGTGAGCGTGCAGAACCATCTGGGCCGCTCCAGCGGCGTGATTATCCCGCAGTGGAAACCCTATATGCCCAGCGCCAAGGAACTGATATTTGCCGTGGACTTCGGCACCACCAACACTCATGTCGAGTGGGCCGAAAAGGGGCAGCCGTCACAGCCGTTCACCTTTGAGTACGGCTCGACGCAGGTGCTCGTCGCCTCGCTGCACAAGCCACACTCGCTGGAATATGCCGAGCAGGTGCAGCGCGTGGAGTTTGTGCCGCGCGAGATTGACAACATCTACGGTTTCCCGCTGCGCTCCACCTTGGCGCGCAACGAGAACAGCGGCATGGGATGCAACCTCTTCAGCGACGTGAACATCCCGTTCCTGTATGAGCGCCGCTATTTCCACGGCTATGAGGTGACCACCAACCTCAAGTGGAAGGGCGACACCGAGCTGGCCAAAGCCTTCCTGCGCGAGCTGACGCTGCTCATCAAGGCCAAGGCCCTGCTCGAGAATGCCGACCTGCGCCGCACCGAAATCGTTTATTTCTACCCCGTGAGCATGGGCGGCGCCGACCGCAACACACTGGAAGAGAGTTGGACCGAACTGTTCAACACCTACATCGGCGCCGACAGTGACCGCCTGCGCAGCTATCCCGAGAGCCTCGCGCCCGCCGCCTATTACAGCGGTGCCGAGGTGGCCGGGGCAAGCTATGTGTCCATCGACATTGGCGGCGGCACCTGTGACACCGTCATCTACCAGCCCAGCGAGGACCGCATGCGCAGCGAGCCGGTCGCCATCTCGTCGTTCCGCTTTGCCGGCAACGCCATCTTTGGCGACGGCTTTACCGACAAGGACGCCGACAACAACCCGTTGCTGCAGCACTACACCCGCTACTTCAAGCAACTCATCGAGAATGACAAGGGCAACAACATTGCCTACCTGAGCAGCATCATGAGCGACATCATGGCCCAAAAGCGCAGCGAGGACATCAACGCCTTCCTCTTCTCGATTGAGAACGTAGAGGAACTGCGCACCCTGCGCGAGATCGACCGCAACCTGTACAGTTACAACGCATTGCTGCGCAACGACAGCCAGCGGCGCCTGATATTCATGTACTTCTACAGCGCCATCATCTACTACATCGCCCAGGCAATGAAGCAACGCGGCTATGAGATGCCCAAGCAGATTTACTTCTCGGGCACGGGCAGCAAGATATTGAACATCCTGGGCTCGCACAGCCGCACCGGCATGCTCACCCAACTCATCATTGAGTGCGTCTATGGCAAGCAGTATGACGAACTGTTTGAAATCAAAATCGAGGACCAGTGCCCCAAGCAGATCACCTGCCGCGGCGGCATCAAGCTCGAGAACCGCCGCCTCGAGGGCCAGGCCGACGTGCGCAACTACAACGCAACGGCCATCAAGCGCATGCGCTACTGCTGTTCGATGCTCGGCGAGGACGACCTGACGATGGCCCAAGTCGAGTCGGTCGAGGTGCGCGAGCGCATGGTCGAGAAGGTCAAGGAGTTCAACCAGTTCTTCATCGACCTGTGTGACGCCACTGTCAAGGACGAGTTCGGCATCGAGAACAACATCCTGCGCCTGTTTGCCAGCGTGGTCAACGACAACCTGGCCAACTACCTGACGGCAGGCATCAACACTTTCCTCAAGGGCCGCTACAACGCGGGCGACGTGGTCGAGGACGTGCCGTTCTTCTACCCGGTTATCGGCGTCATCCGCCACAACCTGCTCAAGAACATGCGCAACGATGTCATCAACAAGTTTAACCAACAAAATTAATCAACCATATTCCAACAAATTATGAAACGTATCACACTGATTGTGGCAGCCATCGTCTGCCTCGCCATGACAGCCATGGCGCAAACCGAAAATGCCGACACGACCATCCAGACCAGCCTTGACGAAGCCATGACACTGGCTCCGGCACAGTGGCAGCAGGGCATTGCCATCTGCGCTCAATACACTGCCTACGACAAGGGCTTCTCCAAGCGGATTGAGGACCTCAAGGCACAGTACCCCAACGGCTACACGCTTGAAGACCTGAACGAGGTCTATGGCAGCAAGGGGCAAAAGTGGGAAAAAATCTACCAGGAGTTCAAGCAGCAAGAGGGTAAGACCAACTGCACTGTTGCCGACCTCAAGGGCTTGGTCAAGCCCCAGATTTGGCGACTTGTGGAGCCTGACCTCCAGGAGTTCCTGAAGGCTCATCCCGAGTCGGCTACCGCCGCTGTGGCTCCTGTCCAGGGAGATTCTGTCCCCCAGGAGGGTGCCGTTCCTGCCGAGGCAAAGCAGGAAAGCACCTGCTGCGGCACCTTCAACTGGCCGCTGTGGCTGGGCATCATTGCAGCGCTGCTGGGCCTGTGGGCACTGCTCACGGCACTGGGCAACCGCAGCAAGATTGCCGAGATGCGCCGCACCTTTGCACGCGAACTCGACCGCACCAACGCCAACCTGCAGGAGTTCTCGGACGCTGCTGCCGACGAGTTGAAGGCACTTTCCATTCGCATGACCGCCGGCCGCGGCGAGGTGACCACCGCCGTGGCTACCGCCATCGAGGCCGCACAGCAAGAGCGTGAGGCCGGCGCCATCGCCGAGGAAGAGGAAGAACCCATGACGCTCTACATGGCCAAACCCGATGAGAACGACGACTTCACCCGCGTGAGTGACGCTTTTGAGCCCGGCAACAGCATCTATATCCTCAACACCGCCGACGGCCTGCACGGCACCTTTGAGGTCATCGACAAGGAAGAGGTGCACGCCTTCGCTCTGATGATGCCTGCCGAGAATCTGATTCGCGCCTGCTCGGGCAATGCCATCCAGATTCCCAACGGCAAGCGCATCGTGACCGACCGTCCCGGTGAAGCCGAATTTATCGACGGCAATTGGCACATCGTGGTCAAGGCCATCATCCACTATGAGGCATAACAACCGTTAACATCACCATTGCAGTGTGCATGCCGGCGGCTGGCCGGCATGCACGCTTGCATGGCTTTGAATATCCTGTTTGATTACACGACACATGCGCTGGACCTGTCCCAAATGCGGCAAAAAACTGGATGTGAGCAATGAGCAACTCATTGCCAACGATGGCGTCATCATCTGCCCGCAGTGCCTGCTGCAGGCCAAGCAACCCGTGCCCAAGGCCCGCATGACGCCCGGCAAGGACAAGTCTGGCAACACATCGTCGCCAAAGCGCAAAACCATCAGTTTTGAAGACACCTCCAACCAGCGCGAAGCGGCAATGAACACTCCACCGCCCTATAAAGGCCGCCGCAAGCCAGCCAGCACATCCAGCCAGCACAATGGATTGAGCGCCAGCGACATCAATACCAGAAAAACCAAAAGAGCACCGGCAAAAAAGACTTCATCCAGCGGCAAAAAGAAGCCTGCCGACAAATCGGCAACAAGTGCTTGGGGATGCCTGGGCAAAACCATCATCTTTACCCTGCTACTGTTCGCCGCTTACATCTTCTTTGGGATGCTGCTCGAGGCGCTGCAATAGCAACAGTTGTGCCGTTGCCACCCGAGCCTGCTCCCAGCAACCTGATTTCTCCAACAATTAACACATTTTTTAATACAATTTGATACCCCGATGTCGGGCAAAATGGTTACCTTTGCGGCAACAATGGAGCAAGTCGGCCCCTACCTCACACCAACTTATGCAGCAAAAGTCCAACCCAATGACCGCCCGACGAACCCTTATATTAACCCTGACCACACTGTGCGCCACACTGTGGTGCGCTGCCGGCGTCATCAGCGGCACCATCACTTGTGACGGGGTCGGCGTGTCACATGTTTCGGTGAGCGACGGCTACGAACTGGCACGCACCGACGCCAACGGCCACTACTCCTTCAACAGCCAAAAGAAAAACGGCTACGTCTTCTACTCGCTGCCCGGAGGCTATGAACCCGCCGAAGCGACCAACGGATTCATGCCGCAATTCTGGGCGATGCTCGACAGTCACGACGTGAGCGTGAATGAGGTCCACGACTTTGCCCTGCGCCGCGTGGACAACGACAAGCACATCATGGTGTTTGGCGCCGACTCCCACCTGGCACGCCGCTACGGCGACCGCAACGCCTTCAGGAACGGTTTTGTCAAGAGCGTGACGGGCGAGGTGGAACGCGCCGGCGGCACGCCCGTCTATTCAATGATATTGGGCGACCTCACCTGGGACTGGTATTGGACCATGAACGACTACAACCTGAACAACTTCATGGCCGACCTCAAGACCTACAAATACCCCGTGCCGCTGTGGCCCGTCATCGGCAACCACGACAATGACCCCAGCATACCCTACGGCCCAACCGTTGACTTTGACGCTACGGGAGCATGGCGCAACATCGTATGCCCCAATTACTACAGCTTCAATCTGGGCAAGGTGCACTATGTGGTGCTGGACGATATTTATTACCTTAACTATCCCGAGCCGGGCTACGACTACCCCGCCGGCGTGGCAGGGCAGCGCAACTTCCAGGCAAAACTCACCGAAGAGCAAATCGCCTGGCTCAAGAAGGACCTCACCTATGTGAACTACAACACACCCGTGGTGGTGTGCGTCCACATCCCCATCTGGAGCCTCAGTTCCACCTTTGGGGTAAGTTCCAGGCTCAACAACGTCACCGACTTGTGCAACGCGCTGGCCAACTACCGCGATGTGCATGTCGTGAGCGGCCACATCCACACCAACTACTGCGCGCATCCCGCGGGCTACTCCAACATCATGGAGCATAACATCGCCGCCATCTGCGCTACCTGGTGGTGGACCAACTGGTACACCGGCAAGCACGTGTGCCCCGACGGTAGCCCCGGCGGTTACTCGCTGTGGAATGTGGACGGCGACCGCATGCGTTGGACCTTCCGCGCCATCGGCACCGAGAACCCCGACCGGCAGATGCGCATCTATGACATGAACACCGTGCGCAACTTCTACAACACCAACGGCAACATGAAAGCCATCATGGCGGCCTATCCCAGCAGGATAAATTATGGCAACATTGGCGACAACCAGGTGATGGTCAACGTGTTTGCCTATGATATCGGTTGGCAAATCAGCATCTGCGAAGGCGACGAGCTGCTGTCCTTCCAGCGCTATTACACCGAGGACCCGTTCCACACGCTCACCTATGATGTGCCGCGCTTTGCCGCCGCCGGCGACTACTCAACCGACTTTGCCGCCAGTTACTCCCTGCACCTGTTCCGCGCCATGGCCCACACAGCCACGCAGCCCATCACGGTGCGCGTCATCGACAGCTTTGGCAACATCTATCTGGAAACCATCACGCGGCCCCACAACTTCATCGTCAATATGGACCAAAACCAGCATTCGCTGGCTGTGGGCGATGTGAACATGGACGGGGAGGTAAATATCGCCGACCTCAACGATGTCATCGGCGTTATCCTGGGTGACGGCAACCGAGGCTTCCCGTGGATTCTCGCCGACTGCAACGGCACCAACGAGGTGGACATCGCCGATGTGAACACCATCATTGACATCGTACTCAAAAATTAACAACCAAAGACCAAAAACCTGATATGCGAATAGATATACTCACCGTGATGCCCGAAGCGCTGGAGTCACCGCTCCATTGCTCCATCCTGCAGCGCGCCCAGGACAAGGGCCTGGTCGAGATACATGTCCACAATCTCAGGGAGTGGAGCCTGCGCCCCCACCGCAAGGTGGACGACTACCCCTTTGGCGGCGAGGCAGGCATGGTGATGCAAATCGAGCCCGTGTGGCGCTGCATGGAAGAACTCAAGAGCCAGCGCGACTATGACGAGATTATCTTCACCTCGCCCGATGGCGAGCAGTTAGACCAGCCCATGGCCAACGCCCTGTCGCTCAAGGAAAACATCATGATACTGTGCGGGCACTACAAGGGCGTGGACTTTCGCATCCGCGAGCACCTCATCACGCGCGAAATCACCATTGGCGACTATGTGCTCACCGGCGGCGAGTTGCCCGCAGCAGTCATCGCCGATGCCGTTGTCAGGCTGTTGCCAGGCGCCATCGGCGACGAACAGAGCGCATTGAGCGACTCTTTCCAGGACGGCCTCATCGAGGCTCCGGTATATACCCGCCCTGCGGAATTCAACGGCTGGAGCGTGCCCGAAATCCTGCTGAGCGGCCACCAGGCCAAAATCGCCGAGTGGAAGATGCAGATGTCGCTCGAACGCACCCGGCGCCTGCGCCCCAACCTGTTAAAAACCGACAAATAAAACCGCCCCGTTACAAGCGGCTTGTAACCAATAAAAAAATATGACACTGAATATCAAACGACCCAAGTGGATTCCCCGATGGCTCAATCTCCCGCTCATCATTTTTGTGGGGTTTGTTGTAATGCTGTTGTTCTTTGGCGACACCAACTATATGCGCACCCTCGAGTACAGCAGGGAAATCAACGAACTCAAGGCCCAGATCAAGAATTATGAGGACTCGGCGGCGATGTACGAGAAAATGATCAATGCCCTAAACACCGACAACGAGTCGCTGGAACGCCTCGTGCGCGAGAAGTACGGCATGAAGCGCACCAACGAGGAAGTCTTCATCACCGATATCCCCTGACACAAGATCAACGACTATGACCCAAGACAACAAAAACACCCTGTCCAATCTGCTGGTGGTGGCCGGACTGCTCGTCATGGCGGTGATGGCATTGCTGCCACTGCTTGACATCAATCAGCAGTGGATGAGATGGGCATTTGCCGCCGGTGCCGTTATCGTGCTGGCCGGACGCATCATCGGCGCATACAACGGCCCCGTACTGCGCATCAAGCGGCTGCACCGCATCCTCATCTCCAGCGGCATCCTCTACTGCGCCAGCGCGGCAATGATGTTTGTCTCGCGCGGCAAAAACGACTGGATTGCCTTCCTGCTTGCGGGACTTGTCATGCAGATTTATGCCTCGTGGATGATTGACTACGAGAACAAGCGTAACAGCAACGGAAAGAAACCCCTAACATAAAAATACTTAAATTAAGGGCCATGCCACTCGGTTTGCGGCAAATTTTACTAATTTTGCACTTTTAATGAAAGGTATTCTCACCATAGACAACGGCAACACCTCCATCAAGTTGGCTTTTTTCAATTCATCCTGCTTGATGGCGACCAGCCGTCTGCCCCGCCGCGACTTGAGGCTGCTCAACCGCTTCATCAGCACCTACAAGCCCGACAGTGCCATCGTGTGCAGCACTGCCGCGCCAGCAGCTGCGGCACCCATCGAGGAACTGACGCGCCAGCGTTGCCCGCACGTGCTGTGCCTGTCGCACGACACACCGCTGCCCATCGCGCTGCAATACCGCACGCCCGAGACACTGGGCCGCGACCGCATTGCCACCGCTGTGGGCGGATGGACATTGGCCCGGCGAATAGCCCCCGGCAACGATGTGCTGGTCATTGACGCCGGCACTGCCGTCACCTGTGACCTGGTGACCGCCGACGGCACTTTCATGGGCGGCAACATCGCCCCGGGCATGGCGCTGCGCTTCAGGGCGCTGCACGAGCACACGGGACGCCTGCCGCTGATTGGCGCCGAGGGCGAGACGCCGCTCATGGGATATGACACGGCAACAGCTATCCGCAGCGGAGTCTTGCGCGGTTTGACGGGCGAGGTGCGCAACCACATCGCCGAGGTGCGCAGCGAGCACCCGCGCCTGACGGTCATCTTCACCGGCGGTGACGGCCGTCTGCTGTGCAACCGTCTGGACGGCGAACAGGCCATCTTCAACGAACATCTGGCGGCTGAAGGACTCAACCGCATCTACTTATACAACCAAGAACTGACAAAATGAAACTTTATAGACAGATTATTCTCTCGCTTGCCGCAGTCGTGGGACTGGGCGCGGCGATAGCGCAAACCACCCAGACGCCTTACTCCAAGATGGGATACGGCATGCTCAACGACAATGTGTCGAGCACCCAGCGCGCGATGGGCGGTGTGGGATATGCCATGAAGGGAGGGCGCATCATCAATGTGATGAACCCCGCATCCTATGCCGACGTGGACTCGCTCACTTTTCTGTGGGATGTGGGCATCGACCTCACCAACCTGTGGAGCGAGGAAAACGGCAACAAGGGCTACAGCTTTGGCGGCGGACTGGACTACCTCACAGCCCACTTCAGGATTGCCAAGGGGTTGGGCGCCTCGTTCGGCCTGGTGCCCTACTCGTCGGTGGGTTACTCCTATGGCGGCAAGATTGACAACGGCAGCGAGACCCGTGCCGGCAACGGAGGGTTCAACCAGTTGTATGTGGGTGTGGGATACAGCCCGATTAAGAACTTTAGCGTCGGCGCCAACTTTGCCTATCTGTTCGGCACCACCTCCAACGGCAACCTCATCAGTTCCACCTCCACGAGTTACTTTACCCGCAATATGAAAATCCGCGATTGGAACGCCAACCTGGGTGTACAGTACACCCTGCCCCTGATGGCCGGGCGCGACCGTCTCACCGTGGGTGCCACCTACCAGCCCAAGAAATCCTTCCACGGCGAAGCCTGGGGCACGACCTACGACAGCCAGGACACCAAGGTGGACACCGTGGGTTTTACCAAGATGGGCGGCAACTATGAGCAGCCGGCGTCCATCGGCGTGGGTTTGAGTTACAATGTCAACAGGAAAGTCACCGTCGAGGCCGACTATACCTACCAGAAGTGGAGCGATGCCAAGTATCAGCCCATCACGGGTTTTGAAAGCGAGAATTTCAAGTTTGACGACCGCTGGAAAGTCGCCGCCGGTCTGCAGTTCACCCCCAACAAACGCGGCAGTTACTACGGCGCCATGGCGTTTAGGCTGGGTGCATTCTACAACCACGACTACATGAACTACGGCGGCAACAATGTGCGCGACTATGGCGTGAGTGCCGGTGTGGGCTTGCCTGCCCCCGGCAGCAAGACCACCGTCAACCTGGGCTTTGAGTGGCGCCACCGCGAGAGCAGCCCCGTGCATCTCATCACCGAGAACTACTTCAACATCACCCTGGGCGTGACATTCAACGAACTGTGGTTTTGGAAGAGCCGCATCCGCTAAACCACTTTGCATGAGACGTCTGTTGCCCATCGTGTTTGCCATTGCGGCCATCGTTGCCGCCACGGGATGCAAGGAGGAGACCACCAGTGTGGTGGACCACCCCACCAACCCCGAACTGGTGCCCACGATGATTACCAACGATGTTGAAACCGTCATCAGCGACTCGGGCAACACGCGGTACCGCATTACCACCAAGGTCTGGAAGATGTTTGAGGAAGCCAAGGAACCGCACTGGTGTTTCCCCAAAGGCGTAAAGTGCGAAGAACTCGGCAACGATTTCAGGGCCATCACCTCTATCCAGTGCGACTCGGCCTACTTTGACAAGAAACAGAACCTGTGGAACCTCACTGGCAACGTGCGCATCACCAATGTCAACAACGACCTGGTGCTCACCGACGCACTGACATGGGACCAGGGACAGCACAAGATGTACAGCGACGCCTTTATCCACATCGAGAAACAAGGCCGCATCATCGAGGGCTATGGCTACGAGTCCAACGAGCGGCTCACCACCTATACCCTGCGCCAGGTCGAGGCCATCTTCCCCATTGACGAGGGCCGCATGCCGCACCCCGGAAACGGCAATTCGCCACACCCGGCACCACCGGCCCACACGCCAGCAAACAGGCCAGCGACTGTGCAACCATAGTATCACCAGAACCTAAACACCTGTCACTTTGGAACTATCAATCACATCATCACTGATTATCGCGCTCATCGCGCTGCTGTGCTCTGCATTTTTCTCGGGCACCGAAATCGCATTTGTCAGTTCCAACAAGGTGCGCGCCGAGATTGAGATTGCCCGCGGCGGCATCATCAACCGCATCCTCAATGTCTTCTATGACCACCGCGAGACGTTCATCTCAACGCTGCTCGTGGGCAACAACATCGCCAACATCGTCTATTCGATGGCAATGGCCGGGTTGCTCACCGCCCCGCTGCAGGCCTATATCCCCAACGAGGCACTGCTGTTGCTTGTGCAAACGCTCATCGCCACCATTATTGTACTGATTTTCGGCGAGTTCATACCCAAAAGCATATTCCGCATCAACCCCAACGCCTCGCTGCGCACGGTATCCATCCCGATGGTTATGGTCTATTGCATTCTATATCCCGTGTCCAAGTTCACCGAGTGGCTGTCGGCGGTGCTCATGAAACTGTTCGGCATCAAGATAGCCGCAAGGCGCGTGAGGCTGATTACCGTCGATGAACTCGATGCCTACCTGCAGGACAACATCGACAAGCGCGAGGACGAGAACAAGACCGTGGAGCGCGAGGTCAAGATTTTTGAAAATGCCCTTGACTTCAGCGACACCCGGCTCAGGGATTGCATGATACCCCGCAACGAGATTATTGCCGTCAACGTCGAGGATACCACCCGCGACGACCTGGTAAAACTTTTCACCAGTTCGGGACTGTCTAAGATAGTGGTCTATCGCGAGAGCATCGACGACGTCATTGGCTTTATCCAGGTGAGCGAGCTCTTTGTCACCGATGTGGACTGGAAGACGCGCGTCAAGCCCGTGGTGTTCGCACCCGAGACGCTCCTCGCCCGCAAGATGATGCAGCAGCTCATGGACGAGAAACGCTCGATGGCCATCGTGCTTGACGAGTTTGGCGGCACCAGCGGCATGGTGACGCTTGAGGACCTGGTGGAGGAAATATTCGGCGAAATCGAGGACGAGCACGACCGCAACAACCTCACCGCACGCCAACTCGGCGAAAAAGCCTACGAGTTCTCGGGCCGCATGGAGATTGAGGAAATCAACGAGCGGTTCCACCTCGACATCCCCGAAAGCGACGACTATCAGACCATAGCGGGGTATCTGCTTGATGAGCACGAGGCTATCCCCAACGAGGGCGAGGTGCTCACCCTGCCGCCCTACAAGTTCACCATCGAGCGCAAGAGCGCCGCCCGTGTGGAACTCATACGCATCGATGTCATCGACGATGAGGAAAAGAAATGAGCGCACCACCCACAAATTTGCGGGCTCTAATAAAAAAAACGCCAAAAAATTTGCATAGTTGACTACTTTTGCACTATCTTTGCACCGCATTTCGCGAGAGATGTACCAGGTGTGTTAGTTCAGTTGGTTAGAATACCTGCCTGTCACGCAGGGGGTCGCGTGTTCGAGTCACGTACACACCGCAAAAAAGAAACCCTTCTGATATGAACCCCGAAAGTTTTTTGTCTAACTTTCGGGGTTCTATTATGTTAGAGAGAAAGAAAAAGATTAAGAAACATGGTCACGCGGAACTGCTGAAGTACATTCATATGATGGAGAGTGGTAAATCCGTACATTCCATTCACAATGAATATGGCATCAATGCCGTCCAACTTCAGGTATTATGGGATAAATACCAAAAGTATGGTGCCTCTGGACTGCATAAGAGTCCCAATATCAAGTCCGATTTCGCATTAAGGAAATCAATTGTTTTTGATATTGAAGAAAATCACATAACTTTGCGTGCCGCTTCGTTCAAATATGGAGTCAGCTCTCAACGGATTGCCGTGTGGTTAAGCATGTACCGGAAAGGAGGACTGGCTGCATTGATGGCAATAGGAAAGCGAGGGCGGCCAGCAATCATGGGCAGACCCAAAAAGAACAGCAAACCGCTTACAGAGCTGGAACGTCTCCGGAAAGAGAACCAGGAACTCAAGACGGAGCTTGCTCTGTTAAAAAAAGTGAGAGCCTTAGTCGAGGAAAGGAACGCCCGACTACGCGAGATTGGGCACGGGCCATCGAAGGACTAAGGCTTGAAGGACATCCCCTGCAGTTTATGCTGGAAAGGATGAAGATGGCCCGTTCCGTGTTCTACTATCACTTGTCACGCCTGAATGAGCGAGACAGATATGACGACCTCAGGGAACGTATCAAGTCGGTGTATCACAGGAATCACGGCCGATACGGGTACAGGAGAATCTGTATGGTCCTGAACAATGAGGGCATGGTCGTCAACCATAAGACCGTACAAAAGCTGATGAGCCAAATGGGGCTGAAGGCGAAGACCAAGAAGCGCCATTATCACTCCTATAAAGGCGAGGTCGGCCGTATTGCCACCAATGTGATCGAACGTGACTTCCATGCAAAGAAACCCAACGAGAAGTGGGCAACGGATGTCACGCAGGTGTGCATCAACGACAAGAAGATGTATCTGTCGCCAATACTGGACATGTACAATGGTGAAATTGTCTCATATACCATATCCAACAGTCCTGGCTTGCAGATGGTGACATCAATGCTTAGGAAGGCGTTCAAGAAGCGCCACCATCTTGAGGGACTTATCATGCATTCTGATCAAGGTTGGCACTACCAGCACGGGATGTACCAGAAGATGCTAAAAGACAAAGGCATCATACAAAGCATGTCCCGAAAAGGGAATTGCCTGGATAACGCCATGATGGAGAACTTCTTCGGACTGATGAAGAATGAGCTGCTGTACGTGAACAAATATGAGAATATCAAAGTTTTTGAGAATGATCTCAAGAAATACATACTATACGCCAGTTCGGGATAAGAAATTATCGAAAATAGTGGTCTAAAAAATTGTAAAAT
>CALEJB010000035.1 GCA_937898675.1 uncultured Prevotellaceae bacterium
CCCGGTGTCTGGTGGGCACGCAGCATCATGCAGTTGTGGGCGTCGATATCTATCAGCCCCAGCCCCATGATCTCAAGCCCGTGCTTGACGGCGCCCGCACATCCCGACCAGAAGCGACCGATATGCGGAGTCTTCTTGCCCGCCTTGCTGATGTAGCTGGGGTCGATGGCGATGGCCTTGCGACCCTCGGTGCCGAAGTAGCGCAGGGCAAGAGCGGCGTTGAAGCGCAGCCAGTTCAGGCTCTTCGAGCGCAGCCGCCCGAAGTTCTGGCGGTAGCACTGTTCGCAGTGCCTGCCGTAGCGGCCCATCTGGGTGAAGTTTATCTTTCCTGGTATGACCATGTATAAAAGTAGTACCTCGATGATGACTGACTCAAAACTTTTGCTTAACTTTGACGCGCAGTCGTGCAAGGCCTCCTTGCAGATGCCCGTATATTGGTCGAGTGCTTCTGAAATATATCTCATATCTTAGCAGTGTTTGGCGACCACTAAGTTACTGAATATCAGGCACTTGACCAAATTTTATTAGTTATATGATGTTAAAATAACTCATTGATTTTCAAATATTTAAATTAATTATTAACTAAGTATTGGTGCATATTGTTAAATAATATTATGGGGTTTAAGCGTGATTAACAGGAAATTGCGGTCAAGATTTGTCGGATGAGGGAAAATTGCTTATATTTGCCGCATGAAAGTTGAAGAACTCACCATGCGCCGCGCGGTGCGCGAGGACTTGCCGTCGATCATGGAAATGATTGCCGGGCTGGCGCGGCATGAACGCCGCCCCGAGGATGTGACGGGAACCGCGCAACAACTGGAGCGCTGGCTGTTTAACCGCGGGATAGCCACCGTGCTGCTGGGCGAGGCAGGCGGGCAGTGCGTGGCCTATGCGCTGTATTACCCCGTGTTCGGGTCCTTTGCTGCAGCGGGCGGCATCCACCTCGAGGACCTGTATGTGCTGCCCGAGTGCCGCGGCAGGGGCTACGGGATGCAGATGATGCGCCGCATCGCCGCCGATGTCCTGGCTGCAGGCTACACGGGCATGGACTGGAGCGCGCTGGACTGGAACGAGACCGCCATCGGCTTCTACCGCCACCTGCGGGCACAGGACGAAACGGGACGGGTGTATATGAACTTTGACCGCGAGCAACTGGAGGCGTTGAAAAACCGCTGACCGCGCCCCATGCCTGCCGTGCGGTCAAGGCAATGATAAAAAAATCAAGACACTATTTTGCCGTGCACGCTAATTGCAGTACCTTTGTACCCTGTAACCACGGCAATGAACCAAACATGGTAAACATCAATATTGACAAGCGCATTGTAGAGGCGTGCCCCGAGGTGCGCATCGGCCTTGTGAGCGCCGCCGTCACCAACTCGCCGACGAGCGACGCGCTGTGGGGCGAGATTGAGGCGGCCGCCGAGGAAGTCAAGCAGCGCTATGAACTGCTTGGCATCAACCAGCGTCCCGCCATTGCCGGCACCCGCCGCCTGTACAAGTCGCTGGGCAAGGACCCGAGCCGCTACCGCGTGTCGAGCGAAGCCCTGTGCCGCCGCATCATACGCGGGCTGGGCATCTACCGCCTGACCACGCTCATCGATGTGGTGAATCTGGTGTCTATCAAGAGCGGCTATGCCATCAGCGGCCTGGACAGCGACCGCATCGAGGGCGACACCCTGACGCTGGGCGTAGGCACCGCCGACGACGTGTATAACGGCATCGGGCGCGGGTTGCTCAACATCGAGGGGATGCCCGTCTATCGCGACACTGCGGGTCCCATAGCTACGCCCACCAGCGACGAGGAGCGCACCAAGTTCACCGAGTGCACCACGCGCGTTCAAATCAACATCAACGCCTTTGCCCCCGAGATGCCCGTCGAGCAGGCCGTGGAATGGATGGCGTCGCTGCTCACGCGCTATGCCGCCGCCACCAGCATCGAAACCGGCATTTTCATCCCAAACAAAGAATAGCATCAAAAACCATATATGGAAATTTTAGAGATTCTCGAAACCAACATCAACCAGCGATACATCGACCAAGCGGCCAAGACCCTCGAGGACGGCGGGCTCATCATCTACCCCACCGACACCGTGTATGCACTGGGCTGCGACGCGCTCAACAACCAGGCCATCGAGCGCATCTGTTCCATCAAGTCGATGAAATCAGCCAAGACCAACCTGTCCATCATCTGCGATGACATCTCACAAGTGTCACAGTACGCCAAGTTTGACAACACGCTGTTTCGCCTGATGAAGACCAACTTGCCGGGGCCGTTCACTTTCATCCTGCCCGCGCTGTCCAAACTGCCCAAGGCATTCAAGGGCCGCCGCACCGTGGGCATCCGCATCCCCGACAATGAGATAGCGCTGGCCATCGTGCGCACCCTGGGGCGCCCCATCCTCACCACATCGGTGCCTAGCGATGACGAGGACTACCGCTGCGAGCCCAGCCTGATGGCCGAAGCGTTCAAGTCCAAAGTGGAAATCGTCATTGACTCGGGCCGAGGCCAACTGATGCCCTCGACCATTGTGGACTGCACCAGCGGCGCGCCCGAAATTACCCGCTGGGGCAAAGGAATTCTCGTACAATGACGGCTTAATTCACCCAATATAGTCATGAAAAAAATCATCATCTGCCTGATGGCCTCGCTTGCGCTGACCGGTTGCAAGAAAAGTGACGGCAACGAGACTGCTGCCGGCAACAACGCCGATGCACAGAAACCGCGCAACGAGCTTCCCACAGCATCGCCCGACGACCCCGGCCAGGAGGAGTGGATTAAACAGACCACCATCATGGCCTCCAAGCCTATGGTCATTGACTTCTATGCCGACTGGTGCGGCCCCTGCAAGCAGCAGGCACCCATCCTTGACGAAATTGAGGCCAAATATAAAGGCACGGTCATCTTCAAGCGCGTGGATGTGGACAAAGAACCCGAACTGGCGCAGGAATTCCGCGTCGAGGCCATCCCGATGCTCATGTTTGTCGCGCCCAATGGCGACTACCAGAGCATCATGGGCCTGCATGACGCCAACGACATTGAGAAGATGATTGGCAAACTGCTGGAACATAGCGGAAAATGACTCCATTGATGGATTAAATGCCACAAAATGACCAATAATTGTCCATTTTTTCTTTATCAGGTTCAAACAGTTGGCTATAAAGTTGTGGCATTCTCATTTTTTTGCGAACTTTGCAGTCAGTAAAAGAGACAAAAATTTACACGACATACTCAACAATCATGGAAATTACCGCACAGCAACTTGCAGCGATGGTCAACGGCACGGTTGACGGCGACGCATCAACCATTATCAATAACTATGCGAAAATCGAGGAGGCCACGGCTGGCTGCCTGACATTCCTTGCCAATCCTAAATATACGCACCACATCTACACCACACAGGCCAGTGCCGTGTTGGTGCGCAAGGACTTTGTGGCCGAACAGCCCGTGACCGCGACACTCATCCGCGTTGACGACCCCTACAAGACGCTGGCCGACCTGCTGAACATGGTCAGCGCCCAACAACCCGCCAAGCAAGGCGTTGAAGAGCCCATCCATGTGGGCCAGGGCACCACCCTGCCCGACGACATATACGTCGGCGCGTTTGCCTACATTGGCGACGGCGTGACCATCGGCAAGAATGTCAAGATATACCCGCAGGTGTATGTGGGCGACGGCGTGTCCATCGGCAACGACGTCATCTTGTATCCCGGCGTGAAGATTTATCACGGCTGCCGCATCGGCAACCGTTGCATCGTGCAAGGCGGCACCGTCATCGGCGGCGACGGCTTTGGCTTTGCGCCCAAGGAAGACGGCACCTACGAGAAGATTGCCCAAGTGGGCATCGTCATCCTTGAGGATGAAGTGGAAGTGGGCGCCAACACCACCATCGACCGCGCCACTATGGGCGCCACCGTTGTCAAGCGCGGCGCCAAGCTGGACAACCTCATCCAGGTTGCCCACAACGTCGAAATCGGCGAGAGCACCGTCATGGCAGCCCAGGTGGGCGTTGCCGGCTCGACCAAAATCGGCAAGTACAACATGGTGGGCGGACAGGTAGGCTTTGCGGGCCATATCACCGTGGGCGACAAGAACGGCATCGGCGCGCAGACCGGAGTGGACAACAGCCTAGGCAGCGGCAAGCGCTATCTGGGCGCTCCCGCCATACCCGCGCTTGAATTTGCCCGCCAAGTGGTTTACATGAAGCGCTTGGGCGAGATGCATGACGACATACGCACTCTCAAGAAGGAAATCAAGAAACTGAAGGGCGAATAATCAAAGACCAGAAAAACATAAAACAGAAAGGCAAGCAAAATGAAACAGTTTACACTCAAGAACGCCTTCACCATGAGCGGCAAGGGACTGCACACGGGACAACTGTCCACCGTGACGTTCAAACCCGCCGAGGTGAACACGGGATATGTATTCAAGCGCATTGACATGGAGGGCCAGCCCACCATTGCCGCGCTTGCCGAAAACGTGATTGAGACCACACGCGGCACCGTGATTGCCAACAAGGGCAACAAGGAGGCCCGAGTGAGCACCATCGAACACGCCTTGGCGGCATTGTATGCTTCGGGCATCAGCAACTGCCTGATTGAGGTGGACTGCGGCGAGGTACCCATTCTTGACGGCAGCGCCATCATGTGGTGCGATAAAATCCAAGAAGCCGGCAAGGTCGAGCAGGAAGCCGAGCAGGAGTTCTATGTGGTGAAACAGCGCATCAAGGTCGTTGACGAGGAGAGCGGCTCATCGCTCATCGTGCTGCCCGACGATGAATTTTCCATCGACTGCATGGTCGAGTATGACTCACCCGTGCTGGGCAACCAATTCGCGTCGCTCAACGACATCGGCCGCTTCAAGGACGAGATAGCCGCGAGCCGTACCTTTGTGTTTGTCCGCGAGGTGTTGCCTCTCGTGCAGCACAACCTCATCAAGGGCGGAGATTTGGACAATGCCATAGTCATCTATGACACGCCCATGAAACAAGAAGACCTGGACCATCTGGCCGACGTAATGAACGTGCCACGCCAGCAGGCATCAGAATTGGGTTATCTCAACCACAAGCCATTGGCGTTCACAAATGAGCCCGCCCGCCACAAATTGCTTGATGTGATGGGCGACCTGGCGCTTATCGGGCGCCCGCTCAAGGGTCGCATTGTCGCCACCCGTTCGGGGCACACCATCAACACCCAGTTGGCCAAGAAAATCCGTCAAGAACTGCGCTATCAGAACGTGCAAGCCCCCGGCTACGACCCCAACAAGGAGCCGGTGTATGACATCAACCAGATTCGTTCCTTGCTGCCCCACCGCTATCCCATGCTGCTTGTTGACAAGATTATCGAGAAAGGCAAGAAGCACATCGTGGGCATCAAGAACGTGAGCGCCAACGAACCCTTCTTTCAGGGGCACTTCCCCAATGAGCCCGTCATGCCCGGCGTGCTTCAAATCGAGGCCATGGCCCAAGTGGGCGGCATTCTCGTGCTGAGCGGTCTTGACGAGCCCGAGAAATACTCGACCTACTTCCTCAAGATAGACAATGTGAAATTCCGCAGCAAGGTGGTCCCCGGTGACACGCTCATCTTCCACCTGTCGCTGATGTCGCCTATCAGCCACGGCACCGCCGTAATGAAGGGCTATGCCTTTGTCGGTGAAAAAATCGTCAGCGAAGCCGAGTTCATGGCCCAGATTATCAAGGGCGAATAGACAACACTTAACACCACATTCACAACATAATACAACAATATGGACATCCATCAGTTTGCCATAATCCACCCCGATGCCAAAATCGGCAAGGACGTGAAAATCGGTCCCTTTGTGACTATTGACGACAACGTTGAAATCGGTGACGGCACCATCATTGACAGCGGCGCCGTTATCCGCTATGGCACCCGCATCGGGCAGCGTTGCCACATCCACAGCAATGCCGTGGTGGGCGACATTCCACAGGACCTCAAGTTCCAGGGCGAAGAAACGGTTGCCATCATTGGCAACGATACGGTCATCCGCGAATTTGCCACCGTTCACCGCGGAACAGCCTCCAAAGGCAAAACCGTCGTGGGCGACAACTGCCTGATTATGGCTTATTGCCATGTGGCACACGACTGCGTGGTGGGCAACCACGTCATCATGTCCAACTCGGTGCAGCTTGCCGGCGAGGTTGTGGTCCATGACTGGGCCATCATCGGCGGCGGCGCATTGGTGCACCAGTTCACCATCATCGGCAGCCATGCGATGGTTCAAGGCGGAGCCCTCGTCAACAAGGATATCCCACCCTTCAGTATCGTGGCACGCCAGCCCATATGCTTTGAGGGCATCAACAAGGTGGGACTGCACCGCCGCGGCTATACCAGTGAGCAGATTGATGCCATCGCTGACGTTTACCGCACGATTTATGACGGCGGACAGAACATCACCAAATCGCTCGAAACTGTCCAGTCCGAACTGCCCCAGTCACCCGAGCGCGACCTCATCGTCGAGTTCGTCAAGTCCAGCAAACGAGGCATAGTGCGCAAGGCATAAACCAACAACAAACCAACAACAAGCAAGGGCAACTCGATTGAGCTGCCCTTGCTTGTTATGCTATCGCCATGCAAGCGCGTCAGTGCGCGGCCTCGATGGCTTGGAGCTTCTGCACCTCGCCCAACTTGTAATAGATGTCGCGCAGGGCGTTCCTGAGTTCTTCGTTGTTGGAGTTAATGGCCCAAGATTTTTCAAAATACGGTAAAGCCTCCTCATACATTGGGTTGACCAACTTAGCCAGACGCTTGCCCGAAAGGTTGCTGTTCATGCGCGTCTCCTGCGCCTTGTTGTAGAAGTAGCGTCCCACATTGAACTGCCCACTTGCATTGCTGTCGTTCAGTTCAATGCAACGCTGGTAGTAAGGCAGAGCTTCATAAATGCCGGTCTGGTTCTCGACCACGAGACCTTTGAGGTTCTGCAACTCGTCGTCATTGGGATTTCCCGCTATTGCTTCATCAATGAGGTCGTTGGCCTCGTAATACTCATACCGGCTGATGTAATAGTTAATGAGGATGCGGATGTACTGCGGGTCGGTCGTCCCATATTTTTCATAGGCTTGCCACGCCAATTTCACCACTTCGTCCTCGTTGCCCATGTCGCTGAGGCAAATCAGCGCATAGTCATAGGCCTCCTTGTGGTCATATCCGCCGTGGCGGGCGATGGCGAACAGGCGCACAGCATCGATGGTGTCGCCCTTTTGCCATGCGGCGATGCCTTGATAATAGCGTACCTCGGCCACGGTGCTGTCGGGCACAGCGAAGCGGGGGTCATCGGCACGGAGCGCCATCTGGCAATAGTCATCCCATGCCCTGTAGGCGCCTTCCCAATCCTTGGCATTATACAGCTCACTGCCTGCCATGCGGTAGTTGTCGTGGTGCTGTACGAGGCGGTTCACGATGTCCTTACTGTACTTGGTCTTAACCTGCGGGCGCTTGGTCTTTTTGTCGATGACGGGGCTGCCCTTCTTGTCAAGCACATGAATAGAGTCCAAATTTAGGGCATTGACGCTGTAATCGTAGGCGTCAATCAGGGTGTGGGCCATCGCCGTTGCATTGACCTTCTTGCCCACGCGGCGGTTGTCCATGTATTTGTCGAACTGCTCTATCTTGATGCGGGTGGCAAGGGCCCACGTTTCGGCACGGTTGCGCGTCTCATCGTTGGTGAGCGCAGGTTCAAGAATCTTGAACGCCTTTTCGTAACTGCTCACATTAAGGGTCTGTCCGTCGATGGCCTTTTTGGTTTGGCTGATAAGGGCCTGCTGGGCACTGGCAGTGCCCCCCAGCATGGCCGTGGCAATTGCTATGATAATCAATCTCTTCACGGTGATATACCTATTCGTTTGAAATCCGTTGCAAAGTTACTGCTTTTTCAGGAGGTGTGCAAATGCGATAGTTGACGGCGACAGCCAAAAACAGCGGGCGATGAACACAGATTCCACCGCCCGCCTGGATATTGATTTTTCTAATTCATTAAATCTTCACACCCATCACCTCAAACTTGTAGAGAATGTCATTGAGCACATTCTGCGGTTTGTTATTCTCAGGATCGAGTTCAGCAGCCTTCTTCAAGAACGGAATTGCTTTCTCGTAGATGGGCTGAATCTTGGGAACCAGTTCCTTGTTGGTGGCATTGGGATTGTCATCGATGATCTTCTGTGCCTGGAGGTAGAGGCAACGGCCGATGTCAAAGTGTGCATTGGCGTAGTCGGGAGCAACCTCGGCGGCCTTCATGTAGAGGGGCAGAGCTTCCTCAATGCCCTTCTCGAGCTCGGTGGTAAAGCCCTTGATGTCCCATAGGGTGCCATTGCTGGGGTCACTGGCCAGAGCATTGTCAATGAATGCATAGGCCTTGGCATACTCCTGATTGTCAAGCATGCCCTGTACCATGTTGGCGAGCGACGAAGTCTGGAAGTCCACGATGCTGTTCTCGGTATAACCCAACTTGCGGGCAATGGTGAACGCATTGTAAGCGTTGGCAAAGTCCTGCATGTTGTAATCAGCATAACCCTCAAAGAAGCGCACCTGTGCCAGCGTGCTGTCGGCAGGCGCCATGCCATTCTCCACAGCAAAGGGAGCGGTTGCCAGATTAGCATAGTTGGCAAACGCCTTGGCGCAGTTTGCCCAGTCGCTGTTCTGTAGGCAAGTGTTACCAACATTGGCAATGTCACCAAGGTGACCAACAAGCGCATTGACGATTTCCTTGCTGTACTTGGTCTTGAACTTCTTGGAGCCGTCCTTGTTGAGCTTGGGAGCGCCGTTCTTGTCCATCTCGATGATGGTGTCGAGGGGCAGAGCTTTCTGATAGTAAGCGTAGGCCTGGGTGAGCGCCTCGCTCATGACATTGTCATCGACGGGCTGCTGCATCAGCTTCATCTCATACATCTTGTCGAACAAGCCGAAAGCGGCCTTGCCGGCGGTGTACCAAGTGAGCACGTCGTTGGCGGTCTCGGGGTTGGTGAATGCGGGCTCAATCTGATCAAGCACATTCATATAAGCCTCGGCGTTACCGCTCGCAGCCATCTTGGCAAGGTCTTTCACGAGGCTCATCTGAGCCGATGCGCTGAATGCCAGTGCGGCACATGCGCCCAAAAGAATCATTTTTTTCATTTTCTTTAACAGTTTAAAGTTAGTATTGTTGATTTATTCGTTGTCGTTGTTATTATCTTTGTTCACTTCGGCATCGTTGCCAGTCTGCTGCTCGGGTGCCTCGTTGCCCTGCTCGCCGGCGAAAGCGTCGCGAACGCCCTCCTCGTCGGTGGTCTCGGGCTCGGTGTCAACCTTGCAAACCGATGCGATCTCATCATTCTTCTTCTCCAGGTTGATAAGGCGGACGCCCTGAGTGGCGCGGCCCACAACCCTGAGCGAGCTGACGCGCAGCCTGATGGCGATGCCGCTCTTGTTGATGATGACGAGGTCATTGCCATCGTTCACATTCTTAATTGCAATAAGCTTGCCAGTCTTGGCGGTGACGTTAATGGTTTTAACACCTTTGCCGCCACGATGGGTGACGCGGTAGTCCTCGAGGGCGCTGCGCTTGCCCATACCCTGCTCCGAGACCACGAGCACATTGTCGAGCGTGCCGGCACGCATGCAAATCATGCCGATGACCTCGTCGCCGGGCTTGAGCGTCATGCCCTTCACGCCCGTTGCGGTGCGGCCCATGGCGCGAACCTGGGTCTCGGCAAAGCGGATGGCGTAGCCCTCGTGGTTGGCGAGAATCACCTCGCTGTCGCCCTCGGTGAGGATGGCGCCCACAAGCTGGTCGTCCTCGGCGATATTGAGGGCGCGCACGCCGTTGGCACGGGGACGCGAGTATTCACTCAGACGCGTGCGCTTGACGATACCGTTCTTGGTTGCAAAGACGATGTAATGCGACTTGTTATACTCGGGGTCGGTAAGCGCCGTGGCACGGACAAAGGCCATGATGCGGTTCTCCGGGCCCAGGTTGAGCAGGTTTTGGATAGCCCTGCCCTTGCTGTTCTTGGTGCCCTCGGGAATCTCAAACACGCGCAGCCAGTAGCAACGGCCCAAGGTGGTGAAGAACAACATATAATTGTGGTTGGTGGCTTCATAGACATACTCGATGAAGTCCTCGTCGCGCGTGTCGCTGCCCTTGGCACCGACGCCGCCGCGTGCCTGGGCGCGGTATTCCTTGAGCGGCGTACGCTTGATGTATCCAAAGTGCGAGATGGTGATGATCATGGGGTCGTCGCTGTAGAAGTCCTCGGCGTTCATCTCCTCGCTGCTGTATTCGATCTGGGTGCGGCGTTCGTCGCCAAAACTGCGCTTAACCTCCATCAGCTCCTCCTCGATAACCTTGCGGCACTCAGCGGGGTCGTCGAGGATGGCCTGCAGGTGCTCGATGGTCTTGCGCACCTCAGCCAACTCATCGTGCAGTTTGGCTTGCTCCAAGCCGGTGAGTTGGCGCAGGCGCATCTCCACGATGGCGCGGGCCTGAATCTCGTCGAGAGCAAAGCGCTCGCACAGACGCTGCATAGCGTGCTCAGTGGAGTTGCTGCTCTTGATGATGGCAATCACCTCGTCGATGTTGTCGCTGGCGATGATGAGTCCCTCAAGGATGTGGGCGCGCTCCTGCGCCTTCTTGAGGTCGTAACGGGTGCGGCGGATGACCACCTCATGGCGGTGCTCCAGGAAGTAGTGGAGCAGTTGCTTGAGGTTGAGCATCATGGGCCTGCCGTTAACAAGGCACACGTTGTTGACGCTGAACGACGACTGCAGTTCGGTCATCTTGTACAACTTGTTGAGCAGCACGCTGGGGTTGAAGTCTTTCTTCACATCAATGACGATGCGCATGCCGTGGCGGTCGCTCTCGTCGTTGATGTCGGCGATGCCTTCGATACGCTTCTCCTCCACCAGGCGTGCGATGTTCTCAATGAGTTCGCGCTTGTTGACATTGTAGGGAATCTCGTTGACGATGATGCGCTCGTGGTTCTTGTCGCTCTCGATTTCGGCCTTGGCGCGCACGACAATGCGTCCGCGGCCTGTCTCGAAAGCGTCCTTAACGCCCTGGTAACCGTAGATGATGCCACCCGTGGGAAAGTCCGGCGCCTTGATGTACTGCATCAGGTCGCTCACCTCCATGTCGGGGTTCTCGAGCATAGCCAGGCAAGCGTCAATGCACTCGCCCAGGTTGTGGGGAGCCATGTTGGTGGCCATGCCGACGGCGATACCCGTGGCGCCGTTCACCAGCAGATTGGGGATGCGCGTGGGCAGCACGGTGGGCTCGGTGAGCGTGTTGTCGAAGTTGGGCACAAAGTCCACGGTGTCTTTTTCCATGTCCTCCATCATGCTCTCGCCCATCTTGTCGAGACGGACTTCGGTGTAACGCATGGCAGCGGGGCTGTCGCCGTCGATGGAGCCGAAGTTGCCCTGGCCATCAACCAGGGGGTAACGCATAGCCCAATCCTGGGCCAGGCGGACCATGGCAAGGTAAACCGACGAATCGCCGTGGGGATGATACTTACCCAGCACGTCGCCCACGATGCGGGCCGACTTCTTGTAAGCGGCATTGGAGTTGTTGTGTAACTTATCCATGCCGAAGAGTACCCTGCGGTGCACCGGCTTGAAGCCGTCGCGCACATCGGGCAGCGCACGAGACACGATGACAGACATCGAGTAGTCGATGTAACTCGACTTCATCTCGTTCTCAATGTTGATCTCTAAAATTCGATCGTTGTCCATTATTCTTGTAGTTCTTTTAAATCTTGCATGACACCGCACAGCAGGCTCTCATTAGCCCCAGGCTTGCACGAATGCCACGACATTAGGTTTAACCTACAAATTTACAAACTTTTCTCCAAACGCCGTTGATGTTTTGGCGACTTTTTGACTGCGATAGGGAGAAAATGTTTAATCAAAGCAAAAAAACGGCACATTTAGGGTGAAATTTGGGCAAAAGGCAGAATTTTGGGCGCCGTTTTTTGCATCATGCGCATGATTATTGCAGATGTTATCACTACCTTTGTATCCCGAAAACGGCAATACGACCAACGTCATTATTTCAGAACAGCTATGGACAACTTTGCAGCAATAGATTTTGAGACCGCCAACCGCGAGTGCAGCAGCGTGTGCAGCGTGGGGGTGGTCGTCGTGCGCGACGGAGTAATATCCGACACCTACTATTCGCTCATTCAACCCGAGCCCAACTATTACAACTACTTTTGCCGCTGTGTGCACGGCCTGGGGCATGCCGACACCGACGACGCCCCCGTGTTCCCCGTGGTGTGGGCCGAAATCGAGCCGCTCATCGAGGGCCTGCCGCTGGTAGCGCACAACAAGGCCTTTGACGAGAAGTGCCTCAAGGCGGTGTTCCGCTGCTATCAGATGGATTATCCCGACTACGAATTCAGGTGCACGCTGGTGGCATCCAGACGCGTCCTGCCTGACCTGCCCAATCACCAACTGCACACCGTGGCCGCGGCCTGCGGCTACGACCTCAAGAACCACCACCACGCCCTCGCCGATGCCGAAGCATGCGCAAGAATCGCGATGGAAATCATGTAAAAATCGTGAACATCACGGCCGTTGCCATCACAGGGCGAGGCGGAGGCCCAGATTCTCGCCTCTGGCAGCAGGCAAAGCGCTGTTGCGGTTAGAGACACGGCAACTGGCGGCGGTGCCCGACCAACTGCCGCCACGCGTGACACGGTTAGTGCCCGCCTGGGGGCCGGTCGGGTTGGTTTGGTCATCGGGGGCATAGTCGCCCTTCCAGTCTTGGCACCATTCCCACACATTGCCGCTCATGTCATAGAGGCCCAACTCGTTGGGAGTCATGGAGGCAACAGCCTGTGTGCCGCTGGCCGCATAGCACGCCACAACGTCAATTGCATTGCCGCCGGCATACAAGCATCCTTTGCCCATGTTGCCGCCACGTGCCGCAAATTCCCACTCGGCCTCGGTGGGCAAGCGAAACGCCATGCCTGTGAAACGGTTTAACTCGGCAATGAACTCCAGGCAGGTGGCCCACGAAACATATTCCACGGGGCGTTGCAGGTTGTCGGAATAATAAAACCTGCTTGAGAAATGGCTTGGGTTGGTGCCCATCACGGCCAGCCACAGTTCTTGCGTCACCTCGGTTTGGCCGATGGAATAATCTGACAACGTCACCCGATGGGCAGGTTTTTCATCATCACTGGCCTCTTCGTCGGTGGTCCCCATGGTGAATGAGCCGCCATCAACCGCCACCATCGTGAATTTCACGCCGTTTACTGAGAATATCTCGGGCTGCGTTCCTGTTGCCAGAGCGGGGATTTCAACCGAGAACACTTCACTTTGCGCCATCGGCATATCGCCACTCTTGACTGTTGCATAGGCAGTTACAGTGCACGCTACGCTACCGCGGGCAATGACGCAAGGATTGTCTGCCGGCTGGCCGTCGATGAACAACGCCACATCGCCGTCACCGGTAGCCAAGACAGTGACATTGTCGCCTGTCACGCGTGTTGCAATAACAACACTGGCAACAGCGGGTTCGTCTTGGTCGTCACAAGCGGCAAAGGGGAGCAGCATCAGCAAGGCCAGCAAGGCCAGCAAGGCCATCATTATTCTCTTGAGAGTGTCCATAGAAATGTAATTTTGGGCAAAGTTACGTCATTTTTTCAATATGAGACCCGCCTATGGCAGATGAATAAGGGCATGACAGCGCATTGTGGTGCTGTGCATGCCCTCGTTCACGATTTTCTTGACTTTCTCAGGTTTTTCTGGCAGTTTTTAGGGTCTATATCAATGTAAAAGATTGGCGGTTATTGCTTCGACCTCACCCGAAAAGTCCTTTTCGATGGACATGCGCTGCTCGATTTGGGTGCAAGCGTGCAGGACTGTGGCGTGTGTGCGGTCGAGTTTTGCGCCGATGCTGGTCGAAGACATCTGCGCCTGGGTCTTGGCCAGGTACATGACAAGCTGGCGGGCATCACTGATTTCGCGCTTGCGCGACTTGCCGTAAATCAAGTCCTTGGGCATGTTGTAATAGTCGGCCACCGTCTCGGCAATGAACTCAAAGGAGATTTGCCGCTGGCTTCTCTTGACGGTGTTGCCGATGACCGAGCGCGCCAGGTCGATGTTGATGTCGCGGTCGAGCATCGTGGCATGGGCCAAAAGGGAGACCATCACGCCCTCGAGCTCGCGCACGTTTTCGGTGACCGTGTTGGCGATAAAATCAAGGACTTCGCCGCTGATGTTGAGGCCGCCCTGTGCCGCCTTCATGGCCAGGAAGCGCCGGCGCAGCTCAAAGTCGGGTTTCTCCAGTTCGACCGTCATGCCCCACTTAAAGCGGGAGGTAAGCCTGGGCACCATGCCATCGAGTTCGCTCGGGCGGCAGTCGCACGACATGATGAGCTGACGCTGGTGCTGGTGCAAGTGGTTGAAGATGTGGAAGAACGTATTCTGTGTTCCCGTCTTGCCGGCGAATTCTTGAATGTCGTCAAGCAAGAGGACATCAATGCTCAAATAGAAATTGATGAAGTCGTTGATTTTGTTCTGCCTGCAGGCAGTTGTGAACTGGTGCTCAAACACGCGGGCGGGCACATAAAGCACACGGGCGCGCGGATTATTCTCCTTGATTCGGATTCCGATGGCCTGCAGGAGGTGGGTCTTGCCCACGCCTGTGGAGCCAAAGACAAAATAAGGATTATAAGTCTTCACCTCGGGATGGTCGGCAATGGCCCGGGCGATGCTTACCGCGAGTTTGTTGCTCATGCTGCCGCAATAGTTCTCAAAGGAATACTTGGGATTGAGCTGCGGGTCGATGTCCTCGAAACTGTCACCGCTGTCAAACGGGTTGGCAATCTTGGGCTGGCGCAGTTTGAGTTCCTGACGCAGTCTGTTGCTGGAATTGTCGCCATTCAGCTCCACGGCACTGGACTCATCGCCGCCCACCACATTATATCTATAAGTAAGCTTGACGCCCTCGCCAAAGACCTTCTTCAGAGCCGCGGAGAGGATATTGATATAACGGCCTTCAATCTGCTCAACAAAGAACTGTGAGGGAACCCGTAAGGTGACATAATTGGTTTCCTGGTCAAAATCAACGGCCACAATAGGGGCGAACCAGGCATCAAACTGACTGGCCGGCAAGTTTGCCTTGATGACGTCAAGGCAACTGTTCCACTGTTGTGCAACGTTATTCATTATAGGTATGTCTTAAACTTAGTAGTTGGTCTGTTTTATTGCTTTTCGCAGTACAAATTACGGGCAATATTTTCTTAAAAAAAAGAGCCCGAAAAATTTGTTTTTTTCATTTTGTGCGTAATGATATTGAAAGACAATAGTTTAGACCATGATGCTTTTTTTGTGGCTTAAATGCCATTTTTATTTTGGCACAAACCTATAAATCAACGCATTAACAACATCATTAAATTTCTGGTTTCATTTGTGAACTGGCTAAACTGCGGTATATTTGGGCATCTTTACAAATGTAAATACCGATTCCGGTAGCAGAAAAAAAACTCTATTTAGACTGAGTCCAAATAGAGTTTTTAGCACTGAATTTTTTGTTAAAAAATCCCAACCGGGCACTATACAAAACTGCCGTTAAGCACATCTTGTCAAAAGACCTTGATGCTGATATAGCGCTTGGGATTGGCCTTGATGTCGGTAAGCAGCGAGTCGAGGCTTGCTACGGCACGGGTGGCGTTGTCATACAGCTGGCGGTCGCTCATCACCTTGCCCAGTGTGGAGTTCTTGTCGTTAAGCTGGTTGGTGAGCGCCTGCAGGTTGGCCAGGGTGGCGTTCAAGGCATTGACTGTTGAGTCAAGGGGCAGCGACTTGAGCGACTGCGACAGGTCGGTGATGTTGTTGCTGGCCCCCGAAAGGTTGCCTGTGATGCCGTTCACATTATTCATCACTCCAGGAACCGAGCGGTTGAGAGTGTTCATCAGCACAGTGAGCTGCTGGGCGCTGGCATGGAGCTGCTGGGTGATGCCGTTGAGGCGCGCCAGCGATGCGGCCAGCGCGGGGTCACCGGTGAGACCGTTGACATTGGCCATAATGGAATCTACCTTGGGCATGACCTCGTTGACCGTGGGCAAGATGTTTTCGGTCACCTTGTCCATCAGGCCGGGCAGCCTGGTCGTCGGCAGAGTACTGCCCGACTTCAATGCCGGGCCGTCACCCAGGTTCAGCACCAGAGAGGCGCTTCCCAGCAGGCTTGACACCATGCTGACGGTGGTGCCCTCGGGAATCTGCATATCCTTGTTCATGCTCAGCAACAGGGTGATTTTATTGTTGCTGTAGTCATACTGAATCTCGCGAACCATGCCCACCTGGAAGCCGTTCACGGTAATGGGCGCAGCCTCGAGCAGGCCTTCGGCACTCTCGACCTGGGTATAGTAATAGTTGGCGGGTGTCAACAGGTTGACGCCTTTAAGGTATTTGATGCCCCAATACAACAACACGAGTCCGATGATAACGGTCAGCGCGATTTTGACGTTCTTATTGAAAAACTTCATATCTGTTTCTTGTAACTAATCAGATTTCAAACTGCAAAATTACTATATTGTCTGATAATTAACCCGAAAATCAGAGATTTTTCGTTCCAATAATTGCCCCAAAATGGACAAAACAGGCTTTTGCGGACAAAAAATGCGTTAGTTTGAACAAAAAAACGCATCAGGACTGCATGTGTTTTGACGATTTTACCTATTTTTGCGAACAGCAAACCTAATGACTGCAACGCAATGAAATCTCCACTTGCTCACAAAAACCTCTATGGACTCATCGGATATCCGCTGGTACACTCCTTCTCGATGGACTTCTTTAACCAGAAGTTTGCCGCCGAGGACATTGATGCACAATATGTCAATTTTGAAATTGAGGACCTGGGGCTGCTGATGGAAATCATCGCCGAATACCCTAACCTGAACGGCCTTAACGTTACGGCCCCCTACAAGGAGGCGGTAATACCTTATCTGGACTCGTTGAGCGACGAGGCCAGGGAAGTGGGCGCGGTCAACGTCATCAAGGTCATCCGTGACAGCAAGACGGGAGAGCCGTCGGGTCTGCGCGGTTTCAACACCGACGTCGTTGGTTTTGGCCAAACCATCGAGGGACTGCTCACCCCGCCCCGCACCCGTGCGATGGTGCTGGGTACCGGAGGCGCGGCCAAGGCGGTGGGCGCAGCATTGCGCCGTCTGGGGGTGGAAGTGCAGCCGGTATCGCGCTTCAAGTCGGAACACACATTAGTATATGAGGAACTCACGCGCGCGATGGTAGCGGCCTGCAAGATTGTCGTCAACGCCACCCCCGTGGGCCAATATCCCAATGACAGCGCCTGCCCGGACTTCCCTTACCGTTTTCTCTCGCCCGAGCACTTGTGCTATGACTTGGTCTATAATCCCGAGGACACGCTCTTCATGAGGAATTCCGCCCAACACGGGGCAGATGTTAAAAACGGCCTTGAGATGCTGTTGCTGCAGGCATTTGCCGCCTACGAAATATGGACTAATGACCAGCCATAGGCATTAACTTAAAGCCGAATAACATACAGTGACCACCCCGGCATCACAGCAGCCGTTGTCACGGGCGCTCTCCCAAGTGCCCATGTTGCGTGTGCTTGTGCCATTTGCCCTCGGCGTGCTGCTGCAACGCATGTGGAGTTGCTGGTGGGTTCCCACTCTTGTTATTGCAGCGGCGTCGGGCCTGTACATCCTGATCCTGCGCAAGTCGCAAACGCCACAGGGGCGTCTCGTGCACCGCCACCACTTCATCATCCCGCTGGCGTTATCGGCACTGGCACTGGGATGGCTGTCCGCTATTGTCCATGAGCCGCCGATGCTTGACAAGGAGCAATGCCGCGGGCGGACCATAGCGGGCCGCGTCGAGGACGTGACATACACCGACTTCTCGATGCGGCTCACAGTGCAGATACTCGACGACAGCCTGCCGCCGTGCAAGGTGCTGGTGAGCACGGGCGGATGTGACTATAACTTGCAGGCAGGCAACATTGTTGCTTGGCGTGCGGCGCTCGAGCCTGTGGGCAATATGGGAAATCCCGAGGAGATGGACTATGCCGGGTGGCTGCTTGACGGGCGCTCTATCCGCTACCAGCAGCACATTGACAAGGAACAGCTTGCCGTCTGCGGCCAGTCCCCCACCCTGCGGACGCGGCTGTCCAACGCACGGCGGCACCTGGCGCTGCAAGTGTTCAACACGCCGCTTCAGTCCGGCACACAACAATTCATCGTGGCTATGCTGTTGGGCAACGGCAACCTCATCGACAAAGCCACACGCCAAGAATTCTCGGCGGCGGGCACGGCTCATGTGCTGGCGCTGAGCGGCCTGCATGTGGGATTTATTGCGCTCATCATCTGGTGGCTGCTGTTTCCTTTGGACTACCTCAGGCTGCGCAAACTGCGGCTCGCCATCACGCTGACAGCCATCACGCTATTCGCCGTGTTCACGGGGCTGTCGCCGAGTGTGGTGAGGGCCTCGATAATGACGGCAACCGTGTTTGCCTCGCTCATCTTTTACCGCCGGTCGGCATCGCTCAATGCATTGGCCCTGGCGGCGCTCATTATACTTGTATTTTCGCCGTCGGCACTTTTCAGCGTGGGATTCCAGTTAAGTTTCGTGACCGTGGCGGCGGTGCTGATTCTCGGGCGGCTCCCCCAACGGTTCAGAAGCGGGAACAAGGTGCTGGACAGCATCACCTCGATGGTGGTCACATCGGTTGCGGCGCTGCTGGCGACCGTGGCGCTGAGCGCACATTATTTCCACATGATATCTTACATGTCGGTGCTGGCCAATCTGCTCGTCCTTCCCGTTCTGCCAGTGTTCATGATACTCGGCGCGCTATTCCTGCTGGTCACAGCCGCAGGCATGCACTGGGGTTGGCTCAACCGGGGGTTGGACTGCGTCTATGACTACATCCGTTGGGCCGCCCAAGCGGTGAACGGCATTCCATTCTCGCACGCGGGAGGCGTGTATGTCAGTTGGTTTGGAGTGGCGATGTACTTTACCGCACTGGTCCTCGTCGCGCTGTGGTTTTACCGCCGCCATTACCGCTTGTTGCTGGAGGCAGGATGCGCCATAGCCGTGATGATTGGACATTCACTGATTGTTGATGCCATGACGCCCAGCAAAGGTTTGGTTGTGTTCAACTCGTTTTCCTCGACACCGATGCTATACTTTGACAGCGGCAAGGGATGGGTGTGGACGCCCGATGAAGAGGAACCCGACTCGGCGGCATTCACCCGCTACTACAGCGGATTTCTGGCGCGGTACGGCATCGGCGACCTGCATTTTATCGGAGAAGGCGACACGCTGCGGCTCGACGATGCGCTGATGCGACCGCCTCACGCGCTGGTAATGGGACAACGCTATGTTGCCGTTGGCTCGGGGAAATGGAAAAAGACGACAGCGGCAAGACGCTTGCAGGTCGACGATGTGCTGGTGACAAAACGATACCACGGCACGGCAGCAAAGCTGCTGGAACTCTATGATTTCAATCGCCTCATCATCTCGGGCGCGATGCACACGAGAGACCTTGCGCCGCTGCTGCACGACTGCGACTCGCTGGGGATTACAGTTCATGACCTCAACCAAGACGGAGCGGTTTTCATTACCGAATAAAAAACGCGCTTGAGGGATTGCCTTCTATCGTTCCGCCTGGCGGCAACGCTCGGGACTATTTGTCGAAAAAATACGGGCAAAATTCACGATTGATACGCATATATGACTTGTCAAAATTTGACGAGGAACTTTCCTCGGACAACCGCCAGCGCCGCACGGCAAAATGGATGAAACGGCTCCAAATCCTCGATTCAACGACGATAACGCTGTTCTCCAGCCCATACTATGAATCAGGATGAATGGGAAGAACACTATGGGTATAATCATTTCGTGGAGGCAAATGAGTGTGAAAATGATGGTGATGGGCTGCTGATTATGGAATTTGAGGATTGTTAAACCAAGAATCCAAGTGTCGCTATATTGAAGCAAAAATAACAATAATCCCCCGCGTAATCAGAAAGTGAAAGCACGGGGATTATTTTATTCTATTTACTATAAATAAATAAAAATTACTAAATTTATTTGGCGCCACTAAATAAAATTCATATCTTTGCACCCAAATTGATAACACAGCAATATGAATAAAGATGTTTTTAAGACTCTCATCAAGGAAGGACAAGATGAAATACAGGAAGTGGAACTGAACCGCAGACGCTTTGAATTTGAGGAACAGGGGCGCTATGTCCTTGTGGGAGTGAGACAGGCCGGCAAATCGTACCTCCTTTATCAACGTGCCAAAATGATGCTTGAGTCAGGACATGACATCAGCGAGATTGTGTATGTCAATTTCGACGACGAGCGCTTGCTTGGTATGACTGCTGAGGATTTCGACCTCATACTCCAAGCTTATAGTACAATGTTTGACGGCAAGCCAATACTATTCTTTGATGAAATACAGAATATCGAAGGATGGGAGCATTTTGCACGTCGCCTGGCTAACCAGAAATATATGGTGTTCATTACGGGCAGCAACGCAAAGATGCTAAGTCGGGATATTGCCACTGTGCTTGGTGCAAGATTCTTTGATGAGAAGGTGTTCCCGTATTCATTCAGTGAATTTCTTGATGCTAATGGTGTTACCTTGAAAAAGGACTGGGAACATTCCCGACAGCGCAACGAAGTGCAGAGGTTGTTTGCAGAGTATTTCCATTGGGGAGGATTCCCGGAACTCTTCCTTTACCGAAACAAACGTCATTGGCTGAACGGATTGTATGAGAAGATTGTTCTTGGTGACGTTATCCTGCGTAACAACATAAAGAACGATCATGCCCTCCGTCTTGCTGTGAAGCGATTGGCGGAAAACGTGAAACAACCAATAGCATACAACCGACTTGCAAATCTTGTCAAAAGCACCGGAGTATCGACCAACACCGCTTCAATGATTGACTATGTGCGATATGTCAAAGAAGCCTGTCTTATGTTTACTCTCGACAACTATGCCTCAAAGTTCGTAGAAAAGGAGACGATAAAGAAGCACTATTTCGTAGATAATGGATTGCTGAGCATATTCCTCAATGATGCTGACACCTCGCTGCTTGAGAATCTGTGTGCCATCATTCTGTACAAGCGTTACAACAGTGACGATGGCTCTCCTCGTCTCTATTACTATAATCGCAATATAGAGGTGGACTTCTATATCCCAGATGAGCATATCGCCATACAAGCATCATACGACATTACAGATGAGGCAACACGTAAGCGAGAAGTAAATGCATTGGTGCAACTCAATGCACTCGAACCTCTCCAGCAAGCCTTTATCATAACATACGACCAAGAGGAAATAATAGGAAAGGATGGGTTGACTATAAATGTCGTACCTGCTTGGAAGTGGGTGTAATACCCCCCGCGTAATCAGAAAGTGAAAGCACGGGGATTTTGAATGTACTTCAGCATAAAATGTTCAACCTTTTTTGCCGCGACTGGCCTACGAATCGGAAATTATATCTATATTTGTGGTTGATTATGAAAAAAGACACCATTCAACTCATTATCGTTATTGTGCTGCTGCTGGCTGTTGTGGCGGCCGTTGTCATTTATATGCCGCATGACATTGTGAGCATCTACAACTGGTACAAGGAGCACTTGACCTATGGCACCATCATACTGCTGATGGCCATTGAGAGTTCATTCATCCCCTTCCCCAGCGAGATTGTGATTCCGCCTGCGGCCTACTTTGCCGCCCGCAACGGCGACATGAACCTCACGATGATTGTCGTGCTGGCCACCGTCGGCGCACTCCTCGGAGCCATTGTAAACTATGTGCTTTCACTCATCATCGGGCGGCCTGTCGTGTATGCGTTTGCCAACAGCCGCATCGGCCACATGTGCCTCATCGACGCCGAGAAGGTGCAAAAGGCTGAAGCATATTTTGACAAGCACGGCGCCATATCGACGTTCCTGGGAAGACTGATTCCCGCCATCCGGCAACTGATATCAATCCCTGCAGGACTGGCAAAGATGAACTTCGGCACCTTTGCCCTGTTTACCACGTTGGGCGCCGGAATCTGGAATATGGTGCTGGCGGCATTAGGGTATTGGCTTAGCCAGAACTTCCCCGAGGACGAATTGCTTGTACAACTCGAGCACTACAACCGCTACCTGTCGTGGGCGGGCTATGCGCTCGCCGCGTTCATCGTCATCTTCTTGCTATATCAGGCGCTCAAGAAGAAGCCCTCAACAGATAACAACAACAATAAATAATCAATTATGCAAGTTTCTCCCTCCCTGCTTTCTGCCGACTTTGGCCACCTGGCCCAAGACCTGGAGATGATTAACCACAGCGGCGCCGACCTGCTGCACCTCGACATCATGGACGGGGTTTTCGTGCCCAACATCTCATTTGGATTTCCTGTAATCAAGCATGTTCAGCAGCATTGCACCAAGCCGCTTGACGCCCACCTGATGATTGTCGAGCCCCAAAAGTTCATCCCCGAGGTGCGCGACTGCGGAGCCCGCATCATGACGGTTCACCAGGAGGCATGCATTCACCTCAACCGCGTCGTTCAGCAAATTCACGACGCCGGCATGCTGGCTGGCGTGGCGCTAAACCCTGCCACACCCGTCATGACACTGCGCGACATCATTTGCGACCTGGACCTTGTGCTGCTGATGTCGGTAAATCCCGGATTCGGCGGGCAGAAGTTTATCGTGCAGACACTGAACAAAGTGCGTGAACTGCGCCAACTCATCACCCTCAACGGCAGCAATGCCGTGATTGAAATTGACGGCGGTGTGAATGACACCACTGGAGCCCAACTTGCCGAGGCAGGAGCGGATATCCTTGTTGCCGGCAGCTATGTCTTCGGCTCAGCCGACCCCGTTAAAACAATTGAGGGATTAAAAAATCTCTGAAAAATCTTTGTCAAACAAAATAATTGCACTATCTTTGCACCCGCTTTTGGGGGACAAATCCCGAGGGCAGGACTGGAAAGATGCCGGAGTGGTCGATCGGGGCGGTCTCGAAAACCGTTGTGCGCACTGCGTACCGGGGGTTCGAATCCCTCTCTTTCCGCAAGACTCGGGTTGAGCATTTGGCTATCAAATGGTTAACCCGTTTTTTTACTCGGACGCCATAGGGACGGTAAAATTTGAAGTCTAATGTGAGACATTTTTTGGAAGCCGAGCCAGAACTGACAAAAAATGTCGTATCTAACGAAAAGGATCACAGCAACTGAATCACTCGGATATTCGTACCCGAGGCTCTAAATTTTCAATCAATCAGAAGTATAGTGTTCAATCGTTTTTTCCACGCATTTAGAGGTATAAGCCTAAATGTGATTGCAAGAGACTTGGGCAACCCAGTATGATTCATAAAAATGATGTTTGGTTTGCCAAGAGGGCGAGCCATAACTATTTACTGCCCACACTCTTCTTTTTTTTATGATATTTGCTTGTGCCGTTTTATTCCTGCGGGAGGCGGCGGAAGCCTTCACCAAGGATTTCGGAGCTGTCCATGATGTTGACAAAGGCGTTGGGGTCGATGCTGTAGAGCGCTGAGCGCAGCTTGACCATGTCTGAGCGGTTGAGGCTGACGTATATCATCTGACGCTCGTTGCCCTGGTAGAGGCCAGTGCCTGTGATGCAGGTGGCACCGCGCTCCAGCTCGTTGAGGATGTAGTTGCGCACGGGCTCGAGGTTGTCGGTGATGATGAACATGGTCTTGTAACTCTTCATGCCGTCAACAATCATGTCAATCACCTTGCTCTCGATGAAGATAATGATGATCGAGTAAATGGGGAGACGGATATCGCCAATAACCAGGGTGCTCAATGTGATGATGCCGTCAACAATCATGACAACTGTGCCCAACGAAATCTTGGTGTACTTGTGCACAATCATCGAAATGATGTCCGAGCCGCCGCTGGTGGCACCCGAGCGGAAGATGAGGCCAATGGCAACGCCATAGATGATGCCGGCAACTACCGTATTGAGGAAGTAGTCGGGCCTGAAATAGCCGCCGTGGTGGGGGATCTCGACCACCGACTTAATCATTGACGGATCGACAGACGCCATGATCTCGCCATCCAGAATCACGGGGTTATAGCCCCACCAACTCTCGAGGAAGAAGGTGAAGACAAAAATCAGCGCTGTCGAGACAATGGTCTTGACGCCAAACTTGGGACCCAGAATCCATGTGCCGATGACGAGCAGCGGGATGTCCATGCAGATGGCATAAAATGAAATCTTCCACGGCCATATCGTGTTGAGCACGTTGCTCAGGCCATAGGTTCCGCCAGGAGCCATCAAGTAGGGGTTGACGAACATCACATCGCCCAAGGCGAACAAGAGACTGCCCACGGTAAGAAGGAAATAAGAGAATATTTCCCTCGTCAATTTTGTCTTTCTGTCGATTGCTAACATAATAAATCCTTGAATTTGTGCGCAAAGGTAGTCAAAATTTCGCAAATTGCGGCCATCCTCAATCCGAAACCCAAAAATAAAACGGCGGCAAAGTGAGAAATATGGAAAAAAGAGAGTATCTTTGTAAGTTAGAAACAGAACAAACTTAAATTGATATTATTTATGGCAAACAACACCCCCACTCCGCACATCGGCGCCAAATTAGGCGAAATCGCACCCACGGTCATCATGGCAGGAGACCCCCTGCGCGCTAAAATGATGGCCGAAAGGTTTCTTGACAACCCTGTATTATATAATAATGTGCGCGGCATGCTCGGCTACACCGGCACCTATCACGGCAAGCCCGTATCGGTGCAGGGCCATGGCATGGGCATCCCGTCGATTGGCATCTACAGTTACGAGTTGTTTAACTTTTACGATGTAAAAACCATTATCCGTGTGGGCAGTGCCGGCTCGATGCATCCCGACCTGCACATCGGCGACCTGGTGATGGCCATGGGCTCATGCACCAACAGCAACTATGCCGCTCAGTTCCATCTGCCCGGCACCTTTGCACCGATTGCCGACTTTGACCTGCTGCGCTCGGCCGCGGCCAAGGCGGACGAACTGGGTTATCACTACATGGTCGGCAATGTGTATTCATCGGACACCTTCTATGACGACAGCCCTGATACCGAACACTGGCAAAAGATGGGCGTGCTTGCCGTGGAGATGGAAGCGGCGGCTCTGTACATGAACGCGGCGCGCTCGGGCGCACGCTCGCTGTGCATCTGCACCATCAGCGACTCGCTCGTGACCGGCGAGGCCACCACATCTGAAGAACGGCAGAACAGTTTCACCCAGATGATGGATGTCGCTTTTGGCATCATCTAATGCACCGATGAAGACAAGAATCACCGAATTGTTCGGCATTAAGTACCCCATCATTGCAGGGGGTATGGTGTGGTGCAGCGGTTGGGAACTGGCTGCCGCCGTGAGCAACGCCGGAGGCCTTGGGCTTATCGGCTCAGGCTCGATGACTGCCGAGGTGCTGCGCGAGCACATCCAGAAGTGCCGCAAGGCGACGGACAAGCCGTTTGGCGTGAATGTACCCCTCATGAAGCCCAATGTTGAAGAGTTGATGCAAGTCATTGGCGAAGAACATGTTGATGCCGTATTCACCTCGGCAGGAAGCCCCAAGAAATGGACTGGGTGGCTGCATGAACGGGGCATCAAGGTGGCCCATGTCGTGTCATCATCCCTGTTTGCAGCAAAGTGCGAAGCGGCTGGCGTTGATGCCGTTGTAGCCGAGGGGTTTGAAGCCGGCGGCCACAACGGACGCGAGGAAACCACGACGATGTGCCTGATTCCCGCCGTGCGGCGCGCGATTAGCCTTCCGCTTATCGCAGCGGGCGGCATAGCCACTGGCGATGCCCTGCTTGCCGTGCAGGCCATGGGCGCCGAGGGCGCACAGATTGGGACACTGTTTGCTCTCACTCAAGAGAGTTCGGCCCATGAAGACTTCAAGCGCTTGTGCCTGAATCTGGACGAAGGAGACACCAAACTATATTTCAGGAAGTTATCCCCCACCCGGCTGGTCCGCAACGGATTCCAGGCGGCAGTCCAGGAAGCCGAAGACCGCGGCGCGTCAAGCGATGAGTTGCTTGAAATCATCGGTGCCGGCAAGCCCAAATTAGGCATCTTTGACGGCGACATCGAGAACGGCGAACTTGAAATCGGCCAAGTAACCGGTCTGTTGAAAGGGCGCGAAATCGAGTCTGTAGATGTAGTCATGAGACGCCTGATTGATGAGTATGACAACTCGCTCAATCATCTTAAAATGTGATTTATAGATATTCCATCTTAAAGCAACTCTTTAGAAAGTTATCAAAAACTTAAATATTTACTTTAGAAATATAAAAACAAAATATTATGTCACAGTGGTTTGAATGTAAAGTAAAATATGACCGCCTTGTTGAGGGCGGTGCAACCAAAACAGTAACCGAACCTTATCTTGTAGATGCCTTGTCATTCACCGAGGCAGAAGCCCGCATCACCGACAAGATGCAGCCCTTCATCTCTGGAGAATTTGCCGTGGCCGCAGTCAAGCGCGTTAACCTTGCTGACATCTTTTATAATGAGGCGGGCGACCGCTGGTACAAAGTCAAGACCAATTTCATCACCATCGACGAGAAGACAGCCGCCGAGAAGCGCACTGCGTGCTATATGCTTGTGCAAGCCAGCGACCTGGAAGGTGCACTGAAGGTGTTTATGGACGGCATGAAGGACACGCTGGCCGACTTTGAGATTGCCAGCATAGTGGAGACGCCATTGATGGACGTATTCCCCGCCAACTTTGAAGAGACCGCCGCCGACCGCGAGGCGCGCCAAAAAGCCCAGCAATAAACGCCACTGCAATGTGTGAAGGCATCAAACACAACATTGAGAGCGTGACCGCCCAGTTACCTGAGGGCGTGCGCCTTGTGGCGGTTTCCAAGTTCCACCCTGTGGAGGAATTGAAAGCGGCTTACGATGCGGGGCAACGCCTATTCGGCGAAAACCGGGCCCAGGAACTCATTGCCAAAGCGCCCCAACTGCCCGACGACGTCCAGTGGCATTTTATTGGCCACCTGCAAAAAAACAAGGTGCGCGCCATCATGCCGCATGTGGATGTCATCCAGAGCATAGACAGCGTGGAACTGTTGCGCCTGGTTGAAAAAGAAGCCGCCCGCATCGACCGCACCGTTGACGTGCTGCTGCAACTGCACGTGGCACAAGAGGAGACCAAGAGCGGATTCAGCGTCGAGGAGGTGCTTGCAGCCGGCGAAGCCGGTGAATTGACCGAGAACCTGCCGCATGTGCACGTTTGCGGCGTCATGGCCATGGCCTCGCTCACCGAAGACAAAGAACAGATTGCCAAGGAGTTTGACACCGTCCGCCGCACGTTCATCACATTGAAAGACGGCTGCTTTGACGAGAGCGAATACTTCAATGAGTTAAGCATGGGCATGAGTGATGACTGGGGCATTGCCGTCAACTACGGCGCGACGCTGGTGCGCATCGGCACCGCAATTTTCGGCCCAAGAAGGTACTGAAACCCCATCCATCAACAGAAAGAACGACAACAGATGACCACTTTTTCAGGTCATCTGTTGTTTGTTTTATAAAAAATATGTAATTTTGACGGATTTCTTAAGCATAATTCAATTCATCACAAAAATAGAATCAAAAAGTATGGCACAAAAATCCAAACAATGGGCGGCGATTTGCATGATGATCGCGCTCTTCGCAATGATTGCCTTCGTGACCAACCTATGCTCACCCATGGCAACAATCGTCAAGAACCAGTTCGGCGCCTCTGAGACCGCCGGCCAGATTGGTAATTACGCAAATTTCATCGCATACCTGCTGATGGGCATCCCCAGCGGCATGCTCATCACCAAGATTGGCTACAAGAAAACAGCCCTTGCCGCGCTCATCGTGGGCATCGTTGGACTCGCCATTGAGTACTTGAGCGGGCAAATGGGCGGCGACAGCGCTTATTGGATTTACCTGCTTGGTGCCTTTATCAGCGGCATGTGCATGTGCATGCTCAATGCTGTTGTCAACCCCTTGCTGAACCTGCTGGGCGGCGGCGGTAAGAAAGGCAACCAATTAATCCAAATTGGCGGCGCTTTCAACTCAGCCGCAGCCGTTGCTGTCTATATCCTGATGGGTGCCCTCATCGGAGAAGTCACCAAGGACACCGCCATCAGTGACGCAACGCCCGCGTTGGCAATCGCTGGCGGCATCTTTGTTATTGCATTCATCGTCCTCCTGTTCACCAGAATTGAGGAGCCCGAGCAAGCCCCCGTGCAAATGAGCCTTGTGACAGGAGCCCTCAAGTTCCGCCACTTTGCGCTGGGCGCTCTCGCCATCTTCTTGTACATGAGCGTGGAAGTGGGAACCCCGACCTATATGATTTCTTATCTGCAGACACCCGAAATCGGCGTCGGCGCAGGCGTGGCCGCACTCATCGCATCGGTATATTGGCTGATGATGTTTGTCGGCCGCTCGGTTGGTGGCGCTATCGGCAACAAAGTCAGCAGCCGCACCATGGTAACAGTGACTGCCGCTGCTGCCATCGTCCTGTTGCTCTTTGGCATCTTTGCTCCAGCTGACATCAAAGTGAGCGTTCCCGGCATTGACTGGGGTAACCTGAGCATGATTTGGACACCCGTCCCCGTAGGAGTATTCGCCTTTATCCTGGTTGGCCTGTGCACCTCCGTAATGTGGGGCGGCATTTTTAACATGGCCGTTGAGGGCCTGGGCAAGTACACCGCAGCCGCCAGCGGCATTTTCATGACCATGGTATTCGGCTGCGCCGTTATGGTTGCGTTGCAAGCCCTTGTCGCCGATCAGGCGAGCATCCTGTCAAGTTACTGGATTCCTGTTGCTTGCGCTGCCTACATACTATTCTACGCACTCGTCGGCAGCAAGCCCTCGAAAAAGGCTGAGGAATAATTACTATCCACTCACACACAAGACCATTGCGGCTATGCCCCAAACGCGGAGCATAGCCGCAACTATATTCCATTTTTTACAATATGTGAATTTCCTTTGATTTTATTTCTTGGGATAAGAAAAATAGAGTACTTTTGTCACTTATAAAATCTATTTTCCAACCGAACACCAAACCTCATTTCAAATATTATGATAGATTCCAAGTTAATGACACGCGCGGCGGACAACATCCGCATCCTCGCCGCAGCAATGGTTGAAAAGGCCAAATCGGGGCACCCTGGCGGTGCCATGGGCGGCGCTGACTTTATTAATGTGCTATTCTCGAAATACATTGTCACCGACCCTGACGATGCGACATGGTTTGCCCGCGACCGGTTCTTCCTTGACCCCGGCCACATGGCGCCCATGCTGTACAGCGTGCTGCATCTCGCAGGACGTTATACCACCGAGGACATACAAGCACTGCGCACCTGGGGCAGCATCACGCCAGGCCACCCCGAACTTGACGTGCAACATGGCATTGAAAACACCTCCGGCCCGCTCGGACAGGGCCATGTGATGGCCGTTGGCTGCGCCATAGCCGAGCGTTTCATCGCCACACATTACAGCGAAGTGTTTGCCCACAAGACATACGCATTCATCAGCGACGGCGGCGTCCAAGAAGGCATCTCGCAAGAGGCAGGCCGCATTGCCGGATATCTGGGATTGAGCAACTTAATCATGTTCTACGACAGCAACAGCGTGCAGCTGTCCACCAACTGCGACGCCGTGAGCCTTGAAGACACTGCGATGAAGTACCGCTCATGGAACTGGAACGTCATTGAAGTTGACGGCACCGACCCTGTTGCCATTGCCGGCGCATTGGAGAAAGCCCAAGACGAAAAAGAGCGTCCGACGCTCATCATGGGCCGCACCATCATGGGCCGCGGCGCCGTAACCGCCGACGGAGCGAACTTTGAAGGCCAGTGCAGCACGCACGGCAACCCGCTGAGCAAATCAGGCGCAGACTATGCCAAGACCATCGAGAACCTGGGCGGCGATCCCGAGAACCCCTGGATTGTATTCCCCGAGGTTGCTGAACTGTATGCACAGCGGGCACGCGAACAGCGCGAAGCCGTCAAACTGCGCAAACAAGAGATTGAGGCATGGGCCAAAGACAATCCTGAGGCCATGCAACGCCTGCAGAACTTCATCAATGGCAAAGCCCCCCAAGTGGATTATGCCGCCATCGCCCACAAGCCCGGCATTGCCACGCGCGCTGCGTCGGCCGACGTGCTTGCCACGCTTGCCAAAGAGGTTGAGAACATGATCGTGTCCTCGGCCGACCTCGCCAACAGCGACAAGACCGACGGCTTCCTGAAAGTGCGCGGAGCATTCGCGCCCCATGATTTCAAGGGTGCCTTCCTGCATGCCGGCGTGTCGGAACTTGCGATGGCCGCCATCATCAACGGCATCGCCCTGCACAAGGGCGTGATTGCGGCATGCGGCACATTCTTTGTCTTCAGCGACTACATCAAGCCCGCGGCACGTCTGTCGGCATTGATGGAACTGCCCGTCAAATTCATCTGGACGCATGACGCATTCCGCGTTGGCGAGGATGGCCCCACCCACGAACCCGTGGAGCAGGAGGCCCAAATCCGCCTGATGGAAGAACTCAGGAACCACCACGGCCGCAACAGCATGCTCGTGTTGCGCCCTGCCGATGCTGCCGAGACCTCGGTAGCGTGGAAGATGGCGATGGAAAACAACCTGACGCCCACCGCATTGATTCTCTCGCGGCAAAACATCGACGACCTGCCCTCGCAGTCGGGCAACCGCTATGCCGATGCACTGGGCGCCGAGCGCGGCGGTTACGTTGTCATCAAACATGAGACGCCCGACATTGTACTCGTTGGCAATGGTTCGGAGGTGGCAACACTCGTTGCCGCAGCGGCAATCATTAAGGAAAAAGGCATTAGGGCGCAAGTGGTGTCGGTTCCGTCTATCGGCCTTTTCCTGGAGCAAGATGCAGACTACCGCAACCGAGTCATTCCCAATGGTGTAGAGGCATTTGGACTGACATCTGGTCTACCCTCAACGTTGCGTCGTGTGGTGCCAACGGGCAGGATCTTTGGTCTTGACCATTTTGGTGCTTCGGCGCCTTACAAAGTGCTGGACGAGAAATTTGGCTTCACGCCCGAGAACGTGGCCCGCGTAATTCTCGAAGGCGGCAATGTATCATAATTGAAAACGTTGAGTAAATTTTTGCGTAAATATTTTTTCAATTTGAAAAAAAAGCTTAATTTTGCAGACTGAATGTTATACACTAAGAAAATTAATATCAAAGTTTAATAAAATAAAAGACGTAACATTATGAAAAAGATTGCTTTATTAGCACTTCTTTGTGTATCTTACCTGATGCCCTCGTTCGTGAGCGCACAGGAAGTTACCTATGTTGAAGACCCCTCGCAAGGCTATTTATTCAACCGCATGAAGGACAACTGGTTTATCCAGGCTGACGGCGGTGTGGGCATGATTATGTCCCCGTTTGACAAACACGAAAAGTTTGGTCACCGTCTGGGCGCCAAGGCTGACTTCTTTGTAGGCAAGTGGTTCTCGCCGCTCATCGGTCTGCGTGCCGGTGCTGATTTTGAGCAGATTAAGGGTGCTACTTTCACGGGCAACTACACTGCCCTTGGTTACCGCAACTGGCCTCGCCAGCTCGACGGCGGCAAGTATGTTCCCCAGCATTTCAATAACTTTGGTCTCGTGGGTGACGTGCTGTTCAATGTTTCCAACTGGTTGTGCGGTTACAAGCCCAACCGCTTCTATAACGCTATCGTATACGCCGGCATGGCAGTCAACTGGGTATATGCCCGTGACGGTGCCCGCCCCACTTCGGATGGCGATTGGAAGTATGGCGCAAACGACGACACCGAGCACTGCCGCAACTACAGCATGCAGGCTGGTTTGCTCAACAGTTTCGCCATCACCAAGAAGATTGACATCAACCTCGACCTCCGTTTCGACCTGATGCAGGAGCACATTGACGGTGCAGGCCTGTGGAAGAAGACCTGGAACGAGTATCCTGGCGTGTTGATTGGTATGACTTACAAGCTCGGCAAGAGCGAGTGGAACGCTCCCATCACCGCCGTATGCCCCGACTGGAAGTACACCGATGCCGAGGGTGACGCTCTCGTAGCCAACCTGAACAATGCCAACCGCAAGATTGCTGACCTTGAGGACCAGCTCCGCAAGTGTGTTGAGAAGAAACCGAAGGCCACCGAGGCTGCTGAGGACGTTCCTCTGGCAACCATCTACTTCCCCATCAACCGCACCGATGTTCTTGGCGTACAGCGCAACGTGCTCAATGCCGTTTCTGAGGTAATGAAGAGCGAGAACCGCAACTACCTGCTGACTGGCTGGGCCGACAATTACACTGGCAACGATGTAATCAACACCCGCCTGCGCAAGGGTCGTGTGGCTACCGTTAAGAAGGAGCTCATCAACTCTGGTGTTGACGGCGGTCGTCTTGAGACTCAAATCAACGATGGTGAGTTGACCAACTATGGTCCCAAGTGCGCATCGCTTGACCGCGCCGTAACCATCATGCGCAAGTAATCTCATTTCGAGAACACATTATAAATGTCCTGCCCCTTTAGGCGGGACATTTTTTTGCAGTACCTTTGCAGTACACCTTCAAGAAAGTTTCACATCAACCACAATGTCATCACTACAATCAAGCAAAAACACGTTGCTGCAGCTCATTCGCGAGGGCAAGTCGTTGTCAAAAAGGCAACAGTTCATGCTCACGCTGCAATTGAGCATGCCTGCCATCGTCGCCAATGCATCGGCAATCGCAATGCAATACATCGATGCGGCAATGGTCGGACGATTGGGTGCCGACAATTCGGCATCCGTCGGGCTGATGGGTGCCACATTATGGCTGTTTGAGGGTGTGACAACGGCATTTGTTGCGGGATATGCCGTACAGGTAGCGCACCTCATCGGCGCCAAGCGCGCGGCAGAAGCGCGTCAAGTTGTGCGACAGGCATTTGTGGTATACACCATATTTGCCGTGCTCCTGGGCGTTGCTGGCCTGGCGTTGAGCGGTCCGCTCCCCCATTGGCTGGGTGCCGCTCCGCACATCTGCCCCAATGCCACCTTATATTTCGGGACATTCATGCTCTTTGTGCCACTATTCATGATTGAATCGTTGGCGGGAGCAATGCTGCGCTGCAGCGGCAACATGCGCACCCCCAGCCTACTGAATATGCTGATGTGTCTGCTTGATGTGGTTTTCAATTTCTTCCTTATTTTCCCCACACGCAGTGCCACCATGCTTGGCCAAAGCATCACATTGCCCGGTGCGGGCCTGGGCGTGCTCGGCGCAGCCATCGGCACCACTTGTGCAGGCATTGTGACAGCATCGCTGATGGCTTACTTCCTCGTCATTAAGTCCAGCGAACTGCGCCTGACGATTGACAAAGGTTCATTCAAGCCCACATGGGGATACTTTAAAAAGGCCATCGGCATATCTACTCCGATGGGACTGCAGCATGCCATGATGTGCAGCGCTCAAATCGTCATCACAGGCATCGTTGCCCCGCTTGGCAGCATTGCCATAGCAGCAAACGCCTTTGCCATCACTGCCGAAAGTCTGTGTTACATGCCCGGCTATGGTATAGCCGACGCCGCCACCACACTAATTGGGCAAAGCCTGGGAGCAGGCCGCAAAATCCTCACACGCAGTTTTGCGTGGATGGCAGTGCTGATGGGAATGGCCATAATGGGAGTGATGGCCGTGCTGATGTACATATTTGCGCCCGAAATGATGGCGCTCATGTCACCTGTCAAAGAGATTGTCGCACTGGGAACAGAATGCTTGCGCGTCGAGGCCTGGGCTGAGCCACTGTTTGCCGCATCCATCGTCAGTTATGGCGTATTTGTGGGAGCGGGCAACACGATGGTTCCCTGCGGCATCAACCTGGTGAGCATGTGGATTGTCCGATTGTCACTGTCGGCAATATTGGTAAAGACGATGGGCCTGTACGGCGTCTGGCTGGCGATGAGCATTGAGCTGTGTTTCAGGGGTACAATCTATCTGATTAGGCTGTCGTCCAAGCGCTGGATGAAAAATGTGACGTAAAACCGTCAGCCTGCCGACTTGCGTTTAAACTTTTCGGCAATAATGACACCCGCAAGGATGAGCGCACAGCCGGCATAGGCTATGATTGTTGTACGCTCGTGGTACCATAATGCCGCCGCGATAATGGAAATAACCGGGCTCAAATAGATATAGTTGCTCGCACGCACTGCACCAATGCGCTTGACGGTAATGCCCCAAACGAAATAGGCAGCCATTGAACATATCAAACCAAGATACAGGAGATTTCCCCAAACCTCGGGCCGATGAACCGCATTCATCAATCCGTTGTTGCCGGTCAGGGCCAAAAACGGCAATGCCGAAATCACGCCATAGAAAAACGACTTGCGGGTGATGAGCAAAGTCGTGTATGATCGGTTAAGACGTTTGAGCACCATCGAGTAAACGGCCCACACCAATGCGGCGAGCATTGCCAGCAGATCACCCAACACGCTGTCTCCCCATGCCAAGCCATCCTTCAACGCCAGCATCACTGAGCCAAAGAAGGCGATGAGCATGCCTACGCCTGTCAAAAAAGTGATGCGTTCGTCCCGGTAAAAAATCGCGCCCAGCAATGCCGTCAGCAGCGGAGCGATGCACACGATAATCGACACATCACTGATGAGGGTGAGTTTTAAGGCCGTATTCTCGGCAACAAAATATGCCGAACCGCCCATCACGCCACAGACAGTCATCAACAATTCGTCACGCAGCCCAACAAGCCTGATCTTGAAACCGCAAACGGCCAGCATCGCCAAATAGGCAACGGCAAAACGGGCGACAAAGATTTCGGTTGGATTAAGGCCGGCATCAAGCAGCACGCGGGTGTTAAGGAATGAGATTCCCCACACCATAATCATGGCAAAAGCGGCCACATGATACCAAAAATCGTTATTTCGCCTACTGACAGATTGCATGTGCTGAATTATTGCACAAAATTACTACTTTTCTCAGGCAATACCACTAATCAAAATAGTTTTTTTTCACTAACTTTGCAAGTGATATGGAATACAGACTGCACAGCGAATTTGAACCCACTGGCGACCAGCCGCAGGCAATTGCGGAGCTGGCCGACGGCGTGAACAGCGGCGTGCCGTTTCAGACGCTGCTGGGCGTGACTGGCTCGGGCAAGACATTCACCATGGCCAATGTCATTGCCCGCACGGGGCGCCCGACACTGATACTGTCTCACAACAAGACACTTGCAGCGCAACTGTATGCCGAGATGAAGGGATTTTTTCCCGAGAACTCGGTGCACTATTTCGTTTCCTACTACGACTACTATCAGCCCGAGGCCTATATTCCATCCACCGACAAATACATCGAGAAAGACCTCGCCATCAACGATGAGATAGAGCGCTTGCGGCTTGCCACCGTGACGGCGCTGCTGTCGGGACGGCGCGACATTGTGGTCGTGTCCAGCGTGTCGTGCCTGTATGGCATGGGCAATCCCGAGGACATCAGCGCAGGGGCCATCGAACTGAAAGTTGGCGACAACATCAAGCGCGACGAACTGCTGCACAGCCTTGTGGATGCCCTCTACAGCCGCAGTGACCTGGACCTGAGGATGGGCACATTCCGTGTCAAGGGCGATACCGTTGACATCTTTCTGAGCGATGAGGACATCATGCTGCGCGTCATCTTTTGGGGCAACGAGATTGAACGGATGCAAGTGCTTGACAGCGAGACCCAGCAACCCATGGAAGATGTTGAGGGTTTCAAGATATTCCCCGCCAACATCTTTGTCACCACCAAGGAACGCATGCGAGGAGCATTGGGGCAGATTGACCTGGACCGCGAGAACCAAGTGGCCGCATTTGCCCGCGAGAACCGCTTTGCCGAGGCCAAACGCCTCAACGAGCGCGTGACCTATGACATGGAAATGATGCGCGAGGTGGGCTATTGCTCGGGCATAGAGAATTACTCCCGCTACTTTGACGGCCGCCGGCCCGGCATGCGCCCCTTTTGCCTGCTGGACTATTTCCCCGATGATTTCTTGACAATCATTGACGAGAGCCATGTGACCATCCCCCAAATCAGGGCCATGTACGGCGGAGACCAATCACGCAAGCAAAACTTGGTGCATTACGGATTCCGTCTTGAGGCCGCCATGGACAACCGCCCTCTCAGGTTTGAGGAATTTGAAGCCCTGACGCGCCAAATGATATATGTGAGCGCCACGCCCGCCGACTATGAGCTCAACAAGTGCGAGGGCGTTATCACCGAGCAAGTCATCAGACCGACAGGATTGCTTGACCCTCAAATTGTCGTGCGCCCGTCACAAGGCCAGGTTGACGACCTTGTCGAAGAAATCCAACTGCGCATCGAGCATGGCGAGCGCACACTGGTGACTACCCTCACCAAGCGCATGGCCGAAGAGTTGAGCGACTATCTGACAAAACTTGACATCCGCTGCGCCTATATGCACAGCGACGTTGAGACCATGGAGCGCATCGAAATCATTGACAACCTGCGTGCCGGTGCCTTGGACGTGCTGGTGGGTGTCAACCTGCTGCGCGAAGGCCTCGACCTGCCCGAGGTGTCGCTTGTCGCCATCTTGGATGCCGACAAAGAAGGCTTCCTGCGCAGCAAGCGCTCGCTCACCCAGACCGCAGGCCGCGCCGCCCGCAACCTGAACGGCATGGTCATCATGTATGCCGACAACATCACGGCATCGATGAAACAGACTATTGACGAGACAGACCGCCGCCGCACAATTCAGTTGCATTACAACGAGGAACACGGCATCACGCCCACCGCCATCGTCAAGGCCCGCACCGCCATCATCGGCCAAGACACCGACATGCGCCATCCGTCCACAGCAAGCAGGCACAGCCAGTCGCAACAGCCTGCGGCAAGCGCCCGCTATGCCGATGAGTTCAATGCTTCAGCAGGCGTTGCCGCCGACCCGGTTGTCGCCTACATGGGCAAACAAGACATGGAGGCAGCCATCAGCCGCCTGAAGACACAGATGATTGATGCCGCCAAGCGGATGGACTTCCTCGAGGCAGCACAATACCGTGACGAAATCCTCAAACTTGAAGAAATGCTCAACAGCAAAGACTAACCCTGCGCTATGAACCAGAAATCCCGACACAACAACGACGGAGACCACCGCATCAAAGGGCAATGGCTGCCCACTACCCGCAAAGAGATGGACCATCTGGGATGGGAACAGGCCGATGTCATCCTCTTCAGCGGCGATGCCTATATCGACCACCCGTCGATAGGCGCTGCAGTCATCGGGCGCGTGCTCGAAGCGCATGGATACCGCGTTGCCATCGTGCCGCAGCCCAACTGGCGCGACGACTGGCGCGACTTCAAGAAACTGGGCACGCCCAAGTTGTTTTTTGGCATCACTGCAGGAGCCATGGACTCGATGGTCAACCACTATACCGCAGCCCGCCGCAAGCGCAGCGACGATGCTTACACCCCCGACGGCCGCGCCGGAGCCCGTCCCGACTACCCGACAATCGTATATAGCGAAATTCTCAAAAAGCTGTTTCCCGACATCCCTGTCGTGGCAGGCGGCATTGAGGTGTCGTTGCGCCGATTGGCGCACTATGACTACTGGCAAGACCGGCTTCGCCCTTCCATCATCATGGATTGCCGCGCGGACGTTTTGGTCTATGGAATGGGCGAGCAACCCGTAATAACCATTGCCGATGCATTGCGCGACGGGAAACACATTGATGAATTGACCGACATTCCACAGACTGTGGTTCGCCGGCCGATGAGTGAGATTCCCAAAGACGACACCGAGACTGACGTTGTGCTGCACAGTTATGAGGAATGCAAAAAATCAGCCCGCGCCCAAGCCCACAATTTCAAAGTCATAGAAATTGAAAGCAACTTGTGGCACGGGCACAACGTGTGGCAAGCGACAGACGGCATTGCCGTCAAGGTCAACCGCACCAATCCGCCGATGACCACCAGCCAGATTGACGCCTCGTTTGACCTGCCTTATACCCGTCTGCCCCACCCGCGCTACCAAGGCAAACGCATACCTGCCTACGAGATGATACGCCACTCGGTGAACATGCACCGCGGATGCTTTGGGGGCTGCGCGTTCTGCACCATCAGCGCCCACCAGGGCAAGTTCATCGCCTCACGCAGCAAGGAATCAATTATGCGCGAGGTCAAGCAAGTGACGCAGATGGAAGACTTCAAGGGATACATCAGCGACCTGGGCGGTCCCAGCGCCAACATGTACTGCATGGGCGGCAAAGACCCGCAACGCTGCAAGAAATGCCGGCGTCCCTCCTGCCTGCACCCCCAGCCTTGCCCCAACTTGAACAATGACCACAGCGCATTGCTCGACATCTACCATGCCGTTGACGCATTGCCCGAGGTAAAAAAATCGTTTATCGGCAGCGGCGTTCGCTACGATTTATCGATGCACCGCACCGGAAATCCCGATGTTGACAAAGCCAATGCACAATATAACGAGGAACTCATCCGCTTCCACGTTTCAGGCCGGTTAAAGGTGGCGCCCGAACACACCAGCGACGAAGTGCTGATGCTGATGCGAAAGCCGTCGTTTGAACTGTTCCGCCGCTTTAAGGCATTGTTTGACCGCTTGAACGTCAAGTACAGCCTGCGCCAGCAACTCATTCCCTACTTCATCTCGTCCCATCCCGGATGCAGCGAGGCCGACATGGCCGAACTGGCGGCCATCACCAAGGAACTGAATTTTCGCTTGGAGCAAGTGCAGGACTTTACCCCCACCCCGATGACCGTCTCCACCGAGACATACTTCACGGGTCTCCACCCCTACTCGCTCAAGTCCGTCTATTGTGCGCGCACCCCGATGGAAAAGCAGGCACAACGGTTATTCTTTTTCTGGTATGACCGCAATAACCGTTCGGCCATTACCGCCGCGCTCAGGCGCATCCACCGCAACGACCTGTTGCACAAACTTTATCCGCATCGATGAAAAAAGCCGCCATAGTACTGTCTGTCTTGATTACGGCATCCACAATAGGGGCCAGCGCCCACGACACATTTGTGCAACGCTCGACCGACGTACTGGGCCTTGCCCCCAGCGCGACCGGACTTTGCATCGCCATAGCCAATCACGACACCGAGGGCATGAAGCAACTGGGATTGAGTGCCGCCACATGTCTTGCCGTCAATTACGGGCTGGAATTGTGCGTCAGGAAGGACCGGCCCGACGGCAAGGGGCACCACGCTTTTCCCAGCACCCACACCGCCATCGCCTTTAACGGCTCAACATTCCTGATGAAACGGTATGGATGGAAATGGGGCGTGCCCGCCTATGCAATCTCCACCTATGTGGCATGGGGCCGCGTCCACAGCGACCGCCATGACTGGTGGGACGTGCTGGGCGGCGCTGCCATTGGAGCAGGCTGCTCATTCTTGTTCACCAGGCCGTTTGCCAAGGATGTTGACCTCAGCATAGCGCCCACCTCGTTTGGCGACCAAGCGTACGGCCTAACGGCAACGATACAATTCTAAAGAGCGCCCTATATACAACGAGGGCCCAAGAGCGATTACTCTTGAGCCCTCGTAATCTATTGTTCACGAGGCCATGGGCCTAACTAAATTTACCAAGTCTCTTCCAAGAGGTAGGAAATCAACGCTGCAACATCGCTCACGTCAACATCACCATTCTGGTCGCAATCGGCAGCATTCAAGTCAATCTCGGTACCATCCAGCAGATAGCTGATGAGGGCAGCGATATCACTGACATCAACTATGCCATCGGCGTTAACGTCACCGCGCACGAACTCGGTGTACAGAGGAATCATCTCGGCATTGTTGATGTACATGTCGGTGTAAACACCGTTCTTGCCATTGGCCAACGGACGGCTGATGAATGCGACAACGTGCATGTTGTCGATGTTCCAGCTGCTGGGGATGGTTACATTGAAGGTATTGCAGTAAGTGTTGCCGTCCTTGTTCAGTGCAACGCCTAATACCGAAGGCAATGCCTTGCGGAGCACACCATTGTGAACATAGTTGTTCTTATAGGTACCATTGTCGAGCTGACGAGCAACAATGCCGTCCTCGGTCAGATATACATTCAGTTTGGCGTCGGCACCCATCAGTTCATCGAAGTGGGCTGCCAACTGGCCGCTGACGGTGATGGTGGCAGTGCGGGTGTCCTTGTTGCAGTTGCTCACTGCCTTGATAGTGGCAAAAGTGGGCATCGACTCGGAAACGTAATCAAGGAAAGAGCTCATGTCGGCAGCAACCTGCTGATGGTATTCCTCGTAATATCCCAGACCATTCATGATGGCATCGGCGTCATCATAACCTACAGTGCGGTTAAATGTACCCGAAGGATAGGAGTCACAGCCCATATAGCTTGACAGGGAGTCGCACTGTACGGTCCTCATCGGGTCAGTACCGTTAAAGTTGACATGAATGCCAGTCACGATGACATCGTCACGCATGCCTTCCAGGGTTTCCAGCAGGGCACTGCCCAGCGGGCAATAGGTGCAACCGGTCGAGGTCATCTTCTCAATCAAGTGCTTTTGACGGGGGAAGAAGTTCTCAAATACGCGGAACGAGCGAGTCAGCGTCTTGGGGGTTTCCATAGTCTCGCCATTCAGCTTGTTAAGCACAACGCTCAGGGTGTGCTCGCCAACAGCCAGATTGTTCAAGGTTACCATGCTCTCAATGTCAAGCCAGTTGGCCGACAGGGCCTGGTCGTTGGTCAGCGTTGCAACGGTCTCGCCGTCAATCAGCACATCGATTCCGGTTGCATTGGCTCCTACCGTTGCCGAACCCTGGTTCCTCAGTCTGAAACTGAAGGGGAGTTCACCGTTGCTGGTGGCAAAAGCGGGGCAATAGAGACCGCTCATGCCCAGAATAATCTCGGGATACTCATTCTCGACAACACACTGAACACTCAGGTTGCCATAAGCGTCAAGGCCTACATCTTCCCATGCGCCATCAAGATAGATGTATGAAGGATAGAGATCTCCCACCTCAACGGCCGAGATGGGATAATTGCTTGACGTCTGCTTGTAGTCAAAACCAATCATCAGCGACTCGTCGGCTGCCAGGTTAATCTCATAGGGAGTTGAAAGGTTATAGGTATTCCAGCCTGCCTTACCGGTCTTGCAAGGCCATGTGGTGGGAGTGCCAATGCTGCCCGTAGCCGAGACAGGTGCCACAAACACATTAGAAATCGTGGTTGCAACAGCCAAAGCGACGCGGAACTGTACAATCTTGCCGCCCTGGAACATGTCAAGTTCAGCAGGGTCAAGGATAGTGCCAATGCGGATTGTACCGGGCAAGCCGGTGATGCCTAAACCGTCGGTAGTGTAGTCGTCGGTGTCATAGTGGCCCATAATCATTTGATTCTCGGCCAAATTAGCCTGGAACGGGGTCATGATACGCTTGCCAAATGTCATGGGGACATTGGCACGATGCAACATAGAGGTCTTGGGCAATGCCTGGGCACCGAGTGCCATGGGAAGCATTACCGCTGCCAATAAAAGTAATAATGTTTTTTTCATAATGCGTTAATTATTATAGAATTGATAAAACAAATGAGTTCTCTTATTTTGCGTTCAAAATCAAGTCAATCACGGCATTCACGTCACCGATATTGACCTCGCCGTCTCCATTCACATCGGCAGACTTATCGAATCGCGCCGACAAAATCATGTCAATCACGCCATTTACGTCAGCGATATTGACCTCGCCGTCGCCATTCACGTCACCGGGATTGCTGGCGCTGCCACCTTTCACATAATGAACCGTAATCGTGGAGCCATAGCCCTTGTGGTTATACTTGACCGGGAAACCCGACTGCTTGGCCAATATCTCGATTTGATAGGTCACGTCACACACGCCGTCGGCAACCGGGAACCATTCGGTCTGCATGCTCACCGTTCCGGGCGTCTGGCCGCGGGAGGTCACATAAGCGCCCGGCTCAGTCTGGGCGATGCACGCCGAGGGGTAGCAAATCTGGAATGTGCCGTTGTCAATCTGGTTAATCGTATAATGAATCTGGATATAGTCATTGGCGCCAGCCGATAGATTTTGGACAAATATGCCGGCATATATCACCTCGTTGCCTTCGTCGTCATACTCAACAAGATCGCGCGTGACCGTGGTCCCGTCAACCACCTCGTTGCCGTCGGCATCGACAAAAATATAGGTGCGGTCGAGTTCCTGTCCCAGCATGGGCACCATCGACAATGACAATGCGGTGAAGATTGTAAATATCTTTTTCATTTCTCGTTAAATTATAATATTGTTTGAAATTTCTGTTTTGCCACCTGTTGCAGGAGTCCGTTCTCGTCACAGAAGAATGCAACAATCGAACAATGCTCGGGCAGCCAAGCGTCATCGAAGCGGAACTTGTAGGTCTTCACAGCGGTCTCGCTGCTGACCAAAAGCGGATCACCCCACATGTCGCTGATGCTCTTGCGGAACACGTGCATGTGGTTGTAGTGCTCGTTTACACTGCCGTCGGGCATATACTGGAAACTGTCGATGCTGTCCTCCACAAGCCACACCTGCAGCGTGCCGTCAATGGGCGACTCGGCCTCGTTGATGAAACGGACGTTAACCGACACCTCGGCTTCGTGGGTGGCACTGTGGTAAACGGGATCGACATATACGCCAACAAGCAGGTCAAGGGCGAGTTCATAGTTGACGCCATCGATCCAATCGGGATAATCAACAGGTCCAAGACGGTCAATCACTCCAACGGGTTGATAGACAAGTCCCCAGTAATTAAAATACTGGTCGCCCTCGTCGGTGTACAAAGGCGAAGGGACGCCTTTCTTATCCTTGCCAAAAGGCCCGGAATGGAAAGCCACGGCAATCACCGTTTGCTCGCCATATTGCCCAATGAGGTCCTCTATCACTTTAGTGGCATTGGGGCAATTCACGCAATACTGGCCCGTGTAGTCCTCGATGAGCACAGCGCGATGCGCCACAGTGGGTATAATTGTTTCGGGTTCAACATATACCAGACGTACATCAAGTCCCACCTCGTCACATGAAGTGAGCAGAATCGCCATCAATGAGAATATCAATAGAAAATTTTTCTTCATCATTTAAAAACTATAGTTATAGGATAAAGTAAAGCCGCGGCTTGCGGGCACCCAGCGGCACACGCCACCCGAGCAGTTATAGCCGGCGCAGGTGCGGCCGTAGCCCGCCTGGATGCGGTGCGCCTTGAGGCTGTAGGTAGCCAAAGCCTGGTAGTAGTGAACGTCGGTATCGCCGCAGTTCCAGGTATCGCTCAGCGTGAACATCCAGTGAGGCGCCCATGACAGTTCGGCGAGAGCAAACGCCCAGTCGCCGTCATCTTCCTGGGTAAACAAATACTGCAACTCGCAACGCAGTGTAAGCTTGGGCGAGAATTTGTACTTGCCGTCGGCAACCAGGATGTTGGTGTTGATCATGCCGCCATGCCCCTCCACAACAGTCATGTTGTAGCGCTGATTCATATACATGAAAATGAGCGAGAAGTCGCGGGTGAAACGTTTCTCCATCGTCACATTGATGTCCTGATAATAGGTTTCACCCATCTTGAAGAACGATGACTTGTAGCCGTCACTGCCCATTAGATTGTCCTCGCTGACGGGATTTTTAATCTCGCGCTCATCAATGCCGCGCACATGCGAAACGTTGAGTTTGAGTTTGGTGCCGTACTTACCGCCCAGTGGCGTGCCCTTCTTGAAAGTGTAGCCGCCCTCGAACTGGAACGCCCATTCACCATCGGGCCGAGTTGCATAGGGGTACCATGCGGCAAGCGCGTAGGTCTGGTCATGCGTAAAAGCAGGCAAGTGGTTGATGAAACTTGACGTGCCGCTCACCTTGCGCGCACTGCGGAACGACATCGTCTGGCTGCGCTTGGCCTGCAGCAGCAGGCTCATGCCTTTTTTAGAATAAGACGCGCTGAGCATCGCCACGCTGCCCCTGCCGTAATGGTAGCCGTTGTCGTAGGACGGATCCTGCGTCTTTTGGGCATACTCGGCAAGAACATTGAACGCATCGCGGTTGAAATTGACACGCGCGTCCCAGGCGTTCACATTCTTGGGAATGTTGAGTTTGTTGGAGGCATTCACAAACACATCACCGTCGTCGGTGTCCTCGTGCTTGTTCACCCATGAACCGCCGACGCTCAAATGGATGTTGTTCGCGTCAAGCGATTTGATGAAGCGGTCGAGGCTTATCTCAACATCGGCGCCGCTCACCAGCGCATCGTTGTGATGCCAATAGCGGCGCTGCTTGCCCGACAAGGCCTTCACGGCAATTCCGTCAACCGGCTTATAGATTAGCCGGCCGCCGCGCAGCGCATTGTCCACGCCCAGCGAGCGTTCCTCGTAGGTGCGCAACACAAAGCCCGACCCGAACTGTTCGTAGAAATCGCCTGCGGTGAGCTCAATGTTCTTGTAATGTCCCTTGACATAGAAATGCGGCACGCCCCAGCCCTTGAAGTCGGGCTCATAACCCGGGAGCGGGTGCTGGAGGAACTCGAAGCGTCCGCCAGCGTCCACATACTTGCTGCCCAGCTTGAGGTCCAGGTAGGTATTGGTCAACGCCCAGTCGCTGGTGTGCTCTGTGCCGATTTTGTCATCATCCTCGGGAACAAGTATGTCACTCTGGATGCTGCCGCTGAGGGTAATCTGCGCCCGTGCGGGCACAAATGCCAACAACGGCAAAACTGCCAATGGGAGTATATGCCTATAAATCCTCATACCTGCAATCACTGGCCAACGAGTTTACGAACCTCCTCAATGAGTTCAAGCTCGGCACCGTCGGTGTAACCGCTGTGCTTGGTCACCACATTGCCATTGCCGTCAAACACGACGACATAGGGAATCATCTGTCCGCCCAGCGCTTTGAGCAGTTCGCTGTTGGGGTCAAGGAAGACATCGTACTCCCATTCGTTTTGGTCAACCAGCGGTTTCACCTTGTTGGCGTTTTGCGCTTGGTCGATGCTCACGGCAAAGATTTTTACGCCAGTCTCCTCTTGCCATTCCTCATAGACTTCGGCAATTGCCGACAACTCGCGGTTGCAGGGTTTGCACCAAGTAGCAAAAAAGTCAATGATGAACGGCTTGCCTGCGTTATTGAGCGTGTCACTCTTGACGGTAGCGCCGTCGATAGTCTTCAATGTTACAGCAGGAATCTGAGCCTGGGCAATGCCCATCACGGCCAGCATACATAATGCTAATAATGTCTTTTTCATATTGATATTTGGATAAAGTTGTTTGATCAATAATTATTAACTGCCAAAATTAGGTATTTTTCATTTTTCATGAAAATTTTCGGGCCTTTTTTTTGGAAAAATCAGCAATAATGCGAGCCTAAGGCTTTTTTTGACTGCCTGCATTGCAAAAAACAAGGAATATTGCTAACTTTGCAAGAACAAACCACCACATCTAACCAAATATGCTGGACAATATCTTCAACGACATCATGAGCCCTGACGTCAACCTGGCGGGGGCTGCATTCAAACTGGTCGTCAGCCTCATCCTGGGTGCGGTCATAGGGCTGGAACGGCGCCGCAAAGGGCAAATTGCAGGCATGCGCACGTTTGCGCTCATCTCGATGGGCGCCACGCTTGCCATGCTCATTTCAATATATATTCCTCAAGAATACCTCGGTCTCAAGAACGGCGACCCCGGGCGCATTGCGGCTCAAGTCGTGACCGGTGTGGGATTTCTGGGCGCCGGCGCAATCATTCAGATGAAAGGTTCGGTGCGCGGTCTTACCACGGCGGCCGGCATTTGGATGACAGCCTGCGTAGGCTTGGCCGTCGGTGCGGGAATGTACCTGATTTCCGTCATCGCCACGCTGCTCATATTCTTCATTCTTGTGAGCATCGAGCACATTGAGCAACGCCACAATGTGCTGTGGGAATCCAAGATTATCCGTGTTAAGGCGCCGTCAATTTTACAGGATATTCAACCCATGCGCGACACCCTCAAGGCCTACGGGGTGCTCATCAATGACGAGTTTCTGAAATATGATTATGCCAACGGCATGACCATCATCAACTTCATGGTGCGCAGCAAGAACGGGGTGGACGTGCCCACACTGTTCAATGCCGTCAAAGCGCATTGCAACGCGTCGTCGGTCTCCATCACCAATGAGTTAAACATCTAATCCCCACAGATAACTGACTATGGAATCCCTTGATATCAACAGCCTGATTGGCGACTTGGCGCTGATATTGATACTCGGCGCCATGGCGACTGTCGTCTTCAAGATGTGCAAACAGCCGCTTGTGCTGGGATACATCGTGGCGGGTTTTCTGGCGAGCCCTCACTTTGCGTTGCTGCCATCGGTGGCTGGAGAAGCCAACATTGAGTTTTGGGCCCAAATCGGCATCATTGTCCTGCTGTTCTCGTTAGGTCTGGAATTCAGTTTCAAGAAACTAATTGACGTCGGAGGCACAGCGTTACTGACGGCACTCATCATCGTCCTGGGCATGATGAGCCTTGGCTTTGTAGTGGGCAAATTCCTGGGTTTCGGGCTGGTCAACAGCATCTTCCTGGGCGGCATGATTTCCATGTCGTCAACAACGATTATCATCAAGGCACTCACCGACTTGAACATGCGCCAGCGGCGGTTTGTGCCAATGACGTTGGCTGTGCTCATTGTTGAGGACTTGTTCGCCGTCGTGATGATGGTAATCTTGTCATCAATTGCCATTAACAACAGCGTCAACGGCGATGAAATGCTGCAAAGCATCCTCAAGTTATCGTTTTTCCTCATCATGTGGTTCACGGTGGGCATCTTCCTCATCCCCACCCTGTTCAAGAAGTTCAAGCGTTACATCAGCGATGAGCAGATGCTCATTGTATCAATGGGGCTGTGCTTTGCGATGGTGCTATTCTCAATCAACTCAGGATTCTCGGCTGCACTTGGCGCATTTGTCATGGGTTCGATATTGGCTGGCACGGTGGAAGCCGAACGCATCGAGCGCCTGATCTCCCCCGTCAAGGACCTGTTCGGGGCCGTGTTCTTCATCTCGGTGGGCATGATGGTCAATCCCACGGTGATGACCCAGCACTGGAGCGTTATTCTGCTGCTGGCTGCCGTGGTCATCATTGGCATGATACTGTTCGGCACATTTGGCATGCTGGCCACCGGACAGCCATTGAAATTGGCGATGGAGGCAGGGTTCTCGCTGACACAAATCGGCGAGTTCTCATTCATCATCGCCACACTCGGCACCGGATTGGGCGTACTCGACAAGAGCATCTATCCCATCATTGTCGCCGTTTCGGTCATCACCACATTCACGACACCGTTTTTTATCAAGCAGGCCATCCCTTGCTATAACGCCGTGCAAAAGATACTTCCCAAGACGTGGACCCGCCTGCTCAACGGCTATAGCCAGAATGCTACCGAAAGCGAGACCAGCGAGTCGCGTGAACTATGGAAATCCATTGTGTCGCGTTATGTCATCCGGCTCATCGTGTATTCGGTCATCATCATTGCCCTGATCACCTTGTCCCGCGCCTATTTGATGCCTTTCATCCTTGGATTGCTGGGGGACACCAGCTGGGGAAGGCTATCGTCTGTTGCGCTCACGGTTCTTGCCATATCGCCATTTGCGATTGCCGTCATCACCCCGTCAATCAAGCGTTCGGAGCATGAACGGCTGGCCGAAACATTCGGCAGGGTGTCTTATGTCCCCGTCATTGTCATGACAACAATCGGCGCTATTGTGTCAACCATCTTCTTTGCGTCCATCTTGCAAGGCGTTTATCCCAGTGCCGTCTCGGTTGTCAGCGCCGTGCTGATTGTGTTGGCCACAATTGGAGTCATCTTGTTGCTCCCCACCCCGTGGCGCCATCGTTTAAGCCGCCTTGAGAAACGCTTCTTGAGCAACATCAATGAGCGGGAGAACAGACGCACGGGCCGCGAGAACAACCTGGTGAGCGACCTGCACCTGGCATACATGAACGTGAGCCACGACTGCCCGTTTGTGGGAGAGAAATTAAAGAACCTTGACCTGCGCTCAAGATACGGCATCAACCTTGTGAACATTCAGCGCGCGGGCAAACTGCACCCTGTGCCCTCGGGCGACATGCGCATCTTCCCGGGGGATGTGCTGGGAGTGATTGGCACCGAGGAACAAATTCAGAAGATACTGCCGCTCGTTGAGGAGCAGACGCCTGCCATCGAAACGCCTCACGGCGAAATCAAATTCATGCACTTTGCCCTCGGCAAATCGTCATTGATTGTGGGAAAATCGCTTGAGAATGCAAGACTGCGCGAGGACTACGGCGCCTTGCTGGTGGCCGTTCAGCGCAACGAGGACGAATATATTTCGCCCACGCCGGACTTGACATTTGAAGCAGGCGACATCTTGTGGATTGTGGGCGACGCCAAGGAACTCTCAGTACTGAAAGGGTAAACTATCAAGGCGCTGTGCACCCAGGCCATGCCGCGCGACCGCACGCTAAATTTCCAGGCCTGCAAGAAACTCGCAAATCTTGTCTTGAATCCTCTTGGCAAACGATGCATCGGAGCAGTCATTAACCAAAATCGAGAAGGCAAGCCTGTGAAAATTGGCAGTTGAGACGTATCCCGAAAGCGTTTTGGTGTTGTTTACCGTTCCGGTCTTGGCATGCACATTGCCGGTGGCAAAGCCATCGGTCATGCGCTTTGACAGGGTGCCGCTTACGCCCGCAACGGGCAGATGACTGTATATCACATTGAAAATGTCCTTGTTGGCGAAAATATAACGCAGCAAATCGACCTGAGAGCGTGCTGAAGTTTTATTGCTGTGTGACAAACCGCTCCCATCAATGATGTTATAATATGAAATGCTAAGGTCGTCGCACTGGTCGGTATTGTATTGCTTGTAAATGCGGGCCACCAAATCGTTAACAGCGCCTCGGCATGCGTCATAGGTCCAATTATTGTTGTTGTCACACACGTTGAGCAGCACACACTCGGCATAAGTGTTGTTGCTCCTCTTGAGCATACGCTCAAGCACGTCGTCTAATGGCGTAGAGATGTGCGAGATGCGAGTCATTCCACCATTCATCTTATTCAATTCAATCCAGTCTTCGGCTGCTTTGGGATACAGCATGGCGACACTATCCTTCACCAGCTTCAATGCAATATCCGAAGCGAAAGCGTCTTCGGCAAGCTTGCACTTCACTGATTGTGGGGTGAGGCATTGCATCACCTGTCCATTGATCGAGTCAACTTGCAAAGACCGAATGTCGCGCAAAATCTTGTCGGGCGTGTATTTGTCAAGGGTGGGGTCGCAAGACGTGGTGATATAAATGTTCCCGTTGAGGTATCTCCTGCCGGCAGAATCGGCCATGACCTTGCCATCGGTGTAGGCGCTGGTGTTGAACGAAAAATCCGGACCGCGCTTGTCAAGCATCGTCGTCGCGACATAAAGCTTCTGCGTGCTGGCGGGAATCATCATCCTGTCGGCATTATATGTATAGAGTAATGTGTCGGCCGTCAGGTCATAGATGCAGCAGCCCACCGTAAAGTGTTTTTGGACATTGACGGTGTAAGGCACCTTGACCTGTACCGTGCGATTGCGCCGTTTGCCCCTTTTGCCTTTCACAGTCTTGGTGACGGTCTTGGTGCGGGTCTGCTTCACGGTATTATTGTTATTGTTCAGCCAACAATCAACAGTGTAGCGCAAGCTGTCGGCGGGCGTCATCGGCTCGCGTGCGATGAATACAGGTTCGTTGAGCAATGAATCGACATTGCATTGCAAAGAATCAGCCTCGCTCTGCGGGGTATTAACTTCAATCGGTTCTTGTGCCGCGCAACAAAAGCCGCACAACGCAACGATTGCTATGAACAGTGATAATATTCTCGTCATAAACATGTATTACTCTATCCTGAATTTATAGATTTCCTGGCCGCGCGAGCCAACTACCAGTTCGTTGCCAACCACAACGGGGGAACTCTCAAAATTGCCGACCATATGCTCGGTGAAAATAACATTGCCGGTTTTGCCCTCAATCAAATACGCATTGCCGAAAGAGTCACCGGCGAAAACAAATTGTTGATTATTCTCGTTGAGGAAACCGACTGGAGACGACCACGCAAAACTGCGCAAGCGCACGTTGTACACAACTTGACCAGTCTGTTTGTTGACGGCCATGAAGTCAGCCTGTGACGGCGTGCCGTACTGGCACATGTTGAGGAACAGCAGGTCGCTGCAGTCGCCTTTGCCCAACAACGGGGTACTGTATAGGCCCCCGTCGAAGTGCTTGCCGTTCATGTTCAACTTATTGCAATTAAAGGTGTTTTCCCAAACGGGAACGCCCGTGAGCCCATTGATTTTAACCAGATAAGACAGGCCAGAATCACCCTGGCGGTCCACCTCGCAACCGCAATACAGATAAGGCACGGAATCCTGGACTTCGCATACAATCGAAGCGTCAATATCATCATGGTTGTCATAATGCCAAACCGGCCGCAAAGTATTCAGGTCAATGCAATAGACATCGCCGTGATTGGTGCCGAAATAGCCGTAGTTCTTATAGACGCACATGCTGTTCTCGACACCTGCGGCAGGTTCGTCCTTGGGATGGATGCGCAAGGTGGAATGCTTGGTGATGGTGTTACCAGTGATGAGATACTTGTAGATGGTGCCATTCTCGCCAGGCCAGAACAGATACTGCCCCACCCTGACAGGCGATGAGTCGTTGCCGCTCCAACGAACCCAGGCATTGCCATCAAGGCCAGACGTGTAAGTAATCTCACGAGTGTTGAGGTCAAGCGCCAATTGGCTCATGGGAGGCTCCTTGGGGATGCCCTGGCCAACATACAGGTTGCCGTTGAGAGTGGGATCCAGGGACACGCTGCCCTTGATGGGGTTGGTGACATCAATAAAATCGCGCGATGCCTTGCCCGTCTCGAAATTGATGAAATAAACATACCCGCACAGCGAGCCGACGATGATTTCCTCATCGCCGAAGTCAGGAGTTAGACCGGCATTGGGATTGCTGCGCCACCGCTGCGCCTTGTCTTGAGGCCAGTGCACATAGACAGGTTCGCCAGTCCAACCCGAGCCACCGCCCCACGCCCCCATCGAAGTGCGTGTGCTGTCAAACTTGGTCGTAAATTTCCAGACCTCTACAATCTTTGTGGGATTGCCTTTCACCCTGCCGCCAAAGTTGGCGTCACGGCGATTGTTTCCACGGAAGGTGAATTGACCCGACTTGCCGTCGTACAATGACTTGAGATTATCGATGCGGCCGTCGTGAGCGCTATCAAACACCGTCACGTCATAGACCAAATCTCTCGCCGACTCCAACAGAGTGTCGGGCAACGGGGTGTTCTCGATAGAGTCGGAATTCACGCTATCGTTATCTGCAGATTGATAGTGTCTGCAGGAACAAGCGATGCTAAGAACTAAAATAGAGAAGGCAATAATTAGTGAATATCTCATTTTAGTAGAATTTTACCATCGGTTGTTATGTCAATTTGGGCGCTCAAGGCTATGAGTTACTTATAGAACAGCTTGGCAAACACCGGATAATGGTCAGACGGGTCATGGCGGCGGAATTTGGGGACCGTCGTGCCGTCGGCGTTGGTCTTGACGCCGTCGGGGATCCAGTAACTGTCGGTGCGCATGCCATAGGCCTCGACGCGGAACGGGGCCGAGACAAAAATGTGGTCGATGCGAGAGTCATCCTTTTTGTCGGGAACAAAGCCGTTCCATGTTCCGTTCTCGCTGAAAACGATGCGGGCGTTGGAATATGTGTCCTTCAACAGGCCATCTTCAAGAAAGATGCTGTGTATCTCATCGTTTTGGTCCACGTTGAAGTCGCCCGTCAGGACAACATAGTCGTCCGGGCTCGCCATTTGCCCAATGCGTTCCATGACCAACTTGGCAGCCTCGCGCCGGGCATTGCCCCCCACGTGGTCCATGTGAAGCGTAAAGAAGTAGAGCTGGCGTCCGCAGCGCAGGTCCTTGAATTTGCCCCAGGTGCAAATGCGGATGCAGGCGGCATCCCATCCCAACGCGGGCTTGTCGGGCGTCTCATTGAGCCAGAAATGGCCCTCGTCCAGCAACTCAAGGCGGTCACGCTTGTAAAAAATCGCGCTATATTCACCGGCCTCTTTGCCGTCGTCGCGGCCCACGCCGATGTAACCGTAGTCATCTAATGCCCCCAGCATATCAAGCAGTTGCTCATGCAGCACTTCCTGAGCACCGAAGACATCGGGCGACTCGAAATTGATTTGGGCGCACAGTGCACGGTAGCGGTTTGACCACTGGTCGTTGGTGCGGGAGTCATAGTTCTCGTTCTTGTAACGAATGTTGTAAGTGCCCACATACAACTGTTGGGCGACAGCCTGCATGGCCAGCAAGGCAAGTAATGTGATGAAATAGATTTTTCTGTTCATTGGTTATCACGCATTATCGTCATCGGCCACAGATTCTTCCACAACAGATTTCGGGACCAGATAGGCGCTAATCTCATAAAGCAAATATATGGGCAGGAACACTATCATCAATGTGAACGGGTCGCCCGTGGGGGTGATGATGGCAGCCAGCACCATCAGCAGCACGACAGCATGCCGGCGATAACGGCGGAAGAAACTGCGCTTTAACACGCCCAACACGCCCAACAACCATGCCAGCAGCGGCATCTCAAAGACGATGCCCATCACAAAGATCAGCATCAGGAAAGTGTCCATGTAACTGTCGAGGGATATCTGATTGGGCACCATCTGGCTCACATGATATTCGGCCAAGAAGCGCAAGGTGACTGGAAAAACAATAAAGTAGCCCACAGCAACACCCAAAAAGAACATCAAACAGCCGATCAAGAATGCCGTTTTCACGCCCCGTTTCTCATTAGGATACAATGCCGGCGCAATAAATGTCCACAATTCATACAACACAAACGGGAACGTCAGCACCAGCGCAAGCCAGAACGACGAAGACATGTGGATAAAGAACTGCGAGGCGAGGCGAATGTTGATGAGTTTGACCTCAAAGCCCTCGGTCGTGAATTGCGGCAGCCAGGCAAAAGATGCCGTGATGCGTTCAAACAGCCGATACAGCACAAAGTCGCCATGGCACGGCGCCATGATGATGCTGTCGAAGATATCGGGCATGACACAAAAAAGGCCGATAGCGGCAACCACGAGGACAACGACGACCTTGACCAGCACCGAGCGCAACGCGTCGATGTGGTCCCAAAAAGACATTTGCTGTAATTGCTCTTGTTTGTGTGCCATAGACCGGCCTGAACAGCCAAGCGCGGGCGGCGCGGCTGGCTCAGGAGAAAACTTCAATTGCTTTTGTTCTCGGTATTATCGGCAGGCTTACCCATGTCGTCGATGGGCTTCTTGATTTCATCTTCCACTTCGTTCATGCCCTGCTTGAAACTCTTCACGCCCTTGCCAAGGCCCTTCATCAGCTCGGGAATCTTCTTGCCGCCAAACAGCAGCAGAACAATCACCACAATAACGACAATCTCGCCAGTGCCAAGGTTAAAAATGGCCAATATCATATTAAGTGTATTCATAATGCTTTATTTAATTATATTTTTTTGCAAATGTAGTCATTTATTGCCAAAGAGGTGACATGAGGGCGATGATTTTTTTCGACCGCATCGCAATTCATAGACCAAAACTTGCGCCATGTGGGGAAAAAGTTGTAATTTTGAGGGCGAAAACCAATTATATCTTTTATTAACATGAATGCCATTAAAAATTTTGATGAGTTGCTGGCTCATCTGAAGGATAACAATGTGAAGAAACGCGTGGCTGTCGTATGGCCCGCCGATGAGAAAACCCCCGCCGCTTGTGCATTGGCACTGGAAGCCGGCTTTATCGAAGCCATCTTTGTGGGCTGCCAGGACAAGCTCGAGGCCAATGAGGCGTTGAAACCGTTTGCAGGCAGCATCAGTTATGTTGCCGCCAACGACCCCGACGATGCCGCCGCCAAGGCCGTCGCCCTGGTTCGAGAAGACAAGGCCGACATCCTGATGAAAGGCCTGATCAACACCGACAACCTGCTTCACGCCGTGCTCAACAAGGAAACGGGCATCCTGCCCAAGGGCAATGTGCTCACCCATGTAGCCACCGCCAGCATCCCCGCCTATCACAAACTGCTGTTCTTCACCGATGCAGCCGTAATCCCCTATCCCAACCTGAAGCAGCGCAGCGAGGAGGTAAGATATACCGCCAACCTTGCCCGCAACTTCGGCGTCGAGGAACCCAAGATTGCCCTCGTGCACTGCACCGAGAAAGTGGGACCCAAGTTCTTCCCCTTTACCGAGGATTATCCCGTGATTGTGGAGATGGCGCAAAAGGGCGAGTTCGGCAAGTGCATCGTTGACGGCCCGCTGGACGCCAAGTGCGCATGCAGCATGCACGCTATGGAAGCCAAAGGTTTGACCTCTCCTCTGCAAGGCGACAGCGATGTGCTCATCATGCCCGACATCGAGGCCGGCAACGTCTTCTACAAAGCCATCACGCTGTTTGCCGGCGCCAGCACCGCAGGCCTGCTGGTGGGTGCCAAGTGCCCCGCCGTTGTGCCCTCTCGCGCCGACAGCAGCCAGTCCAAGTTCTACAGCCTGGCTGTAGCCACCATGGCCGCCGAATAACGACACTCAATTAATAAAATAATAAAAAACAATAAACATGATTATCCTTGTCATCAATCCCGGTTCCACTTCCACCAAGATGGCCGTTGTGAAAGACGGTGAGCCCTTGTTGATTCGCACAATCAGGCATGCAGCCGAAGAGTTGGCCCCCTTTGCAAAGATTACCGACCAGCTCGAATTTCGCCGCAATCTCATTCTCGAGGAACTTGCCAAAGCCGAAATCCCCGTCGAGTTTGATGCCATTGTTGCACGCGGCGGCTTGACCAAGCCCATCCCCGGTGGCGTGTATGCCGTCAACGAGACCATGATCAATGCCACGATGGAGTCTGTTCACCATCACGCGTGTGACTTGGGCTGCGTCATCGCCGACTCGATTGCCAAGAAAATTGGGTGTCCAAGTTATATCGCCGACCCGGCCGTGACCGACGAGTTGAACGACTATGCGCGCGTGTGCGGCAGTCCCATGTTCAAACGCCTGCCCATGTGGCACGCCCTCAACCAGCGCGCCATTGCTCGCCGCTTTGCCAAGGAACATGGCAAGCGTTACGAGGACCTCAACCTGATCGTGTGCCACCTGGGCGGCGGCATCTCGGTTGCTGCGCACGAGCACGGCAAGGCCGTTGACGTGAACAACGCGCTTGACGGCGAGGGTCCGTTCTCGCCCGAGCGTGCCGGCACCCTGCCTGCGGGTGACATTATCCGCGCTTGCTTTAGCGGCAAATATACCCAGCAGGAACTGCTCAAAAGCCTGTCCGGCAATGCTGGCGTAAATGCTCACCTGGGCACCACCGACATGCTTGAAGCAGGCCGCCGCATTGAGGCCGGCGACGAGCACGCCAAGCTCATCATCGACTCAATGATTTACCACATTGCCAAAGCCATCGGTTCGCAGGCGCCCGTACTGTGCGGCAAGATTGACGCCATCCTCATTACTGGCGGAATCGCCCACTGGAAGTACCTGATTGACCGTCTGCTTCCGCGCATCGAATTCTTGGCCCCCGTTCACATCTATCCCGGCGAGGACGAGATGTCGGCGCTTGCCGCTAACGCGGCAGCAGCCCTGCGCGGCGAGGTTGAAACCCAAGAGTACAAGTAAAGCGAGACACTGAACAAAACGGCAAGCGGAACCTGCGGCATCGGCGCGGTTCCGCTTGTTTTATGCGCTTGGCGGCCGTGTCAAATGACATGTACTTGCTGCAAATAGGCATACAAGCCCGTGAGCAAGCCATAAAGCGACAGCAGCAGGATTATTGAGCCAATGATGCGGTTGATGAGCCACATTGAGCGGATATTGAAATGGCTCCTCACTTTATCAACAAAGAAAGTAATTACCGCCCACCACAGCAATGCGCCCAAAACGATGCAGGCATAGCCAAGAATGATGTGATAGAACTTGAACTCGGGCAGGGGAAAACCGAATCGCGCAAAAAGCGGAATAATCAGGAAAATAATAAGCGGGTTGCTCAAGGTAAACAAGAAGCCCGTGGCAATGTTGCGCCATCGGTCATTGCGCTGGTCCATATTCTCCTTGATGTGGCTCACAGGATTATGGAAAATCATATATACAGCATAGGCAATCAGGATAGCGCTACCGACAATCTGCAGGATGTTCACATTGTTGCTGATGAAATCCGTGATAAGCGAAACGCCCAGTCCAGTCAACAGACAATAGAACAAGTCACTTGCCGAAGCCCCCACACCGGTAAAAAGTCCCGCATCGCGACCATTGTTCAGCGTGCGCTGAACGCATAGGATGCCCACAGGACCCATCGGCGCCGACAGGATAACACCTATCGACACACAACCGATAATTATGGATATAATTGTACCCACAGGGTGGTTTGACATTTTAGGCCACAAAATTACAAAAAATAAGCAAATCGGCATGCCTATATTGGCATGTTTTTTGGCCGCAATCCACCTTAGTCTTTGAAATAATACTGGCGTTTCTTGCCCTTGGTACGATTAGCAAAATCAATGGCGTGGGCGGGGCAATGATGATAGCACGAAAAGCAGGTGGTGCATAGGCCATTATGCTTCCACAGGGGAACGCCGCCGGCGGCGCAATCAATGTTGCCGACCGGGCAAACCGCGCTGCACAAACCACAGTGCCGGCAGGCGGCGCAGTCCACCGTGAACTTGGCGTCGGTCACCCAATGCTTGAGAAAATAAGCGCCCAGCAGGCGGCTGTTAGTCCGCGGCCAGCGGCTGGCGTTGATGTCCTTGGCACCGCGACGACGCTCCACGATGGCAGGAAGCAATTGTCCCAGTCTGTGGCCTGCGGCGGCAATCTTTTTATCGGCACTTTCAGGAGTGTCGATTTGGTCTATGACGGGGAAATTATAGGTCTCGGGCATGATGACCGAGAAGACGCTGTCAAGCGTGACGCCGATGCCTTGCAAATCCTCGGCCAAATAGTCAAACGTGAGGCCCACGTCGTCGCCGCACGTGGCAAAAGCGTAGCAATACTGGCTGCCATAGCCTTCAAGCGCCAAACGCTTGACGAAGTCACGGACGAGGAACGGCGGCCGCCATCCGTGAATGGGGAAACAGAAACCGATGCGCTCATCAGCATCCACAACATATTTATATTGGCCCGTGACAACCGCATCGGCGATGCTTATGATGTTGTCGCCAGTGGCCACGGCAAGTTGCTTGGCGAGCCAGCGGGTGTTGCCTGTGCCTGAAAAATAGAATATCATAAACCTATCGGGTATTTTCCAATGATTGTAACTTGTGGGCGGCGCGACAGTTCACCGGGGTTGCTGCCTGGTTGGCCCTCGGGCACCGGCATGCCGCGGCGACCGTAAAATTCTCTCCAATAGCCGGTCACGTTCAACGAGGAATCATGGAAAGACATGGGAATTGTCTGGAATATAAGATTGCCGGAATTGTCCACATAATTCATCTGCACCAGCTCGCTGCAATAGACCGCACTGTCGCCAGGCAAGAAGAGGTCATCATAAGGCTTGCCCACCATCATCAAAGCCTGGCGGACAGAAGACCTCACATCAATCTCCACATTAACTCTGCCGATGATCACAGGCGACGGATTGTTTGCAATAAACGTATCGATGGGTGTAATGCAGACAACTGGCTTGATGGCCTCGATAACGTACAACGGCCCGTCGGCACCGCCGATGCGGTGGGCGATAGCGACATGGTCGATGGGCAAGTTACCCACACCGTTTGTCACGTCGGTGATAGCGTTGCCTCCATCACTGCACGAGAAAACCAGATCGCCTTCCTGCAAGCACTGGGCATGAAGCGAAAAAGCGGAGCACAATTCAGCCAAAAGGATGCAAACGGCCAACCAACGATTAATACCATGTGACGCCATTTGAGATGCTGGAATGTTTGTCATATTTCACATCCTGCAAGATAGACGACTTGACGGCGATGTGGAAGTTGTAACTCTTGTACGGGCCCACGGGCACGAAACTGGCACTCATCTCAAAGCAGTGCATCTGGCGCGAGATGTTGCAATTCATGTAGGCAATCTTGTGCAAGTCGAAGTTATAACTTGCCGAAGCCGAAATCGCCCAATTCTTGGTGGGACGTATGCTTGCATTGAGACTCAGGTTCTGTGTCCACTTGCCGTCATATTCCATCTTCTTGGTATTAAACTGGCCGTAGCCGTAGGACAAGGAATAATTGAGCGTGAGATTCCAGGGGCATTCCCACTTGGCGTAACCGTCAATCAGTTCCAAGTCGGTCATCTGGCCCGAGCCGCTGTCCTCCTCGTTTTCACCCTCCTGCTCGTTTTGGTTTTGCGTACCCGACTGCGGCGGAGCGTTGCGGTCGGCGTCGGATTTGTCCTTCTTGCGCTTAAAAGTGTCGTTGTTGAATGTATATGAGAACGAAGTGCCCGTGCTTGCCAGCCTGCCCCAACCGCCGCCGTTGAAAAGACGCAGTTTGTTGACACGGACGGGCGCGCCTGCCGAATTGAGTTCGTACTTATATACGTCCCACGTTGCGCTCAAGTTGAGGTTGAAGCCCTTCATGAGGCGCAGCATGATGCTTGTGTTGAGGTTGCTCCACTGCAACGAGTCGGCGGCAAAGTTGCACGACTGATTCAACGTGAAATTCTCAATCAAAGAAATCTTCTTGAAGCCCGTGCTGTCGGCCTCGCTCTTCACCTTGGCCTCGAGGTTGTTGGCGATGCTGAACGACAGTGTTCCCGACTTGCCATTGGGCGCACTGCCAAACATACCGTGCTGGAAGTAACTATACTGGGTGCGCTGCACATTGCCGCTGGCATCAGGATGCTCATAATGTCCATAGTAGCCCCAGAACGGATCTCCAAAGTCGGGCGCGGCCGAGAACGACAACGTGGGTGTCATTACATGGCGCACCATCTGCAACTTGTCGCTCAATTTGCCCAAAAACTTCAGCGGCTTGAAGAAACCATAAATCTTGGTGCTTAACGACAGCGAGAAGTTGAAATCAAACACGTTATAAAATCCGTAAGTCGTGTCACGCACGACAGCGCTGGCATTGGGGTCCCACTGCTGACGGATTTTGCTGGTGTACATACGGTCGTTCATATTGATGGACGGCGTGATGTTGAAATACTTCAACACATTGAATGTCGCCTGTACGGGAATGGCATGGCTCATGCCATTGCGCCAGTCCTTGACAAGACTCTTCTTGAAGAACTCGTCCTGCTTGGCCGTCAAGGAGTTTTGGAATCGTCCCGAGTAACTTATCTTGATTTTCTCATACCACCGCTCGTCGCCCACGGCGCGCTTGCGCTTGAACGGCGCCGTCTGGCTCATATTGACGGTGAGATTAGGGAATGAGACCGTCAAGGTTGAGTCGGCCGTGCGCTGCGAGACATTGGCCGTGGTCGAGACAGACCATTTGCTGTTTGGGAACTTGTATGTCAGGTTCACCGTGCTGCTCTTGGTGTTCTCGGTGAAAGCATTGGTATAATAGGTATTGAGACTGTTGCGGGCATAACCCGAAGTGGCAAAGTTCACGCTTGCCGAGAAAGTCATGTAGGGATTGGCCTTGGCATTCTGGCTATGGCTCCACAGCACCTGGAAGTTGTGCATCTTGCTGTAGTCGGGGTCGCCTTTCTCGCCAGATATGGTAGTGAGGTAATTGACACTGAATGACCCCGAATACTTGTAGCGGCGCGCATAGGAAGACTGTGCCGAAAGGCCCCACGAGCCGCGAGTGTAGATTTCGCCCGTCAGCGCCAAGTCAAAGTGCTCGTTGAGCGCGAGATAGTAACCGCCGTTGCGCAGGTAAAAGCCGCGGTTGTAATCCTCGCCAAAGGTGGGCACCAGGATGCCGCTCTGGTATTTCTCGCTAAAGGGGAAATAGCCAAACGGCACCGCTATGGGCAGCGGCAGGTCCTCCAGCACCATATAGGCAGGACCCGTCACCACGTTCTTCTTTGGCCTCACCTTGGCCTTTGTCAACTGGAAATAGAAATGCGGGTGGTCGTGGTTGTCACAGGTGGTGTAGCGCCCGTCCTTGATGTAGTACTCATCATCCTCGGTCTTCTTGGTGATGCCGCCTGTCAAGTATCCCTCGCCCTGCTCGGTGACGATATCGGTGATGTAACCGCGCTTAGTCTTGAAGTTATACTTCATGATGCGCGATTCATATTCACCGCTCTCGTCCTTAAAGACGGGATTTCCTGTCAATTCGCCGATGCTGTCGGGCACGCCGATGGCCTGTACCTGGCTACTGTCCATGTCCATGCTGATCTGAGCCGCGCTCATATCAATGCCGCCATAGGCAACCTTGCTGTCGCCGTACATTGTGGCGTGCTTGCGTCCAAAGAGAATAATCGAATCCTTGGCGTTGAACTCCACGATGTGGTCCAAATCAACTTTATACCGCTTGAATTTGCTGGTATCTTGCGGGGTTACAGCCATTAAACGTGCCGTATCGCCCTCGGCATTGGCAATGGAGTCAACAGCATGGGTCAAGTCCAGCGAACCAGCTGGCTCTTGAGCATACAACAATGCGGGCAACAGAACAATAACCGCTACCAGGCACAAGATGATATGGAGACTCCTCGTCGTCAATGTCGCGTTATAGCCGAAATATCTTGCAAAGATAGTGTAAAAATCGCTTTAAGCACGCATGATTATTGTTTTTAACAGCATTTTGCAACTTGGCAAACTAGCCGATTGAATGGCAAACCCATTTCTAAAATAAATTCGTCATGATTTGACAATGGTACTTATATTTATAGTAACTTTGCATGTTAATCAAGAACTCAAACTATAAACTCATTCTTAAATAAGAAGATGTATAACGTCAAATCAAAACACGCCGATGAGTTTATCGACGATAGTGAAATTCTGGAAACATTAGCCTATGCTGAGCGCAACAAGAGCAACCGCGCGCTCATCGAGGAAATTATCGACAAGGCAGCCTTGTGCAAAGGCTTGACCCACCGTGAGGCAGCCGTGCTGCTTGACTGCGACCAGCCTGACTTGATTGAACGATATGAGCAACTCGCGCGGGATGTGAAGCGCCGCTTCTACGGCAACCGCATCGTGATGTTCGCGCCGCTATACCTGTCCAATTACTGCATCAACGGATGCGTCTATTGCCCCTACCACGCCAAGAACAAGGAAATCCCTCGCAAGAAACTGACTCAGGACGAAGTGCGCGCCGAGGTTGAAGCCTTGGTCAAGCTGGGCCACAAGCGCCTGGCGCTCGAGGCCGGCGAACACCCGGTGATGAACCCGCTGGAATATATCCTGGACTGCATCCACACCGTGTATGACACCAAGGTGGGCAATGGCGAAATCCGCCGCGTGAATGTGAATATCGCGGCTACCGAGGTCGAGGCCTACGAGAAACTGAAAGCCGCCGGCATCGGCACCTACATCCTCTTCCAGGAGACCTATAACCGCAAGAACTATGAGGCGCTGCATCCCACAGGCCCCAAGTCCAACTACTGCTACCATACCGAGGCCATGGACCGCGCCCAACAAGGCGGCTGTGACGATGTAGGCATCGGTGTGCTTTACGGTCTCACGACCTACCGCTATGACTTTGTTGGCTTGCTGATGCATGCCGAGCACCTCGAGGCCACCTTCGGCGTTGGCCCGCACACCATCAGCGTGCCTCGCATCTGCCCTGCCGAGGACATTTCGCTTGAGGATTTCCCCGACACACTGCCCGATGACATCTTCTGCCGCATCGTGGCCGTCATCCGTCTGGCCGTGCCTTACACCGGCATGATCATCTCGACACGCGAGAGCCAGAACGTGCGTTCCAAACTGCTCGACCTGGGCATCTCGCAGATTAGCGGCGGCAGCCGCACCAGCGTAGGCGGCTACACCACGCCCGAGCGCCACGACGAGACCGCCCAGTTTGACGTGAGTGATACCCGCACCCTCGACGAAGTCATCAACTGGCTGCTGTCCATTGGCTATCTGCCCAGTTTCTGCACCGCCTGCTACCGTGAAGGCCGCACCGGCGACCGCTTCATGTCGCTGTGCAAAGCCGGCAAAATCGGCGACTGCTGCACGCCCAATGCCATCATGACGCTGAAGGAGTATCTCATTGACTTCGCCAGCGACGACACTCATGCCAAGGGCGACGCGCTCATCCAGGAAGAACTGGCCAAACTGACCAACCCGCGCATCAAGGAAATCACCACCAAGCGCATCCAGGACATTATCAACGGTCAGCGCGACTTCCGCTTCTAATCATCCTTAGAAACCAGCAACGAATTACACGAGTTTTCACCGGATGCCATCATTGGGACTCGTGTAATTCTCTTTTGTATCGCATTATGGCACATACCGACAACACCCCTTACAGCGAACGGCTGCACATTGCCTTGTTCGGAAGACGCAATGTGGGCAAGTCATCGCTCATCAACGCCCTCACCGGACAGCACACTGCTCTGGTCAGCGACATGCCCGGCACAACGACCGACCCGGTGCTCAAGGCAATGGAAATCCTGCCGCTCGGCCCGTGCGTGCTCATCGACACAGCAGGGTTTGACGACAGCGGCATGGTAGGTGACCTGCGCACCCAGCGCACCCGCGAGGTCATCAAGCAGGCCGACATCGCCCTGCTGGTGACAGACGGCAAGTCGCTCGACGACGAGGCGAACTGGGCCACAATGCTCAAGCAAGCAGACATTCCCTGCCTTGCCGTGCTCAACAAGGCCGACCTGCTCGATGAAGCGCCCGAGCGCCTGCTGGCCGTCATCGCGCAACGGCTGCACTGCGATGCCATTGCCGTGAGCGCTATGGCGGGAACAGGATTGGACCAACTGCGCGCCAAAATGGCCGCGCTTGTCCCCGAGTCAGGAAAACAATCACTCACGAGCAGCCTGTGCAAGCAAGGCGACACGGTGCTGCTTGTCATGCCACAAGACCCGCAGGCGCCCAAGGGCCGCTTGATTCTGCCTCAGGTGCAGACGTTGCGCGACTTGCTGGACAAAGGGTGTACGGCCGTGTGCTGCACACCCGATGGCATGGACAGCACACTGGCGACGTTGCGCAAAGCACCGCAACTGATAATCACCGACTCGCAAGTGTTTGATATTGTGGAGCAAAAGAAGCCCGATGGCAGTCTGCTGACATCGTTCTCGGTGCTGATGGCCGCCTACAAGGGAGATATCCGCTACTTTGTTGAAAGCGCTGCCGCAATCGGCCGCCTGACCGAAAAATCCAAAGTGCTCATCGCCGAGGCTTGCACCCACGCCCCGCTGGCCGAAGACATCGGCCGCGAGAAAATTCCCCGCATGCTGCGCAAGCGAGCGGGCAATGGCCTCCAGGTCGATATCGTCGCGGGAAAAGATTTTCCCGACGATGCAACTGACTACGACTTGATTATCCACTGCGGCGCCTGTATGTTTAACCGCAAATTCATGCTATCTCGAGTGGAACAATGCCGCAGGCAAGGCGTGCCGATGACCAACTACGGCATCGCCATCGCCTTTGTCAAGGGCATACTTGACAAGGTGTCATTGCCGTAACCAGGCTATTGTCAAAGCACAAAAAACACCACAGGGCGCTTGGAAAAACCAAGCGCCCTGCTTTATTGAGAATGATAAAATTGCTTAATCCTCGGCGGCAACTTCGTCCAGAATCCTCTGAACATCCTTTACCTCGAGACGGCCGTAAACATGCTCGCCAATCATGACGACGGGAGCAAGGCCGCAAGCGCCCACGCAACGCAGGCAGTCGAGCGAGAACTTGCCGTCCTCGGTGGTCTCGCCCACCTCAATCTTGAGGATGCGCTTGATCTCGTCGAGCAGACGCTCAGAACCGCGCACATAGCAAGCGGTGCCCAGGCACACGCTGATGGGGTGCTTGCCCTTGGGCGTCATGGTGAAGAACGAGTAGAATGTTACAACGCCATAGACCTTGGATGCCGGAATGTTGAGCTTGCGGGCGATGATGCGCTGCATCTCCTCGGGCAGATAGCCGTGCAGGTTCTGGCACTCGTGAAGTACATTGATAAGTTCACCGGGTTTGTTTCCGTGCTTGTCGCAGATTTCCTCGACCTGTTGAACAACGGTGCACGCCAGTTTGATTTCTTTATTCTTCATATTATGATTGCTGTTTTTTACTGGTCATTAATGAATGGATTTGTCAAAATAGTGCGTGTGGAGCAGTTGTTCGGACTTCTCTCCGAGGGGCTCGCCAAGGAATTCCTTGTAAAGCTTCTGGATGTCGGGGTTCAAGTGGCTCATGCGCAACTCCTTGCCTTCATCCTCACGGTAAACGGCAGCGGCACGTGCCTTGAGGATTTCGGCGTTGCCATGGTGATAGGGCTGGCCGGCACCGCCGATGCAGCCGCCGGGGCATGCCATAACCTCAACAACATGGTAGTTGAGTTCGCCAGCACGCAGCTTGTCCATCACCTTGCGGGCATTGCCCAGGGTGTGGGCGATGCACACGCGCAGTTTGAAGCCGTTGAGGTCGATTTCGGCCTCGCGGATGCCCTCCATGCCACGAACCTCGTTGAGTTCGAGATGCGGCAGGGTCTTGCCGGTGTAAACCTCATAAACCGTACGCAAAGCAGCCTCCATCACACCGCCGGTGATGCCAAAGATGGCAGCGGCACCGGTGGACTCTCCCATGGGCGAATCGAAGTCACTGTCGGGCAGATTTGCGAAGTCGATGTTGGCGCGCTTGATGACGCGGGCCAGCTCGCGGGTCGAGATGCTGTAATCAACATCGGGATTGCCGTTGGCCTTGAACTCTTCACGCTGGGCCTCGTACTTCTTGGCCAAGCAAGGCATAATCGAAACGCAGACGATCTTCTCGCGGGGGATGCCCATCTTCTCGGCCCAGTAGGTCTTGGCGATAGCGCCGAACATCTGGGCGGGCGACTTGGCCGACGAGGGATATTCAAGCAGGTCGGGATACTGATGCTCGTAGAAGTTGACCCAAGCGGGGCAGCACGAAGTCATGATGGGCAACTTGACGCTCTTGTCGCCAGCAAGGAACTTCTTGAGGCGGTCAAGAATCTCGGCGCCTTCCTCCATGATGGTAAGGTCGGCAGCAAAGTCGGTATCAAATGCATAGTCAAAACCGAGGTTACGCAAGGCGGTGGCCAGTTTGCCGGTAACGATGGTGCCGGGTGCCATGCCAAACTCCTCGCCCAGTGCGAAGCGCACAGCGGGAGCGGGCTGGGCGATGACAACCTTCTCGGGATCGAGCAGGTCTTCCATCAGCTGGTCGGTATAGTCACGCTCGGTGAGCGCGCCAACGGGGCAAACGGCAACACACTGGCCGCAATAGGTGCAGTCGGTATCGGCAAACATCTTGTCGAAGGTGGGAGCGATGGTGGTGTTGAAACCACGGCGGATAGCGCCCAGGACGCCTACAGACTGGACATTGTTGCAGACGCTCTCGCAACGGCGGCAGTAAACGCACTTCTCCATGTTGCGCGAGATAGCGGGTGTCAGTTCCTTCTTGCGTTCGCTCTGGACACCGTCCTTATACGGCATTTCACGGATATTGAAACGCGTAACCAGACGCTGCAGTTCACAGTCGCTGCACTTGGGGCAAGTAAGGCAATCGTTGGGATGGTCGCTGAGCATGAGCTCGGCAACGACCTTGCGGGCGCGGTTGACGCGGGCACTGTTGGTGTAAACCACCATGCCCGGGGTGCAACGCGTGGCGCAAGCGGGAGCCAGGTTGCGGCGGCCTTCAATCTCTACCACACACAAGCGGCAGGAAGCGGGTTTATTCTTAACGCAAGTGCCTTCCAGGTCCATGTGGCACAAAGTGGGGATGTTGATGCCCACCTGCTTGGCTGCATCGAGCAACATGGTTCCGGGCTCGACGCTTACCTCGCGTTTATCAATCGTGATAGTAATCATCTTTTTTTCTTCCATGATGTTATCTGAATTTTAGAATACTTGAATAGCATCGAAGCGGCAACGCGAAATGCACATACCGCAGCGGATGCATTCATAAGGATTAATAATGTGAGGCTTGCGCATGTCGCCCATGATGGCGTTGGCCGGACAGTTGCGTTTGCAAGCGCCGCAGCCCTTACACTTGGCGGGGTCGATGCTGTAAGTAATCAGCGCCTTGCACTGCTTAGCGCGGCAGGTGTGCTGCTTGACATGCTCAACATATTCGTCCCAGAAGTTGTTGATAGTAGATAACACAGGATTAGGAGAGGTCTGGCCCAGGCCGCACAATGCGGTGTCCTTGATAACAGTGCTCAGCGTCTTCAAGGTCTCCAGGTCTTCCATGGTGCCCTTGCCCTCGGTGATCTTGGTCAGGATTTCAAGCATGCGCTTGTTGCCGATGCGGCAGGGCGTGCACTTGCCGCAGCTCTCCTCGCATGTGAACTCGAGGTAGAACTTGGCCACGCTGACCATACAGTCGTCCTCGTCCATGACAATCATACCGCCAGAGCCCATCATAGAGCCGGCTGCGGTGAGGTTCTCATAGTCGATGGGGGTATCGAGGTGCTTCTCGGTCAGGCAACCGCCTGAAGGACCACCGGTCTGGACAGCCTTGAACTTCTTGCCGTTCTTCACGCCGCCGCCGATGTCGTAGATGATGTCGCGCAGGGTGGTGCCCATGGGAACCTCGATAAGGCCCACATTATTAATTTTACCGGCGAGAGCAAACACCTTGGTGCCCTTGCTCTTCTCGGTGCCGATTGATGCAAACCACTCGGCGCCCTTGGTCAGGATGATGGGCACGTTGGCCAGCGTCTCGACGTTGTTCACGTTTGTCGGCTTGTTGTTGTAACCAGCCTCGGCGGGGAACGGCGGCTTCAAAGTGGGCTCGCCGCGCTTGCCTTCCATCGAGTGGATGAGCGCAGTCTCCTCACCGCAGACAAATGCGCCAGCACCGTAGCGGATTTCAATGTCAAAGTCGAAGTCAGTGCCAAGGATGTGCTGACCCAGCAGACCGTATTCACGGGCCTGGGCAATGGCAATCTTCAAGCGATTAACTGCCAGAGGATACTCGGCACGGATGTAAATAAGGCCCTTGTGAGAGTTGATGCAGTAACCGCAAACGGTCATGGCCTCGATAATCGAGTTGGGGTCGCCCTCCATGATGGAGCGGTCCATGAATGCGCCGGGATCGCCCTCATCGGCGTTGCAGACCACAAACTTCTCGTCGTTGTCATAGCCGCGGGCAAAGCCCCACTTCATGCCAGTGGGGAAGCCAGCGCCGCCACGGCCGCGCAGACCCGAAGCCTTGATGATTTCAATCACCTCTTCAGGGGTCTGGTTGAGCAGGGCATTGGCGATAGCCTGATAACCGTCGCGTGCGATGTACTCCTCGATGTTCTCGGGATTGATCAGGCCACAGTTACGCAGGGCGATACGCATCTGCTTGCGGTAGAAGTTCATGTGCTTGCTATCGCTCACATGCTCGTTGGTCTTGGGGTCCACATAGAGCAGGCGCTCGACGCGGCGGCCGGCGATGATGTGCTCTTTTACGATTTCCTCAGCGTCCTCGGGCTTCACCTGAGTGTAGAAGGTGTTGTCAGGAATAATCTTGACAATCGGGCCTTTTTCGCAGAAGCCAAAGCAACCAGTGGTGATGACATCCACCTTGTCCTGAATGCCATTGGCCTCAAGCGCGGCGTTGAGGTTATCCACGATTTTGTGGCTGTTAGATGCCTTGCAACCGGTACCGCCGCAGCAGAGGATCTGCAGATGCTCGGCGCCCGTAGCAAGACCACAACTCTGCTCGGAATCGATGCCAGAGCTTTCTTCTCGTAGCGACAACGCTTGTTGCGCGCTTTTCCTAAGATTGTTTAGGTCGTTGATCGAGAGTATCTTCACGATAAAAAAAATTGAAAGTTATTAGTTAATGAATAGATTAGGTCTAGTTTGAGGGTGTAAAATTACTCATAAATTTTGGATTAAGGAAATTTTTAGTCAAATAATCGGTCAAAATGCCTCTAAAAATGGAGATTCGCGGGCAACATCATGAAGATAACAATGCGGGGCATATCAAAATGACAAGCCGGCACCCCGAAAAACGGGATGCCGGCAATGCGGATATAACGATGTTATATTTCTTGAATTACCTTGGAATTACTCCTCGGTCTTGGGCTCCTCGGCGTTGCCTTCGGCCTGCTCAAGCTTAGCCTTGAGGGCGGCCAGGTCGGTCACGTCGCCCAGGAAAGTCTTCTCAACCTGGGGAGCTGCGATAGCAGCCTCGGAGGCGGGCTTGCTGCTGGGAGCAGCCTGGCGGCGAGCCTTGCGGGCCTCGCGGGCCTCGTTGCGCTGCTCATCCTCGAAGATGCGGCTGTGCGACAGGATGATGTGCTTGCTGTCCTTATTGAAGTCAATCACCTTGAACATCAGGGTCTCGCCCTGCTGTGCGGGGGTGCCGTCTTCCTTGGTCAAGTGCTTGGGAGTTGCAAAGCCCTCAACACCGTAGGGATCCAGACGAATCTGGCCGCCACGCTCGGTGAGCTCGCTGATAACGCCCTCGTGCACACTGCCCTTGGTGAAGATGGTCTCATAGGTCTCCCACGGATTCTCCTCGAGCTGCTTGTGGCCCAGGCTCAGACGACGGTTCTCCTTGTCGATGTCGAGAACGACAACGTCGATGGGAGCGTCAACCTTGGTAAACTCGCTCGGGTGCTTAATCTTCTTGGTCCATGACAGGTCGCTGATGTGAATCAGGCCCTCTACGCCCTCTTCCATCTCGACAAAGATACCGAAGTTGGTGAAGTTGCGCACCTTGGCGGTGTGCTTCGAGCCGACGGGGTACTTCTCCTCGATGGTGTCCCAAGGATCGTTGGTGAGTTGCTTAACGCCAAGCGACATCTTGCGGTCCTCGCGGTCCAGAGCCAGAATAACGGCCTCGACCTCGTCGCCCACCTTCATGAAGTCCTGTGCGGGACGCAGACGCTGCGACCAGCTCATCTCACTCACGTGAATCAGGCCCTCTACGCCAGGAGCGACCTCAACGAATGCACCATAGTCGTACATAACAACAACCTTGCCATTGATGTGGTCACCCACCTTGAGGTCAGCATCCAAAGCTTCCCAAGGATGCGGCTGGAGCTGCTTCAGACCCAAAGCGATGCGGTTCTTCTCCTCATTGAAGTCGAGGATAACCACATTGAGCTTCTGCTCGGGCTCGACGATGTCGGCAGGATTGTTGACACGGCCCCAAGACAGGTCGGTGATGTGAATCAGACCGTCCACGCCGCCCAGGTCGATGAATACACCATAGCTGGTGATATTCTTCACGGTGCCCTCGAGCACCTGGCCCTTCTCGAGCTTGGACATGATTTCCTTCTTCTGCTGCTCGAGCTCGGCTTCAATGAGTGCCTTGTGCGAAACAACGACATTGCGGTAGTCCTGGTTGATCTTGACGATCTTGAGCTCCATGGTCTTGCCTACATAATCATCGTAGTTGCGGATGGGACGAACGTCAATCTGCGAACCGGGCAGGAATGCCTCGATGCCAAATACGTCCACAATCATGCCACCCTTGGTGCGGCACTTGATGAAACCCTTGATGATTTCATCCTTTTCAAGCGCTTCATTAACGCGATCCCAACTCTTGGCGGCGCGAGCCTTGCGGTGCGACAGCTCGAGCTGGCCTTTCTTGTCCTCGAGGTTCTCGACATACACCTCAACGGTGTCGCCAACCTTCAGGTCAGGGTTGTAACGGAACTCGCTAATGGGAATAATGCCGTCCGACTTGGCACCGATGTTAACCACCACCTCGCGCTTGTTGATCGAGATAACGGTACCTTCGGTTACATCCTTCTCCGTAAATTGGTTCAGGGACTTGTCGTAGGTTTTTTCCAGTTCTTCGTAAGATTTTCCACTTACGGTCTCGCCTTTTTCGAAGGCTTCCCAATCGAAATCAGCGATTGGAGAATTTTTTAATTCTTCGCTCATTTAAAAAGTTAATAATAAGTTAATTAAAACAGCTTTGCGGACACATTCCCGCAAAACACGGGTGCAAAAGTAGCAAAAAATATTGAAACACAAGCAAAAAAGTCGTTTTTTTTCAATAAAAAATCCCTAATTTTGCACACTGCAAACAAAACATCAACAAGATATGACAAAAAAAGAACTGCGCCAGCAAATCAAGACGCTCAAAACAATGGTTCCCGATACCTTGAAACAAGTCGAGGAACAGATGGTGTTCAATCAGATAACGGCAATGCCCGTGTGGCAAAAAGCGCAGCACATCCTGTGCTACTGGTCGCTGCCCGACGAGCTGCCCACCCACGAGACCGTGAACAAGTGGCTTGCCGCAGGCAAGAACATATACCTGCCGCGCGTGACGGGCGATGACTTGGAAATTGTCCCCTACCACGGTGCTCAAAGCCTTGACGACAACAACAAATTCCACATTGGCGAGCCCGTGGGCGAGGCGGTTGACGCCTCGTGCCTTGAGCTCATTATCGTGCCCGCCGTTGCACTTGACAAGCAACGCAACCGGCTGGGGCGCGGCAAGGGGTTCTATGACCGGCTGCTCAGTGCATCAGACTGCCCGACCATCGGCGTGTGCTGTGATTTCCAACTCGTTGACGAAGTGCCCGTCGAGCCCCACGACCAGCCGTTAGACTGCGTTGTGACAAGCGACGCCATCGCCTTTGACGAGGAAAAGAGCGATTTATTTGCTTAAACTTTGATTTAACAGGACGACATAATGTTCCAACGACTGCAATTGCTGTTGCTGACGTTCTTGCTGTCGGCACCATACATTCAAGCCGGCAAACAAGGCACGGCGCCATTGCCTGTTGACCCCGAATTGCGCATCGGGCATTTGAGCAACGGCATGACATATTATATCCGTCACAACGAGGAGCCCAAAGGGCGTGCCGAATTCTGGCTGGTGCAAAACACGGGCTCGCTGGTTGAGGAAGACGATGAACGCGGTTTTGCCCATTTCATTGAGCATATCGCATTCCAGGGATCTCGCAATTTTCCGGACATTGACATGGTGGACATCCTGCAAAACAACGGCATTGCCTATGGCAGCGAAATCAATGCATCGACTGGGTTTGACAACACGCAGTTCCAGATTTCCAACGTGCCGACGGCAAAGCGTGAACTACTCGACACCGTGCTGATGATGCTGCGCGACCTGTCGTTTGAGTTGAACTTCGACGACCGCGCTATCGAGGAAGAGCGCAGCGTCATTCAAGAGGAATGGCGCATGCAAGCAGACCAATCGATGCGCATGCACGAGAACACGCTGCCCATCCTGATGTCGGGCAGCCGCTATGCCAACCGCATCGCCATCGGCGACATGAGCGTCATCCGCAACTTGAGACGGAGGCAACTGCTTGACTTTTATCACCGTTGGTACACCCCCGACAGGCAGGCAGTGGTCGTGGTGGGCGACTTTGATGCCGAACGCATGGAACATGCCATCATGGAAATCATGGGCACAATTCCTGAGGGTGACGGCGCCGCATCAAATCAAACCTATGACATCGTGCCAGACCATGCTGGAGTGAACTATGCGCTCAACACTGACCCCGAGGCGTCAAACTCAATGGTTTACCTCATGTTTGAGCACGGTCAAATCCCCAAAAGCCAACGGAACACCATGGCTTATCTGAAACATAACGTGGTGTCGCAACTCGTGCAAGGACTGCTTGCCGAGCGCCTTAACGAGATGGCGCGCGTCAACGGCTCGCCCGTCAACTACGGCACGGTATATGACCGCAAATTCCTGGTCGCCGGCACGCGCGACGCGCTCACCCTGGCGGCGCTGACAAAAGAAGGCCGCACACTTGAAGCGCTGGATTCGCTCATCGTGCAGGCGGCGCGGGCGTTGGAGCATGGATTTACAGCAACAGAACTCGAGCGCACCAAGCGCAACGCGACGGCTATGTTCCTCAACTATCAATCGGAGGCCGACAAACGCACTAACCGAGAATATGCCGATGAATACATCGACCACTTTGAGTACGGCGGCTATGTGCCCGGCGTGCTAGCCGAGTCCAGAATGCTGATTGAAGAAGTGCAACGCACCACCCTTGAAGATGTCAACGCCTACTTGAGCAGCGTAGCGGGAAAAGACAACGTCAGCGTGCTGATCTCCGGCCCCCAATCCATGACAGGCAAAAGCATGTATCCCACATCAAGGGATGTGATAGCGCACTTTGGGAAAATCATGAACTCGCCACAAACACCCTATATCGACCGGGTGGGCGGCGAGCAGTTGTTAAGCGAACTGCCCAAGGCGGGCGGCATCGTCAATGAAACCTATGAGCCCGAAACCGGCATCACCACCATGACCCTGCGCAACGGCGCCACCGTCAGGCTCAAGCCGACCACATTCCGCAACAACGAGATTCTGTTCAACGCCATCAGCCTGGGCGGCGAGTGGGCCTATGGCGACACGGCCGACGTGAACGTGCGCCTGATGGACCAAGTGATTGAGGATTGCGCACTGGGCGGCCACACCATCTCCGAATTAAACAAAATGCTCAGCGGCAGGCAACTGGGGCTGTCATTTATCCTCAATGACCCCAATGAACAAATGAGCGGCGGCTGCAACAGCCAAGACCTGGAGACCTTGCTGCAACTCAATTACCTGTACTTTACCGATGTGAGCGTCCAGGAGCAGGAATTTCAGGCAATCAAGTCCCGCATCAAGTCACAAATCAAGCAGGCCAGCAACAACCCCAAGATGATTTACAGCGACTCCATCGGCAGCACCATCTATTGCGGCAACCCGATGTACCGCAACCTCACGCCCGAAGATGTGGACCAGATTGACAAAGAGCGGCTGCTCCAACTCTACCGCCAGCGCGTTGCCAACGCCGGAGACTACTCGTTCTCGATTGTTGGGGCGTTTGACATCGACGAGGTGAGGCCGCTCATTAAACGATATCTGGCATCGTTGCCCGACAACGGGGTGCGCGAGACATACAACGGTTACCGCCCCCAGATGGCTGCCGGAATGGCTGACAACTATTTTGAGGTGCCCATGCAGAATCCCAGGTCAACCGTCTATGTGTCTATCATGGGAGATAAAAAGTACAGTTATGACGATGAATTCATGATGGACCTTGTGGGCGAAACCGTGGGGGCCGCTCTGCTGACTTACCTCAGGCATGAAAAACACGGCATCTATGACGTGGCGGCCGACGGCGCGCTGTCCATCTATCACGACAGATGGATGCTGAACTATGAATTTGGCACCAGCATCGCCGACCGCGACAGCATGATTGAGTATGCCGACTATGCCGTCAACGCTGTCATGTGCCACGGCTGCTCGCCTGACTTGTTTGTCAAAATCAAGGAGCAGATGGCCAAACAGCACGACAACGCCCTTTGCAGCAACAGCTATTGGCTGCGGGCATTGCAGCAGCGGGCGCTGGGCGTTGACATCATCGGCGGATATGAGCGCATTTTCCCCACGCTGACCAACGACCTGCTGAACAACTACATCGGGGCGTTGCGGCCGCACACGCGGCTGCGGATTGTAATGAATTAGCAGGCGGTACGCAGTGGGGCTCTAATGCAAGACAGCGCCGCTCATTTCGCTCAGATTTTAATAAGGCTTGCGGTATTTGTCGTTGGGGTCCTCATCGAGGATGCTAAGGTAACTCGCGTAGCGCGAGGGCGCAATTTTTCCCGCCTCGACGGCGTCAAGCACCGCACATCCGGGCTCGTGGGTGTGGGTGCAGTTGTTGAAACGGCAATCGCTGGAAATCTTGAAAATCTCAGGGAAATAATGAGCCACCTCGGCTCGCTCAAAGTCAATCGTTCCAAATGCCTTCACGCCCGGTGTGTCGATAATGGCGCCACCGCCTGGCAAATCCATGAGTTCGCTGAAAGTGGTGGTGTGCATGCCCTTGTGATGGGTATGGCTCACATCGCCCACCCGGGCATGGGCGTCGGGGACAAGCATGTTGATGATTGACGACTTGCCCACGCCGCTGTTGCCCGACAGCAGCGACACCTTACCAGCCAATGCCTCGCGCAGCACATCAGCCCCATCGCCAGTCGCGGCCGACATCACAATGACAGGGTACCCGATGGACTCGTATATCGATTGATAGTCCGCCAGTTGCTCTTGCCACTTGTCAGTGGTGAGCAGGTCGGCTTTGTTGAAGACAATGATTGGCGCCACCTGGTAGGCCTCGGCAGTGGCGAGAAAGCGGTCGATAAACGTAGCGCTGGTCACCGGATTGGTGACCGTGGCCACAAGCACTGCCTGATCAAGGTTGGCGGCAATGATCTGGAACTCCTTGGAGAGGTTGCTCGCGCGGCGGATGATGTAGTTGCGGCGGGGCTCAACGGCGCCCACCACATGGGTGTCGTCGGTGCCATGGCGCTCCACATGCACGATGTCGCCTACGGCGACAGGATTGGTGCAGCGCATGCCTTTGAGGCGCAAGACGCCGCGCATCTTGCAGTTCACCGTACCGCCGCCTCCATCGAGGCGAACGGTCACCCAGCTGCCGGTATTCTTGAGCACCAATCCTTTCATGACGGCAAAGTTACTACATTTTTATGACATACGGGCCAACGGTTCACAATACCTGACAAAACCTGTTTCGTCCATTAGTCCCAACTATCGAGTTCATCGGCCACTTCGGGCAAATCCTCGCGGTGAAATTCGGGGTCCTTGATACCCGTGCGCTTTTTGTTGCGATAGTCATCCAGCAAGCGGAAGACATATTTGCCCAAGCACACAATTGCCACAAGGTTGCACATCGTCAGCAAGGCCATAAACAAATCGCCCAAACTCCAGACAAATTCAAAACTGGCGACTGCGCCGAGAAAAACAAACGCACCGCCCGAAAGCAGACGGAAAACAAACAGCACCGTTTTGCTATTGGTCAGGTAGCGTATATTGGCCTCGCCATAGTAATAGTTGCCGATGATGCTGCTAAAGGCAAACAAGAAAATCGCCACTGCGACAAAAATTGTGCCCCATCCGCCCACCTGGGCTTGCAACGCCGCCTGGGTCAGTTCAATGCCCTCCATGCCATCGGTCGTGTACAAGCCGCTCATCAGCACGACAAATGCGGTGCAGCTGCACACAAGCAACGTGTCGGTGAACACGCCCAGCGACTGAATGAGGCCTTGCTTGACGGGATGAGACACATGGGCGGTCGCCGCCACATTGGGCGCACTGCCCTCACCCGCCTCGTTGCTGAAGAGGCCGCGTTTCACACCCGTCATCACGGTCATGCCCAATCCGCCTCCGGCCACCTGCTCAATGCCAAATGCGCTTTCCACGATCAGGCGCAAGATGTGAGGAACCATGCCAATGTTCATGATAACTATCACCAGGGCAAGAATAAAATAGCCGATAGCCATCACGGGAACCAAGATGCTGCTGACGTGGGCTATGCGCTGGATGCCGCCAAAGACGATGAACAGCGCGATAGCCGAAATGATGCCGCCCACGATGATTTTATCAAAACCAAAGGCATTGAACATCGCGCCGCAGATGGTGTTGCTCTGAATGGAATTGTAAGAAAGACCGAAAGTGAGCGTGATGAGCACCGCAAACGATGCCGCCATCCACTTGCTGTGCAAGCCACGGCTGATGTAATAGGCGGGACCGCCGACGAAGGAATCGCTGTGCGGCCGCTTGTAAAGCTGCGCCAAGGTGGACTCGACAAACGCCGTTGCGGCGCCCACAATCGCAATTATCCACATCCAAAACACAGCGCCGGGACCGCCCACGGCAATCGCCGTGGCCACGCCAGCGAGGTTGCCCGTTCCCACTCGCGTAGCCACCGAAACGGCAAAGGCCTGGAACGATGAAATGTGCTTGTGCTTCCCAGGCGGCGAGGCGTCAAACAACTGGCGGAACATCTCACCGACCATGGTAAACTGCACAAAGCGCGTGCGAACAGTAAAGTATAGACCACAAACAATGAGCGCCCCTATCAATAGATAGGCCCACAAGGCATCGTTGACCGAAGTGATTACAGCGCTGAGCGCATCAAAATTAATTGCCATCAGAATTGATATTTACCGCAAAAGTAAGCAAAAAACAGACAAATTCGGCAAAATGAGTAAATTATTGACATAATTATCGTAAATTTGCATTTGCAACAAACATTTGCACAGACATGAGAAAAATCATAATCTTATCCTTAGCCATCACGACACTTGCCGCGACGATGAGCGGCCAGCAACTGAACCGCGGCATCGGCCAATATCCAGGTTCGCCAGACGAAAACTTTGCGCCCATTGCCGAGGCCAACGGCAGTTACCGCAACCTGGCGCTGTACCGGACGGTTTACCAGTCATCGGCATGGGACTTCAACCTGACATCGCAACTGCTCACCGACGGCTTCATCGACACTGGTGCGCCCGCATTGCTCAACGTCACCACACCCGACGGCGCCGTGCCGCCCCACAAGCGCGAGGCCGCCATCGACGGCAACGAGTGGACCTGCAACATCCTGATGGGTGCCGACACCTGGCTGCAGTATGACTGGCAGGGCATGAGCGTCAATGCCAATGAAGTTGAGATGGTGTGCAGCATGGCCTATCGCGAACAAGACGCCGGCAAGAGCTTCGACATCAAACTGCTGACATCGCAAGACGGCAAACGCTGGAAAGTCGCCGACCAGTGGAGCGGCAAAACGTTGCCCGGCGAGGCATCACCCACGCGTGTGCACAGCGACCCCAACAAGAACAACGGCAACGATGAGGACCTGCTGCCCACACGCAACATTGACCATAGGTTCCGCGTCGCTGGCGGCGCATTCTCGCACATGCGCATTGAAATGCGAATGCCGGGCGCTGTGCATTGGACCATCACAGAATTGAAGATGCGGGCAAACGGGCGCCGCGCCCGCGGCATCCTGCCAGCCACACACTTCAGCAGCACATGGCGCAGCCTGGGAACAGTTGACGAGTGGATAACCATTGACCTGGGCAACACAGCCGTCATCGACAAGGTTAGACTGCATTGGCTGAACAAAGCAACCAAAGGAGACATCCAACTGAGCGACGACAACGAAACCTGGCGCACGGCCGCCACATTATCGGGTCAACTGCCGCAAAACGGCACTGAGGAAATCGGCCTGGGCAACGCCAGCGCCCGCTACCTGCGCGTGAACATGGCCCAGAGCATGAACCACGAGCCATTCTCGCTCACCGAGGTGGAAGTGATGGGCACAGGCGGCGTTACATACCGCCCGCACTCCGACGTTGACTGGATAAACAACCAATGGATGCTGGACGGCGGGGATTGGAGAATCCAACGGGCATCGGAGGTGGCTGCCGACGGCAAAACAATCTCGACAAGCGATTACCAGCCCGAGAACTGGCTGCTGGGCACTGTTCCCTCAACTGTACTGAGCAGTTATGTGAACGCAGGAGCACTGCCCGACATGAACTATGACGACAACCTGATGCTGTCGTCGGAATCGTTCTTTGGCGGCGATTTCTGGTACCGCCGCACATTTGACCGCCCGCGCGGCGTGCCAGCCACACGCGCCATGCTCAACCTCGACGGCATCAACTGGAAAGCCGAGGTGTGGTTCAACGGCACGATGGTGGGCAAGATTGACGGCGCATTCCAACGCGGAAAATTTGACATCACACCATTTATCAAAGATGAGAACAACGCGCTCGCCATACGCATCATCGCCAACGACAACCCCGGCGGCGTGAAGGTCAAGACCGAGCGCAACACCGACTACAACGGCGGCATTCTGGGAGCCGACAACCCCACATTCCACGCCACCGTGGGCTGGGACTGGATTTCGACCATCCGCGGCCGCGACATCGGCATCTGGGACGATGTGTACCTCACCTTCCCCGGCGATGTTACCGTGAGCGACCCCATGGTCACCACCACCCTCTCGGGCGACAAGACGCTCGCCACCATCACACCGGCAGTGATGCTGACCAACCACAGCAGCCACCCCGTGACCGGCACCCTGTCAGGCAAGATTGGCGACATCAACTTTGAGAAGCAAGTCACCATCGGCGCAGGCCAGATGATTGAGGCCGAGTTTTCACCCCAAGAGTTCAGCCAACTGCGCGGCCAGCAGATGCAGTTGTGGTGGCCCAACGGCTATGGTGAGCCATACCTGTATGACGCCAACTTCACATTTGCCATTGACGGCAGGCATAGCGACGAGGTCAACTTCAAGGCCGGCATCCGCGAGGTCACGACCACCGACAAGGACACGCAACTGTGCATCTACGTCAACGGACGCCGCATTGAGCCGCTGGGCGGCAACTGGGCGTTCAGCGAGAACAACCTCAACTACCGCGGCCGCGAGTATGACGCCGCTGTGCGCCACCACAAGGAGATGAACTACAACATGATTCGCAACTGGGTGGGCATGACCGGCGACAAGGAATTCTACGAGGCGTGCGACCGCTACGGCATCATGGTGTGGCAGGACTTTTGGCTCGCCAACCCTGCCGACGGCCCTGACCCCGATGACGAAGAGATGTTCATGCACAACGCCAAGGACATGATTATGAAAATCAGGAACCATCCCAGCATCGGCATCTACTGCGGCCGCAACGAGGGCTATCCGCCCAAATCCATCGATGACGGGCTGCGCAAGGCCATCGCCGCCATGCACCCGGGACTCGACTACATCTCAAGTTCGGCCGACGACGGCGTGAGCGGCCACGGCCCCTACAACGCATTGAGCGCCGAGGAATACTTCACGCGCCAAACCGGCAAACTCCACACCGAGCGCGGCATGCCCAATGTGATGACCAGCGAGGGCTTGAAGCGCACGCTCAAGGCCGAACACCTGTGGCCGCAGAACCTCTACTGGGGCCGTCACGACTTCACGATGGAGGGCGCGCAACGGGGCGCATCGTTCAACCAACTCATCAGCGACAACTTCTATGAGCCGATATTCTGCGAAGACTTTTGCGATCTTGCCCAATGGATCAATTATGAAGGCTACCGCGCAATGTACGAGGCCGAAGCCCAAGACCGGATGGGACTGCTCATCTGGATGAGCCACCCCTGCTGGCCGTCGATGGTGTGGCAAACCTACGACTACTACCTTGAACCCACTGCAGCCTACTTTGGCGTGAAGCACGCCTGCGAGCCGCTGCATGTGCAGTGGAACCCTGTGACCGGCAAGGTGATGATTGTCAACCGCTGCCGCGGCAGTCAGCAAGGCAAAGTCCGCGCCACGGCAATCGGCCTTGACGGCAAGACGCTGTGGGACCAGACCAAATCCTATTCATGCCATGAGGATGAGACCACTAATGCGATGGCTGTTGAAAAGCCCGAGGGCCTTGAAGGCGTGTATTTCCTGCGTTTGACATTGACCGACAGTAACGGGGACCTCGCGTCACAAAATGACTATGTTATCGGCACCGAGAAAAACAACCGCAAGGCATTGATGCAAATCGGCCATGCCGAATATGACGCCACTTTGCAGCACTATACCCAGGAGGGCAGTACACGCCGCGCCGCCGTCACGCTCGAGAACACAGGCCATGTGCCCGCCGTGATGATGAGGCTTAACCTCATGGGCAACGACGGAGAACAGATTCTGCCTGTCATCTACAGCGACAACTACCTGCACCTGATGCCCGGCGAGAGCCGTGACATCGACATCGAGTGGAAGGTTGAAGACGCACGCGGCACTCAGCCCCAAATCGTCATACAGGGCCACAACACAGCCATGAAGACCATAACAATTCAATGAAGATGAAACGAGCACTCACCATCACCGCGGCCCTGATGCTGGCCTTATCGGTAACGGCGGCACCGAAGTTGCCGTATCTTGATGCCAGCCTACCGGTTGAGCAGCGCGTCGAGGACTTGCTGTCGCGCATGACCATTGAGGAAAAGGCGGGCCAACTGGTGTGCCTGATGGGATGGAATTCCTATCAAATCAACGGGACGAAAGTCAGCGTCAGCGAGCAGTTCCGCCATGAACTGGACAGCCTGAATGTGGGCATGTACTGGGCGGTGTTCCGCGCCGATCCGTGGACGCAAAAGACCATTGCCAACGGCCTGAATCCCGAATTAGCAGCCCTTGCCGCCAACGCCATGCAACGCTATGCCGTCGAGCACACGCGGCTGGGCATCCCCGTGCTGCTCGCCGAGGAAGCGCCCCACGGCCACATGGCCATCGGCACCACGGTGTTCCCGACAGGATTGGGCATGGCCGCCACCTGGTCGGCTGACCTGATGCGCCAGGAGGGCGCGGTCATCGGCAAGGAAGTGAGGCTTCAAGGCGGCCACATCAGTTACGGCCCCGTGCTGGACCTGAGCCGTGAGCCCCGGTGGTCGCGCGTCGAAGAGACATTGGGCGAAGACCCCTGCCTGAGCGGGGTGTTGGGCGCCGCCATGGTTCAAGGCCTGGGCGGTGGAGACCTCAGTCTGCCCTACTCCACCATTGCCACACTCAAGCATTTCATCGCCTACGGAACCACCGAGGGCGGGCAAAACGGGGCGCGCTCAATTGCCGGTCCGCGGGAGTTGGAGCAGGTGTTCCTGCCGCCGTTCATGCGCGCCATCAACGCCGGGGCGCTGTCGGTGATGACTTCCTACAACTCGCTGGACGGCGTGCCCTGCACGGGCAACCGCCGCCTGCTCACCGATGTGCTGCGGCATGAGTGGGGATTTAACAGGGGTTTCGTCGTCAGCGACCTGTTCAGCATCGACGGCATTAGCGGCACGCACCATGTGGCGGCGACAGCCCAAGATGCGGCGATTGAGGCCCTGCTGGCAGGCGTGGATGTTGACTTGGGCGGGAACTGCTTTGCCCAACTTGTCGAGGCGGTCAAGAGCGGCAAGGTGAGCGAGGACGCGCTCGACACCGCCGTGCGGCGCGTGCTGAGGCTGAAATTTGAGATGGGCCTGTTTGAGCACCCCTATGTTGACGCAAAAGCCGCCGCCCGAGGCGTCCATGATGCCGATGCCGTCGCCGTTGCCCACAACGCGGCACGGGCGTCGGTCACGCTGCTCAAGAACGACGGCACTTTGCCGTTGGACAAGGGCGTCAAGGTGGCAGTGGTCGGACCCAATGCCGACAACATCTACAATCTGCTGGGCGACTACACTGCGCCTCAGCCCGACGGCAAAATCATCACGCCCTACCAGGGCATCAGGGCCAAAGTGGGCGACGGCAACTGCACCCTGGCCAGGGGCTGCGCCGTGCGCGACACCAACGACTGCGACATCCCCGCCGCCGTCGAGGCGGCCAGGGCTGCCGATGTGGTGGTGGCGGTGGTGGGCGGCTCGTCGGCACGGGATTTCAAGACTTCCTACGAGAACACCGGCGCCGCCAGCAGCGAGCAGCAGTTTGTGAGCGACATGGAGTGCGGCGAGGGCTTTGACCGCGCCACGCTGGACCTGCTGGGCCGCCAGCAGCAACTGCTCGAGGCGCTCGAGGCGACCGGCAAGCCGCTCGTCGTGGTCTATATCGAGGGGCGGCCGCTGAACAAGAACTGGGCCGCCGAGCATGCCAACGCGCTGCTCACAGCATACTACCCCGGCGAGCAGGGCGGCAACGCCATCGCCGATGTGCTGTTTGGCGACTGCAACCCCGCGGGGCGGCTGCCCGTGAGCGTTCCGCGCCATGTGGGCCAGTTGCCGGTGTATTACAACAAGCCCCTGCCCGCGGCGCATGACTATGTGGAGATGAGCGCACAGCCGCTCTACCCCTTTGGCTACGGACTGAGTTACACCACTTTTGACTACAGCGGCTTGCGCATCACGGAGGCCGGCGACGGCGGCTGTGACGTGACATTTGCCGTCACCAACACCGGCGGGCGCGACGGCGAGGAGGTCGTGCAATTGTACCTGCGCCAGCGGGTGGCTTCGGTCGTGCAGCCCGAGCGCCAGCTCAAGGCGTTTGACCGCATCGCCGTCCGCGCGGGCGAGAGCCGTGTGGTGACACTGCACCTCTGCCGCGAGGACTTTGCCATCGTGGACCGCGACATGGACTGGAGCGTCGAGCCCGGACGCTATGACATCCTCGTGGGCGCCTCCAGCGCCGACATCCGCCTCGAGGGGCAATTCGACATCAAGCAATAGCGCCCCGAGGCGAACCACCGCCCAATGGCACACAAAACATAGGCGGCCCCGCTGTGGGGTCGCCTATATTGTTTCGCATATCAATCCTTTACTGGCCGATGTAGCCGCGGAGGGCTTCGACATACTGTTCAAATGCGGTGCGACCCTGGGGGGTGATGCGGCATGTGGTGCAGGGCTTTTTGCCCTTGAACGCCTTTTCCACCTCGATGTAGCCGGCGGCGTTGAGCTTGTCGAGCTGAACGCTGAGGTTGCCGGCGGTGGACTGCGTCTGCTGGCGGATGTACACAAAGTCGGCCTCCTCGCAATTCATGAGAATGGACATCACCGCCAGGCGCAGCTGCGAATGCAGCAACGGATTCAGTTCTGGCAGCATGACTTCTTGGCTTTGCGGTTCAGGATGTGGCCGGGAATGATGAGCATCACGACCATGCAGACGATGAACAAGGGAATGGCCCAGATGACCATCATGCGGACGTCGGCGAGGCGGCATCCAAAGAAGAAGATGCCGCACAGCAGCCCGAAGAAGCCGCCGAGCATCATGCTCTTTTCCTCGATGATGAATCCCTGCATGAGCGTGCAGGCGCCGATGCCCAAAACCGGGAAAATGAACATCATGGTCCAGGTGTCCTTGCCGAAGAGCGAAAAACCGACGCAGACCAGCGACACCACAAAGCAAAGCGCGCCAAAACTGGCCCACACATTGCTGGTGATTCTATCGACATAGGTGACCGGCTGCGGCACGGCCTGACGCTTGCGCAGGACTGTGAACATGAGCCCACAGCCGATAACGGGAATCAGGAACCACAGCCATGAGAACAAGACATTGCGAGTGATGAGCAACCCCGCCATCACGACCAGCGCCACAATCGCCGAAACATAGCCCCACAGGAGCAGGATGTTGCCCTGCCCCAACTCCATGCGCTTTTTGGTGTTGTTAATCATCGCAGTGATTAATTCCAAACTCTCGCTTGCAGAAATTTGTTTGTCTTCCATAATTTTGAAATGTTGTAAATCGTTTGATTTTAATTACTTAATGCTCGTGAAATGCACAAAACGGGCCCTGCATTCCGATTTTCACACCACAAAGATAAAGTAGTTTATTTTATAAACCAAATAATTTTGGAAGAATATTTTTGGGCTTGCTTGTTAATTTACCGAATTTGGCGGGGTAAGCATTGCTGTCGGGAGGAGGAAACTCACCTACATCTATTCAATCGAAAAAAGACACGTACCCATCAGATTGCGATGAGTGCATGACAGCATATATTACAGTTTTATCGTTTGTACTTGGATTTCATGAGTTCGTTATGCCTTCGAAGCCCGTCCTTGCCGCCTTTAATATATGCCACCATCATTAAAAACACGAAATAACACGACATAGCAACAACGACAAGCAGGTAAATTCCAACCAGAATACCTACAAGGCAAAGAAGAACAATGCAAATCCATCCGATTACTTCAAAGAAAACCATAACTCAATACGCAAACAGTGTGCCAACGGGTGTTGTTTTAGATACCGTCCACGAGGGATAAAAGCGAAGCAGTGCGCTACTGATGCGCGCAACGCGGCAACGGCAGTTCATCGTTGCGCTTGAAAAACTGCTAACATGAGGATTAAGAATAACAATAACCGGGCGATGCGGTCTTCGATATCCGCATCGCCCGGTTGATAAGATTATTCGAGGCGATTACTCCTCGTCGAGGAGGATGTGCATCACCTCGATAGCGCTCTTCATGACATTGGTGCCGGGGCCAAAGACTGCGGCAACGCCTGCCTTGTAGAGGAAGTCATAGTCCTGCATGGGGATAACACCGCCAGCGGTAACGATGATGTCCTCGCGGCCGAGCTTCTTGAGTTCCTCGATAACAGCGGGCACGAGGGTCTTGTGACCGGCAGCCAGCGACGAAACGCCAAGCACGTTGACATCGTTCTCGACGGCCTCGCGTGCAGCCTCCTCGGGAGTCTGGAACAAGGGACCCATGTCCACATCAAAGCCGCAATCGGCATAACCGGTGGCCACCACCTTGGCGCCACGGTCGTGGCCGTCCTGGCCCATCTTGGCAATCATGATGCGGGGCTGGCGGCCTTCCTTCTTGGCAAACAGGCCAGTGAGCCTGCGGGCCTCCTCAAGGTCGGGATCTGATTTAGTTTCTGCTGAATACACGCCTGAAATAGTTTTAACGATGGCTTTGTAACGGCCCACGACTTCCTCGCAGGCATCGGAGATTTCGCCGAGCGAAGCGCGGTCCTTGGCGGCCTCGACAGCCAGCTCCAGCAGGTTGCCCTTGCCGGTCTTGACACACTCGGTGATGGCGGCGAGGTCGGCCTTGACCTTGGCCTCGTCGCGGCCAGCGCGCAGCTTCTCAAGACCCTCGACCTGCTCCTTGCGGACCTCGGTGTTGTCAATCTCGAGGATGTCGATGGGAGCTTCCTTCTCAAGGGCATACTTGTTGATGCCGACGATGGTCTGGCGGCCGCTGTCGATGCGGGCCTGGGTGCGAGCGGCGGCCTCCTCGATGCGCATCTTGGGCACGCCGGTCTCGATAGCCTTGGCCATGCCGCCCAGCTTCTCAATCTCCTCGATGTGAGCCCATGCCTTGCGCATGAGTTCATCTGTGAGCGACTCCAGGTAGTAAGAACCTGCCCACGGGTCGATGACCTTGGTCACATAGGTCTCCTGCTGGATATAAATCTGCGTGTTGCGGGCAATGCGTGCCGAGAAGTCGGTGGGCAGAGCGATGGCCTCGTCGAGGGCGTTGGTGTGCAGCGACTGGGTGTGGCCCTGAACGGCTGCCATGGCCTCGATGCAGGTGCGGCCCACATTGTTGAAGGGGTCTTGTGCCGTGAGCGACCAGCCAGAGGTCTGGCTGTGGGTGCGCAGCGACATGGACTTGGGATTCTCCGAGCCGAAGCTCTTGACAATCTTGGCCCACAACAGGCGGCCGGCGCGCATCTTGGCAATCTCGGTGAAGAAGTTCATCGAGATGCCCCAGAAGAACGACAGGCGGGGTGCAAAAGCATCAACCGACATGCCTGCGTTGACACCGGTGCGGATGTAGTCCATGCCGTCGGCCAGCGTGTAAGCCAACTCGATGTCGGCGGTAGCGCCTGCTTCCTGCATGTGGTAACCCGAGATGGAAATCGAGTTGAACTTGGGCATGTTCTTGGAGGTGTACTCAAAAATGCTGGCGATGATCTGCATCGAGAACTCGGGAGGATAGATGTAGGTGTTGCGCACCATGAACTCCTTGAGGATATCATTCTGGATGGTACCAGCCATCTCCTCGAGCTTGGCGCCCTGCTCCAGACCCGAAACAATGTAGAACGCCATGATGGGCAGCACGGCACCGTTCATGGTCATGGACACGGACATCTTGTTCAAGGGGATGCCGTCGAACAGCACCTTCATGTCCTCGACCGAGCAGATGCTCACACCAGCCTTGCCCACATCACCGACAACGCGGGGGTTATCGGCGTTGTAGCCTCGGTGGGTGGGAAGGTCAAACGCCACCGACAGACCTTTCTGGCCCGAGGCCAGGTTGCGGCGGTAGAAAGCGTTGGACTCGGAAGCTGTGGAGAAACCGGCATACTGGCGGACGGTCCACGGACGGAACGGGTACATCAACGAGTAAGGGCCACCCAGGAAGGGAGGAATACCTGCCACAAAGTCCAGGTGTTCCATGCCCTCGAGGTCCTCGCGGGTGTAGATGGGCTTGATGTCGATGAGTTCGGCATTCTTCCAGGTTTCACCCTGCGGAAGCGGGTTGTGCTTTACGTTAAAAGCATCCTTTGCAATATCGATATTCTTAAAATTAGGTCTCATAATGTCGTCTCAATTTTTATCGTTAACAAACCCATTTTACTTTAACAGCTTGGCATTAAAGGCCTTCAGCGTGGCGAGCACGTTGGTGCGGACATTAATGAAGTTGGTGATGCCCATGGCCTTGAATTCGTCGGTCTCGGGACCGGCGAGCACGAGCTCGGCACGGCCGTTGAGTTCCTTGACAGCCTCGGGGATGAGAGCGGCATACTCGTCGTCGCTGGAGCACAGCACAACCACGTCGGCCTTCTGCTGCATGGCAGCGTCAACGCCTTCCTTGACGGTCTTGAAGCCGTTGTTGTCGATGAGCTCATAGCCGGCGCAGGCAAAGAAGTTGTCGCTGAACTGGGCGCGGGCAAGACGCATGGCCAGGTTGCCGATGGTGAGCATGAACACCTTGGGGGTGTTGGCAGCGTGCTCGGTGGCGAGGCGGATGTCCTCGAACTGCTCGGCAAGACGCTTGGTGTTGAGCTTCACATCGCCATCCTCACCGTGGTTGCAGCAGCACTTGCACTCGTAGCGAGCGGCAGCCTTGTCGGCGGCCTTCTCGGTGAAGTTGGGGAACTGGTTGGTGCCCAGCAACTGTTCACGGCGCTTGGCCACCTTGTCGAAGCGTGCCTCGGCGCTGGCATTTACAGCGTTGATGATGTCGCCGTTGTCGAGAGCAGCCTTGAAGCCGCCCTTGTCCTCTACCTCGAGGAAGAGCTTCCAGGCAGCGTCGGCCAGGTTCTTGGTCAGCATCTCCACATAGTAGGAACCGCCAGCGGGGTCAACGACCTTGTCGAGGTGGCTCTCTTCCTTGAGCAGAATCTGCTGGTTGCGGGCGATGCGCTCCGAGAACTCGTCGCTCTTCTTGTAAGGAGCGTCAAACGGAGTGACAACAATCGAGTCAACGCCGGCAAGAGCGGCACTCATGGCCTCGGTCTGTGAACGCAGCAGGTTCACATAGCTGTCAAACAGCGTCTGGTTGAAGCGGGTGGTCTCGGCATTGACATTCATCTTGCAAGCGCAGTCGCAAGCAGGGTTGAACTGCTTGACGATGAGCGCCCACAGCTCGCGCGCGGCGCGGAACTTGGCAATCTCCATGAAGTAAACAGTCGAAACGCCCATATTGAATTTGATGCGGCGGGCAACCTCCTCGGCGGCAAAGCCAGCCTCGGTCATCATGGCCATCCACTCGCAGCCCCATGCCAACGCATAACCCAGTTCCTGATAGATATAGGCGCCGGCGTTGTTGAGCATCAGCGAGTCCACGCTGAGCACGCGCAGGTGTGCAACGGGCTTGGCAATGTTCATCAGTTCGGCGGCAAGCTGGGCGATGTCGCCGGGGAACGGCTGGCCATGCTTGAGCATGCGCTTGAAGGGGTCAAACGCGATGCTGGCAACCATTGTATCCTCAACGCCCTCGGCCTTGGCAAGGTCAACAAGCTGCTGGGCATAGGCCGCAGCGCACTTAGGGCAGCATTGCAGATTGATTTCGACAGCCTTGAGGTCGATGCCCTTGAGCAACGCCTTCAGGTCAATGTCGCAGTCGTGGAAGTGGAAGCCCAGGGAGTTAACACCCTTGGCAATCACTTCGAGAGCGGTGGCGTTGGCGGCAGCGACATCCTCTACATTGATGTTCTGGCGCACGAGCCAGCTGTTGTTGAGGCGGGTACCGCGCACATAGGGGAACTCACCAGGAAGCGATTTGGTCTGCTCGAGGCCAGCGATGTCAACACCGCGGTACAGCGGTTGTACATTGAAACCCTCGTTGGTCCGCCAAACCATTTTCTTTTCGAAGTCGGCACCTTTCAGGTCAACTTCGGCCTTGGCGCGCCACTCTTCGGGAGTGACAGGCTTGAATTGGTCAAACAGTTTTTTTCTTGTTTCTGCCATAATAAAAATACTATATAGTAACCTTAAAATGTTTGGGTTTTCACTCATTATGAACGGAACATGCCGTTACAATCTGCAAAGGTAGTAATATTTATTGAAACCATGCAGAATTATCGTGTTATTCATTATTAAAAAACGGGAAACATCACCGTCAGGGGCAAAGGAGACCGAAAAAAGATGTGATGAACGGCACGCCATTCACCACATCCGATACCTTTGATATCAAACCCTGAAATGATTAAAACATCTTGTCGGGATAGACGCCGTCGGCGTGGAGCTGGGCAAACTTGTCGACCACGCCCTGGCGGTCGGCGGCGTAGGTGACGCCAAACCACTTGCTGTCGGTAGCGAGGACCTCGACCTGGCCCTTGCCGCTGTTCACGAGGCCGTTGACCACGGTGGGGATGAAGAACTCTGACTTGGGCTTGTCGATGTTGTCCTTGAGAAACTCAACGAAATATTCCTCGCTATAGGCGAAATAGTCGGGCGTGAACCCCCAGAAGTTCATCGACACGGGGGTGTCAAAATCCAGATGCCGAACCTGGCCGTGCTCGTCGGTGAACACGATGTTGCGGTCGGCGTCATAGCCGATGCTCGTGCGCTCCACCACGCCCGTGAGCAGCCCGTCACGAGTCTCGCACACACCGCGCGAAACGGTGCCGCTCTCGCTCATCGTGTTGCCCACCATGAAGCCCACCATGCTGTAGCGGCCCTTGCTGCCCTCGGGCAGACTGGAGAGTTCCTGGGCCATTACCTCAAAACTGTTGCGGCCATAGTAATCATCGCTGTTGATGATGGCAAAGGGCTCGTTGATGACACCCCGGCCCATGAGCAGGGCGTGGTTGGTGCCCCAAGGCTTCACGCGCTCGGCAGGGCAGGCAAATCCCTCGGGCAGGTCGTTCACGCTCTGGAAAACGACTTCGACGGGGATGTGGCCCTCGTACTTGGATAAAATCTTCTTGCGAAAGTCGTCCTCAAAATCCTTGCGGATTACAAAGACCACTTTGCCAAAACCGCTCTTGATGGCGTCAAAAATCGAATAATCCATGATGGTCTCGCCGTGAGGGCCAAGACCGTCGAGCTGCTTGAGGCCGCCATAACGGCTGCCCATGCCAGCAGCGAGAACAAATAATGTCGGTTTCATTTTTGATTAAAAATTAAAGTATCATTTAGTCTGTCATAAACGCAAAAATAATCGTGCGGCGGTACTCCTCATCGGGCCTGAGCAGCTGCGACGGGAAATTGTCGTGGTTGGGCGCGTCGGGCATGCCCTGGCACTCGATGGCCACGCCGTCATAGTCGTGATATTGCTTGCCGCTCTTGCTCAAGGGACACCCTTCAAGCCAGTTGCCTGTATAGACCTGTGCCGCAGGCTGGTCGGTGCTGATGTGCACTGCCCTGCCCGACTTGGGGTCCTGCAGCACGGCGGCAAGGCGCAGGTTGCCGTCCTCGCTGCCGTCAATCACCCAGCAGTTGTCATATCCCTTGCCATAATCCAGCGCGGCAAAGTCCTGCTTGATGTCGCGGCCCACAACCTTGGGCACGGTGAAGTCCATCGGAGTGCCCTCCACAGGCGCCATTTCGCCGGTGGGGATGAGCGTGTCGTCGGTGGGCAGGTAACGCGAGCAGTTGAGTTGCAAAACCTGGTCGAGCGCCGTGCCGCCGCGGTCCTCGCCCGCCATATTGAAATAGGTGTGGTTGGTGAGATTGACGACAGTGGGCTTGTCGGCCACAGCCCCCAATTCGATTTTGAGCACATTGTCGTCGCTCCAAGTGTATGCCACACGGGCATTGAGCGTGCCGGGGTAATGCTCGTCGCCGTCGGGGCTCTCGAGGGTGAAAACGACGGTGTCGCCTTCCATGTCACACTCCCAAATCCTGTTGGCATAGCTCTCGGGGCCACCATGCAGGTGATTGGGGCCGTTGTTGATGTTCAGCTGATACACAGCACCGTCAATCTCAAGATGGCCCTTGCAGATGCGGTTAGCATACCGCCCGGGCACCTTGCCGGCGCACGGGCCGTCATAAAAGTAATCCTCCAGGTCCTTGTAGCCCAACACCACATCGGCCATGTTGCCGTTGCGGTCGGGAACAGTGATGCCCAAGATGCCGGCGCCCAGCGATGAGAGCCTGACGCTCGCACCGCAGGAGTTGGTGAGTTGGTAAACCGTGATTTCACCGCGACGGGTGGTGAACGTCTCTATCCTTACTTGCTTCATGTCAACGCTTCATTTAACCCTCAATCCTGCGGGCACCATCACTGATGACCACATCAATCACTTCGGGTTCATGACCATATTTTGCACTGAACTTCGCCTTGGCCGTGGCAATAAAACCATCATACAAGCCTTCCTTGACGAGGTTGATGGTGCAACCGCCAAAACCGCCGCCCATGATGCGCGAACCCGTCACGCCGCACTCGCGCGCCACATCGTTGAGGTAGTCCAGTTCCTCGCAGCTCACCTCGTAATCGCGCGACAATCCGTCATGCGTCTCATACATGCAACGGCCCACTGTCTCGTAGTCGCCGCGCTCCAGCGCGTCACACACGTCGAGCACACGCTGCTTTTCGCCAATCACAAAACGCGCACGGCGATAGTCCTCGTCACTCACCCTGTCACGCACATCGGCCAGCATGGTATAAGTGGCGTCACGCAAAGTGTCAAGCCCCAGCGCAGCAGCCACGCGCTCGCACGACTCTCGGCGCTTGTTATAGGGCGAGTCCACCAGTTCGTGCTTTACCTTGCTGTTGAGCAGCACCAGCCTATACCCCTCGGGGCGGAACGGGAAATATTCATGTTCGAGCGAACGGCAGTCGAGACGCATGAGGCAATTCTTCTTGCCGAAGATGCTGGCAAACTGGTCCATAATGCCGCAGTTCACGCCACAATAGTTATGCTCGGTGCTCTGTCCAATCTTTGCCAGTTCAAACTTGTCAATCTTGTTGTCGTTGAACAGGTCGTTCAAGGCAAAAGCGAAGCACGACTCAAGCGCCGCCGATGACGACAGCCCTGCGCCCAGAGGCACATTGCCGGCAAACACGGCGTCAAAGCCCTTGACCAGGCCGCCGCGCTTGATGGTCTCGCGGCACACGCCGAAGATGTAGCGCGCCCACTGCTGTGCGGGAGCGTCCTCCTCGTTGAGCCCAAACTCGCAATACTCGTCCATGTCAACACTGAACACGCGCACCTTGCCAGTGCCGTTGATGTTGACCATGGCCATGATGCACTTGTCGATAGCGCCAGGGAAGACATAGCCGCCGTTATAGTCGGTGTGCTCACCAATGAGATTGACGCGCCCCGATGAAGCGTACAACACGCCTGCCGTGCCAAAGCGCTGGTTGAATTGTTCCTGAATTTGCTCTTTCATTGCTGTGTATTGGGTTTTGATAATTACTTAATCGGATAATAGGTGTTGTCGCCGACCACCTTCATCACGTCTTCCACGCTGATGTGTCCGCGAATGACAACAATCAGGTCGCTCGCATCGCCGGTGCGAACGACAACTATCTCGTTGACAAATTGCTCATCGCCCAGGGTAAAGACGACCGAACTGTCATTGTCCTTGTTGCTCGTGAGCATCTCCTGATAGGACGGTTCCTTGTACAAGTCACGCACACGCTTGCGGAACTTGTCGCGCACGCTCCCCTTGCAGTCGCTCAGGTCCAGCATGCGTATCGAAGAAACGCCGCTGTTAGAATTGGGAATGGCGGCGGAGAAGATGCGGGCCAGACCCATCAAGCCAGAGCCCACATTCACATATTGCGCGTGCTTGGCATCACGCAGCTCGGAGATAATGTCATCGGCAGTGCGAGCCCACGAGGCAGCGGCAATCATGAGCGCCGAAATCGCCAACAGGAAAAATCTTTTCATTGTTATGTCGTTTTAATGTTAATACTTCAAGTGACAAGCAAGCCATTGCGCCGCCACGACGGCACATGCCTTAGCACGATGCAAATTTACTGCAAATTGTTCGGCTTTGACAACGTATATCATTAAAAAATCAAAAATGAGAAAAGCATCGACCATGATTGACATTTTTTAGAACTTAAAAAATCAGCGGTAACGAAATATTTCTTATCTTTGCGTTCTGATATTCAGAAAACATTACTACATACCAAATATTTATACAACATGGTTAATATCAATGACTTTAACTTTGCCGGATTGAAGGCAATTGTGCGCGTTGACTTCAACGTGCCACTGAATGAAAAAGGGGAAATCACAGACGACACGCGCATCCGCGGAGCGGTGCCCACGCTCAAGAAGATTCTCGCCGACGGCGGTTCACTCATCATCATGTCACACATGGGCAAGCCCAAGGGCAAAATCAACCCCAAACTGTCGCTGAGCCAAATCTCGAGCGCCGTGGCAGCCGCCCTGGAGCGTCCCGTGAAATTCGCGTCGGACAGCGCGGGCGCCAAAAGACAGGCCGACGCCCTGGAACCCGGCGACGTGCTGTTGCTCGAGAACCTGCGCTTTTACGCCGAAGAGGAGGGCAAGCCCGTGAACATTGAGAAAGACGACCCCGGCTATGACAACGCCAAGAAGGAGATGAAGATTCGCCAGGCCGAGTTTGCCAAGACCCTGGCCAGCTATGCCGACGTGTATGTCAACGACGCATTCGGCACCGCCCACCGCCGCCACGCTTCGACAGCCGTGATTGCCGATTACTTTGACGAAGGGCACAAGATGCTCGGTTACCTCATGGAGAAAGAGGTTACCGCCATCAACAACGTGATGAAGAACGCGCAGCACCCGTTCACCGCCATCATTGGCGGCAGCAAGGTGTCGTCCAAGTTGTCGGTCATCAACAACCTGATGGACAAGGTGGACAACCTCATCATCGGCGGCGGCATGGGCTATACCTTTATCAAGGCCCAGGGAGGCCACATCGGCAGCTCGCTGCATGAAGACGAACTGATGCCCGAGGCACTGAACATCATCCAGGCCGCCAAGGACAAGGGCGTGAACCTGTGCCTCTCGGTAGCCACCGTGGCAGGCGACAAGTTTGACAACGACGCCCAACGCCAGACGGTGGACATCCACAACATTCCCGACGGATGGATGGGCATGGATGCCAGCGAGGAGTCGCTCGCCAACTGGAAGAAGATAATCCTTGCCTCCAAGACTATCCTGTGGAACGGTCCTGTGGGCGTGTTTGAGTTTGAAAACTTTGCCCACGGCACGGGCGAAATCGCCAAATATGTTGCCGAAGCCACCCAGCAGGGAGCCTACTCGCTCGTGGGCGGCGGCGACTCGGTTGCCGCAGTCAACAAGTTCGGCCTTGCCGACCAGGTGTCCTATGTCTCGACCGGCGGCGGCGCTATGCTCGAAGCCATCGAGGGCAAGACCCTGCCCGGCGTGGCAGCCATCCTGGGCGAATAACGAATTGCAAAACACTCCATAAAAAGAATGGGCGGGATTTTTAGTCTCGCCCATTCTTATTATTTCAGGTTAGAAAAACCTGTTGTCTTCAATAAGTTACTTTAAGATAACCTTCTTGCCGTTCTTGATGAAGATGCCGTTGGTGGGATTAGCCACGCGCACACCCTGCATGTTGTAATAAACATTCTCACCATTGTCGGTGTTAACCTCGTTGATGCCGGTTGCGCTGCTAAGGATCTCGAACATGTAAACCACGCGGCCCACAGTGCCGTCTGCCTGGTAAGGAATGTGAGTCCTGAGCTCACTGCCGGGAGCATAAACGCCCTCGATAATCATGGTAGCCATGCCGGGAGCATCGTTGTTCATATAAGAAACGGTGTACTGGCCTTCGAGAAGGTCACAGAGGCCGCTCATGTCAAACACGACGGGCTCATCCTCGTAGGTAACTGATGCGGGAAGACCATCGGTTACAACATGGTTCTTGATGTCAATCCAGGTAATGGGATCAATCATCACGGTGTCCTCGTTCTCGCCGACAACCATGAGGCGGAGCTCGTGGGTGGGACCAGCATAGCGGAACATGGTGTTCAAAGTCTGCGAGAAAGCACTATTGGCGGCAAAGGGATTATTCTCGTTGGCGCAGGTCCACTCGGTGTCGTCATCAGCCTGGAAGTAGAGGCGGCCGGTAGCGCTGAGGTCGCTCAGGAAGGTAGCCTCAACGGTGAACTCATGGTTCATGCCACCCTCGTTCTCGGTGCCGATGTAGTTCCAGTCAGGAAGGTTCTCATAATAAACATTCACGTTGGCGATAGCGCTCTGCTTCTGCAGGTCACCGATGCCAAGCATGAAGGACAGTTCAATGGTCTCGCCAGCGGCAATGGTGCGGTTTTTCCAGCAAAAGCCCATAGCAGAGTCATAGGAGCCATCCTCTTCCATCCAGTTTGAAGACTGGGTATAATTGCCGACCACAGCACTTGCGCTGTTATTTGTGTTTGAGGTCCACTTTCCGAACCAGTAGCCGTCACAAGCATCAACACCAGGAATGCCATCGCCAAAGTATACATTCAACGCTGCGGTAGCGCCCGTCACGGCATCCTTGAGCAACAAGCCATAGGTGTTGCCAGCGGCATCTGCGATGCGCGACAGTGGTGCATTGTCCTTATCGCCAATCTTAACATCGGCATACACGCCAGCGCTGATTGTCACGTCGTAATCATTGTTGTTGGTGAAAGTGTAAACAATGCGGCCAAAGTTTCTGAAAGATTCAATTCTTGCAGTAGCCGTTACGCCATATTTGGTGGTGCCATTCATGCAATCAAGAAAATCAGCATTATTGTTGTCCACCTGGAAAGCAGCCTGGTAACCGCCTTCGTTGTAAGTTGACGAATAATACTTGTTATTAAACAAGCCCATCACGTCAATAACGCCGCACTGTGAGTAAAATGCTGAGCCAGGCAAACGATATCGGTAATAGACATCTGTATCTGCCAATCTTTCATACCCCGAAGGAAGGGTGTTATAGACGCTCTTGAAACTAGGCTTACCATCCTTTTCAGATGCACTCATTGCCATGCCTACGAACAGCAACAGCAAACCGATAAAAGTAATTCTTTTCATAATTGAGTTTGTTTAAAAGTTGTTAATAATGAAAAATATTTATGGGTACAAAAGTAGTAAAAATAAAATATTGACCAAATAATTTTACCTTAATTCCGCAACACTATAATTTAACTTTATTTATAAGTGCCTGAGCAACAAAATGTTGCTCAAGATTTTGCCATGTCAGATTTTTCACTTAACTTAGTGCTGCAAAAAAAATAGCAAAAATCATAACAAGACATGGCAAAAGTACAAATAAAATCTGTG
>CALEJB010000036.1 GCA_937898675.1 uncultured Prevotellaceae bacterium
ATCAGTGCTCCAGCACCACATCATGGAAGCCATCGGCTACCGCAACCTCGACCGCTCGTCATGGTCCGGCCAATCATAAAACGCGGAATGAAGGAAAAGCGGACATCCGGATACTTGGTGGCACAAGTGACGCAAGCGCATTGAATGACAATGTGTTCACCGAGGTTGAGGTGTTGAATGAAGGCGCATACTGCTGCGTAGCAAAGGCCAAACGGCACGGACAATGGTGGACGCTCAAGTATCTGTCAAAAGATTACGCCAATCAACCATTCTACAAATCCCCGCTGCGCAAGGAGTATGATGTGCTTTGCCGCCTCAATTATCCTTCAGTGGTCAGAGCAATCTGCATTGAGGATGTAGATGAACTTGGCGAATGCCTGATAATGGAATATGTTCAAGGACAGACGCTTGATAAATACAAGGCCTCGCGAAGCGAACGACGACGCCTGTGCCTCTTGCTGCTGGACGGTGTGAAGTATATTCACTCACAGCAGATTGTGCATCGTGACCTCAAGCCACAAAACATTATCGTTACCGACAACGGCCACAACCTGAAGATTATCAACTTCGGACTGTCCGACACTGACAATTATGCGGTTCTGAAACAACCTGCCGGAACTCAGACCTATGTCTCTCCCGAGCCACGGGAACCCACCCTTTTCCCCGATTTTTTCGATTAGGGGGGCTTGCTTTCTTGAAAAAACATCCGCAACGCCTGTTGATCGGCATTGCGGACGGTTCATTTACCGCTTTTTAAGTTTTAGCGGACAGCAATAAAATTAATCTCAAATTTGGCAGTTATCCTTTGACTCTTATCATACTGCAAATTGCATAGCGGATCGCCCTGGAGCCCTGTAAATATGGACTTCGGGGCGATTTTTGTCACAAAATCAAGTGGCGGCTACGCTTTCCGATAAGTATCGTCGTCGAGGTGGTTGAGGAAGCCTTCGTCGACGAGGAAAGAGACTGCGGCGATGATTTCGTCGCGGGGGAAGGACAGCGTTTCTAAGAACTCCTCAAGGCGGCGGGGTTTCAGGCCCGCCATGTAGATGATGCCCTGCTGTACGTCGGCCGGCTCGTGGTCGGAACGCTTGCGGCTGTCAATGCACAGGTCGCAATGGCCGCAACTGTCAGCGCTCTGCTCCCCAAAGTAGTTAAGCAGCATGCGCTCGCGGCATCCGTCGTTGCTATACACATAGCCGATAGTCGCCTCAACGCGCTCGGTCATGCGCTGACGCAAGTCCTCATAGACAGGACGCGGCAGCAGCACATGCTTGGGCTCCTCGCGGGAAGTGGTGTAAATGATATAAGGTGTGCGCTTGCGGGGCACATAATGGAGAATGTGCATGCGCGTCAACTCAAGCAACGAATTATAGATGGTCTCTTGGTTCAGGCCAGTTCGGAAAGCGATTACATCCTCATTGATAAACACATAGTCGGCAAACAGGCCCGTATAAATGCGAAGAATCGCCTGCAACACCTGGTCGGCACCCCGTGTTGTAGTTTCGAGGTCATAGAGTTCATCCTTATTGGCGAGAATCATCACACGCGACTGGGAGTCCACCTCTTCTACAAACTCGATGTAACCCGCGGCTGTCAGAATCTTCAGCGCGTTGTGGGTGGGCAGCACCGGCAAATCAAATGTGCGGCAAAAAAGGTTGAAGTTGAAGTCGTAGATGCGCTGAAAGCCCTCGCCTAACGACACGCCGAGGAAATTGCCCGCATACTCATAGACCTTTCGAATAAAGGCCTTGTCAGGGAAAGCGTCCGAAATATGGCGCTTGAGCGTTCGTTGGTCGGTGTGCTTGGCCAGCAACACGGCATAAGCGCGCTTGCCGTCACGGCCCGCACGGCCCGCCTCCTGATAGTATTCCTCGAGCGAGTTGGGGATGTCCACATGGATAACCACCCGCACGTCAGGCTTGTCAATACCCATGCCGAAGGCATTGGTCGCCACCATTACGCGGCACTCGTTGCCGGTCCACTTGTTCTGCTTGTCCACCTTGTCCTCAACATAGAGTCCTGCATGGTAGAAGTCGGCATTGATGCCTGCACGATTGAGTTCATCGCTGATTTGCTTGGTACGCTTACGAGAACGGACATAGACAATAGCAGTCCCAGGCACCGAACGGAGGATGTGAATGAGTTCGGCTGTTTTTTCCTCTGTATGGCGGACGACATAAGAGAGATTGCTGCGCGCAAAACTCATTGAGAGCACATTGGGGGCACTAAAATCAAGGCACCGCTGAATGTCCTCTACCACAACAGGCGTCGCCGTAGCCGTCAGCGCCAACACAGGCACTCCGGGAAAGAGCCTGCGCACTTTGGCGATACGCAGAAATGACGGGCGAAAATCGTAGCCCCACTGCGAGATACAATGAGCCTCGTCAACAACAATCAGTTTGACCCGCATCTGGCGGAGAATGTCAAGAAACCCCTGTGACTGAAGGCGCTCGGGAGAAACATACAAGAACTTGTAGTTGCCATACAGGCATTTCTCATACGTTCGCTTCACCTCGGTCATCGTCAATCCTGCATATAGATAGGTCGCCTTGATGTTAAGGCTGCGGAGGCGGTCAACCTGGTCCTTCATCAGCGAAATAATGGGCGTGACAACCAAAGCCATGCCGTCAAGTGCCATGGTCGGGACCTGGAATGTAATGGATTTTCCTCCTCCAGTGGGCATCAGCCCCAAGGTATCACGGCCGGCTAACACCGACTCAATGATATCTTGTTGAAGCGGCCTGAAAGTGTCGTAGCCCCAATATTTCTTGAGGATATCATGAATTCCCGGGGAAGGGGTCGGCATCGTCGTGGAGTTTTATGGCCTTTACCATAAGCTGCACATTAGTTGTTGAACGGTGGCGTGTTTCCTCGATTGTGTAACAGATGTCAATGGCCTTGCCCGCCTTGAGGTCATCGTTGTAACGCGCCATGCCAAAGGCGATGGCATTGTTCATCGTGTTGCCGTCCTCATCAACCAAATCAAGCTTGATGTGTTCCATCCTCTTGCCCACAACCTTGCTTGTGCCCGCATCATATACCTTGCGCGTGATGAACATCGGCTTGCTGTTGCCCGGGCCATACGGATTGAGCATGCGCAGGTAGCGCAACAGGGAACCATTGATGTCTGTGAACTTGAGTTCACAATCAATGTCCATGGCCGGCGTCACTTGCTCGTCGTGGATGTGCTCCTCGACATAGGCGGTGAGGCGACGGCGGAACTCGGGAATGTTCTCTTCCTTGATAGAAAGACCTACTGCATTTGTATGGCCGCCAAAGGTTTCAAGCAAATCACGACACGACTTGATGGCAGCATATACATCAAAGCCGCGCACCGAACGGGATGAACCTGTCGCGATGCCGTCGGCATAATAGGTCAAAACAACCGATGGGCGGAAATACAACTCAGCCAACCTTGCGGCCACAATGCCTATGACGCCCTTGTGCCAGTTGCGGTCGTAGATAACGATAGGCTTCTTGCCGTCAAGCACTTGGGCGTGGCTTTCGATAATCTCATTAGCCTCGATAGTCACCTGGCTGTCAAGCTCTTTACGGTCATTGTTGTATTGGTCAATGCGCTTGGAAATCTCCATTGCCGTCTGGCTGTTGCGCGCCACCAGCAACTCGACAGACTCTTGGCCGGACTCCATGCGGCCCGAAGCGTTGATGCGCGGACCAATCTTGAAAATAATGTCGTTAATGGTCAGTTCATGGCGGTTGAGCCCGCATGTGCGGATGATGCTGCGCAGACCCACATTGGGATTATTGTTCAGACGGTGAAGACCATAGAACATCATCACCCGGTTCTCTCCAGTAAGGGGTACAATGTCGGCTGCGATACTTACAGCAACGAGGTCCAACAATGCTTCAAGGTTATACATCGTCCCCAAACCGTTGCTGATAGAGAACGCCTGCATGAACTTAAAGCCCACGCCACAGCCCGACAGACCCTTATAGGGATAGGTGTCATCAGCAAGTTTAGGATTGAGTATCGCCGCTGCATCGGGCAACTCATCGTCGGGCACATGATGGTCGCAAACGATGAAGTCTATGCCCTTTTTCTTGGCATAGGCAATCTCGTCAATCGCCTTGATACCGCAATCAAGCACAATGACCAACTTCACGCCAATCGATGCTGCATAGTCAATGCTTTGCAGCGATATGCCATATCCGTCATCGTCACGAGTCGGGATATAGTACACCAGATCGGAGTAGATGTTTTGAAGATACTTATAGACAAGCGCTACTGCCGTGGTTCCATCCACGTCGTAGTCGCCAAACACCATAATCTTCTCTTTCGCCCCTAACGCCATGTTCAAACGAGCGACTGCCTTGTCCATGTTTTTCATCATGAACGGATCGTGCAGTTGTTGGAGTGACGGGTAGAGGAAGTCGTGGACGGCATCCGCGCTCCGTAAGCCCCTGAGCACCAACAACCGAGCAATCTGGGGGCAATTGGGGAACTGGGCCACCAACTGCTCCTCGGCAATGCGTTCTTCGGATGTTAGAGGTAAGTAATTCCATTTACTTATCATTTATGTTATTTTTTTAATATGCAATGTCAGGGGCTCACCGCAACCGTGCAATGAGCAAGTGGAGAGATTGTAACAAAATAATGGAAATCAGCGCTTTGCCAACCAGTTTTTAATAAGCCGCCACATGAGGATGCCACCAGTTGGACGCTTTTCCACTTTTAATTGTACAAAATTACTATGAATAATGAGTAATTGCAAAGGAAATCCCACGAAATTCACCAACATTAACAGACATTGTGAATATTTAGCAGATATTGTAATGGCACGACACGCAATCGTCCATACTGGACGCGAGCCCAGAACCTCCCGCCATGGCCCAACCGCAAAACATGACACACCGGTGGCGCGTGCCAAAACATAGCAAAAAAAAATCACCCGATTGGTTGATAAGCCAATCGGGTGATATAACACTGAGGTCACTAGCGGATTCGAACCGCTGTGCCCGGTTTTGCAGACCGGTGACTAAACCACTCATCCAAGCGACCTTGTTGCGTTTAGCGGTGCAAATGTACTGCTAATTTTCGACCTGTGCAACTTTATCATCACATTTTTTTGCAGAATTTTTCTCCGGCTTCTGGCAAAAATCCTGCAATTTGCAACCAGCACAGGCTGTTAGGGCAGTTTTGCGGCTTTTTGAGGCCCAGACGAAAGACCTGACCGCCGCAAAAACGGCAAAGCCAACAATAATTCCTGCAATAATGTATTGGATCCATTCACCCATTATATAATTCTTTACTTTAATCTTTCTGCTTAAAATTCTTGTTTACCAAAGTTTTGAGCCTTGATGGCTTGGAATCTTCTGGGTACTGTTCAAACGGCAAGACGGTGTGACATCCGTTCTTGAATTCGCTGCACCCAAAGCCAGTCCTCCCCTTCACCAAATGCCCCTTACCGCAAACGGGGCACGCTATGTCCTCATACTTTGTCACACGAGGGGCACGCCGCTTTTTGGGAGAGCCCGCAGCGGGCGGCTTGGGTTTCTTGGGGTCATTTTTCTCAACAACAATGTTGCCGCTGTTGTTGTCACGCAGCACGTTGAGCACCACCTCGTTAATCATCTGCTTGAGTTCTTCGATGAACTGCTGCGCCGTGTATTCGCCCCGTTCGATTTTGCGCAGTTTATTCTCCCATTGGCCAGTGAGTTCGGCGCTTTTCAACAGCGGTTCGCAGATGGTGTCGATTAGCTGAATGCCCGCCATGGTGGGCGCCAACGACTTGCGGTCCTTGCGGATGTAGCGGCGCTTGAACAACGTCTCGATGATGGCGGCGCGCGTTGACGGGCGGCCGATGCCATTCTCCTTCATTGCGTCACGCAGCGCTTCGTCATCAACCGTCTTGCCGGCAGTTTCCATCGCACGCAGCAAAGTGCCCTCGGTGTAAGGCTTTGGCGGCTTGGTTGTGCGTTTAAGCAACGACGGCTCGTGCGGCCCGCTCTCGCCTTTCTCGAAGTGCGGCATCACGCCATTGTCATCATCGCCGGCCTGAGCATCATCTTCCCCACCCTTGTCGGCGGTCTTATTATATAATGTGCGCCAGCCGGGTTTGAGTATTTCCTTGCCTGTGGCCTTGAAGCCATACTCGCCCACAGCGGCCATAACAGTTGTCGTATTAAACTCACAATCTGGATAAAACGCAGCGATGAACCTGATGGCAATCAAGTGATAGACGCGCTTCTCCTCCTGCGTCAACGGCACCCCTGCGGGATCCACATTGGTCGGTATAATTGCATGGTGGTCAGTCACCTTGCTGTTGTCGAATACCTTTTTGCTCTTGGGGAACTTGGGCAATTCCAGCAAAGGCGCGGTCAGGTTAGCATAAGGCCGCATCGCCTGCATGATGCCGGGCACCTGCTTGTAAATGTCGTCGGTCAGGTAAGTTGTATCGACACGGGGATAGGTCGTCACCTTTTTCTCATACAGCGACTGGATGGTCTTGAGCGTGTCGTCGGCGCTCATACCAAAATTTTTGTTGCACTCGACCTGCAAACTGGTCAAATCGAACAGGCGAGGCGGCGCCTCATGGCCTTTTTTCGTCTCAACCGAGGTCACCGTCAAGGGCAAAGACTTGATATTCTCCACAATAGCGCTCGCCTCGCCCTCGGTCTTAAAGCGGCCGCGAGTGCTGTTGAACGTCACGCCGCGGTAGTTGGTTTTCAGCTCCCAATAGTCTTCAGGCACAAAATTGTCAATCTCGCGCTGGCGCGCTACAATCATGGCCAAAGTCGGCGTCTGCACGCGGCCCACCGACAACACACCGCTTGCATTGGAATATTTGATGGTGTAGAGCCGCGTGGCGTTCATGCCAAGAATCCAGTCGCCAATGGCGCGCGACAAGCCAGCAAAGTACAAGTTGTCAAATTCGCTTGACGGACGCAATTCCTTAAAACCCTTGCGGATGCTCTCGTCGGTCAACGAAGAAATCCACAGACGGGACACGGGCTTGTTGCAAGCCGCCTTTTGATACACCCATCGCTGAATGAGTTCACCCTCCTGGCCAGCATCACCGCAGTTAACCACCTCATCGGCGACGGCAATAAGGCTCTTAATAACATTGAATTGTTTTTCAATGCCTTTGTCGCTCTTGAGCTTGATGCCAAACCGAGGCGGAATCATGGGAAGCTGGGCAAGACTCCAACGCTTCCAGGCGTCGGTGTAGTCGTTGGGTTCCTTGAGCTCGCACAAGTGGCCGAAAGTCCATGTCACCTGATAGCCATTACCTTCATAATAGCCATCGCGCTGAGTGCTTGCACCAAGCAGGCGGGCAATATCGCGCGCAACACTCGGTTTCTCGGTAACACACACCTTCATAAAGCAATAATTATAAAGTGATTGTTTAAGAAATTGCAGTTATATAATGTATTACTTTAATAGTAGACGCTTATTCGCCAAGTTTCAAGCGCTTTGCCTCATTCCACAGCGCATCCATTTCATCCAGCGTCATTTCATTGATGCGACGGCCTTGTCCGGCTGCTTTTTGCTCAATATAATTGAAGCGGGCGATGAATTTGCGGTTGGTGCGTTCAAGGGCATTGTCGGGCCGCACATCATAAAGACGGGCGGCATTGACAAGCGAGAAGAACAAGTCGCCAAACTCCTTTTCTTTATCAACGCTGCTATCGTTGCGGAGTTCGGCCTCCACCTCGTTGAGTTCCTCCTTGACCTTGTCCCAGACATCCTCGCGCCGCTGCCAGTCAAAGCCCACATTGGCGGCCTTTTCCTGCACGCGCTCGGCCTTGATGAGCGACGGCAGGCTGCGGGGCACACCGCTGAGCACCATCTTATTGCCGTCTTTCTCCTTCATTTTGAGCACTTCCCAATTTTGCAGCACCTGGGCTGCGCTGTCGGCCTTCTCCTCACCGAAGACGTGCGGATGACGGTAGATGAGTTTCTCGCTCAACGCATCGCACACATCGGCGATGTCAAATTTGGATTTCTCGTCACCGATTTTGGCATAAAACACCACATGCAAAAGCACATCACCCAGCTCTTTGCGGATTTTGTCATCATCCTCGGCCATGATGGCATCGGCAAGTTCCATGGTTTCCTCAATGGTGTTGGGACGCAGGCTCTCGTTGGTCTGCACTCGGTCCCAGGGACATTTCACGCGCAACTCGTCAAGGATGTCGAGCAAGCGTCCAAAGGCCTCCAATTTCTTTTCTCTGCTGTTGTTAGGCATATCGTTTTGTGAATTTTTACTGTCTCGTTCTGCAAAGGTAATGCTTTTTTGCCAATTGGCTCAATCCCCGCGCATGTTATGGCGGGGAGCGCCGCTGCCGAGCCACGCCTCATGGGAGACGCCCATGAGCGACTCGAGCCAGGTGCCCACCGCCTGAACATTGCGAGGATCAGCCACATCAAAATGGGCCGCCGTGGCAAACGGCAGCCTTTGAGTCTGGCTTTGAAGCACATACACGATTGCCCACTGGCGGCCATCCTTGAAGAAGCGGTCAACAACTGTGACGCGCTTGCTCCGCTTGTCGGTAATGACGTTGCGCCACAACTGGTCGCGGGACTGTACGGTGCCCGCAACGGGATTGGCCTCAGCAACATAGGTCACGCCATCGGTCTGCAGCACCATGTCGGGCAGCCAGCCGTTGGCCACCGCAGGCGTGAGCAGCACAAACTTGTCGGCAAGGATGAATTGAACCGTATCGAAGCGCAATGGGACATCCTTGAGCACATCGGTAACAAATTTACGGCACACAGGGCCATATTGGGCAAAAGCCACGTCAGAGTCAATGAAATGCAGATCACAGTCACCATCAATCAAATTGGAAAGCGGAGCAATGTTGTCGCCTCCAAAGTTGATGGACATCACAGGATTGCCACCGCTCACGGTATTTCCGTTGCGCGACCAATTGGAGCCCGACGCAAAGGGCGCCATCGAATAACTGGAACATCCTGTCATCAAGAGCGCGGCAATCAATGGCAACAAAACGGCATTCACGCGCTTTTTCACCTTCTTGCCGTCCCATTCTACCTTCTTCTTGGCCCACGTGTTGCAAAGAATCACCGCTGTGATGACAACAGCGAGGATGGCTGCAAGGAACGCCAACGTAGCCAGCACGCCCACATAACCCATTACAAGGAAACATCCAATAACGGGCAACAGGAGGCCAACGACAATGAGCATCACCCCGACAACGATGCGCAAGCGCTTGACATCGTATGCCTTGCGCGTTTTTTCGGATGCCGTGTTATAGCCCGCGATAAGGTTGTCGCCCTTTCCCATCAGAATCACGATTGCCATGACAATAATCAACAGGGCAACGGCACTGAGCGTGATGATTGCTTCTTCCATAATGTGACTTGTATCTTATAATCGTACCAATAATCTAATAATTTGCAAATGTAGTCAATGTTTTCATCACTTTGATACATTGTATGAAAAATATATTTTGTAATTTTGTACGAAATTTTGAAATCATTGTTAGTTAACATAAATAATTGTTTAAAAACCAAAAAGTTATGAACATTTCGCACATCGAACACATCGGAATCGCCGTCACCTCGCTTGAGGAGGCCATTCCTTTCTACGAGAACATGCTTGGCTTCAAGTGCTTTGCAATTGAGGAAGTCGCAGACCAGAAGGTAAAGACCGCTTTCTTCCAGGTAGGCCAGACCAAGATTGAGCTCCTCGAGGCCACTGCCCCCGAGAGCGCAATCGCCAAGTTCATCGAGAAGAACGGCGGCCGCGGCGGCATCCAGCACGTCGCCTTTGCCGTTGAGGATGGCGTTGACAACGCGCTTAACGAGGTACAGGAAAAGGGCGGCCGCGTCATCGACGCACACACCCGCAAGGGCGCCGAGGGCCTGAACATCGCCTTCCTGCACCCCAAGACCACCTGTGGCGCACTTGTTGAACTCTGCGAAAACCCCAACAAATAATATTCATTTATCAAAGATATGGGAAAACAACTTGAGAAGATTCAAGAGCTGATTGAAAGGCGCGAAAAAGCGCGCCTGGGCGGCGGCGAGAAAGCCATCGCCAAGCAGCACGAGAAGGGCAAATTCACTGCCCGCGAACGCATCAACATGCTCCTTGACGAGGGCAGTTTCGAAGAGCTGGACATGTTTGTACAGCACCGCTGCACCAACTTCGGCATGGAGAAAAAGACCTTTGACGGCGACGGCGTTGTAACTGGTTTCGGTACCGTTGGCGGCCGCTTGGTCTATGTATTTGCACAAGATGCCACCGTCATTGGCGGCTCGTTGGGCGAGACCATGGCGCTCAAGATGTGTAAGGTGATGGACCTCGCCATGAAGCAGGGCGCTCCCATCGTTGGCCTCAACGACTCGGGCGGTGCTCGCATCCAAGAGAGCGTCAATGCGCTTGCCGGCTATGCCGAGATTTTCCAGCGCAACATCCTCTCATCGGGTGTCGTTCCCCAAATCAGCGCCATCCTGGGCCCGTGTGCCGGCGGTGCTGTTTACTCCCCTGCCCTCACCGACTTCACCATCATGGCCAAGGGCATCTCCTTCATGTTCCTTACCGGTCCCAAGGTTGTCAAGACCGTGACTGGCGAGAGCGTCACGCAGGAGCAGCTTGGCGGCGCCAGCGTACATGCCGGCAAGAGCGGCGTGGCTCACTTTGCCGCCGAGAATGAGGAAGAGGCCATCGCCATCATCAAGCAATTGCTGAGCTACATGCCCTCCAACAACATGGAAGAGACACCGCGTGTTGAGTGCACCGATCCCATCGACCGCACGGAGGACTCCCTCAACAACATCATCCCCGAGAGCGCCAACGCCCCCTACGATATGTATGAGGTCATCAGCGCCATCGTCGATAACGGCGAGTTCCTCGAGGTACACAAAGATTTTGCCAAGAACATCATCGTTGGCTTTGCCCGCTTCAACGGCCAGGCCGTGGGCGTTGTCGCCAACCAGCCCACCTGCATGGCAGGCGTGCTCGACGTCAACGCTTCCAAGAAGGGCGGCCGCTTTGTGCGTTTCTGCGACGCATTCAACATTCCTCTGGTAACCCTCGTTGACGTGCCCGGATTCTTGCCCGGTACCGGTCAAGAGTACAACGCAGTTATCCTGAACGGCGCCAAGTTGCTTTACGCCTTTGGCGAGGCAACCGTGCCCAAGGTAACGGTGACCCTGCGCAAGAGTTATGGCGGCAGTCACATCGTGATGAGCTGCAAGCAGTTGCGCGGTGACATGAACTATGCTTGGCCCAGCGCCGAAATCGCCGTTATGGGCGCTGCCGGTGCAGCCGAGATTCTTTACGCCAAGGACAGCAAGAACTTCAAGACCCAGGCCGAAGAGGCCAAGGCAGCCGGCGACGAGAAGAAAGCCAACGAACTGCTCGAGGCTGGCAAGAAGTTCATCCAGGAAAAGGAAGACGAGTACAACAACCTATTCTGCACGCCTTACAACGCAGCCCGTTATGGCTACATTGACGACGTGATTGAACCCAGGAACACCCGCTTCCGCGTAATCCGCGCCCTGGAGGTTCTGCGCACCAAGAAATTAACCAACCCTGCCAAGAAGCATGGCAACATTCCTCTGTAAATTTAATATCAATGCAGAAAATTATGAGTAAAAGAGCATTGGCATTAATGCTGCTGTGCGCCATCCTCTCCCTGCCCGCACTGGCTCAGGGGCGCAAAAACGTGCGCATCAATGAGGTGATGGTCCAGCAGGACAGCACGGGCGGCAACGGCTGGATTGAGTTCTACAACTCATCCTATGGCACCAATGCCGTCGAGAAGATGTTCATCACCACGCTGGATGACAAGACCATTCAAGATATCATCCAAAAAGGGAAAATCGAGCACAACTACAAGCCCAACAAGTCGCTGCTTGAACTTTGCCAGCAGGCCGACTTTAAGGATAAGATATTCGAGATTCCCCGTGGCGACGAGCGCAACACAAAGATTGCACCGCGCACCCACTTTGTCATGGAAGCCGACGGCGACACCCGTCTGGGCACCTTCCACCTGCCCTTTACCTTGAAGGCAGGCCAGGACAACTATGTGGCACTGTATGACGTGAATGGAGACCTGGTTGACACGGTGACGGTTCCTGCGTCGCTCAAGCCGGGCGAGACCTATAGCATTAAAAAAGAAGGGCGCATCCCCACCGCGCTGGGCGAGGGCAAGTGGATTGTCCGCGACGGAATGACCGACACTACGGCCATCACCAAGGGCAACTACAACTTCCGCGAGGTGAACGAGAACATTGAAATGTTCCGTGAGAAGGATCCCCACGGCTTCTGGATTTCCTTGATTGCTATGAGTGTCGTATTCGGCGCATTGGCCATTCTGTACGTATTCTTCAAGCTGTTTGGCATCTTTGGCAAGAAGGCCACCGGCAAGGAGGAAGTCCAGGCTCCCGCCGCAGCACCCGCTGCCGCCCAAGCCGCCAGCACCAATGCCAACGACGAGGCTATGGCCGCCATTTGCTTTGCGCTGTACCAGCACCTCAATGCCCACGACAGCGAGAGCGGCGTCATCACGCTGGAGCCCCGCGACGGTTCGGCATGGGGCAACAAGCCCGGTTTGATGCGTGAACTTCCCGCAATTAAGAACAACTAATCATCAACCACATTAAATATCATTCACTGATGAAGGAATATAAGTATAAAATCAACGGCAACGAGTACAATGTCGCCATTGATAACATAGAGGGCAACATCGCCCACATCCAGTTAAACGGCGTTGCCTATGACGTTGAGCTCCCCGAGCAGCCCAAGGCCGCTCCCGCCGTTAAGCGCGTCGCCGTGAGCGCAGCACCCGCTGCCGCCGCACCCAAGCCCGCCCGCAAGGCCGCTCCCGCAGCAGCTGGCGGTCATGTCATTGAGTCGCCGCTGCCTGGCGTCATCAAGGAAATCTTTGTAAAAGAGGGCCAGCAGGTGAAGGCCAGCGACGTGGTATGCATCCTCGAAGCCATGAAGATGGGCAACGAGATTCATGCTGGAGTTGACGGCGTTGTCAAGAGCATCGAGGTATCTAAAGAGGATTCGGTGCTGGAGGGTAACACCATTATGGTAATCGGTTAAATATGCACTGATTATGGTATTGCTCGACAATTTTATCATTAGCAAGTTGCAGGACTTCTGGCAATTTACCGGATTCTACAACTTTGACTATACCAACTTGATTATGCTGCTGGTGGGTCTGTTCTTTATCTACCTCGCCATCAAGCATGATTTTGAGCCTATGCTGCTCGTGCCCATCGGCTTTGGTATCCTGATTGGCAACATTCCGTTCCAGCCGGGCAACGAGATTGGCATCTATGAGGAGGGCTCCGTGCTCAACATCCTGTATCAAGGTGTGCGCAACGGATGGTATCCCCCGTTGATCTTCTTGGGCATCGGCGCCATGACCGACTTCAGCGCCCTGATTGCCAACCCCAAGCTGTTGCTCGTAGGAGCGGCTGCGCAGTTCGGCATCTTTGGAGCCTACATGATTGCGCTCGCCCTGGGCTTCATGCCCGACCAGGCTGGCGCTATCGCCATCATTGGCGGCGCCGATGGTCCTACGGCAATCTTCCTGTCGTCGAAACTGGCACCTAACCTGATGGGAGCCATCGCCGTTTCGGCATACAGTTACATGGCGCTCGTTCCGGTTATCCAACCGCCCATCATGCGCCTGCTCACGACCAAGAAGGAGCGCGTGATGCGCATGAAGCCCGCCCGCAAGGTGAGCCAGAGCGAGAAGATACTCTTCCCGATCTTCGGCCTCATTCTCACCTGCTTCGTTGTCCCCTCGGCAATCCCCCTGCTGGGTATGCTGTTCTTTGGCAACCTGCTGCGTGAGAGCGGCGTGACCAAGCGTCTGGCCAACACCGCCAGCAACGCCATGACGGATATCGTGACCATCCTGTTGGGCATGACCGTGGGCGCTTCGACACAAGCATCGCAGTTCCTGACCAAGGAGACCGTCTTCATTTTCTTCCTCGGCTTCTGCGCGTTTGTCATCGCCACCTTCTCGGGCGTGCTGTTCGTCAAGATTTTCAACCTCATCCTGCCGAAGAGCAAGAAACTGAACCCGCTGATTGGCAACGCCGGCGTATCGGCTGTGCCTATGGCAGCGCGTATCAGCAACGACCAGGGCCTGAAGGCCGATCCCAGCAACTACCTGCTCATGCACGCCATGGGTCCCAACGTGGCCGGCGTCATTGGCTCGGCAGTTGCCGCTGGTGTGCTCCTGGGCTTCCTGGGATAATCCACACAGCACCGCAATAATCAAGGCGGTTGCCCAGTCAAAAGGGCAGCCGCCTTATTTCGTGATACCAAATGACGCTTAGTGCTTGAACATGCGGTCGATGGCGCGCTTGTCCTCACGTTCCTTGATGGACTGGCGCTTGTCGTACTGCTTCTTGCCTCGCGCGACGGCAATGACCAACTTGGCCAAGCCGCGCTCGTTGATAAAGAGGCGCAGAGGCACAATCGAGAAGCCCGGCTGCAGGTTGTTCTTGGCTATGTTGCGTATTTCCTTGCGGTTCAACAGCAATTTGCGATCACGGTGAGTCGTATGGTTATTATAAGAACCGTAACTGTACTCGGCAATGTACATGTTCTTGACCCACACCTCATTGTTGATGACTGCGCAGTAAGTATCAGTCAAGCCCGCCTTTCCCTGGCGGATGGACTTGATTTCGGTACCCGTCAACACGATGCCAGCCGTATAGGTTTCGACAATCTCGTAGTCGAACGTGGCGCGGCGGTTCTTGATGTTGATGTTGCCGTTGTTTGGCTTTTTATTATTGTTGTTTGCCATGATTATTTAGATAAACGAGCCCAGAATTAAATTAAATATAATGGGCAAGAGAAGAATGAGCGCTGCCGATATGACCGCAAACTTCATCACTTTGTTTTTTTTCACAAAGAGATTGCCGGTGCCCTTATAAGCCATGACGGGCATATACAGTTTGAGGAACAAGACCGGCGTGAAATCACTGGGAAGGACATTGCACAGGATTTCCAGCAACACCATGAAAATGAGGTTGTAGAGGATGTAATTGTTAAGCCTTGACAATGCGCCTACGCTTTTTACCAACTCGGGATAAAAGCCGCTCAAAACATAGGAAATGATGTAATAGGAAATAAAGTAGCTCGAGAACAAAACAATGCCTTTCATCAACTGCGTGCTGAAGGTGAGCGTGCTATCATAGATCATCGGCACAAAACAGGTGAGCGCCATCACCGCCAGCAGCGGAAAGAAAGCGAACACCAGCACCCGGCCTGTGGAGATGTTGGAATCGTTGATGACCTCCCAGCCATATTTGGGAGCAGTTATCACGCAGAATATGTTCTTGAAAATACTCATTTCGGAAAATTGCGGTTGCAAAGATACACAATATTTATAAAATGTGCAAAAACCATGCCGAATGTCAAAAGCGCAACAATAAAAAAAATATGTCAGCAAATTTAAGAATAATTGCGAATATTATCTTAACTTTGCCTGCGGCTCCTGTGGGGCGCCAATAGTCTATACACAATCGTTATCAAAAACCATAAAGAATCAGATATGAACGCTATTTCAATCATCAAGCACGTCATCCCGGTTATCGTCATCGCCCTCACGATGGCAGCATGTACATCCCGGGAACAAAAGGTCATCAATGGCATTAAGCATCTCCAAGAACGCGTCGAGAAAAACGGTGCCCAATTCAACGAGGAACAATGGGGCGAAGTCATCGATGAATATGATGCACTGCGCGAAGAATCAAAACGATGCGACTTCACACAAAGCCAATTGGCAGAACTGGAAAACGCCGAAAGCGCCCTTGACGGCACAATCGCCAGGCAAAGCCCAAAAGAACTGGGTCGTGAAGTCGGCAAAATCATCAAAAACGGGGCGGAAATGCTTAACGACTTCGTCGAAGGCTTGAAAGACGGCATGAGTGAAGACGAAGTAAAAGATGATTCCATCAATTAATAACCAATAATAAACAAAACAATGAAAAAAACAGTCTTAGCACTCGCCACAGTCTTGCTGGCGCTTGGAGCATGCTGCAACCAAGACGCAAAGCAAGAAACAACCGCGACAAACGCGGACAAGGGCCAGACCGCCATCGAGAACATCATGACGCGCACGAGCATCCGCAAGTACAAGGACCAGCCTATTGAGCAAGAGAAGATTGACATCATGCTAAAGGCCGCAATGGCCGCACCAACGGCGGTGAATCTGCAACCATGGCACTTCATCGTCATCACCGACAGCGCAAAACTCAAGATGCTGGGCGGTCGTCAGCCCACCAATGCACCCCTAATGATTGCCATGTGCGGCGACACCGACAAGACCACGATGCCTGGCCATGACGGCATGAAACTGCCCGACTTCTGGGTGCAGGATGTGTCGGCAGCCACCGAGAATCTGTTGCTTGCCGCCCATGCCCTTGGGCTGGGAGCGGTGTGGACAGGCGTTTATCCCGACATGGAACGCACGGCTGATATAGCCAATGCGCTGGGGTGCCCACAAAATATCGTTCCCGTGGCAGTGGTCCGCATCGGCTATCCCGATGAAGCTCCCGCCCCCAAGGACAAGTTCAAAGAGGAGAACATCAGCTACAACCAGTTTGGCGGTAAGAAGGAGTAAACACTCTTCTGGGCCATGTAAAAACACCGTCGGCACAACAGGGCCGACGGTGTTCTTTATTCTGCACGCGATTCAAAACAGGAATGTGTGATATAGCTCGTTGACATAGATGCTACTGGGATACAGCCAGGCCTTGGCAATCTCGTAGAAAACATAGTAGAAGTTGCAGAATGCCAACAGGGCAAACGGCAACCGCCGTTGTTCACTCCACAGAAAATGCAACAAATAGCATGACATGACCAGAAAGACGGTACGCATCAGTTCGCCAGGCCGCGTCAAGTATTGCGTCGTGTTGGCAAACAAGTTGATGTAGGCCATGTAAAGTACCGAAAACCGGAACATGGCACAAAAATATGGGTCGGACGCAAACCTACGCTTCATCGCGGGATAATACCAAATGATGGCAATGCAGGTAATCAACGGGAAAAGCCGTGCGGGTCCGATGACATTTCTGAAAGCATAGCCGGTAGCGTCACTTGAGAACAGACGGTAATAGTGACCATAACCGAACAACTGTGCGATGTTACCCAAACTGTCAAACAGGGACTGAATCCATTGCGGGAACGAGCCAAGCAAGACACATGCACCCAAAAGTACAAAGGCCGCCGAACGTTTAGCGCCACGCAACGGGATGAGCGGGATGAAATATAACAGAATAAAAAGCACGCACATGCGGTGTATGCTGACTGCCACCAGCGACAAGAGCAGGTAAGCACAAAACTTACGGCGGACAATCAGCTCCACCATGAGCACAAAGAGCGTCTCTACCACCGACTGCCGCACGAAGCCCATCCAGAAAATGTAATACGGGCCAAGAAAAACACACAATGCCAGCCATGGCAACAACACCTTGCGATGCCGCAATGCGTAATACAGCAACACGACCTGGACGACCGCCCAAAAGGCAAAGTATAAGGAAAAGTGCATCCCCGACTTGGCCATCACATTGGTTATAAACGCAAAACCCGGCTCAAAATTCTCACGCGAAAACACGCCGACGGACTGCATGGCCACAAAATTGTTGTAGTACATGTTATAGTCCCATGAGGTGAGCCAGCGTGCAGCCGAGACAATTACATAGATGAGCATCGCCGTCACAATCTCCCACGACAAGAAAGGCAGCTCTGCCCCACCCTGTGACATCACACGTTGCTCCCGAGCGCTCACATGCCAGCCAAGCCAAGCCAAAGCGGCGGCAGCGCCGGAATAAACTACGAGGCTCAGAATCATAACGGAAACAGACGGTTATTTAGCGAGAGACATGTTGATGGATAGGCCGTAACTGCTGTTGGTCGTGGGATAGGACGATGTCGAGACAAGCGGCGTGTTGGACGTATAATCAAAATATCCGCCAATGGTAATGCGTTTGCTCATCACATAGTTGGCCGTGAAGTTGAGGGTCAAGGTACGTGTTCCGCTCGTAGGCTGGGCCGTGTTGCTCTCAATCTTGCGAATCAATGCCGTGTTGCTCGACATCTGGGCATTGAACGTGAGCGTGAGGTCGTTATTGACATTCTGCTGCTTTTTCTTGATTTTGAGCACATTGTTAAAATTGGCAATCTTGTAGCTGACACCAGCCTGAAACGCCCTCGTATTGGCCTCAACAAGTTGTCCTGCCGACGAGTTGAGCGTCAGGGTTCGCTGGTCATTAAGTTGCAGGTTGATGGACATTTCGTTCTGCAAAGTCGCCGTAAAGCCAATCAACGGCGCAAACTTCTCGGTCAGCGATACCGACGAGATATTATAGGGAGACGATGGTATTGCACCACCAGTGAGTACATCCTGGGTAAAGCCCAGACCGTCACCAATAGTCACCCAATCACTGTAGGAACTGAATGACCCAACACTATAAACGCACTGATAAGCATGGTTTAGCGAGAAGGCTTTGAACATCTTCTTGAATAACGGGATGCGCATCAGGCCGTCATAAACGACACGCCAGTTGGGCAGAATTGACTTGAACCCGGGGAAGGGGTTGAGGTCATAGGTGGCAGCATTTTTGCCAGAGTATGCGGCAAGGAAAGCAGGAATAAGCACATCGCTGCTTGACTGATTGACTGCACCATTGTCAATGCTGTAAGTATTGCCGGCCATTGCCGTGCCCTGGATAAATCCACGGTCGGGATAGGTGACACCCATGTATCGCTGTTGCAGGCGTTCGGCCACTATGGGAATGTTGCTAAGGAACTTGTCGAAAGTCTCGCTCTGGTAATTATTGTCGGCGCTCACGCTCCGCATTGCCGTTGCCAAGGCCACATGGGTCTTAGTGAAACTGCCGCCATAGATAATGGTGGGATCATCATACATGAACTGAATCTGGTTGGTGCGGTTCTCGGTACGGTTGGCATTAAGCGTGATTTTGAGACCTGCAATAGGTTCAATCTGCATCTCGGCAGTGAACTCCTTGGCATTGCCATAGAGTGCCGGTGTCGTCTGGGTCTGGTCATTCATCAGCCAGCCGCGGTCAAGCGCCCTCTGGATATAGGACTCGCCTGCAAAACCAAACGCGAAATCAAGACCGGGAGCCATGGCATCATAAGCATTGGTCTGACCAAAAGCGTCACCGATGTCGGGCACAAACTGCGGAATAGACAGCGAGGTGGTGTGCTTGTAGCGTGCATTGATGCTGCGGATGCCCATCAAGGCACGGCAAGTGTACTGTGCCGCTTCGGTAAAGAAGTTCTTGCGTTCAGGCGATTTATCCTCGGTCACGGTAAATTTGAGATTTTCGGTACCCAACGTGGTAATGAGGACATTATCTTTATCTTTGGCCTTGTATTCCACCTTGAATGGCTTGCCGTCGGTAGTCATGGCAGTCACTTTGACCTTCTTGGTACCGAACCGGTGGTTCAATACAGTTGCCGAGTCGGGATTGAGCTTGACCGTGCGTTCAAACTTCTTGGGCTTTTCTCGAGGCGCCTGCTTTTTGTCACGCTTAGTGTCCTTGCCTGAGAAACGGTCATTCACCTTCTTGAGATATGGAATCTTGTTAAAGAACTGCTCAAAATTAAAGCGACCGTCGATGGACCTCGTGGTTTGGTTGGCAATCGTGTTGCCCGACGAAATCTCGTCAACGATTGCGCCGCGGTCCCAACGATAGACCGAGTTGTAGGAAGCGTTGGCGGTAATCCAGCTCAGGATGGGAATCTGGCTAAACGGGGCTTTGTAGGTCACATTAAATGTCTGGTTGTAGGCCCAGGGGGTTCCTAAGTCCTTGATAGACGTCATGACCGAATCCTTCCAGTCGCGGTAAGCATCGGGAAACAACTGCTTATTGACCTGCCCCACAGGTTCAAGGATGTGGGCTGTGGTGTTACTGTTGAACGTTGCCGTGAGCGACTTTGTAAAGTTCCATGACATGGAAAACTGACGGTCCCACAGGAAGTTCTTGCTGACCGAAACAGGAAGTTCGACATCAATGCCGGTCTCGTTGCGCGACTGCTGTTCGTAGTAGTAGCGCGAGATGTTGGTATTGAAGCCCACATTGGTGGGCAGCCAGTGGAATTCCCAATCGTTGAGGAACTTCAGGCTCTTGTTCTTGTCATCAATAAAGTATGAGAACGGCTTGAAAGGCTTGGCATAGGGTGTCCAGCTGTACTGCATGCTGCCGCGGTAGTCGTTGGTGTTCTCATACAAGTTTTCGGGGTCATTGAGGTGCTGCTTGTTGAACGAGTAACTGAACGAGAAGTTTGCAGGATCCCAAGGCATGGGATTCTTCATCGTCTTGACATCGAACTTGAGCCCCGAGATAGAGAAACTCTGAGCCGTGCGCTGCGTGACGGCATAGTCCATGATGGTGTCCTTCTGCTCCTTAGTCTCGCAACTCTCAATAGCCTCGTCAAGTTTCACGTCCTGGTCAAGGGGATTGTACTTGGGGGTCGTCTTCTCGTTGCTGTAAGAATAATAGATGGGGGCATGCAGCTTGGCTTTCTCGGGAATGAAGCGTCCCAGGTCAGACTGCACGGCAATGTTGTACTGGTCAAAGTTGTCGAGGCGGCGCGACGACAGGTTCTGGTCCACCGAGCCGAAGCCCTCGGTCTCCTTGTGGAAGCCAGCGTTCACGGTAGCAATGTCACTCATGTTGAGCGTTACCGAAGCCTTGGCCGCCCAACCGCCCTCGCTGTCAAAGTCAGTCACGCGCAACTCATCAACCCAGACGACGCAACTCTTGGTCGTCGGCGAGTTGTTGCGCACACCGATAAGCATTACGCGCACCTTGCTAAGTGACGGGTTACCCATCACATAAACCTTGTTGTTGGGATGCTCGTCGTCAACATCCTGGTAGCGGATAGCATAACCCACGCCCTCGATGCCGGCCATCTTGTCGGCATTGCGGTTCTTCTTGGCATTTACCAGCACATCCATGTTGATGTCCAACATGTTTTCCTCGGGCCAAACCTTGAGACGGTCGGTCGTGCTGTTGGTGCTGTAATGGCTTGAAGGCGGCGTCACCGTCAAGGGAATTTCATACTCATAATAGTTATTCTTGACATCAGAGCCCAAGCGCACGAACAGCGACACATCGCCATTGCGCAGGTTGGTCAAGTTGTCAATCAACGCCTCGTTGTGCACATACATCTGCAAGCGTTTATAGGTGCGCAGGTCAAGGTCTGTATTGCGATACACGCCGCGTGCATCACCGGGGTCAAGGTTGTCCACCGTGAGTTGCATGGACTGCTCGTTGAGCTGTGTAATCTGTGACTGCCCGCTGTCGATGATGCGCGAAACACCGGGAGGCAATACATAGTTTACGGGCTCACGCGAGGCATTCTCCTCGATATTGACGGTATTGATGCTGATACTGCCCTTGGCAGGTGTCTCGCCGCGCATGTTGAGGTTGAACTTATAATTGCGCCACTCGCCACGCACCAGTTCAAGCGATGCAAATCGCAAGTGGGTGGTGTTGCGGAAACCCGTCATGAACATCCTCATGAAACGGATGGTGGAAAAGTCTTGTATGGTACCCACCTTTTTCTGATAGTCTGCAAGGGGGATAGTGAACTGGTACCATGTAGCATACTGTGTCTCTCCATTGCGAGTGTGCACATTGGCGACCTGCTTGTCGGTGATATAGTTCATGCCCACCTGCAATGAGTCGGGATGTATGGCCACACGATACTGGAAATAGCGCTCATACTCGTTGAGGGTATTGTCCTGATTGATATCCTCGACATCGGGCGTTGAGCGGGCGGTCTGGTACTGGCCGTCGCCGGCATCGCTCTGCGCCAACGAGTTGGCCTCGGTGCCGTTAAAATGCTTGTAGCGGTCATTGATTGAGGCGCGCACCCTGTCATAATATCCATTGCGATAGAATGCGTAATCATCAGTCGCCGGGTCGTTGAACGGCGAGAACGGGTCGTCCTGCATGGCGGCAACCGTTGATTCGGGCAGCACTGCACGCAACTCGTTAAGGAAGTTGGCATAGGTGTCATACTTCTGCTCGTCGGCCGACGACAAACCGTCAAGTCCCACATCCTGCATAACGCGGGAACCGTTGGTATTGTCAAACGCATAGGTTAACGACGTCTGGTTGGAAACGCGGCCCCATACGGTGAAGGACACATTGGTGGAATCGCCCTCGATGGTCGGCAGACCATTTTCGTAACTCTTGAGCCCATCCTTGAGAATGTCCTCGCTGACTTCACCCAGATTGAAGTATAGCGAGCCACCGTCATAGTTATCCAAATTCGGGTCCATGAACGGGTCAAGCATCCAGAACTGGATATATTCAATGTTGGACTGCTCGAAGTTGGTGTTGTCAATCTTGCGCATGATGCCGCCCCATCGTTTCTCGGGATAGAGCAGATACCCTTCTTGGTCCACGTTTGTACCATCAAGGTTATACGGACCGCGTTCACGCGGATAGAACGAGAGGTTCAGGGTTTGAATGACTGATGACTCGCCATAATTAAGTTCGCGGCCCGGGAACACCTCGCTATATGCCACCTCGCGTGCATAGGGATAGGACAACGCATCCAGGTCGCTCTTGATATATCCCGGAGCATAGGATGAATTGCGCTGGGTGAACAGGCGGTCAATATAGTACCACGATAGCAGCGCACGGTTCTTGCCATAAGCGATGTCGTTGTTCAATGCGGCCTCGGGGAACAGCGCCGTGGCCGAGGGATCATAGGGCGCTGACGCCAATTGCCAAGAATATGGCGAACGGACATCAATACCCGACTGCGTCGACTCAAAGTCATCAATATAGGAACTGCCGGAATTGGAGCCCGTTTTACCCTGATGCGGCACGAGCTGCGCAAACTCGCCCAGGAAGGTAATGCTTGAAGGTGCTGTCGCATTTACCGTCGGTATTTTGTTCAGCAGGTTGGTCAGCCACATGAACTGGCTGTTATAGGAGACATTAGCGCCCCAAATGGTATTGTTTACCAATTCACTGCCGATGGCCACTTTTTCGCCGATGGCTTTTTCGCCATAGTGCATTACCGTGGCACCGACATGGAAGTTCTTGTTGAAGGCGTAGTCGAGGTCAAGACCCAGCAGTGTCTTGCGCTGCATGCTAAAGGTGGACTGGTTCTCCAGCGACACATTAATATTAGTGCCGGCGTCGATGATGCTCTGGTTGGTAATGGTCACCGTACCCATTGTGTAATCGACGGTGTAGTCACTGTTCTCGGTAAGAGTAACGCCGCCGGCGGTTACGACAACGGAACCACGCGCCACATTGGTGGCATTGAGCTTGATGACGCTGCCTGAACTTGACTGATACTCGCCTGCAAGTATGAACTTGTTCTTGTCGCTGAACTGCTGGGCCACAGTTAGCGTCGAATCATATAGCTCAGTATAGATATACTTCTTGGCCAGCTCGTCATCGTTAAAAGCCTTGCGCAAGTGCTCGCCAAAAGGCTCTGCGACCGGGAAAATGATTTTGCCGGTCGAAGCCTGAATGGTGTAGCCCTCAAGGTAGTCAAAGCGGCCGTCGATGTGCGCTTCCTGGTTAGCGTCCAAGCGGTCGAGGTTCATCACCTGCAACAGCGGTTTGCCGTTGATTTCACCTGCAGGAATATAAGTCAGTTCGTTGCCTGTTGTGTCGCTCAGATACTTGATATTGAGTTTGAAGTTGTTTTTCTGAATCTGGTTGGCACCCAGGGCATAGACATTCTTCATCGCCAAGTCCCACATGGGGAAATAAGGCGACGAAGTCGTGCTTTTCAACATCTTGACATACAGCGACTGGTCGGTCGAAGAAATGTCGCCCGAGAACTCACCCACCTGGTAAGTGCGCCCCCCGTAAGTGTATTCATAGGCTACAGCGAGAATCTCGTCACTCGCCAGCGCCGTCTTGAGCATGATATAACCCAAGCCTGCGTTGAGCGTGTATTCAGAAGAGTTCAGCAGTCGCGCACTCTCAATCTTCTCATAGTCCTTACCGCCCTCAAAGTCGTAGGCCTTTAACGGTGCAAGAGCTGTTGAAGCCCTGCTCATATAGCGGGCATCGGGATAATTTTCCTTGATCTCGCTCAGCAAGTCGTTTGACGAGTTGGACGGCATGCCCGTTCCGGCGCCGGTCCAATGGTGGTTGCAGATATTGTCATACTCGCCCTCGCCCACATCCATGAATGCCATGATGTTGCGCGACTCGTTGTAGTTATTGCGCTTGTTGGTAATCCACACCTCGATGCGCGTGATGTGCATACCTGACGAGACCAGCGGAAGTCTGGAACACCACGCATCATAGTTATCGCGGAAAAAGTGCGAAAGGAAGAAGTTGCGGTTCTGGTCATACTTGTCGGCCGTGATGCTGAACTCATTAGTCTGCGAGCCACCCTTGCTGCTTACCGTCTGGGACTCACTGTTCTGTTGCGAGACGAGGGCCGTTGCCGTGAGTTTGCCAAACTGCAGCTTGGTCTTAATGCCAAACAATGCAGCACTGCCGTGAATCAGCGATGAGCCAGTGGTCATGCTTACATTACCAGCCTCGATGTTCTTGATGATTTCATCCTCATTGCCCTCGTAGGCGAGTTTCAGGTTCTTGCTGTCAAAGTCAAATGTCGCTCCCGTGTTATAGGACATGTTGAACTTCATCTTGTCACCGACACTGGCAGCGATGTTGGCCTGGATGCGCTGTTCAAAATCAAAATACGTCTTTTTGCGCTGCGACACCGCCAGCGCCGGGTTGTCGGTGGAGTTTGACTTGACACCCATGTTGATAACGACCGAACCCGTTGTCTTCAACTGCACACCGCCAGGGCCAAACACCGACTCCAGCGGTCCCATACCGAACTGCATGTCCAGGAAATTGAATGGGTCTTTCTCCTTATCCTGGGCATTCTCGGCGTTCTTTTGGCGATAGTACTCCATCATCGATTGCCTGAACGCCACATTGCTGTATTCATCAGACGACATGATGTATGGAGTGACAATGTCGTTATCGCCCAGCTTGGTGTGAATCACATAGCAACCCGTCTCGGGGTCAAATTCAACCTGCGTGGTGATGTTTGAGGGCGTCTTCAGGTCGGCAGAATACTCGCCCTGGCCTTGGGCATCACCATAGTTGCGTGGAATTGTGGGCTTTACATCAAACTGCAAGTCCAGCTTGGGTGTCTGCTGTTGCTGAGCCGACGGGCGCGTGTCGGGAGCAGGAGGAGGCGGAGGCAACGTGCTGGTCACATACTGCGCCAGCGCCGTGTCGTTTCCGGCCCACCATCCAATGAGTGCGCCTATTATTATTGAGAATATTATCTTTTTTCGGTTCAGCATTAACTACGATGTCATCGGACCGTGGTTTTACATCATCTTAAGCGCCTGCTTGATAGCACTCTCGGCGCTCAATCCCGGTTGCTTGGAAAAGAGCGACTTGAGTGCCTTTTGAGAGGCTTGCTGGGAAAATCCCAGCATGACAAGAGCGGCCAGGGCTTCGTCAAAGACTTCGCCTGCGGCCTGACCCGTCTGTTGTATTAACGAAACATCTGCCTGTTTTATTTTATCCTTGAGGTCAACAATTATGCGTTGGGCGGTTTTAGCCCCCACCCCTTTGACCGACTTGAACATCGCCACGTTGTTCGATGCGATAGCAGCAGAAAACTCCTCGACGCTCATCGACGACAGCACCATGCGGGCTGTGTTGGGTCCCACGCCCGAAACAGAAATGAGCAGCATGAATGCCTCGCGCTCACGCTTGGAAGCAAAGCCATAGAGCAGATGGGCATCCTCGCGAATCGACTCGTGAACATAGAGTTGCGCCTGCGCACCCTGCCCTGCCCTGTTCAACACGTCGTAGGTCGTGAGCGAGATGTTAATCATGTATCCCAAGCCGTGGTTGTCAATGACGGCAAAGGCGGGATTGAGTTCGGCCACGGTGCCCTTGATGTAGTCTAACATAATATTATAAAAATAATGTATTGGCTATCGCATTATGCGCTCAAGATGATGTCAATGATTGCGTTGATATCACTGATGTTTACCTCGCCGTCGCCGTTTACATCGGCACGCCTGAAAGCATCGGCGTCAACACTGCCGCCCAGGATAATGCTGATTACCGCATTGATGTCGCTGATGTTCACCTCGCGGTCGCCATTCACGTCACCAGTGACATCATCGAGGTGCAGAATGTAACGCATGCCCGCGTTGACGTCGAGTTTGCCGGTGCCCCACCGGGCAGGATCGCCAGCCTTGACTTGGTCGTCCTTGTAGCTGGAATGCGCCAGCACGGTGCGCACATCGGCCACGCCAAGTTTCGGGTTTGCCTGGAGCCACAGTGCCACGGCGCCGGTCACTACAGGTGCCGACATCGAGGTGCCAAGGTCAGGGCAATAAGGATAGGCCACGTTGTTCCATACAGCCGGCGTCTGCCAGTAGGCCTTGTTGGGGGCATCGGTGTCATAACGGTTAGCCGAAGCGATCACCACACTGCCGGGGGCACACACGTCGGGACGCGCGATGCCGTTCTCGTCGGGACCATAGGCCGAATAGTACGAAATCTCCATCGGGGTACTGTTGCCTCGGCGCATTATCGTGCCGTCAGCTAACGGGATGTACTGGCGTGTGTTATATGACCCGACCGAAATCACGCTGTCGGTCGTCGCCAGTTCGTTGATGGACGATGACCGTGTGCCCTCAACGGCCCAGTCAAAACCATACTTGTGGAAGTAGGCATACTGCGATGTCCATGCTACTACATTGGTAGGCGTTGGCGAAGTGAGCTGAAAGCCTAAAATATAATTTGAACTATTGGCAGTCATATCTATGGCGCACAGCGCATTGCGGCGGCCGCTCACGGAGTGGCCGTCCACAACGCTGACGGTACCCGTGTAATAGCGTGCCAGTTGGGCGTCGGTAGCGCTGCTAAACACCTCGGCCTCGCCCACAGTAGCGAGGGAATGGAGCTTGGAGCGATATACAATGTCGCCGGTATTATGGTCCACAACGATCATGCGCAGAATCAAGGGGCTGGACTCGTTGGAGCAGACGCTCATGTTACCCGATCGGTACAGGCCGCCGCCGTAGCCCGCCAGCAGCATCGTCGCCGTGTCGGTGGGTACGGTGAGGTTCATACGGGCACAAACGGGCACACTACCGTCGTTGCCAGCCGACACTACACACACGCGGCCAGGACCAGTGTACTGCTCACACACGCGCGACACAAACGAAGAACCGTCATGCGAGCCCACGTTGGTACCCAGGCTGATGTTGATGACACAAGGCTTGTGCATGCGCTCGGCATAGTCCATGATGTAACTGATGCAGTTGGCGACGCGCACATCGTTGATTTCGCCCTCGGGCATGCCACACGCCACGATGTCGGCACCAGGCGCCATTCCATACCAGTTGTTGTTGCGGTAAGCGCCGGCGGCAATGCCTGCCGTCTGCGTGCCGTGAGTGGTGTGCTTGTCATCGGTGGTGAGGCGCGCAATCTGGTTCAGCGTCTCATAGCAGCTGCCTGGCAAGGTGCGGCCGTTGACCTTCGGCGCCGTGCCCGTATAGTCGAGCGGCATATACACTGCCTTGACGCGCGGAATGCCGTTGGCATCGCACAGGTTGATGTGGTTGAAGTCAAATCCACAGTCTATCACGCCCACTATCACGCCGTTGCCATTGTAGAATCGGCTAAATCCAGTTCCCTTGTGCACATCATCAACGCGCGAATAAAAACGAGCGCTGTCGCTGCAGGTTTCAAGTTTCAAGGCCTTAAAGGCGCGCGCGATGCCCGGGACGCCAGCCACATCAGCGGTGGTCATTGTATTCAGCACCTTGGCGGTATAAAAACCATCGTAAGCACCCGTGACGATTATACCCTGTGCACTGAGTTGAGACTCGTCAACAGCGCCGTTCAGCATGATGAACGCGTCATAGTAGTCGCCATAGTTCTGCGATGCCTGGCCACGCAGTGAACACAGCAATATGGCCGACAACGCCGTCAGTAAAATCAGTTTCTTCATATACTTTTGCCGTTAATATTTTCTCAATATAGATTCAAACTGCAAAAGTAATAAAATTTCGCCTAATCTTATCATGCCATTCAGAAAAATGCCAAATTAGCCGCTCAGAATTGACTGACAATAAAAATAAATCAAACCTCTGACACTACATGTCCGATGTTTTGTTGTATATTTGCGATGTGATACTTAAACCTGCGTTAATTATGGCTAAAAACGAAAGAGGACCAAGCTTGATGAGGAAATACGTCTGGCTGATTGATACAATCTATCGGGCCAAGAGGATTTCTTTCAAGGAAATCAACGAGCGGTGGCAAAGCGACACAGACTTGAGCCGCGGCGAGCGCATGTCAGTGCGCACCTTCAAGCGGTGGCTGGACAACATCGAGGACATGTTCGGACTCATTATCGAGAACGAGCGATGTGGCGGATACCGGTACTACATAGAAAACGTTGAGGACATCAACGAGGGCGGGTTGCAGTCGTGGCTGTTCAGCACGTTCACGGTGAGCAATGCCCTGACGGGCTGCATGGGCATCAAGGACAGAATCCAGCTTGAGTATGTGCCCTCGGGAGAATTGTACCTGCAACCCATCATCGACGCGATGAAGGAGAATCGGGTGCTTGACATCATATATAAAAGCTACTGGAAAGACAACGAAAGTAACTATGAAGTGCAGCCATTGTGCCTGAAGTTGTTTCGCCAACGATGGTATGTGATTGTTCACGGCAACGACGGAGAGGCGGACACCAGGATATGGATTTGCGCCCTCGACCGCATCTTGTCGCTGAAGAAGACCGAGCAGGCATTCACCATGCCCAAGGATTGGGACGCCGAGGCCTATTTCGATGGATTCATCGGCGTGATACGCGACGAGGATTACGACAAAGAGTTGGTGAAACTGAAAGTAGATGCCGACCAAGCCAATTACATCCGTGACCTCAAGATTCACCGCTCACAGCAAGAAGCGGAACGTAATGATAATTTTAGCATTTTCACCTACTGCCTGCGCCCCACTTTCGACTTCCAGCAGGAACTGCTGTGGAATGCCGACAAAGTTGAAGTGCTCGAGCCCATATGGCTGCGCGAGGAAATAGCTGAGACCATCGCGAGAATGTTGAATTCATATAATATCACAGGGAAAGCCTGAACGTCTGTATGGAGCGATTGGCACATTGTATAAACCTCTGACACAATATGGCATATTTGGATGCTACATTTGTGGCGACAAACAAATGTTTCACCTTTAATATGCTAACATCATGAGCAAAGTTTTTAGAATTACGCCCAAGCGCACAAGGCGTGTCAATGGACAAGTCATTACTCCCGAAATGGTGATTACCGTAACCACCCGCCAGCATTGTTTGAACCCGTTCTACAATGGGGCCGTCGAGGTTAAGGAGCAGTACATGCACATGTACCAGTTCGATTACAAGAAGGCCTGCATGAGCGCGGCCGACTTCACTTACGAGGCTTTGGATTAGCCCCGTTGATCCATTCATCACTAAATGTCAAGAGGGTGCGTCAAAATATTGGCACACCCTCTAATTATGCTATAGGAACGATGTTCGTTCTACGTTAATGTTTTTTCCTGACTTCGCGCTGAGCCTTGTGGATAGCATCAGCAACCTTGAACTGGTCTTCCTGGCTGAAAGTTTCAAGCCACTCCTGCTGCTCTTGCTGAAGTTGCTTGAGTGTTTCAACGTCTTTGCTTTGTGCGGCTTCAGCCATGCGTTCTGCATAGTCCATTGCCTTGCCTTCAATGTCTGAACTGTCTGAAGTGCTTGTGCTAACTGAAGTCTTTGTACTGTCTGAACTGTCTGAACCAGAAGTTTTGCCCGAGCAACTTACCATAGTTGCGCCGGCAACGATGATTACTGCTGACAAAAATAATTTTTTTACACTAAATAAACGTTTCATACAAATTGATAATTAAGCCAGGTCCTTTTTATTCGTTTTCGCAGCCCGAACCAGCAGGACCTATTATCTGATTCGTGCAATGATAACAGATGTCTGTATTGAACTCGGAAACAAAGATACAGATTTTATCTGATATATTAAATCTCGCATGAGGACATCTCCACCATACGAGCGTTTTTTTCGTCAGTTAATGCTTGTCTTGGGCTCGCGTCTCTTTCAGGGAACGGCTGGGGAAGGTAAAGTAGGTGTCGGGGAAGGGCTCGCCAGCGAGTGTGAAGTGCCACCACTCGTTGTCGAGGGGGTTGAAGCCGTGGCTGAGCATGGCGCGGCGCAGAATCATGCGGTTGTTGAACTGCCGGGCAGTGATGGTGTCGTTGGGGATGTAGGTGCCGGTCACGGGGTCTCCGCCACAGTCGGGATGGCTCTCGGGGCCGAACCAGTCGAAGGTGCCGCCCATATCCACTTCGCGCCCGGTACGCATGTCAAACAGGGTGAGGTCCACCGTGGAACCGCGCGAATGGCCGCTGTGGTAAGCAATGTATTCCTGCTCAAAGAGCACTGACTTGTCGAGCATGGGGTAAAAGCAACGCCGCATCGCGGTGTCGGCCAAGTCCTTGCCCCATCGCACAAAGTGGTCCACCGCCATCTGGGGGCGGTAGGCGTCAAAAATCTTGAGGCAATAGCCCTGCCGCCTCAAGTCGTCGCTCACGGCGCGCAGGCTGTCAGCGGCCTGGCGCGTGAGGAGCGCAACCGGCTCTTCATAGCCATCGACACGGACGCCGAGGAAGTTATAGGTGCTATAATAGCGGATTTCAAGAATGACGTCAGGCACCGCCTCGGCTATCTCGACAAACTGGCTGGGGTCGTCGCTGGACTTGTACTGCCGGGCGGGCGCGCCGGCATAGGCGGCCCCGGCACCCCCCAGCAGGCAGGCTATGACGACTGACCACACCGATGCTGTAATGGATTTGTTGATAAACATGACGGATCTTGCGAATAGAAAGTCGGGCCCCAAACGAGCCCGACTTGCAGTTATACAATGATGTGAATTTACTTGAGGATGATGTCGATGATGGCGTTCACGTCGGCAATATTTACCTCACCGTCGCCATTTACATCGCACGTGGCGGCAAAGTTGCCGCTCAGAATCATGTCGATGACAGCGTTCACATCTGCGATGTTGACCTCGCCGTCGCCATTCACGTCACCAGTGAGGGCACTACCCTTCTCGCCCTGGGTAAAGGTGTACTCGATGTGGTCGCCGGGGAACTCAAAGCGGACAACAGCCTCGCGGTAGTCCACGCCAGCAGGCAGGGGTTCGGCGGTAACGAGCGCCGTCACCAGGTTGTTGAACTCGCCCTCGTCGTCCACACCGTCGGAGAGCTCAATGTTGAGCCACTCGGGAACTTCCCCACCGTCGCAGGTGAAGTACCAGTCGTCATAAGCACTCTCAACCGAGGTGTAGAACTCGATGCTGCGGGTTGTGACATCGTTGCCGTCCTCGTCCTGGCCCATGAACTTCTCCATCACACCGCCCTCGGTGGGAAATTGGTAGATACCGTCCTCGTTGTTGTAGTTAAAGGTGACAAACGGGTGGTCAAGCGTGAGATAGATAGAGATACCAGTCATCCTTTGACCGCTCTTGAAGTAGTTGTTCACACCATTCCACTGGCGGCGCAGCGGATTGCCCTCGCTGTCTTTGATTTCGCGTTTCATATAGGCCAATTCGCCATAGCCCTCGTCCACCAAGCCGTCGGTGCTGATCGAAGCCGAGAAATTCTGAATAGCCTCCATGCCCTCCTCGTTGTAGCCGTCGATGGCGACAAAGATGGCGTCCTCGATGGTGGGGGTCACCTCAAACTCCAGTCCATCCTCCTCGCCGTAGAGCGTGAAGACGACGAGACCACCGGTCTCGGAGAACGTGGTGGGTGTGAGCTGTGCGCGCCCGTAGTACATCAACTCGCCGGGTTCCTCGGGCAGAACCACCGAAGTATCGGCATAGGCGGGAATGGAATTGAGCTTGTAAATCTTGCAATTCATCGTCACATTGTCAGTCACCTCCATGCTGGACACCTTGAGCACGACATTTTTCAACAGATAAGGAGCAGTAGGCTTTTCAAATGCCTGTGCAATGCCGTAGTTGCTGCCGCCGTTCTTGCCAAACCAGTAGCCGCTCTCGTTGGAACCATAAGGGGTGGCGCCCGTGAGTGTAGTGGTCACATAGCGCTGGTTGCCATAACGGCCGCCAAAGCAAAAACTCTTGCTCGAGAACAGCAGATCGCCGCCGGGCTTGCTAGCCATCGTGGCCGCATTGGGTCCTGAGAGAATACGTCCAGACTGGAAATCGCCAGTCACGGGCTCGGACGACGTTCCCGACATCTTGTAGCCGCCTGTCTGGAAAGTAAATGCGCCTGCTGTGAGGATGGGCGTGTGGTCCCACTCCCAGGGGTAGGACAGCACCAAGTCGTCGCAGTCATAGACATCGTGCCAAATCTGCGCGCGTGCGCCATCATTATCGTAGCCCCACTGCATGTAGCTCCAATAATGGTCGGCCTCGGTCATGCTGGTGAAAGTGTAAGGCACAAAGGGCTTCATGAACAAGTATTGCATGTACCACGTACCGCCTGCAACACCATCCTGCATATAGGTGCAAGCCGTGAATGCTCCAGCCGGACGACGATACCACACGCTCTCGTCGGTCGCCTTCCTGGGAGCGCGCATTACGGGGTCACCGGGCAGGCGTTCATGGTCCTCCTGGACAAGAGGCGTCTCAAAGAACTCAGGCAGTGCCGGCCCTACGGGATGATAAGCGGATGAACGCACAAGCTGCGCACTGGCGGACGCCAGCGTGAGCAGCATCGAGATAATCAGTAAAGATTTCTTCATAATATGTATATTTATTTGTCAAACAATTCTCAAATGTCATTGTGGTTACAAAAGTAAGCAAAATTCTCCAAAATGACAAGATAAGACGCGATATTTAACAACAAACGCGGAAATTGTACGGTTTTCAATAACCAAATGCCCCGCACAGCCAGGCTGCACAGGGCATTAAAGGGTCAGTAACAACCGATGCTGTTACTTGGCAATTTCCTTCTTGATGCGCTCGGTGAGCATGGGAACAATCTTGTGCAGGTCACCCACGATGCCAAGGTCGGCAACAGTGAAAATGGGCGCAAACTTGTCCTTGTTGACAGCGATGATGAAGTCAGACTCCTCCATACCAGCCAAGTGCTGGATAGCACCGCTGATGCCGCATGCCATGTACAGGTTGGGGCGAACGGTCTTGCCCGTCTGGCCCACCTGGCACTCATGAGGCATCACGCCGTTGTCAACCATAGCGCGTGACGAAGCCACCTGTCCACCGAGCACGTCGGCGAGAGCCTGCAGCTTGTCGAAACCTTCCTTGTCATGAACACCGCGACCGCCGGAAACCAGAATCTTGGCCTCGCTGATGTCGGCAACCGACTTGTCGGACTTGATGGTCTCGACCACCTTAACCTTGAATTTGGCAGTGTCGAAATTGGGTGCGAACTCGGTGATGACGCCCTTGCGACCACCCTGGCGCTCAATCTTCTGCATCACGCCGGGACGCACGGTGGACATCTGCGGACGAGTGTTCGGGCAGATGATGGTTGCCATCAGGTTGCCGCCGAATGCGGGACGCGTCATACGGAACTCAAGTTCCTCATCCTTGTTGGGGAGGACCTCAAGCTTGGTGCAGTCGGCCGTCAAACCGGTCTTGAGGCGCGAAGCCAGACGGGGAGCCAGGTCACGGCCGATGGTGGTGGCACCATAGAGCACGATGTTGGGCTTGCGGTCCATGATAATCTGAATAACGGCTTGCGAATACTGCTCGGTGAGATAGTCCTTCAGCTCGGGAGTGTCAACGACGATGACCTCGTCGGCGCCAAACTCAACAAGCGTCTGGGCCTGGTCCTTGACGCCATAGCCAAGCAACAGGGCAACCACCTTCTCGCCCAGCGTGTCGGCCAGGTCACGAGCCTTGCCTAAAAGTTCAAAAGCGACGGATTGGATGACACCTTCGCGTTGCTCAGCAAAAACGAATACGTTCTTATAATCTTTCTTATCCATAACCTTGACTTTTAGATGATATGTTTCTCTTTGAGTTTATTAACAATGAGTTCGACAGCCTCTTCCTCGCTGACCTCGTGCACCTCGCCGGGGGCCTTGAGGGCCTTGGGGAACGACTGGAACACCTTGGTGGGCGAGCCGGCCAAACCGAGCTTGCCGGGGTCCACGTCAATCTTGTCGGCACCCCACACCTCAACTTCCTTGTCGTAGGCCTCAACGATGCCGCTGACGCTCATGTAACGAGCATCAAATGCCGAAGCGAGCACGGTGAGCAGGCACTTGCCCTCGACCTCGAGGACTTGCACGCTGTCTTCATTCTCCTTGCGCACCTGCAGATTGCCGTTGTCAAGCACCTTGGCATCGGCAACATAGGATACCTGAGGCAGGTCGAGATGCTCAGCGAGCTCGGGACCAACCTGTGCGGTATCGCCGTCGATAGCCTGGCGGCCTGCGATAATCAGGTCATAGTCCAGCGTGCGGCACAGGCCAGACAGCGCATAGGAAGTGGCCAGCGTATCGGCGCCGGCAAACTTGCGGTCACTCAGCAGGATGGCACGGTCGGCGCCCATAGCGAAGGCTTCGCGCAGGACGACATCGGCTTGGGGAGGACCCATGGAGATAACTGTGACATGGGCACCAAACTGGTCCTTCAAGCGAAGGGCGAGTTCCAAGCCGCCTTTGTCATCGGGATTCATAATGCTGGGCACGCCCTCGCGAATCAGGGTGCCTTTTACGGGATCAATCTTAATCTCGGTTGAATCGGGAACTTGTTTTACACAAACTACAATCTTCATAAAGCAATCCTCCTCTTCTTATTTAAACAACTTACCGGCAATGACCATGCGCTGAACCTCAGAGGTGCCTTCATAGATCTCGGTAATCTTAGCGTCGCGCATCATGCGCTCCACGGGATACTCACGGGTGTAGCCATAGCCGCCGTGGAACTGGACGGCCTTGGTCGTCACTTCCATTGCGGTCTCGGCGGCAAACAACTTGGCCATTGCGGCATCGACCGAATAGTTCTGGCCCATGTCCTTCTTCCAGGCCGCACTGCGCACGAGCAGACGGGCGGCCTCGACCTTGGTCTTGAGGTCAGCCATCTGGAACTGGGTGTTCTGGAACTTGGCAATGGCACGGCCAAACTGCTTGCGCTCCTTGGTGTACTTCACGGTCTCGTCCATGGCGCCCTGGGCGATACCCAGCGCCTGGCTGGCGATGCCGATGCGGCCGCCGTCCAGCGTCTTCATGGCGATGTTGAAGCCCTTGCCCATCGGGCCCAGGAGGTTCTCCTTGGGAACTTCGCAGTTTTCGAAAATCAGCTCACAGGTAGCGCTGCCGCGGATACCCATCTTCAACTCCTTCTTACCGATGGAGAAACCGGGCATGCCCTTCTCGACAATGAATGCCGAAATACCCTTGGTGCCCAACGACTTGTCGGTCATGGCCATGACAATGAACACATCGGCATGGGAAGCGTTGGTGATGAAAATCTTGGAACCATTGAGAATCCACTTGTCACCGGCGTCCACTGCTGTGGTCTGCTGCATGGCAGCATCGGTGCCGGCATTGGGCTCGGTCAGGCCGAAAGCGCCAATCCACTCGCCGCTGGCGAGCTTGGGCAAGTACTTCTGTTTTTGCTCCTCGGTGCCGTTCTCCATGATGGGAGCTACGCACAGCGAGGTGTGCGCCGAGAGGACCACGCCGGTGGTGGCGCACACTCTCGATAATTCCTCAACCGCCATGATGTACATCTGCACATTACCGCCTGCACCGCCGTACTCCTTGGGAACAGGGATGCCCATCATGCCGAGTTTGCCCATCTTGCGGACAGTCTCGATAGGGAAACGCTCCTGCTCGTCGATTTCGGCGGCCAAAGGCTTCACCTCATTCTCGGCAAATGAACGGACCATCTGCAGGAAGAGTTCTTCTGTCTTTGAATAGCTAAAATCCATATCTTAGTGATAGAAAAAATTTATTGATAAGATAACGGGAGGCGAGGCAGGCGCCAGACCTCCCACATTATTATTAATACTTATAGAAACCTTCGCCGGTCTTGCGGCCCAGGAGGCCGGCACGGACCATCTTGCGCAGCAGCGGGTGGGGACGATACTTGGGATCGCCAAACTCGTTGTAGAGCACTTCCATGATGGCGAGGTTGACATCGTTGCCAATGAGGTCGGCCAACGCGAGCGGGCCCATGGGATGGTTGGCGCCCAGCATCATGCACTTGTCAATGTCCTCGGCGCTGGCGATGCCGTCGGCAAGAATGCCCACAGCCTCATTAATCATCGGGATGAGGATGCGGTTAACGACAAATCCGGGAGCCTCGTTAACGGGCACGGGAGTCTTGCCGATTTCGGTAGTCAGGTCGATGATGGTCTTGGCGGTCTCATCGCTGGTGAGTTGGCCCTTGATCACCTCAACGAGCGCCATGCGGTCGGCGGGATTGAAGAAGTGGCAGCCAATGAACTGCGCGGGGCGGCTGGTGCAGGCTGCAATCTCGGTGATTGACAACGACGACGAGTTGGTGGCAAAGATGGTCTCGGGCTTGCAAATCTTGTCAAGTTCCATGAACACGTCCTTCTTCAACTGCATGTTCTCGACAGCGGCCTCGATGACGAGGTCGGCATCGGCAAACGCTGCATAATCCACCGTGGTGGTAATGTTTGCCAGCATGGCATCCATTGCCTCCTGCGAGATTTTGCCCTTCTCGACGAGCTTGTTGTAGCCCTTGGAGATAGAGGCCATAGCCTTGTCCAGGCTTGCCTGGCTGCGGCTCTTCATGACAACAGGCATCTTGGCGGCAAACGCTTTGACGATACCCTTAGCCATGGTTCCGGTTCCAATAACACAAATTTTCATAAATTGGTCGTTTTTGGTTTATTGATTAATGTATAGATATTCGTTTTCTCGTTTTTCACTTGCCGGTAAATTCGGCTTTGCGCTTGTTGAGGAACGCATCCATGCCCTCCTTTTGGTCAGCAGTGGCAAAGCACTGGCCAAACAGCCTGTTCTCGAGCGCGATAGCCTCATCGGCATCGAGGTCATAGCCCTCGTTGATGCTCTGCTTGGCCAACTTGATGGCAACAGGCGCATTCTTGAGCATCATGGCGGCCATTTCCATGGCCTTGTCCATGAGTTCCTCGGGCTCGTAAACAGCATTCACCAGGCCGATGCGCAACGCTTCGTCGGCACGGATGACCTTGCCGGTGTAAATCATCTCCTTGGCATAGCCCTGGCCGATGAGTTTGGGCAGGCGGTAGGTACCCGAGAAGCCGGGGATGATGCCCAGGCCCACCTCAGGCTGGCCAAACTTGGCTCGGCTGGAAGCGATGCGGATGTCACATGACATGGCCAGCTCGCAGCCACCGCCCAGCGCGAAGCCATTGACAGCGGCGATGACGGGGATGGGCAACAGTTCGATTTTGCGGAACACCTGTGCGCCCAGTTTGCCAAAGTCATGGCCCTGTTGCTCGTTGAGGTGCGCCATCTCGCTGATGTCGGCACCGGCAACAAACGACTTCTCGCCATCGCCCGTGACAATGAGCACGCGGGTGGTGTCGTCAAGGCTGTTGACAAAGTCGTCCATTTCCTTCAGCACACTGGAATTGAGTGCATTCAACGACTTGGGAGCCGACACCTTCATCACAGTGACAGCACCGTTGCGCTCAATCTTCAAGAAATTGTAATCCATAACCAGTTGCGGCTAAATGGTGATTAAATGTCCATGGGTTTCAGGTCGGGCGAGATAATGAGTTTGGCCTGCGTAGCGGCCTGCACTTGCTCGACGGTGAACTCGGGATGAATCTCGCGCAGGACAATGCCCTCGGGGGTGATGTCCATAACGCCCATCTCGGTGATGATCATATCGACCTGGCCAGCGGCGGTAAGCGGCAGCGTGCACTCCGTCAGGATCTTGTGGTTGCCCTTCTGGGTGTGCTCCATGGTCAGAATCACGCGCTTGGCGCCAACAACGAGGTCCATTGCGCCACCCATGCCGGGAGCCATCTTGCCAGGGATAATCCAGTTGGCCAGATTACCCTTCTCGTCAACCTGCAGAGCGCCCAGGAACGACACGTTCACGTGGCCGCCGCGGATGATGGCAAACGAGGTTGCGCTGTCAAAAGTGCAAGCACCGGGATTCAGCGTAATGGCGCCGCCGCCAGCATTAATCAGGTTCTTGTCCTCCTCGCCGGGAGCAGGCGTCGGTCCCATGCCCATCGCACCGTTCTCGGTCTGCAAGGTTACCGAAACGCCCTCGGGGAGGTAGTTGGGAATCATGGTGGGAATGCCAATTCCCAGGTTCACAACATCGCCGTCGTGCAACTCCTTGGCAGCACGCTTTGCGATGACTTCTCTCATTTCATTTTTTTCCATAATAGTAGGTTTTTTATAAGTTATATTGTTGATTGAACAGATTTATTTCATTCCTCTTTTCACCATCTCCTGAACAACGAACGATGCCACATCGTCGGCATAGGTGTTCATGCCAAATCCGGCGTCAAAGCCAAGCTCCTTGGCCAGTTCGTGGGTAACGCGGGCGCCGCCGCAGCAGCAAATCATCTTGTCACGCAGTCCCTCTGCCTCCATCAGTTCGATAAAGTTGGTGAGGTTCTGGATGTGGATGTCCTTTTGCGTCACGGTTTGGGAAATGATAAGTGCGTCGGCGTGCAGTTCGATGCCCTTGGCAATGAACTCCTCGTTGGGCACCTGGGAACCCAGATTATAGGCCTCAATCATGTCGTAACGCTCCAGGCCGTAGTGTCCGGCATAACCCTTCATGTTCATCACGGCGTCGATGCCCACAGTATGGGCGTCGGTGCCTGTCGAGGCGCCCACAATCACAATCTTGCGGCCAATGTTCTCCTTGATAAACTTGTCGGTCTCGTACATGTCCATGGTGTTGGATTCCACCTTGGGCACATAGATGGTGGAATAGTCCACCGTGTGGGTGCAGCTGCCGTAGCAGTTGAAGAAGGTGAAGCCCGGGGTGAGCTCCTTGTAATAAACGACGCTGGGATTTTCCAGGCCCATCTTGCGCAACATCTGCTTAGCGGCCTCGACAGCTTCGGCGCCACAGGGCACGGGCAGGGTGAAACTGAGTTGCACCTTGCCGTCGTTCATGGTGTCACCGTAGGGTTTAATCTTGGTCAAGTCTAAGGTTTTGTCAAAATCCTTAGCTTCCATGCTATATAATCCTTCGCTCATATATCGTGTCTCCTATAGATTAAATGTTAACGCTTACCCTTCATCAGTTCAACAAAGGGGTTATAGTAGTTCTCGCCCTTCATGGTCACACCGCTCAAGCCCTTGCCGCCGTTCTTGGGACGCTTGACGTCGCCAAAGATGCCCTTCTCCAATGCGGTGAACAGGCCCTCCTTGGTAATGTCCTCAAGCAGGCTGATGGTATTGTCGATGACCTCACGAGCGCGACGGCGGCAGATGCCGTCCTCGGCAAACTCCATCTCCTCGCCGATGCTGCGCATGTTGTTGAAGATGTACTTGGCATTCTCGATGGACAGATAACGGTCGCTCATGAAGGGAGTGTGGATGGCCTCGGTGGGCATGCCCAGCAACTGAATGCCCTGGTGCGTCCAGATGCCAATCATGTTGAAGAGGGCATCCTGAATGTGGCCGCGGAAGATGTTGCCGGTCATGAACTTCGTCGGCGGCATGTACTTCAATGTGGCCTTGGGGAAAATCTCGCGCGTCATCTGCGCTTGGGCGAGTTCGAGCAGGAATCCGTTCTCGAGCATCGGGTCCATCTCAAAGGCGTGGCCAAGGCCCATCTGCTCCTCGGGCAGGCCAGCCATCAAGGCCAGCTGTTCGTTGATGAGGTCCGAAGCCAGCACGGTGTGGGCAGCCTCAACAGCGTCGGCGGTGGTGAGGTAGTTGTCCTCGCCCGTGTTGATGATGACGCCGGCAAAACCATTGATGATGCGACTCATGTACTGGTCGATGAGCGTGCGCTGCATGTTGATGTCGCGGAAGAGGATGCCATAGAGGGCATCGTTGAGCATCACATCCAGGCCCTCGAATGCGCCCATAATGGCAATCTCGGGCATGCACAGGCCTGAGCAATAGTTGCACAAGCGGATGTAACGGCCTTGCTCCTCCCCTACCTCATCGAGCGCCTTGCGCATGATGCGGAAGTTCTCCTGAGTGGCAAAAGTGCCGCCAAAGCCCTCGGTGGTGGCGCCATAAGGCACATAGTCCAGCAGGCTTTGGCCGGTGGTGCGAATGACAGCGATGACGTCTGCGCCCTGGCGTGCGCCAGCCTGGGCCTGAACCACATCCTCATAGATGTTGCCTGTGGCAACAATGATATACAGATAGGGCTTGGGGCCCTCGCCGATGGTGTCGAGATACTTCTCGCGGCGGGCGCGGCGGGTGCGGATGCGGGCCATGCTCTCGTCGATGACGGGCTGCAGCACCTCGGCAATCTGCTTCGGGTCGGTAGTAGCGACCTTAGTGATATCCAGCTTGCCCTCGGCCACCTGCTCGGCAATCTGCTGCGGCTTGAGGCCGGTCTGAATCATGGCGTTGGCGATGAAGAACAGCGCGCCCTCGTTGAGTACGCCCTTGTCCTTCAAGGCCTCTACAATCACGTTGGGCAGAGGCACCTGATTGCTGTCCACGCCGTCGATACCCATCAAGCGGCACAGTGTGCGCTCAACAGCCACCGTCGTGTATTGTTCCACAAAGGATTGAACGTCCTGGGCAATGCCCTTGGCCAACCCGCGGGCATGCTCGACTTTCTCAAAATCTAATCCTAACTTGCTCTTTTGCATAATTGGTGATTATATATCGGGTTTTTAAAGGTTATTATTCTGTTTAGTGTTCTCTCGCGAGGCGAGCAGCCGCCGCGCCTCGTTGATCCACTCGCCGTCGATGCCCAGGCTCTCGGCGATGTTCAGCGCCTCGTGGGGCACCTCACCGTCCTGCACCTCGACCAGCGAGTAATCCATTGCGCCGTTCTCGAAGCCTTTTACCCGCAGGCAAAGTGCGTCGCCCGGCTCTATATCATAGTGCGTCGTCATCACAAGGCTCGCGTCGCGCGCGGCAGACAGCACCTTGAGCAATGCCGTCACCAGTGCGGCACCCTCGGCGGGGTTGGTCGTGCGCGCGGGCTCGTCGATGAGCGCCAGCAGTTTCTTGTCGTCACGCGATGCCTTGACGACGGCATCGATGCGCTGCATCTCGGCCGCAAACGATGACAGGCCTTTCTCAATCGACTGGTCGTCACCGATGCAGAAGATGACGCTGTCTTTAACCGCAATCACCGCCGATGCGGCGGGAATGCCAAAGGCGAACTGGAACAGGTATTGGCACATGGTGAGCGTCTTCAATACCACGGTCTTGCCGCCCATGTTGGCTCCCGTAATCAGAGCAGGACGCGCACCATAGCCGACGGTCACCGGCTGGAACGACTTGCCGGCGGCTGCCAGCGTGTCCTTGACCTGAGGGTGGAACATATGCTCGTAATGAGTAGTCCCGTCGTGGGAAAGTGCCGGGAAACACAGTCCCAAGTGTATCATCTGACTGGCCTTGGCCACATTGATGTCAGTCAATGCCAAAGCCGTCTGTGCCTGCTCAATGGCAGCGGCAAACGGATGCAGCCGCTGACTCAAATCCTTGCGCACGCCGTCCTCAAGAGCCGATGCCATCATCATCAGTTCTTCCTGTTGCTCGGGGTGCCGGCGCATTTGGCCGCGCAGGTCCTTGAGCTGGGCGCAATAGGAATCATATATATAAAATGTGGCAATCTTCATTCCGTCGGGGTCGAGGATGCTGATTACCTCGTCCAGGTCGGGAATCTGTGCCACGTCATCCATGCCGTGCTGCCGCAACAGGCGGGCGACATCGGCGGCAAGGAGTGACAAGTGCTTGACCTCAAACAATTCAATGTCATCGAGCACAGCACCGCGCGTCAGGTTGCGAAGCGTGGTGCGTATGTCCTTGAGACCTTGCAGACGGAAGCGCAAGGTGTCGAGCCTGGTTTTGTCGGCCTGCTCGACAAACGCCTTGTAGCGCCGCAGCACGTCATAGGCCGCCACTATCTCACCGGCAGCCGTCATCATGGGCATGTCGAGGAGAAAACGGCGCGCTGTGCCCGACTGCAGTTCCAGCCGGTCAATCATGTAGCGCAGACCACAAGGGGATTCTATGATGTCTTTGAGTTGCACTCCGTTTATTGTTTGTTGTTTAACAAGTCATATACCGGAAGGCTGATGGCTTCCGAGAGTCGCCGGCACAGGGTGTCCGAATCGAGGACATAGCCGCTGGGCGACGTAGGGTTAACAGTGACAGCGAGCAGTTTGCTCTTTTGCAGCACGCGGATACGCCCACCCGACTTGGCGAACAGGTTGAGTTGAAGCGACGAGGCGAACACCTTGGTGAAGTCGCGCACGACAACCTCGGCATGACGCAGGTCCTTGTTCAGGCGCACCTTTTCGAGAAAACCGTCCACCAGCGCGCCCGCCACATACAGCGTTGCGCAGTTCTCGATGCCTTCAAAGCGGATGTCGCTGGACAGCGAAGTGAGCATGTTCAAGTCATGCAACGCCCCGTCCTTGTCGATGAACCACAGGCCCTGCTCCAGGGGAGTAAGCAACGCAATGTTGCTGTCGCTCGTCAGGTCCATGTTAATGAGGTCCACCACGCGGGCGGTCTTCTGCACCAGGGTGGTGATGTTGGCCGAATAGGCCGCTCCAGTGGCCAGAATCATCGACTTGCTCACCGCGGGCGATGCCGAACTCAGCCTCGAAAGGGCTCCGTCAACCACCACCAGGTCGATGCCATGGCGGCGCATCTCGCCCATCCATCGCTTGAGCCCGCTTGCCGATGACGGTCCCGACAGCAGCACTTTGCCGCCTGTCACGGCCCGCGCGGTGACCACACGCCCCAGCGAGGTGCTCTCGTCGCTCACATCAATGAGTTCCGACACCAGCCTGCGCTGGCGGTAGTGAGTCTCGCTGGTGCCGAAGTACATGCCCTCACGGAGCACGATTTCGGGCTTTTGGGTGCGCGTCACTTGGTCCACGGACTCTCCGTCGATGCCAATCGAGGTCACTGCGATATTCCTCCGGTCAACGGGCAAGCGGTCAAGCACATATTTCAGGCTCTCGGTCTTGCCTGTATTCTTTTCCAGCCCCACGATGGACAGGCTGTCATATTGCAGTATTTCGTCGATAAAAGGCAGCACCTCGGTCACGCTTCACTGTTTAGGGCACATTTGTTCAGCAAAGGCGCGCGCAGCAGGCGCGCCTTTACCGGACAAATGTCTTGCATTTATTTCTCGTTGCGCTCGTGGCGCTTGAGTGCCTTGGGCTCAATGTTCATGCGCTCACCCTCAAGCAACGAGATAACACCGTCCACAGCCTTGTCGGCAGGCACCTGCTCCTTGCCGCGTGCAGCCTCGCAATCGGGGCAATGGCACTCGTTGTCATAGTGCAGGGGCTCGGTATAGGTGGTGATGACACCCTCAAAATTGCGGAGCACCACCCTGCCGGGCGACTGCGAAATCACATACTGGGGCATCACGGGCGTCTTGCCGCCGCCGCCGGGAGCGTCCACCACAAAGGTGGGGATGCAGTAGCCGCTGGTGTGGCCGCGCAGACCCTCGATAATCTCGATACCCTTGCTAACGGGGGTGCGGAAGTGCTCCAGACCCATCGACAGGTCGCACTGGTAGAGATAGTAAGGACGCACGCGAATCTTGACGAGTTCGTGCACGAGGCGCTTCTGAATATTCACGCAGTCGTTGACGCCTGCCAACAGCACGCTCTGGTTGCCCAAGGGGATGCCGGCGTCGGCCAGCATCTCGCAAGCGCGCTTGGAGTCGGGGGTGAACTCGTTGGGATGGTTGAAGTGGGTGTTAATCCAGATGGGATGATACTTGTGCAGCATGTTGCACAACTCGGGCGTGATGCGCTGCGGGCACACGACAGGCGTGCGGGTGCCCAGGCGGACAATCTCGACATGAGGAATCTGGCGCAGGCGCGAGATGATGTATTCGAGCGTCTTGTCGCTCACCATGAGGCAGTCCCCGCCCGAGAGCAGGACGTCGCGCACGGTGGGCGTCTTCTCGATATACTCGAGCGCCTTCTCGATGCGGTCGGCGCCGCACTCGTGGTCAGTCTGGCCGGCAAAGCGGCGACGGGTGCAGTGGCGGCAGTACATCGAGCACATGTCGGTGATGAGGAACAGCACGCGGTCAGGATAACGGTGCGTGAGGCCCGGCGTGGGCGAATCCTCGTCTTCATGCAGCGGGTCGAGCAGGTCGGCAGCGGCCTGGTGGGTCTCGGCGCCGGTGGGGATGCACTGGCGGCGGATGGGATCGTGGGGGTCATCGGGATTGATGAGGCTCAGGTAGTAAGGCGTGATGGCCATGCGCAAGGTCTTGAGGGTCTGCTTGACGCCCTCTTCCTCCTCGGCGGTCAGGTGCACGTACTTCTTGAGCTGGTCCAGGGTCTCGATGCGGTTCTCGACCTGCCATTTCCAGTCATTCCACTGCTCGTCGGTAACGTCGGGGAACAATTGTTTTCTTCTTGGTTCAGTCATAACTCTTTTTCAATGTTTTTGCCCGTGGCAGCGCTCAGCGGCACCGCCACAGGCAAAACGTGTTGTTGTAATTATGCGTACAGTTCTTCAAACACCTTGCGCAGCTTCGGGCATTCGCGGAGCTCCTGCAGGGTGATTTCGGCATGGCCCTTGGTGTAGCCGTTGCCGATAATCATGTTCACATCGGCGCCGATGCCTTCGGCACCCAGGGCAGCCTTGGTGAAGCTGGTGGCCATCGAGAAGAAGTACACGATGCCGTCCTCCTTGGTGCAGAGCACGCTGGTCATCTCGGTGTCGGGCACATTCACGTTGTTGATGGTCACGTCGGCCATCTTGCCGTCGGTGAGCTTGTAAACCAACTCGTAAACCTGAACGGGGGTCATTCCAGCAACGCTCTCGACCACGTCGCAGAAACCCAGGTCCTTGATGCGCTGGGTCGAACGGGGGCTGTTGGCCAAACCGATGACCTTGCCAGTAACGCCGACGCGCTTCTTGGCCTCGTAGCAGCACAGCATGCCGCTCTTGCCGCCTGCGCCCAGGATAACAACCGTCTGGCCAGACTGGCACAGCTTGGCGGTCTGGGCGGGAGCGCCGGCAACGTCAAGTGCGCTCAGCGCAAGTTTCTCGGGCATGTCGGTCGGGATTTTGGCATAGATGCCGCTCTCGAACAGGATAGCCTTGCCCTTGATGTCAACCTGGTCCACATCGGGACGGATTTCGAGAATCTCGTCGATGCGCAGCGGGGTCAGCGACAGGGATACGAGGGTAGCGATGCGGTCGCCCTCCTGAAGGTCGATTTTGCCCTTCAGCGCGTCACCAATCTTCTCGACGGTGCCCAGGAGCATACCGCCCGAGCCGGTGCGGCGGTTGCGGTGCTTGCCCTGCAACTCAACGTTGTAGAGCATCTCCTTCTTGATGCCTTCCATTACCTCGGCCTCGTCGTCGGGGTTCTGGGCATTGGCCTTGGCATAGTTGTGGATGTCGGTGAACGACGCCGAGTCGATGTTCAGGGTCTGAACGTTGATGAGAATCTCGTTGTCGAAGATTTCGTCCATGTTGTTGTCAAGCTTGTTGGCGGGCTGAGGAAGAACGCCCTTGGGTTCGATCACGCGATGGGTGCCGAATCGATTTCCATGTTTCTGCATGTTATTCTGTTTTGTTTTAATGGTTAATATTGAATTTATTTTTTCGTTATATTTTGATTTGCATCAGTTGCGGGGCTTGAGGCCCAGGATTTCGCGGGCCTCGGCGATGGTGGCGATGGGACGGCCCAACTCGTTGGCCAGGCGAACCACCTTTTCCACGAGTTCGCCGTTGCTCTTGGCGAGCACACCCTTGGCGAGGTAGAGGTTATCCTCAAAGCCGACGCGCACATTGCCGCCCATAGCGATAGCGGCAGCGGCCATCGGGAAGGCGTGGCGGCCCACACCGGTAACGGTCCATGTCGAGCCGGCGGGAATGCCGTTGACGAGCCAGCACAGGTTGGCAACAGTGGCAGGCGTGCATCCGGGAACGCCCAGCACAAAGTTAAACTGCATGGGGGCACCGGGCACCTCACCCTTACGAGCCATGTTCAGGACGGTGTCGAGATGGCCCATCTCAAAGCACTCATACTCGGGCTTGATGCCACGCTCCATCATGCGCTTGCCAAAGGCACGCATGGTGGGCATCGTGTTGTCAAAGATTTCGTCGCCAAAGTTGCAGGTACCGCAGTCGAGGGTCGCCATCTCGGGCAGCGGCGTGGTATCGGTGCTCTGCAGACGCTCGTCGGGAGTCATGCCCACAGCGCCGCCGGTGGACGGGATGAGGATAACATCGGGGCACACCTTGAGGATGGCCTCCTCACACTCCTGGAAACGTGCACGGTCCTGGGTGGGCGTGCCGTCGTCGCGGCGGACATGCAGGTGAACGATTGCCGCACCGGCATCGACTGCCGACTTGGCCTCGCGCACGATTTCTTCGACGGTATAGGGCACATTGGGGTTTTGCTCCTTGGTAACCTCGGCGCCGCAAATGGCGGCGGTGATGATCAGCTTATCCATAATCGAAATTACTTGCGCATGCAATCTTTGGGGGTTACACATGTTCCTGACGCACGGCAAACCACGATGGGCTCATCGAGCACGTCGGCTGCCGATGCCGAGATGTCGGGGCGGGCCTGAGCCACCTTGCGCGCCTCAAACACCATGTGGCGCGACGTGTTGCCCTCGCGGTCAATCCAGCCCTCGGCCTCGATGAAGTCGCCGGCATAAACGGGGGCCAGAAACTCGATGTTGTCATAGGCGCAGAAGAGGCCTTCGTCGCCGTCACGCATAATCAGCAGTTCGGTAGCCACGTCACCAAACAGGTGAACCATGTGTGCACCGTCAACCAGGTTGCCGCCATAGTGGGCGTCCTTTGCGCTCATGCGCAGTCTCAATTTCGTTCTGTATTCCATTATCGATTTTTGACTATTACTGTTCAACATAGATGGCGTCAACATAGATGCCCGAGGCATGCACGCACTCCGGCTTGATTTCGCCTTCCTTGACGAGTCTCTCGGCCTCCACGACCACATAGTCGGCAGCGGTTGCCATCAGGGGGTTGAAGTTGTTGGTGGTGCCCAGGAAGACCATGTTGCCGAACTCGTCAACGATGTTGGCGCGCAAGAAAGCGATGTCGGCCTTGAGGGGCTTCTCGAGCAGATAGTCCTGTCCGTCAACCTTGACAATCTCCTTGCCGTCGGCAATGATGGTGCCCAGGCCAGTGGGGGTCAGCACGCCGCCCAAGCCAGCGCCTGCCGCGCGGATGCGCTCAGCCAGAGTGCCCTGGGGAACATATTCCACGATGAGGGAGCCCTCGTTCTTCTGCAGTGCGGTCTGCTTGTTGGTGCCGGTGTGCGATACGATGGCCTTCTTCACCTGATGGTTGGTTACCAGCTTGCCGTGTGCAACCTCGTCATAAGCCGTGTCGTTGGCAATGATGGTGAGGTCCTTAACACCCTTCTCTACAATGGCGTCAATGATTTGGGTAGCGCTTCCCACGCCGAGGAAACCGCCAAACATGATTGTCATGCCGTCATGCACTTTCTCGACGGCTTGAGCTAATGTGACTTGCTTGTTCATAATTGTTATGTTTTGGAATTAGTGGATTATTATCTGTAACTGACTGCAAATATAGTGAATTTTAATCATTTAATCCCAATTTTGGCGGGTTATTTTTCAACATTTTATCGCATGCGCCCGTAACTGCAATAGGCACAATGCTTTGCAGGCTCGCCACATTATTATAAAAAGAAATCGATAACCTGAATACAACGCAAAAAAGCGGGGACCGCCGCGATACGGCAGCCCCCGCCCATGTAAAATGTCCTTATGTCAAGCGTAGCGATTACAGACCTTCAACATACTTGCGCAGCTGGGTGTTCTCGGGGTCATACTCGAGCCACTTCTTGTAATACTCCTTGGCTGCGGCCTTGTCGCCCTTGTTGAAATAGTAGGTGGCCATGTAGTTGTAGGCGTACTTGTAGTAGCGAGCATAGTCGGCCTTGTTCTCCTTGGCCTCGAGAATGGTGAGCAGTTCCTTGTAAGCATTCAGCGCTGCTCCGTTGTTGTTGTCGCCCTCACGGAACTTGGCGATTTTGGCCTTCTGGTTTACGATCTGCACATTGCCGGGAACAAGCTTGTCAACCTCGTCGATATACTTTTGCGACTTGCTGAGGGCATCGGCCTTGGTGGCAGCGTCAAGATTCTCGTCGCCGGCAACGCCCAAGTAGTAGTTAGAGAGGTTGAACAGGTCGTTGGACTTGAACATATCACCGTCAACAAGGCGCTGGTAGTATTCGGCAGCCTTGACAAAGTTGTCGGCATCGGCATAGGAGTCGCCCAGGAAGCGGATAAGTTCGTCATTCTTGGGATTAACCTCCAGCGCCTTCTCATAGTACTTGATGGCTTCCTCGGGCTGGCCGGAATTCTGCAGGGCCTGGCCGTAGTCGGTATAGTCACGCACCTCATAGGTCGAGCCTTTGGGCAAGGCATTGGCAAAGAAGGTTTTGCCTGTCTCGGCGGCCTCGGGCCACTTCTCGAGCTGAACCAGGTTGTAGAGTTGCATGCGCTTCATGTAGAAGACCTTCTCGTCGGCGGGATTAAGTTTCTTCACGAGGCTGGAAGCCAAATCATAAGACTCCTGATACTTCTCGCCGAAGAAGAGCAGCTGGACATAGCGCACCTCGTCCTGTGCAAAGTGGTTGGGGTTCTTGATGTACTTGCCATACTGCTCGGCAGCTTTGGCGCCCAGGTTGTCCTCGTAGTACTTCTCGGCGAGCTCACGCTGAACCAGTGCCGAGTTGGGCACCTTGCCCTGAAGTTCCTCGAGGCGCTCGATAGCCATCTCGGGATTTACATTGAAGTAAGTGTTGGCATACTTCACATAAGCCTCAATGTTATTGGGGTCCTTGTCAAAGGCCAACTCATAGATGCCTGCGGCATTGCCCCAGTCCCTGAGGTCAGCCTTGGTGTCGGCCTCAAAGATGTAGCTGTCGGGGTCATCGGCATTCCACTTGCGGGCATTCTTGATGCACTTCTCGATTTGCTTGGCATAGGTGGTGGGATTGGCGTCGTAGTAAGCGCGCGCAATTTCCATCTCCAGCTTGGGGTCATTCTTTTTGAACTTGCGAGCAAGCTTGAGCTGTTCTTCAGCGCCCTTGGCGTCGCCGTTCTTGAGTGCGATGGCTGCCTTGCCCACATAGTTGTAAGGATTATTGGCATCGGCTGCCATGCCTTTGTCGAAATTGGCTTGAGCTGCGGCAACATTACCCTGGTGCAGAGCAATCTGGCCCAGATAGTAAAGGGCTTCGGCCTTGTCGGTCGAAGGAGCATTCAGGTTGCGTTCGAGCAGTTCCTTGGCATTGTCGAGTTTGTCAACCTTGTAGTACTCAATACCGTCTTTGTAGCCTTGTGCATTGGCTACCAGCGATGCACCAGCCAATAAGAGTGATGCGAAAAAGAATTTGCGTTTCATAGTTGTAACAATTTGATGTTAATATTTTGGTTGTTGTTTTGATTTTGCTGTCCAATATGCAATTTCCATGCCAAAGTGTTAGGTTATTGCACCTCGACATATCTAATTGGTTCGGCTGCAGGCAAAATGCCCGTCTGGAGGATAATCTTTTGGCCTATAACACCGGTCAGGAAGGTATAGAAACCATGGTCAAGCATGCCGCCACGGGAGGCGTCGATGGCCCAAATCTTGCGCACCAACGGATATTCGCCGCTGTAGATGTATGCCTGATATGGTTTGAACCCGCTTATCTGATCGTCGCCTCGCACGGGCATGACCTTGATGCGGTCGGTGAAGTCAATCATCGTAACCTCATTGTTGCTTTTCAGTTCCTCATATTTATCGGCAATGGGTTTCTCGGGACTCTTGAGGTCGCTGGTGATCCAGCTCACGCCGATAAAGCCGATGACGTTCTTGTTCTTCTCGACGATGTCAAACACCTCCTGACTGCTCTTTTTGGCAAAGACATTGGGGCCAAAGTTGCCCTTGCCGCCCATGAATTTGTCCTTCATATAATGGACCACACTGGTTCCCGAACCATCAAACAGCACACGGATGCTGTCGTTCTTGAGGCTGGTAGGCGTCACTTCTCCCCAGCGATGCACCTTGCCCTGGAAGATGTCGCGCAGGTCGTCCATCGACAGTTCCTCGATGTCGTTGGCCCTGTTGACAATAACCGCTACGGCATCGACGGCAATCGCGCGGGAACGGTAGCCGCGTCCCAGTTTCTTCAAGCTCTCTCGCTGCTGGGGCGTGAGGTCACGGGCCGTGATGATGACATCAATCTTGCCCAGCATGAGCGAATCGAGCGCGTCGTGCTCGTTGATGTAGGTGGGCATGATGCTGGCCTCGGGATACTGGTACTCAAACACGGCAATCTCCTGTTCCAGCACACTCTGGAACGACTCGTCACACATGATTCGGGCCAATCCGCGCGTGCTGATGCTTTTGGGACGATGGTCACCGCAGGAAGCGGTGAACAGCAACAACGCCGCAAGCAACAGCGATATGCAGTTATTTCTCTTCATCTTTCTTTTCTCCGTCGTTAAGGTTCTCAAGTTCCTTGAGTCGCTCTACATAAGAACCGCTCATCTGGGCATCATTGTCTTCAGCCTTTCGCATGCCATAGGTGTGCTCTCCCTTGAGTTCGCGGTAGCCGCGATAGAGGCCGTAGGCACCAAACAGAGCGGCCACACACCACTTGGCACACTGCCAGAACAAAGTTTCAGGCCACCCAAAGAAATTAGTAGCCACAAGGGCAGCCATGCCTAAATAAACAAAAACCATAAAGATGCCAAAAACCATCTTTAAGCCCATTGCCATTCCCTTTTGACCAGTGTTCATAATCGGGTATCTTGTTTAATTTTTGTCAGTTTTGTCATTAGACTATCGCAAGCCAAATAGGTTTACAATATTCAAACTGCAAAATTAACAAATTCTGCTCATTTATCATGTTAATTTTATGAAAATTTTCCGCATTATCCGTTGTGATTGCGGAATCGATGCTTGCAATTTTCATGGCAATATCGAACAATCGCCATTGTCAAACGGAACATTTTGGAGGAAATTTGAGCAACTTTTGGCCTGCAATTTCAGCAAAAATTACATATTTTAATGAAAAAAGTTGTCTGTTCAATTTATTTGACTTATTTTTGCACAACCTTAAATCAAACTTTTATTCATACTATTTTTTCCTAGGGCACCTTCGTTGTGAAACGAAGTGCTTTTTTTTGCCACTCTGCAAAAAAAAAAAACGGGAGCATTTCTGCTCCCGGAATATTGAGTTTTGTTATTGCCCCAATCCGCTATTGTGGCATGTTATTAATAGTTGCGGGCAAAGATGACACGGCGCTTGCTGGGCTTGCCCGTGTAGATGCACTTGCCGTCCTCTTCCTCGCCGTCCATGGGGATGCAGCGGATGGTCGCCTTGGTCTCTTCCTTGATTTTCTCCTCGGTCTCGGTGGTGCCGTCCCAGTGTGCCAGGATGAAACCGCCCTTCTCGATCTGCGCCTTGAACTCGTCCCACGTGTCAACCTTGTAGGTCATCGACTGGCGCTGCTTGAGGGCCTTGTCGTAGATATTCTTCTGGATTTCCTCCAGCAGTTCCTTGACGCGGTTCTCAATGCCGTCGAGTTGCTCAACGCTCTTCTCGAGGGTGTCGCGGCGCATTACCTCGACCGTTCCGGCCTCGATGTCGCGGGCACCCAGCACAAGGCGCACGGGCACGCCCTTGAGTTCATGGTCGGCAAACTTGAAGCCGGGACGTTTGTTGTCGGCGTTGTCATACTTCACCGAGATGCCCATGGCACGCAGTTTGCTGACGATGGGGTCAACAACGGCGTTGACCTTGCCGAGTTGCTCATCGTTCTTGTAGATGGGCACAATAACCACCTGGATAGGAGCCAGACGGGGAGGCAACACGAGACCGTTGTCGTCGCTGTGCGTCATGATGAGGGCACCCATCAGACGGGTAGATACGCCCCACGAGGTGGCCCAAACATAACTGAGTTTGTTGTCCTTGTCGCTGAACTTGACGTCAAACGCCTTGGCAAAGTTCTCGCCCAGGAAGTGGCTGGTGCCGCATTGCAGCGCCTTGCCGTCCTGCATCATGCCCTCGATGGTGTAGGTCTCCAGAGCGCCGGCAAAGCGCTCGTTGGCGGTCTTGACACCCTGCACAACGGGCAGAGCCATATAGTTCTCGGCAAAGTCAGCATAGACATGCAGCATCTCGACAGCCTTGTCCTGAGCTTCCTCCTTGGTAGCGTGGGCGGTGTGGCCCTCTTGCCAGAGGAACTCGGCGGTGCGCAGGAACAGGCGGGTGCGCATCTCCCAGCGGAAGACATTAGCCCACTGGTTGATCAGCAATGGCAGATCACGGTAACTGTTAATCCAGTTGCGATAGGTGTTCCAAATGATGGTCTCGCTGGTGGGACGGATAACCAGTTCCTCCTCGAGGCGCGCTTCGGGGTCCACAACAACGCCCTTGCCGTTGGGGTCATTCTTGAGACGGTAGTGCGTCACCACGGCGCACTCCTTGGCAAAGCCCTCGACATGGTCGGCCTCGCGGCTGAGGAACGACTTGGGAATGAGCAAGGGGAAATAGGCATTCTGCACGCCTGTGAGCTTGAACATGTCGTCGAGTTGGCGCTGCATTTTTTCCCAGATTGCATAGCCATAGGGCTTGATGACCATACAGCCGCGCACTGCCGACTGCTCGGCGAGGTCGGCCTTTACCACCAGTTCGTTATACCATTGAGAGTAGTTGTCGGCTCTCTTCGTTAAATCTTTAAGTTCAGTTGCCATTGTCGTAAATGTGGTATATATAAATATGTGTTATTATTATTGTTATTATTGATTCTTGCCTTTCTCTTTGTTCATGATGCCGTGGTGCACCTTGCCCTTCTTGGCCTGCTGGAGCATGAAATACTCTGGAATGAGGTATATCTCGAGGCGACGGTTGGCCTTGCGGTTCTCCATCGAATTGTTGTCCACCAGAGGGTCGGTGTCTCCCAAGGCGTAAGGCACCACATAGTCCACGCTGCCATTTTCCATAAACCAGTCAAACACACAGTTCACGCGAGCCGTTGTGAGGTTGAGTGTATAAGCCTCACTGCCCGTATTGTCGCTGTGCATCACCAACAGCATTTTGTAGAAACCTGGGTTCTTGAGCATGCTCAGGAATGGTTTTAGACGCGCCTGTCCAAGGGAGGTGAGCACGGTATCGTTGGCGTCAAACAGCGTGCTGGCCGGTAGGGTGACCACAATCACCTCGCCGTCGCGCGTCTCGGCAACATCGTAGTTATTGAACGCTTTTATCATTGAAGCCTGGTATTCGCGAATCAGCCTCGCCGACTTGCCGTTCTTGATTTGTGGAGTTGCTATGTTCTCGTCAAGCGAAAGGTCATAAATATCCTCGTCGGGCTGGGCAGCCAACTGCTGCGGCACAGCCAATAAAATTGCGGCAACAGCGGCCAGCATGATGATGTGTGAGAGATATCTCCTCATATTATCGTCATTATTGCGTTGATTCATTTAATCGTTCAAGTCAACCAAGCCTTGGGGCAAGTCCATGACCATCAACTTGTCGTCAAGGTCAAATTCCACAATCAAGTCATCACTGGCGGGCACCATAATTTCCTCGCCGTCTCGCTTGACAATGAACAGTGCATTATCGGTCTGCTCGTCCACATCAGTTATCTCCCCCACCCTGCGGCGGTCGCTGTCCTGCAGTTCATAGCCAATGAAGAAATCGAGCGGATAGGCGTCGGCATCTCCGGCCTCGCTCTCGTCTCGGAACTCGCTCTTGAGCGCATAAATGTCGTGATTGACCAGCCGCACGGCATCCTGCTCGCTGACGATGCCATCGATGGTGAGCAGGACGGTCTCGGAAGTCTTGGGACGGCAAGCCTCGACAAAGAACGGCACAAAGATACCGTCCATGTCGCTCACAAGGCATGACAGACCATGCAACGCGTCAATGTCAATGTCGATAGTTGCCGACACTTCGCCGTTGACGCCATGTGCCTTGTTGTAATGGCCTATTGCTATGAGTTCGTCGCGCGTGATCATGAGCAGATTATTTCTTCTTTTTCTTCTTGCCGACGGGCTGGGCTGGCTTTACAACCTGGTACTCGTGCAAGTGGTATTTCTCAGGATCAAGCCTGATGACGCCATGGCTATAGAAAGCCAGATCCTTGAAAATCTTGGCATCATCCACATCCTCGTTGCTGATTTGGAAGATGAGTTTCTTCATGTGATTGGCAAGAAGCATCACCAGTGCATCGCGTTCCTCTCCCTCGGGATAAGCGGCGGCGCGCTCAATCATGCGCTCGATATTCTTGCCGTAGTGTCGCATCTGAATGCGCTCGAGTTCATAGGGAATGGGCTCGGGCTTGGTGTCCAGGTTCTCGTTCCTGATAATATCGTCAAACGGGAAATCGATGTCGAGTTGAAATCCGCTCATGATGGCAAGGTGGTCCCACAGTTTGTGCAGATAGTCATTCTCAACGCGCAGCTGGGGGAACATGTTTGACATGTTCTGCACGATGGTGTAGGCACAGCGGGTGCGCTCCTCGCGGTCCTCAATCGTGAGGCAATGGTCCACCATCTGCTGGATGTTGCGGCCATACTCCGGCATCACCAGTTTCTCTTGTTGTGAGTTATAGGTCAGCATAAATTGATAGTAATTATCTAAAACGGGCAAATTATAGGCCCAGCACCGGGTTCTTGGGCTTGGTGGCCTGAAATTCTTTGAGGTATAGCGGCGTGCTGTAGGCCACATCGATGAAATTGCCCTCGCGGAATGCTTTCTCGGACAGCGCCAGCATGTCAAGCGCCACGGGCTTGATGCCGGGGATGTGGCGGACACCATCGCGCGTCATTACATCGCGGGCCTTATCGCTGCCGTTGCCCATCAGCACCAGCGCAAAGCCCTCGTCGAGCTGCGCCTCAAACGAGTGCTCGTCGAGAATCATGGCCTGGGGCTCTACCACGGCCTCGAGGGCGGGCGTGTAGGCAGCCGTATAGACCTCCATGCGGCGGGCGTCAATCATGGGCACATACAACAATTTGTCCTCATCAATGAAATGGCTGAACATCGCGCTCACCGCAAGCAATTGCAGCGTGTTTACCCCAATCAAGGGCACGCCCAAGCCGAACGCCAGCCCCTTGGCCTCGCTCAAGCCGATGCGCAACCCCGTGTAGGAGCCAGGACCGATGCTCACGGCAACTGCATCAAGCGCCATTTCGCGCTGGCGGGCATAACGCAGCACATTTTGAACATACTGGCTCAACAGCGTGGCGTGGGTCTGCCCCTCGTAGTTCTCGCAGTGTTCCAGCACCTGTCCCTCGCTGGTCAGCGCCACCGAGCAGACATCGGTCGAGGTCTCTATGTTCAATATATTTGCCATATACCTTATCTAAAAACGGCACAAAGGTACAAAAAAGAATTGAGATAACGCAAAAAGGCCGCCATTTATCGGACAGCGCATAGGGAAAACGCACAATAAGCCATTAACAATAAGCCATTTGTGCCATGTGTTGCTGTGTGGCGGCAACGTGTGAGGCGGCCGTAGCCACTCGGGAATCAAGCCTGACCGGTCAAATGGCGGCGATGAGGGCGTCCACATCGCTGTCGGCGGTGGCCCAGCTGGTCACAAAGCGGCAGTTCATCAGTCCCTCGCCCACGGGAAACCACTGTTCGAACACAAAGTCGCGGCTCAAGCGCTCGATGACACCGGCGGGCAGGATAACAAACTGCTGGTTGGTGGGCGAGTCGCTGTACATCTTGTAGCCCCGTGCCTTAAACGCTTCACGCAGACGCATGGCCTGTTCTACAGCACGGCGGGCGATGGCGAAATAAAGGCCGTCGGTCATCAGCGCGTCAAACTGCAGGCCCAGCAGACGCCCCTTGGCCAGTAATGCTCCGTGCTGCTTGACGATGGTGAAGAAGTGGTCGGGCGCATTGCCGCGGGGAAACACCACCGCCTCGCCGCACAGGGCGCCGCACTTGGTGCCGCCAATGTAGAACACGTCGCACAGGCGCGCCAGCTCGGGCAGCGTCAAGTCACATCCACGCGCCATGAGACCATAGCCCAACCGCGCGCCATCGATAAACAGCGGCAACTTATATTCACGGCACACCTCGCCGATGGCTTCAAGCTCAGCGCGGGTATAAATAGTGCCCATCTCGGTCGGGAAAGTGATATAGACCAGTCCCGGATTCACCATGTGGTCACAGGTGGGGTCGGCGTAAAAGTCATGGAGCCACTGCGACAGTTCGCCGGCATCCATCTTGCCGTCGTGCGACGGCAGAGCCAGCACCTTGTGCCCTCCAAATTCGATGGCGCCGCTCTCATGCACGTTGATGTGCCCCGTGTCGGCAGTGAGCACGCCTTGAAAACTGCGCAGCATCGAGTCGATGACCGTAGCGTTGGTCTGCGTGCCGCCGACCAGGAAAAACACCTCGGAGTCGGGCAGTTGGCAGGCCTCGCGGACCTTGGCCCGTGCCGCTTCGCAAAATTCGTCAAGCCCATAGCCTGTCACGCGCGTGCCGTTGGTCTCGGCCAAGCGGTTGAGGATGGCCTCGTGGCAGCCGTTATTGTAGTCGCTCTCAAATGATATCATCTTCGTTTTGTTATTGTGGTTTTGTGCCACAAAGATACACCAAAAACAAAGAACCACAGCAATATTTTCACTCCATTTGCAAGAGTTTTCTTATCTTTGCAACTATGAAACAGTATGACAAGACCATCATCTACCAGCTGATGCCGCGGTGGTACACCAACCTCAACGAGCATTGTGTGCCCAATGGAACTATGCGACAGAACGGCTGCGGCAAGTTGAACGACATCGACGACAGCCGGCTGCGGTCCATCAAGTCACTGGGTGTCACCCATGTGTGGTACACAGGCGTGATTGAGCATGCCACCGCCACCGACTATTCCCGCCAAGGCATCGCGCCATGCAACCCGCATGTAGTGAAGGGCAAAGCCGGTTCGCCCTACGCCATCCGCGACTACTATGACATTGACCCCGACCTGGCGGTGGACATCAACGGGCGCATGGCAGAGTTTGAGGCATTGGTGGAGCGCACGCACCGGGCAGGCCTGAAGGTGATTATCGACTTTGTGCCCAACCATGTGGCGCGCGAGTATGCCAGCGACGCCAAACCCGACGGCATTGAAGACCTAGGCGCAGGCGACAACCCGATGATGTTTTTTGACCCCGGCAACAACTTTTTCTACATCACCGGCCAGGAATTTGCCCCCAGCGGCGTGGACCTGGGGCAAGGCAAAGAGGCGTACCGCGAATTCCCCGCGCGGGCCACGGGCAATGACTGCTACAGCGCCGTCCCCAGCCGCGACGACTGGTATGAGACCGTCAAACTCAACTATGGCGTGGACCCGTGGAACGGCAGCACCCACTTCTCCCCTGTCCCTCCCACCTGGGAGAAAATGCTGGACATCCTCATGTTTTGGTCGGTAAAAGGCGTTGATGCCTTCCGCTGCGACATGGCACACATGGTGCCCGTCGAGTTCTGGCATTGGGCCATCGGTGCCGTCAAGACGAAATTCCCGCACATGGTGTTTATCGCCGAAATCTATGACGTCGGCCTTTACAGCCGCTACATCAACGAGGGCGGATTTGACTACCTGTATGACAAGGTGACGCTCTATGACACCCTGCGCGGCATCACCTGCGACGGGTGGAGCGCCAGCGGCATCACGCGCTGCTGGCAGACGGTGGAAGGCATGGGCAGACACATGCTCAACTTTCTCGAGAACCATGACGAACAGCGCGTTGCCTCACGGCAGTACTGCGGCGACCCGTTAAAGGCGCTCGCCGCAGTGGTGGTGAGCGCCACCATCTCGTCATGCCCATTCATGCTGTATGCCGGTCAAGAACTGGGCGAAAGGGCCGATGACGCCGAGGGGTTCAGCGGCCATGACGGCAGGACGACCATCTTTGACTACTGGAGCGTGCCCTCACTGCGGCGCTGGTACCAGGGCAAGCCCACTGCCGGCGAGCGCCGCCTGCGGGCATGGTACCGCCAGTTGCTGCGGCTGTGCAACAGCGAGCCCACGCTGTCGAGGGGGGCATTCTTTGACTTGATGTATGTCAACCAGGACACACTCACCCCCCACCGCCACTATGCCTATCTGCGGTACTGCGACGGCAAGATGATGCTCATTGCCGCCAACTTTGACGACCAGCCGCTGGACAACGCCATCCGCATCCCTCAGCACGCCCTGGACTGCGCGGGCATCGCCAGCGGGAAGCACATTCTCAAGGACCTGACGACAGGCGAGACGCGCGAAGCCGCCATCGACGGGGGCTGCATGATTGCAGTCCACGCCGCGCCGCACAACGCCGCGCTTTACCTCATCACGACAGCGTAACCAGATACAAAAAAAACGCATCAAAGGCTTTTTTTAGAAAATATTCTTCAAAACATGGCTACTATGCCATATAATTTGACTAAATTTGCAGATTGCAAACACTATAAAACTATACGATAAAATATGGCTCAGATTAAAGTCTTTTCAGGCACTCAGTCGCGCTATGTCGCTGAGGAAATTGCCAGAGAACTTGGTGTAGAACTCGGCAAGCTCAACGTCCAACATTTTGCCGACGGCGAGTTTGAAGTATCCTTCGAGGAATCGGTGCGCGGCGCCGAGGTTTATCTCGTTCAATCCACATTCAACAGTTCAGTCAACCTGATGGAGTTGCTGCTCATGATTGACGCCGCCAAGCGCGCGTCGGCCCACAGCATCGCAGCCGTGATTCCCTACTTTGGCTGGGCGCGCCAGGACCGCAAGGACAAGCCCCGCGTGAGCATCGCCTCCAAGATGGTGGCCGACCTGCTGAGCGCGGTGGGCATCGACCGCCTGATTACGATGGACTTGCACGCCGACCAGATTCAGGGCTTCTTTGACGTTCCCGTTGACCACCTGTACGCCTCGTCGGTGTTCGTCCCCTACCTCGAGTCGCTCAAGCTACCCGACCTGGTGATTGCCTCGCCCGACGTGGGCGGTGCCAAGCGCGCCAACTCCTACGCCCGCTACTTCAATGCGCCCCTGGTGCTGTGCCACAAGCAGCGCCTGCGCGCCAACGTGGTTGAGAGCATGACCATTATCGGCGACGTGAAAGACAAGGATGTCGTGCTCATCGATGACATGGTGGATACTGCCGGCACCATCTGCAAAGCCGCCAACATCATGAAGGAGGCCGGAGCCCGCAGCGTGCGCGCCTTTGTCTCGCACGCCGTGATGAGCGACCCCGCATCGGAGCGCGTGATGGCCAGCGCCCTCGAGGAACTCGTGTCGAGCAACAGCATCCCCTTTGACATCGACAAGTGCCCCAAGATGCACATCCTGAGCATCGCAGGCCTGTTTGCCGACACCATCACCCGCGTGCACGACAACCGCTCAATCAGCTCGGCATATCTGCTGTAAACCAACAACAATTAGCACAAAACATACGGGCAGGGGGCCACATCGGCCCCCTGCCTGATATTTAACCGTCAGAAAATCAAAAACTGCTGTTTACCTTTTCATCTGATATGGCATAAAAATATGTATGAAGAAGAAAATGATAATAATTGTACAAATCATGAGTTTCATGATAGCTGTGCTTTGCACCATCGCCTGCGCATTGATGATATGCGGCCAGTTGCTGAGAGTGTGCCCCATGTAAAAAATAGTATGAAATGCAAAAGCAAGACAACATTATGAAAAAAAATCGTTATCGTTTTATCGGTCATCGTCGTGGCGTTCCTTGGCATCAAAGCCGTGACGCATTGCGACCCGCCGGAGCAAAACGAACTGCAGGCCGGAGACATCGTCTTTCAACTGACCAGCACACGCCGAGCCCCGCTCATCGAGGTCACCACATTGTCACAAAAGACCCACTGCGGCATTGTGGTAGAGAAGAAAGGAAAACTCTATGTGCTCGAAGCCATCTCCACCGTGCAGCTCACCCCGCTCGACAAGTGGATAAACCGCAGCAAGGACGGCAAATGGTGGGCCAAACGATATCAGGACATACCGTTCAATGCCAAGTACAAAGAATATGTGGGCGCGAGTTATGACAACGCCTTTAAGTTTGGCAACAAGCAGTGGTACTGCTCTGAACTGGTCTATGACATCTACAAGCGGCAACTGGGCGTAGAACTGTGCAAGCCCAAACTTATGAGCGACTACCATGTCACCGGCCTCAAGAAGGTGAAAGCCGAGATGCAGCGACGCGGCATCCAACCCGGCCAACTCATGGTCGCTCCAGTGGACATCTACAACTCGACGCTGCTGCACGACATCAGATTGCAGCAGGAGACAATAAACTCCAACCAGTTTCAAGCAGGGACTTCAGCCTCAATAAAAAGTCCACGCTTTTTATTTATTCACAAAAACGAAATTTTAACACAATTTTATTTGTTATTTACATTTATTTTGCATAACTTTGTCGGTTGAAAAATTACAGGCATATTTTTTAATTGAACCTACTGAATTTGTTATCTATATTGTTTAACTCTTAACCATTCAACATTATGATGAGAAAACTTATCTTAGCATTGGCGTTAGGTTTCTCGATGAGTGCAATGGCCCAGGTGGTACAAGTGACCTCGATTGACAAGGTCAACCTGCCCGGGAATGCTGCTGTAGCAGCAATCAGCCCCCAGGGCGATTACCTGCTGCTGACCAGCAGCACCAACCAAGGCCTCACCAAGTTTGACCTTGCGACCAGTCAGTGCCAGGTGCTGAGCACAGCCGCCAGCGCCGGTCACAATGTGCAAATCTCGCCCGACGGCCAGACGGTCATTTACCGCGAGAGCCAAGTGAATGACAAGCACCTGCGCATGTCGTCGCTGCACAGCGTCAATCTCGCCACCGGTGCCCGTCAAGAGCTGGTGAAGCCCACCCACAACCTGCAGGGCTATGCCGTGAGCGGCACCAGCGCTGTGGCCGTGAATAAGGGCAAGTACAGCAACAAGGCCATTGGCGCCGCCAAGGCCGAGAAGGCTACCGTGCTGTCGATTGACAAGGGCCAGCTGATGATCACCGTCAACGGCAAGACCCGCCAGTTGTCGCCCAACGGCACCGAGTTCAGCTACATGTGGGCATCGCTGTCGCCCGACGGCACCCAAGTGCTGTACTACCAGGCCGCACACGGCACCTATGTTTGCAACCTTGACGGCACCAACGTGCGCAAGGTGGGCAAGATGCGCGCCCCGGTGTGGTATGACAACAACACCATCGTGGGTATGATGGACCTTGACGACGGCGAGTTCATCTACGCCTCGACCATCGTTGCCGCCACCCTCGACGGCAAGACCCAGACCCTGACCGGCGACGACGTCGTTGCCATGTATCCCCACGCCGCCACCGGCAAGATTGCGTTCAGCACTCCCGCCGGCGAGGCTTACATTATTAACGTTGCTAAATAAATGATGACCGCTATGAAGAAGATTATTTTACTCGCCATGGCCGCCATCATGGCAGCAGGCGCAATCCAGGCAAAAAACGCCGATGAAATCCGTGTTTACCTGAATCCCGGTCACGGCAGCTGGGGTCCCAATGACCGCCCGATGGCGACCATCCCCTATCCCGCCGACCCGGCAACCGGCCGTCCCGACACCTGCGGATTCTATGAGTCCAACACCAACCTGTGGAAGGCAAAGCAAACCCGCACGACACTCATTGAGATGGGTGTCAAGCCCGAGAACATCACCATGTCGCGCTGGTACAACGGCCCGTATCCCTATGTGGCTGGAGCCGCCGACGCCGAAATCTACAACCGTCCCTTGTCAGAAATCTGCGAGGAGGTTGAGGTCGGCAACTACGACTTTTTCCTGTCGCACCACTCCAACGCGCTGACCGACGGCAAGAGCACCAACTACCCGTTGATGATTTACCGCGGCACAACCGGCCAATACGGAGACCTGGCGTCCGGCAGCCGTGACATGGCCATGACCTGCTGGCCGCTGTTCTACACCAACAAGATTGACCCGATGACGAACTACAGCCCCACCAACCCCAATGTTGTGGGCGACATCACCTTCTACGGCAGTTCGTCGACGCGCACCGACCCCAACACCGGCAAGCAGTACACCGGTTACCTAGGCGTGCTCAAGCACGGCGCTCCGGGCTTCCTTGTTGAAGGCTACTTCCACACCTACCAGCCCGCGCGCCACCGCGCCCTCAATGAGGACTACTGCCACGAGGAAGGCATGCGCATCGCACGCGGCATGGGCCAGTACCTCGGTCTGGAGCCCCTCAAAACCGGTATCGTGATGGGTACCGTCAAAGACCTTCGCAACCACTTGGTTGACAACCTGTACACCTACAGCGCAGGCACGATGGACCAGTGGGCTCCCCTCGACGGCGCAGTCGTTACCCTGTACAAGAACGGCACCGCAGTGGACACCTACACCACCGACAACAACAAGAACGGCGTGTTCTTCTTTGACAACGTAGAGCCGGGCACCTACACCATCGGCGTTGCCGCCGAAGGCTTCAAGGCTCTGGGCGACTACACCGACTTTGCTGTTGACGCCGAGTGGAAGAACTACATCGCTGAAGCCAACACCGGTTTCACGGTAGAGGCCAATAAGACCACCTACCCCGTGGCCCTGCTCGAGCAGGAAGGCTATGTGCCCAGCGAGAACATGTTCCCCAACTACCGCGAGCCCGACCTGCCCAGCTACATCAGTGCTCCCCAGGAACTGACGCTGACCGTTGACGAAGGCACCGAGTATGCCCTCGACGGCACCATCAAGCGCATGCTCGTGCGCGGCGACAGCACCGTTGTGCTGACCAACGCTGCCGACGGCACGCCCCACCTGTACCTGATTGACAATGTCCAGAAGACGCTCATCAAGGAGCTCAGCATCAACGGTGTTGCTCCCACCGAGCCCAACAATGCCGGCTACTACAGCCGTCTGAATGACATTGCCTACACCAGTGACGGCAAACTCGTGGGCGCCAACTGCCTGCAGACCCAGTTCGGTCCCGAGCAAGTAAAGGCCGGCTTCGAGCGCGGCACCCTGCGCATCTACAAGTGGGACGACTTTGACAGCGACCCCGTTGAGTGGGTTACCACCCAGAGTTCGGCCAACTTCTACTACTATCGTCCGCAGGCCCTCACCATCGACGGTCCGAGCAACGAGTGCCTGATTACCTTCCTGGGCGTGAACGACGGTGTCGGCACGGCAGGCGGCATGAGGTTCCTCAAGCTCAACATCGTGAACAACAACATCGTGAGCACGACCTATACCGAGAAGACCATCAGCGCCAACAGCAACTTCACTCAGGCCAAGATTGGCAACACTCCCATTCTTGTGATGTCGCCGCGCAGCGACGCTCAAGTCTTTATCGATGGCGAAGCCACCCTGCCCATGGAGGTTGATCCCGCCGATGCCAATGGCGTTGACAGCGAGGTTGTCGGCCGCTTCGCAGGCAACGATGCCGACAATGCGGCTACTGGCGTATCGTTCTTCAAGTACGCTCAGCACCAGTACATGGTGACGCCTTACATGAACGAGGCCAATGTGGCTGGCATCAAGCTGTTTGATATCACCAACGGCGTTGACCAGGCTACCCTCGTCCGCACCACCAACACCGACCTTGCTCCCGCCGCATGCCAGTTCATGTCCACGGGCGCCAGCGTCAAGGGTGAGGACATCTATCTGTACCTGATGCAGGACAACAAGATTACCAAGTGGATGGCCGATGCCGACAAGCAACCTGCCGTACGCGGCATCTATGCATTCGGCCTGACTGCCGAGGAGAACGATGGCTCTGTTACCTTCAGCTTCAACGCCAACGACAATGCCGAGGAGGCCTACATCACCTTCTACGATGCCGACGGCAACGAACTGGGCAGCTATACCCTGCCTCCTGTCACCGAGGGTGAGAACAGCGTAATCATCAACAACAGCGAGCTGCCCGATGGCGAATTCACTTGGGCAATAACCCTGGAGGGCAAGGCCATCACCACCATCCAGCGCATCAACCCGGTTTACGACACCTATAGCGGCAACCTCTATGTCGCTGTTGACAAGTCGCCGTGCAGCAAGCACATGGGTACCATCTATTCTGGCATCCGCATTGGCAGCGCCAACGCAGGCAACGGCTATTATGTTTGCGACAACATGGGCAAGCGCGTGAGCGACAAGCTGTACCAAGGCGGCCGCATCTGGGGCAACAACACCCGCTTCAACCTTGACTGGAAGGGCACCCTGTACCTGTCTGACTGGAGCGATGGTTACTCGGGCGTTGTCATTGCCGACCCGGACAACCTGGACGGCACCTGGCAAGAGTTCTTCGTAGGTACCCGCAACAGCGCCGGTCTGATTACCAACAACGGCGTTGCGGTTGCATCTTCGGCACCCTGCGTTTACATTGGCGGCAAGGGCGCCGACACCAAGATGTATCTGTACGTTGAGGACATGAAGGGCGCTACCTCTGGCGCAGGCAACAACGTTGCCGTTTACAACATCGGCAACGAAGACGGCACCGTGATGACATCATGGGGCGAGGCTCCCAGCAACTTCTATGACCTGGGCGCTTATGAGCTTAACGGCAACGGCAACATCATCGCCGACGGCCAGGGCCGTGGTGTTTGGGTTGCCCAGTACCGCTCGGCTGGCCAGAACAATGGTTCTGTTCCCTCGCTGCTGTTTGTGGACAACAACGGCACCATCCTGCTCAACTGCGGCAAGTCACCCGTGAGCGACATGCTCAACGGTTCGCTGCAAGGCGGCTTTGCCGTGAGCGCTGACGACAACATGCTCGTCATGAACGATGGCGACGGCGTTCTCCAGTTCTTTGATGTAGCATGGACCGACGGCGTGCCCTCACTGACTCACAAGTACTCCTATAAGGCAGACGCCCGCAAGAGCAACGGCGCTATCCTGCAGATGGCATTTGACTATGCAGGCAACCTCGTTTGCGCCGGCGCCAACATCGGCATCTACTCGCTGCCGACCGACGCCAACGTACACACCACGCCCTACTGCGGCATGCTTAACGTGACCTCTGACCCGACCGCTGTCAGCGAGACCGTTACTGCCAAGACCGTTGTGGCCGAGCGCTACTTCGACATCCGCGGTATCGAGTACAGCCAGCCCGTTGACGGTGTGAACATCATCGTTCGCACCTATAGCGACGGCACGACCCAGAGCGTCAAGGTGATGAAATAAGGCCACTTGACGTCCTTAACATGAATTAATCCAGGCGGCTCGCTGAAAAATCCAGCGCGCCGCCTGTTTATTTTGCTCGAGAGCGGGCGCGGACTTTGCTAAGCGAGTGTAAAGATTCCCCCGACGGCCTTGGACTGCGGACACGGCGCTTGGGAATAAATCTCAGGCATTTTGGTAATAAAACAAGTTCTATTTGCGGGATTTTTTGTAATTTTGCAGTCACTTTTGTCGTCACGGCCATCGCCTGCACGACAGTTGCAACAAATGGAATAGATCAAAGACAATGATAGACTTTTTAGATAATATGGACACGGCGATGGATGAGGGCGGCGCCCGCGTGGTGCCCATCATCACCGAGATTCACGAGGTGGGCGACAGCCCAGACATCCACGACAACAAAGGCGAGGACATCCCCGTGTTGCCGTTGCGCAACATGGTGCTGTTTCCGTCGATGACCATGCCGGTGTCGGTGGGACGCGAAAAGTCGATGCGCCTCATCAAGGAGGCAGGCGACAGCCACCGCAGCATCGCCGTCATTTGCCAATATGACAGCCGTGTCGAAGACCCTGCCGAGAAAGACCTGTACCGCTTTGGCACCATCGCCAATATCGTCAAGGTGCTGGAACTGCCCGACGGCTCGACCAACGTCATCCTTCAGGGCCGCTCCACCTGCCACCTGGACGCCATCACCAGCGACACGCCCTACATGCGCGGCAATGTAACGCTTGTGGAGGAGAAACCTCCCCGGCCCGGCGACAAAGAGTTTGAGGTGCTCATGGAAAGCGTTGTTGAGGTCACGCTGCGCATCCTGCGCAACATGGACAGCAACGGACGCGACCTGGCATTTGCCATGAAGAACATCGACAATCCCTTGTACCTGATGAACTTCCTGGCCACCAACATCGCCTTTGAATCGGAGGAGAAACAGCGCATGCTCGAGGAACACAACATCAAGAAACGCGCCTACCTGCTCTATGCCCTGCTCACGCGCGAGGAGCAACTCGTTGAAATCAAGGCAAACATCACGTCACGCACGCGTGAGGACTTGTCGCAGCAGCAACGCGAGCACTTCCTGCAACAGCAGATTCGCACCATCCAGGAGGAACTGGGCACTGACATTGACGACATCGATGAACTGCAACAGCGCGGCGCCAAGATGAAGTGGAACGAGAGCGTCCAAAAGCAGTTTGAAAAGGAACTGCGCAAACTGGAGCGCCTCAATCCGCAAACCCCCGACTACTCGGTGCAGTATGCCTATCTGGACAACATGCTCAACCTGCCGTGGGACACCTATACCGAAGAGAACTTCGACCTCAAGAAGGTAGAAGACAAACTCAACCAAGACCACTACGGGCTTGAGAAGGTCAAGGACCGCATTCTGGAGCATCTGTCGGTGCTCAAACTGCGCGGCGATCTCAAAGCGCCCATCCTGTGCCTGTACGGCCCTCCGGGCGTGGGCAAGACATCGCTGGGCAAGTCCATTGCCGATGCGCTGAAGCGTGAATATGCGCGCATCTCGCTGGGCGGCCTGCATGACGAGGCCGAAATCCGCGGTCACCGCCGCACCTACATCGGCGCCATGCCCGGCCGCATCATCGCAGCCCTCGCCAAGTGCGGCAGCAACAACCCCGTCATCGTGCTCGACGAGATTGACAAGGTGGGCCAGGACTTCAAGGGCGACCCGTCGTCGGCGTTGCTCGAGGTGCTTGACCCTGAGCAGAACGGCCATTTTCACGACAACTACCTGGACGTGGACTATGACCTGTCCAAGGTGCTGTTCATCGCCACCGCCAACAGTCTGGCGACCGTGAGCCGCCCCCTGCTCGACCGCATGGAGGTCATCGAAATCAACGGTTACATCCCCGAGGAGAAACTGGAAATCGCCAAGCGCCACCTTGTCCCCAAGGAGTTGGAGAACAATGGCTTCAAGAAAAACGAAATCAAGTTTGGCAAAAAGGTGACGTTGCAGATTATCGAGGACTATACCCGTGAGTCGGGCGTGCGCCAACTGGAGAAGAAAATCGCCACCGTGCTGCGCCGCATCGCACGCCGCAAGGCGGGCGGCGACCCCTACCCGGCCAGCGTCAAGCCCGAGCATCTGAAGGAGTATTTGGGAGCGCCGGACTACAGCCGCGACAAATATGAGGGCAACGAGTTTGCCGGCGTGGTGACGGGACTGGCATGGACCGCCGTGGGCGGCGAAATCCTGTTTGTGGAGTCGTCGCTGGCACGCGGCAAGGGCGAGAAACTCACACTGACGGGCAACCTGGGCGACGTGATGAAGGAATCGGCAGTCATCGCGCTGCAATACCTCAAGTCGCACTGCCAGTTGCTGACCATCGATCCCGACCTGTTTGACAAGTACAATGTGCACATCCATGTGCCCGAGGGCGCGATTCCCAAGGACGGGCCGTCGGCGGGCGTGACGATGGTGACCTCGCTGGCATCATCGTTTACCCAACGCCGCGTCAAGGACCACCTGGCCATGACAGGCGAAATCACGTTGCGCGGCAAGGTGCTGCCCGTTGGCGGCATCAAGGAGAAAATCCTCGCCGCCAAGCGCGCCGGCATCAAGGAAATCGTCCTGTGCAAGGACAACCGCAAGGACATCGAGGAAATCCCCGAACTGTACCTCAAGGGCCTGACGTTCCACTATGTGAACACCATCAAGGACGTGCTTGACATCGCCCTCCTGCCCGAGAAAGTGGACGACGCCATAGAACTGTAAAACCTTTGGCACCACAATAAAACGCCGCAAGCGACTGCCTGCGGCGTTATTTTTCACCCTTGTGCAATGAGGGGATTACCCAGCGGGATAGACGAGGTTCTCATCTTTGATATCCTGAAGGACCTCAACCAGGTATTTGCGGGCTTCCCATTTAGCCATGGGCAGATTGTTGAGCATGTAGTTGCCGCAGTCGTGGGCATTGGCACCGGGAATCTCGCCGTCAAAGTCGGCAATCCAGCGGAACATCTCCTGCATGAGCGTCACGATGTCGCGGCTTTCAAGGTCGCCCTTGAGCAACAGATAGTTGCCCGTGCAACAACCCATCGGTCCCCAATAAACCACCTTGCTGCCCCACTCCTTGTGATTGCGCAGCCAGGTGGCAGCGAGGTGCTCGATGGTGTGCAGCGCGCTCTGGCTAACGGCGGGCTCGCGGTTAGGCTGTTTCATGCGGATGTCAAAGGTGGTGATGACATCGCCGCCGGCAAGATAATCCTTGCGCGAGACATAGATGCCGCGCAGCAGCCGCGTGTGGTCAATCTTGAAACTTGCGATTTTTTCCATAACTTATAATTGGTCGATGATGTCCTTCAACACATTGAACGTCTCGCGCGGCGCATCGTTCCAGAAGTCGAGGTACTGCTTGGTGTTGTCGTGGCTGGCGCCCGGCGAGTCGCTGATGACGCGCAAGGCAAGGAACGGCACCTGGCGCAAGTGGCACACCTGGGCAATCGCCCCCGACTCCATGTCCACAGCCAGCGCATCGGGGAAATTGTCCTTGATGCACTTCAATGCGGGCAACTCGTCGATGAACTGGTCGCCCGAACAGATGAGGCCCTTGTGCAGGTCAGGGCGCTGCGGCAACAGGTCAAGCATACGTTGTGAACCCTCGAAGTACAGGGGCAAGCCCTGAACGCGGCCAAGTTCGCTCTCGGGTCCGCACCACACATCGTGGTAGGCCACGCGCTCGCCCGCTACCACGTCCATCACATGAACGTTGAGGTCGGCACCGCCAGCCACTCCGCTGTTGATAATGTAATCGGGACTGAAAGCATTGATGAGCGACAACGCGCCTATCGCAGCATTCACCTTGCCAATGCCGCACTGCATGACGATGACCTCGTGGTCACCCACGGTGCCACAGTAAAACTTCATGCCGGCATCGTGGCGTTCCTGGCATTCGTGAAGCAAGGGCAACAAGAGTTCTAACTCCTTGGGCATTGCCACAATAATTCCTATCTTCATTTCTGTTTATTTTTATTTTATTGTTATTGATTATAGTTCTGCTTCCTTTAATTTCTCGGCGTTCTCGGCCACAATAAGGTGGTCGATGCAGTCTTGGATGTCACCGTCCATGAAGGCCGGCAGATTATAGACCGTGTAGCCGATGCGGTGGTCGGTGATGCGGCCCTGCGGAAAGTTGTAGGTACGGATTTTGGCCGAGCGGTCACCGGTCGAGACCAGCGTCTTGCGACGCGACGCGATGTCGTCCATATACTTTTGGTGCTCGTGATCATAGATGAACGTGCGCAGGCGGGCCAACGCGCGCTCCTTGTTCTTGGGCTGGTCACGCGTCTCGGTGCACTCGATGAGGATTTCCTGTTGCTCGCCGGTGTTGGGGTTGGTCCACATGTAGCGCAGGCGCACACCGCTGTTCACCTTGTTCACATTCTGGCCGCCAGCGCCACCGCTGCGAAAGGTGTCCCACTTGATTTCGCCCTCGTTGATGTGCACATCAAACGGCTCGGCCTCGGGCAGCACGGCCACGCTGGCCGCCGAGGTGTGCACTCGGCCCTGCGTCTCGGTGACGGGCACACGCTGCACGCGGTGCACACCCGACTCATACTTCATCGTGCCGTACACATTGTCGCCCGTGATGCTGAACACCACCTCCTTGAAACCGCCGGCGGCGCCCTCGCTGCAACTGGACATCTGCACCGTCCAGCCCTTGGTCTCGCAGTAGCGGGTGTACATGCGCGCCAGGTCGCCGGCAAACAGGGCAGCCTCGTCGCCGCCCGCGCCGCCGCGGATTTCGAGCACGACATTCTTGCTGTCCTCGGGGTCCTCGGGGATGAGCAGGAGCTTGATTTCCTCCTCCAACTTGGGCACAAGCACCTGATTCTCGTCGATTTCTTCACGCGCCATTGCGCGCAGCTCCTCGTCGCTCTCGGCATTCAGCACCTGCTGCGCCTGCTCAATGTCGTCGAGCGCCCTGCGATAGCGGCGCGTGGCGTTGAGCAGGGTCTCCAGACTCTTGTATTCCTTGGTGAGTTTGACATATCGCCGCTGGTCGGCGATGACATTGGGGTCGGTGATAAGCGTCCCGATTTCCTCAAACCGGGCGTCCAAGCCGTCAAGGCGACTCAATAATGCAGATTGTGCCATTGTGCAAAATTCGATAATTCGGGCACAAAGGTAGTGCAAATCGGGCGAATATGAAACAAGTCGCCCGTGTTTTTGCCCGGCGGCTACAGTCCAAGGATGTCGTACACCTTGTTGACCATGCCCAAGCGGTCAATGTCGGGGCGCGTGGAGAAGAAGAGGAAAATCAGGTCGCGCTCGGGAATCTTGCCGGCATAAATGGTGAAGCCGCCATTGTCACCCAAGTGATAGACGCGGGCGGGATGCCCGGGAAGTTCCTGGACAAAAAATCCGTAGCCGTAGCCCGTGTGGGGCTGGTAACCGTACTCGGCATCGGCTGGGATGTGGATCCACGGCGTGTAGGCCTGGCGCTTGCTGGCGGCGGTCCACACCTTGTTGTCACGCAGGGCGCGCTCCCAGTTCACAAAGTCGTTGATGGAGCAATAGAGGGCACCGTCGGCCTTGGTGGCAAAGAAACTCTCCTCGCCGTAGTCATACTCCTGCCATGCGCCGCCAGCGTCGCGCTGGTAGCCATGCGCCATGCAGGCAATGTTGCGGTCGGGCTCAAAGTAGCGGCATGTCTTCATGCCTGCCACATCAAAGACGCTGTCCTGCATATAGGTCTCAAACGGGATGCCCGTGGCACGCTCCACAATCTGGTAAATCAGTTGGAACGTGGGATTGATGTACTCATACTGCGTGCCGGGCGCGAAATTGAGGTGGTTGAGCGTGCGCATGTAGCCCACCGACGCCACATCGGTGGAATAGAGCACAAAATCACGGTCAGCGCGGTCGCGCGCATCGGGGATGCCCGAGGTGTGGCTGAGGATGTTGTGCAGGGTGATGTCATTGAAGAAAGGCGCCTGGAATTCGGGGAAGAAACACGACAGCGGGTCACTGAGCGAGAGGCGGCCGCGCTCGGCCAACTGCATGAGTGCCACGGCCGAGAACTGCTTAGACACCGAGGCGATGCAGAAGTTGGTGGCAAAGGTGACGGGCACCTTGGTCTGCATGTCGGCGACGCCAAAGCAACGGCTGTACAGCGTGTCGTTGCCCTGCATAATCAGCACTGCCGCGCCAGGCTCGGCGGGATTGTCATACACTGTGCCAAACACCTCGTCGATGCGGCGTGTCATCTCATCATTGTTCATCGTGTGTGCCTGTGAGGCTGCGGCAAGCGTCAGCACCGCCGCAATCATTGTCAACATTCGGTTCATCATGGGGGCAAAGGTAGTGAAATTAGGGCGCACGACAAAACATGACGCACATTTTTCCGGGGCCTCGCGCGCCTTTGGCACATAGGCCGCGGCTCAACGGCGAGCCGCAAACGAGAGCAATTGCCTCACAACGGCTTTGCGCAGGCGGCGGCAGATCAATCTGTGGTGAATTATACCTCTAATCTACAGCATTTAATGGGCTATTCTAATAATAAATAATGTGCGTGTCACAACTGAGTGAGCCCAGAATGCCCCATCCATCTTTGATATTGCTGTAGAGACCTATCGGTGTCATGTAAACATCATCGGTGGAGATGCGAAAAACCTGATAGGATTTCAAGAAATAGTACAGGTCTTGGCTGATTGTCTGTAATTCTAAGATTACATGGGGATTATCACCATTGCGTTTGCGGGACTCTACTGTAAAAGTATATTCCTGGCCATCAAAAAGATGGTCATCAAAGACATTGCTGAACCCCGCCTGCCAGTCACCGAATGGTTTGGTGAGCATATTGTCAGAGAAGATGATGTCATCGGATGTGAAAACATCTGAAAGATTGTATTGTTTATATGTGATTGTTCCCAGTGGTAGTTCTTTTTCAGCAACCCCGCACACTCTCAATCGGTAGAAATTGTGCTCACCTACCGGGTCATTGATCTTCAATGTGATTGACATCACTGAATCAACTCCGAAGCGGTCAAGCGGGTTGCCGACGATTATTGACCCATCATCCCCATTGTCTTTATAGACAACTTCTGTTTTGGCGATTTGGGCCTTTTGAATCTTCTCGATCCGTGTGCTTGCGCTGATGTCATGATAACCTGGGGCACTTGCCTTGATAGTGATGTTGTCGCCCTCCTTGGGAACATATTCGCAATGATAGGCGTAGGGACTAACCGGATTATATGTCATTGTGTATTTGTCCGAGCCATTGACCGTTACTTCGACTTGGGCGTTGTCGATGACAATTTCCGTCCTGTAAAGTGTATCCAGTTCACTGTAATAGCTACTGTAATGAGAAAACACTACGGTGGGATTATCGTTGACAGAGAATGACCTTGAAAGTCTTATTGAGAACGGCTCTCCTGGAACAGCAATTGCATAGACAGCAATCCCGTTGTCATATTGTTCATTGAAGTCTATCTCCTTCTCGCAACTGGACAGTATCGCAAGGAGTAAGATGATCAATATATTGAATCGATTCAGTTTGCTCATGGACTAAAACTTTTGGGTAAGACTGATTGACGGCATGAACGGGAAAGGACAGATGCCTTTAAGAATAGCTTTTTGGTCCATATAACCGATATACACGTTGCTGATGTTGTAATGATTATAGACATTATAGATGCCAAGACCTATCACACTCTCGCCAAGGCGGGACTTGATTGAAAGGTTGGCATTGATGTCTAAGTGATGGGTGTCAGGGAGCTTGAAGTCATTGATGTTGCGAAATGTGTGGAACGGTTGTGCAACGCCAATAATCCCTTCACTGAAAGCGACTTTATAGATGTCGATACCGTAAGGGGAACTAATGGCGGTGATATGGAAAAGGATTTCCCCATAGGCAACAGCCGGGATGTCGTAATTATACTCCCTCAGGCTTTGGCCGTAGGTAATGGAGTAAGGAACTGTCCCTCTGCGTCCTGACTGGTATGCCCATGACGCGCTCAAATCAAGGGATATCCTCTTGGAAAAAGTGAAATGATGCGACACATTCACCGAGAAGTTATGCCTGCGGTCGGTGGAGGCGTAGAATTCCTTGCCGCCGTTGATCTCATTGTCTGGCTGGTCAAAAGTGCGCAGAGCCTTTGACCAGGTGTAGCTCAGCCAACCCGTGGTGTTACCGACTTTCTTTTCCACAAGCAGCTCAACGCCGTAGCTTCGTCCTTTTCCTTGCGCCACAATCTCTTGCCAGTCCTGATTAGCGATAAAATAGGTTGCGCCGTTGCGGTACTCCAGCACATTGTCCATCGTCTTGTAGTAGGCCTCGGCGGCAAAATTAAAGCCCCGCCAGTCATAGTTGATGCCAAGACCATAGAGGTTACTCTTCATCAACGGGATGTCTTTGGTAATGGGCACCCAGATATCACTGGGCATAATCAGGCTGTTGGTCACCAGGCGGTGGATGCCTTGTGTCATGTGGGAATAAGAGGCTTTAACGGATAAGTTGTCGCCTATCAGATACCGCAATGAAATGCGCGGCTCAAGGGCAAGATAGGATTTGTCGGTGACGAAATAGGAGCTCAGTCTCATACCGTAGTTGAGTTTCAGGTTACGAAAGACCGTGAAATCATCCTCGGCATACAGTGCAAGGTTATTGATGAACATCTCATCGCCGTTTGTGTAGTCGATGTACTCCTTGTATTCGTCATATTTAGAATCCTCTTCCGCGATATCACCCTTAAAGTTAAGGCCGCCTTTAAATCGTTTGATAGTGGCATCCTTAAAGACCTTGGTACTCGGGTCCAGCCATTGTCTGGAGAGCTTCAAGCCGTAGCGTAGCCAATGGGCATTTCCGGCCTTTAGCGATGCGTCAACAGTGAGCGCCAGATCCTTTATTCCCGAATGGGCGGTTATGCTGGCTATTTCGTCATGGGAATAGAACAGGCGATAAAGATCGGTAATTTTGTTGTCAATTGTACTTTTGACAGCCATGTCATACATGTACTGGCTGTAATTCAGGTTGACATTCAAGCGGTGGTTGGGAGTGATGAAAGACGTGAAGTAGAGGCTTGAGAGCAGATTATTCCACTGGCTCTCGTTGCTGCTGGCACGGTAATCATCCTCCTTGTATTGTTTCTCGGTCAAGATATCGACCCTGCCGATGGTGCTTTCACTGCGGCGGCTTTCGGTGGGTGATTCATTGTCGGTATCTTTGCCGTAATAGAACACCGCCGACAGTCGGTTGCGCTCATTGAACTTATGCACCAGCTTCGCAGTGACGTCATAGTAGCGCATGTTGCTATAAGGCTGTAACGCTTCGGGTCTGTCATAGAAGTGCTTCAACACAGGCTTTGCAATCAAGTCGAAATAGGACAGGCGGGCTGCTACATTAAAGGACGTGTGCCCTTTCCAGATGGGACCTTCGGCCTGGATACGGCTGGATAAGGTTCCCAGACTTAACAGACCATGGTAACGGTCGTAGTCGCCCTCCTTGATACCCACGTCAATTACGCTTGACAAGCGCGAGCCATAGCGGGCGGGAAAGGCGCCACGATAAAAGTTGATGCTGCTAACCATATCGGGATTGATGGCACTGACATACCCCCGAAGATGTTCGGCATTGTAAATCGCCGAGCCATCGAGCGTGATGTAGTTCTGGTCATAGTCGCCGCCACGCACAAAGATGCCTGCGCTGCCCTCGGTGCCCGACTGGACACCAGGCAGTTTTTGAATGGACTTGAGCACATCCGGCTCGCCCAGGAACACGGGGACAGACAGGATTTGTTCGTTGCTGAGCGTTACAGCACTCATCTGTGATGATGTCACGCCGAAGTTGTTGCGGCTGCCATAGACCACAACATTCTCAAGATGCACACCATGTGACAAGACACTGCTGTCATTAGGGACTATTTTTGTCGTATCGACAGGTATTGCCCCTAATGACAGCGAGCAAAGTGCAGTTATCAACAATAGGGCTGCTTTCCTCATGAATCAGTCATTTTTGCCTTCCAAACCATCCTGACATAAAGTGAACTAGTGGAATAGCCGTCTAATTCCATATCTACTTTTCGATCCATAACGATTCTTCCAGATCCCTCCGTCATGTCTAAAGATACAACGGTAAGAACTACGGGGGAATACATTGAGCTGGACCAAGATGGTGCATTTTGAATTGCCGTAATCTGCTTGCCCGAAACGGTGTATAATCTCACCCTTGCGTCCTCAGCAGGAAAATCAAATACAATCGTTCCGTCAGGATGGATGATTCGAGGCATGGCATCAATTTCCGTCTTGGGGGAAATTTTGCGATTATCATAGTAAAAACTATATTCCCGTTCCCAGTCATACTTGTTCAGTGCGTCAATTAATTCCGCCTGGGTGTAATCCAGATTAGCATCCACCAGTGTTCCATTTTCAAGAAACACCTTGCCATTACCATCCTGGACACGGGTGACCTCGTTGGGATCAACGGGCTCGTCGTGTCCACAGGAAATCAGAATAAACCCTATAAAAATCACAAAAAAAGTCTTAGAGAATCTCATAGTAATCCATATTCTATTGAAAGTTTTGATAAATCGTCAATTGCTAAAGATTATTGTACGATTTGTTCATACGAATAATCTCCTAAATACTCGTTAAACTGATTCTTAAATGAGATAACGATTTCATATATTCCAGTATGAGTAAACATTATATTTAAACCATTGAAATAAACCTGATTAACGATCGCGTCACTTGGGGCAACTTTTGTCGTATCGACAGGTATTGCCCCTAATGACAATGTGCATACAGTCATCAGTAGCAGCTGAATCAGAGTTCTTTTCATCACTAATCATTTGGTATTGTATGCCAAATCAATCTTGCGTAAGAAGAATTAGCATCATAACCATCAATCGGAGCTGCCGATAACTGTCTGTCAAGAATCATCCTGCTGCTCCCGTTATCGCTCTGGTCAAGAGCAATAATGACATAATTTTCGACAGGAATAGCAAATCCCGAGTGGATTTCTGTTCGAGGTGTTGAGATCAATTCCTTGCCATTGATGGAAAAATCCCTGATTTTACCTTCCTGCTTTGGAAATTTACTATATTCTATGGTACCGTCAACATGTATGTTGGTAGGCCAATATCCACCAAACTCTTTCTTAGGTGACACATGGGAGTTGTCATAGTAAAAGCCATAGTCAAAATACCACTCATGCTCAGTCAAGGCTTTGCTTAACTCAGCTGAAGTGTAGTCAATATTGGCATTAACCAGAACACCATTTTCTAAGAATACTTTACCATTGCCATCTTGAACTCTCGTGATTTCATCAGGTTTCACAGGTTCAGGCTCGTCGCTATCTCCGCATGCTAATAGTAATACGGAGAGCATCGAAACCGCAACAGAAATCAATAAATACTTCATAAAATCAAATTGTTTAGTCCACTATTATAACGTAACTACTGGCTCAAAATTATAAACGCCAACTAGAACATTATAAGGATTATAACAATACACATACATTTCATACAAACCTACTTGAGTAAATGTCAAATTGATTGTACTATTGGATTGACTATTGATAATAGCACGTCCCAATTCAACTGCGTCATCTCCTTTAGCTGTTTCAATTACCCATACGAAGGTTGATGCATCAATTGGTGCGGTCGCACTGTAATTGGCAGCAATATTCACACCAATGGTTCCATAACCGTTGCTACAATTGACCAATCCATAGTCAACGACGACATGGCGATAATAATGTCTGTCTGTCATATGCGAATAGGGACCATAATTTGGAGCATGACGCATCAATGGCCCCGCTCCCCATTTTGACTCATACATACCATTGACTGTTGGCGAAACAACTGCAGAATGATCACCATTATAATAATGAATTTTTTTCGCACCAAGTTCCGTCGTTTGTACATAATAGTCATTTGTCCAATACTTAGAGACATTTGGCTGACTTGGCATATCGTCGTAATATATGGAGTCATTTATCCAACATATTGTTTGTCCTCCATCAGTGAGATTCCAAGCATAGCTATGACAATTATAAAGCTGAGATGTATTATCCAACAAAGTCGCTTCGGGAAACCACCTTGTATAGTATGAATTCCAATAAGCTATTTCAGCTGGGCTCATTTCATTAAGCATCAACACCTGTACAGGTTTGCCACCTATCGTGTAAATTGTATCAACTACCTGAGCAGTACTGATTTGTATTGTTTGTATGAATAATATAGTAATTAAAAATAATTTTTTCATGACTATTTCGATAAAATAAATGAGACTTTAGTGTAATCTTTAGGATCCTGTACTTGTCCTGAAACTTTTACGAATCTGCGAAGGATTTCTGAATCTTCGGCATCAATATTCTTCGCTTCAAGCTTGGCTTGAGCAATAATGAGTAGAGAATGCCTGATGGAACTTAATGACTTTTCATTTTCATTTAGTCTCAAGTCAAAGACATTCTTAGATATTCTTTCCAATTCATACAAATGCTGACCGGCATAAAGATCTTTTAGGTCTTTTGAAGCAATATATAAATCAATAAAACCGAGATGAGAAATATCCGCAAAAGATTTATTTGGGATGGTTCCATCATGAGGCACGCAATTGACCTTCTCATAGAAAAGCAAGTGTTTTGATGCAGCGTCTTTTCTGTTTTTTAATTCAATGAATCCATTGAAATTGTGGACAATAACGCTTACCCCATCCAATTCATTGCTATATGCGGAGAAAATTCCTCGCAACGGATGGTTCATACACACTTCAATTAATTCATCAGTGGACATTGATTTTAATTTGCCCTCTGGAATCTGGCAAGCAGCCAGCATTTCTTCCAATGATTGATACTTTCTCCAGTTTGATGGTTCGTAATCGAATCAAACGAAAACGTCACATTAGAAGTTCCCAAAATTGCTTGATGATTGTCCTCATTCAGGATTTCGTCTGAACAAGAGCAAACCATCAAAAGTACTACGAATAATAAAAATAGTTGTTTCATATAGAAAGAATATAACAGTTATAATTTTTTCATTAATAACAGCATTGATTCATCATTCTGTAATCAGATGATTATCATAATTCCAGTATTCCGTAGAAGGAATGGTTCGCGGACGAGATCCTTATGACATACGTGTTCTGCGGTTGCAGGTTCACATCATACACAGTGGGGATCCCGCTCGTGTTGAGCGGGCCGGAGTACCAGGTAATGCCGCCGGCATCCTCGACCTCAAGCAGGTAGGGTTCCTCGGATTCAAACTCAACCGTCAACGTGTTGGTGTCCGATGAATACGTCACTTCCGGCAGGACAATCGCATTCCGATTATGCCCGTGACCCGAGTCACCTACCATAACTACCGACTGGGTGCTATCATCCGCCAAGATAATGGCCGGCACTAACAACAAGATAAATGTGAAAATGATCTTTTTCATACTATAAAAATGTTTAAAAATTACGCTTGCAAAGTTAATGTGTACATTTGTTAATTTCGGTTTTTTTGCGCCTAAATTGAGTTAACCGATTTTTTATAACAGGCTCTGAAACAGCATGTTAAAAAACAAAAAGTTAACCACTAGTCAATCCACCCATGAAATGTTAAATTTACCCCCATTTTTAATAATAATCAACTATATGCGGCTCAAAGTGTTTCTTTCTGTTAATAAAAACTTGAGGTTCTGGATATGTTTTCATTGTTCGGTTTAACCTGATTTCATGAATTTTATGTAATTTTGTGCCGGCATAACACATTAATCATTACATCTATAACTGAATATAGTATGACAAAACACAGTCACTACTTGTTTGTACACTTTGTTGGCTTCACGGCTCTGATTGCATCGGTTGTTCTTTTCTCGGAGTGCTCACAAAAGGGCTCGGACAAGACTGCATTAATGCAAATAGATTCATTATTGCTGAAGAATGACTACACGGAGGCTTTGAAAGAAATCAACACCATTGATCCGGCTTCATTGGACGAAGAAGGACGTGCGTTATACGCATTGCTGCTTACTGAAGCCAAATACAAAAATTATGACCCGATAACGAGTGATTCGCTAATCAGTCAAGCTGTCCGTTATTACCGGGACTCCAATGACAGGGAAAAAGCGACCCGTTCACTCTTATATCAAGGGTGTGTATATGAAGTGTTAAGCGATCCTGAAAAGGCCGTAGACTGCTATAACAAGGCAGACGAATCCGCAGACAGACAAGAATTGCCAACAAGGCCTACGCAAAACTGAGGTTAGGGGTTCTTTATCAGGATTATGTTGTGGGAGCAAAAAGCATTGCCGTTGAAAAGTATTTTGAGGCATTGCAATTATACAGGTTGCTGTCCGATAAACACTACGAGTTGCTCTGCCTGACGAATATCGGTGCCATTTATCGTGACTTCAAAGAGAAAGAGAAGCAGGACAGTGCACTGTATTATATCGATTCCGCGATAGATTTGGCTCAAAACCGGAATGAGGTGTTTTTTATCTTCTCAAACCTTTATCATAAAGCAGAATTCTATGAGCTGGTCAAACAGGACTATCTGAATGCAAAGAATTATGCCGTTCGGGCCATCAGGATCGGCGGCAGGGAGATTGACCATCCGCGGGCTCATTATTGCGCGGCAAAATCATACATCAGGCTGGGACAAATCGATTCCGCGCTGTATTATCTGAACCGCTCACCTGAATCAGTGAGTGCGAATGACAGCATCATGTACTATAATCTGCTGGCGGACATCTCCCGATACAAGAACGATCATGAATCATGGCTGAATTACCACAACAAGGCTCACGCCATGGCCGATTCAATTCTCATAGGAAGTCTGAATGACAAGCTTTTAACCATAGAAAAGAAATACGACCTGCAAAAGGAAGAACTGAAAAACGTCACCTTGCGGTCCGAATTGAAAGGTGCATGGTTAACCGTTGCCCTCACCCTTCTTGCGGCCCTTGCCCTGATCCATTTCCTTTGGCGTTACCGCAACAGGCTCAGAACCAAAGAAAACGAGTACGAGCTATTGAAATCAGATCTGGACACGTCCTTGAACAGTCTTGAACAGATGCGGCTCTCAATCAACAACTACGAAGAGGGGCTCAGGGAAGCCGAAGAGGGTTATAAGGCCGAACTGGCCCGACAGGAGGCTCTGGTCTCGAATATGGCCGGCGAGATTGCCACCGTGAAAACCTCGCTGCAAGAAAAGGAGCACGAACTCAGGGAGACCGAGGCCGGATACCAAAAGGAACTGGCCAAAAACGAAGAGCTGGTCTCCAAGCTAACGGGAGAGATCACCAACGCAAGGTCCACACTGAAGGATAAGGAGCAGGAACGGGTTCAGCTAAAGGACAGGATTGCGGCACTTGAAGCAAAGAAGGCCCAGTCAGACGAGATCAAGGCCATCCTCGATGGCCAGATCAAGGTCGTGCATGAGCTCATCCAGTCATCCTATGAACTGGATGAAGAAAGGTTCGCCAAAAAGTTCGCGTCCCTGATGTCCGTTCCGGAAAACCCGCGGGCTGCCACCTACTGGTCCAACCTGCAGGTGCTGACGAACGACCTGTACGGCAACATCCTGGAAGACGCCATCAGGCTGGGGAAAGGCAGACTCCGCGAAAGCGACGTCAACTTCATCGCGTTGCTCTGCTGCGGCTACTCACGGACCGCAGTCATGATCTGCATGAGGTTCAACAATGTCGTCACCATCTCGAACAAGAAGAAAAAGATAGCCAGGAAGATGGGCATCACCTCGCTTGACGACTTCATTCGACCATATCAAGAAGATTACAAAAAATCACTCAAATAGCAAGCCCAAGCATTGGCTTCGTTATTATAATATGCTTGCGAGGACTTGGTTGTTCTCAATTTTCACATCTTCAGGCAGTTTTAGACATAGTTTGTTTAAATTACGTGCGAAACAATTTTTTAATGCTTCCATTTCGAGAAAAAGTAAGTACCTTACCCCAGTTCGGGATAAGATTACTCCCAAATAGAAAGTTGCTTTGAGTGTTCG